>JACERV010000034.1 GCA_013911065.1 Ruminococcus sp. | reverse complement strand
GTAATTATATAGGTACAGATCCACAGTGCCTTTTCAAAATATATCAGAGATGGATTAAAATGCCCAGAGAATCTGGGAGAAAGGAAAAATCCAATTACCATCTAAGATAATTGGATTATACGTGATTATATGTATTTGGAAAAACGCAAGTTACTGTACCCTTCCATAGCCATGACTTCAGAACAGCTTCTATCACAAAAGGATGAATTCACTCCCATTTTCTTCGTGGCTTATGGCTCCTATGAAAAAATTCAATCCGTAAGACAAATCGAAAGCACACTTTCTGATATTAAGGGAACAATGAGTCATGATGTTTATAGTAATAATTATTTTATAGAATTTGCTGAATGTTCCGTTTCAAAAGCTTCAGCTATTCAGAAACTAAAAAATTCTCTGGATGTTGATGAAATCGTAGCTTTTGGTGACAATACAAATGACATAGAAATGCTCACCCAGGCTGACCGGTCCTATGTAACTGCCAATGGTATTTCTGACGTAAAATCTCTTGCCACAAGAATTATTGGCAGCAATAACGAGGATAGTGTTGCACAGTTTATAAAAAGAGACTTTTATTCATAGCTTAAAATACCCACAGTGTAAAAAGGGTGATTCCTTTTATGCTGTGGGTATTTTAAATACGGAATAGATATATCATAAATATTTTTCTGTGTTCTCACGAAACTTTACTCTTTTCCCTCCTGCCTGTCTTCCCACATCTGCACTCGTTCTTCAAAGCTGACTTCCCTGTGGATTTGGTGAAGCATCCACACATAACCAAATGAATCTTTGAATATAGCATTGCTGGCTCCGTAACTTTCCATTTCTGTAACAGGCTGTATTTCAGTACAGCCTGCCCCCAAAGCTGCATCATACACTTGTTTAATATCGGGAACCAATATATTGAACCAGAATGATTGAGACGCATCCGGCTGCGGAGCTACCAGCCCGAATTCAGCGGTTTCATCCAACATATGGAAACGTGCTCCATAGATGCTGAATACAGCTTCATTTTGTCCTTTTGGAAAACTGGTAACTTCTATTCGTTCCACCTCAAAAATACGTTCATACAAATCCAGCGCCGCAAGACTATCCGTTACAATAAAATCAATTTCTACACCTGTCATTTTAGTCACCTCTTTATACTCATTTTAAAATTAATGCTCCTGCTCTTCTATCAACTTTCTAATAACTTCTTCACTTTCCTCAAGTTCAGCGGCAATCACCCCTATAGATTTCCCTTTTTCCAGTTTTTTATTAACTAGCTCCAGCATCTTACTTTTTGCACCTTCGGCCCGCCCTTCTTCTTTTCCTTCTTCTCTTCCTTCTTCTTTTACCTGCCGCATATGTTTTTCTTCATCATACTCATAAATGCTCACACTTTTCGCCTCCGCTCTGTTCTTTCTAAAGAAACTCCGCCAATATGTCATCTTTGATACATTCTCCAATGGCCAATTCTACTGCTGCCTCTAAAGTCAATATATCATTATGCATTGACATAAATATGGCATTTTCCAGGGTATTGATCTCCAGAAGTTCAGGATTTACATAATTAGTTTCATTCATTGCATTATACAGCTCCAATAACTCTGTCTTCTCGCTAAATATCATTTCAAACAGCCTGGATTTGTAAGTACGCTGGACATTCGTTCCATTCGTTTTTTCACATATTGTTTGATTTACCGGTGTCTCTTTGTTCTGTGTGCTATTCTGCATATAACTACCTCCTTTGTAAAAATGCAGGAGGTACAAACGTCCTTATCCATATCTGAAACCTCTCTACTGTTAAATGGGATACAAAGCATTGAGATTTCTCATATTGATATCTGTCATAAGAAATGAAATTAGATACGGGCATACCGTTCAGAAGTTTTTGGAAATATAATGCTTTTAAAGTATTTTATCATGTGGTAATTGCTAATACTAGTCTATTTTTGTAGAGTCTTTTCAGCAAATACATACTTATCCAGTCTTTCCATTGCCTCTTTTACTAATTCATAAGGAAGTGCCAGATTGAGCCGAATAGAGTATTCTCCATGAAATGGTCTGCCGTCCTGCCAGATAACCCCAACCTCAATCCCGGCTCTAAGAAGTTCGTCTAAGGTTTTCTGATGTTCCACGCACCACTGCCGGCAATCTAAAAACAGCATATAAGTTCCCTCCGGTTTTGCCAGAGATATACCTTCAAAATGGCTGGTAATGTAATGGTATGCATATTCTATATTTTCATTGAGGACTTCTCTGAGTTCGTCGACCCATTCCCTGCCCTCCGGCTTGTAGGCTCCAACCAGTGCATGCATGGAAAGAACGTTGCAGGAATTGTAGTGTGAAGCCCCGGACAATTTTGCAACCCGGTCCCGCAGATATGAATTGTAAATTACATGGTAGGAGCCAGTCAATCCAGCCAAATTAAATGTCTTGGATGGTGCGTACACACTGACTGTTCTGTTTCTTGCATCCTCAGATATGGTCTGCAGGGGAATATGTGTATGTCCCGGCATAGTAAGGTCCGCCCATATCTCATCGGATATCACCACACAGTCATACTTTTTATACAATTCCATTGCTTTTTCAAGCTCTTCCCTTTTCCACACTCTTCCGGTGGGATTGTGTGGAGAGCAGAAAATGACACAATGAATATGGTGCTTTCTAAGCTTTCTCTCCATATCCTCATAATCCATTCTCCATACACCGTCTGCATCCCGTTTCAAATCACTCAGCACAATTTTTCTGCCGATATTCTCTATTGTCCTTGTGAACCCGATGTAAGTAGGGGAATGCAGCAGCACGGCTTCCCCTGGTGCGGTAAAAGCCTGAACAGACGATGAAACACAGCCAAGAACTCCATTTTCATAACCAATATCAGCGGGTCCCATTCCTGTTACGCCAAACCGGTCCTTATGCCAGTTTATAATACTTTCATAATATTGATTTGACAGTCCGAAATAGCCAAAGTGGGGATGTTTCAGCCTGTCCTCTATTGCCTCCAAAATAGTCGGCAATGTGGGAAAGTTCATATCTGCAACCCACATGGGAATTCTGGAAAATCCATCTTTTACCTGCGCCCCCTTCATCGGAATATGTTCCACAGCCTCTGCATCATGCCCGGCCCGGTCCATAATTGTTGTAAAATCGTATTTCATACTGTTTCTCCTCCTTTTGCTGATTCACCAAAGGCAGAGCTTTTAAACTCTGCCTTTCGGTTTACTTCTCTTGATTCGTATATACTAATTCGCCGCCCATGTAAACATCCACCAGGTGATTCACAGCCTTGATATCTTCAGCCACATTTCCTTTTACTACAATCATATCAGCCTTCAGGCCCGGTTTCAACTGTCCCATCACATCCTCCAGCCCAAGCACTTTGGCCGGATTAGAGGTGGCAGTTTCAATGGCCTGAATTGGGGTAATTCCATACTCCACCATCAATTCCAGCTCACGGTTGATCGGAAGGGGCGGAGCCTCATACAGTACCATGTCACTTCCGGTACAAACTGTCACGCCTGTGTCATAGAACTTCTTAAAATTATCTTTATATGCATGATAGGCAGGCTCAAAAAAGGCCATATCCTTCAATGCTTTTGCTGCAATTCTGTCTCCTTTGTCAAATCCTGCTTCTAATTTTTCTTTGCAAAATTCATAAAGTACTGTGTATGCCGTCATTGTGGGAACCCATGCCTGCCCGTTTGCTGCCATTTGTTTTACCTGCTCATAAGTAAGGAAGGTTCCGTGTTCAATGGTATCGAACCCTGCATCTATAGACATTTGAAGAGCAGGCTGAAGTCCCGCATGTACCGCGCATTTTACCCCTACACGGTGGGATTCATCCACTGCAGCATTTAATTCTTCTTGTGTGAATTCGGGTGTGCTGGTTCTTCCGCTTGTCAGTATCTTCACCCAGTCCGCACCGTCACGTAATTGTTTTCGGATTTCCTTACGGATCTCCCACTCTCCGTCCACTTCTTCAATACCATCATCATGCCCGTGTCCCCCGGTCATACACATACCGGCATCAGAATGAATAATCCTGGGCACTTTTACATACCCCTTTTCCCCTGCCAGACGCAGTTGCTTGCATAAGTTATGAGGGGAAGATAAATCACGCACTGTTGTAATTCCAAGACTCAGTGCAGTTTTTGCCTGCTCTTGTGCGTAATAGGCAATCATATAGTCATCAAAATTATACTGGTCCGGCTGACTGTAATAATAGCCGAAATGTACATGCATGTCACAAAGTCCCGGAAGAAGTGTCGCGTCCCCATAGTCTTTCACTTCATCTTCGGGATACTTGCCTGCCATCTCATCTCTGTTCCCCACATCTTGAATGTTCCCGCTTTCATCTACTACTACCGCTGCATCCATAAGATGTGTTTTTCCGTCTCCTGTAATCAAATGTTTCCCACAATAAATCATTAAAAATACCAACCTTTCCGGACATTCCTCATCTGACATTTCCCCATGTCCGCAGAACAGCCACCGTGCCCTGCCGCCTTTCTTTGTCCACATTTTAACAATAACAGATTCTATGCAGATTTTCAATCTTCATCAGATAACAATGGTACTTCCGCTCCCCCCGGCCTCTTCATAGTCCTTACATTTACTCCATTTACCTCTATATGGTCATCCACTGCAATTACCAGGCACTGGCGCCCGTCAACTAAGCGGGTCTCTATCAGATCCATTCTCTCCGGATTCACCTTAATGGTAATGTCCGGTGTCTCAATGTTAAACTTCTTTGTCTCAGTAATATTTGCTGCAAGAAGAGATGTCTTTTCTCCTGCCGTCTCCTCAAAGTTCTTGTCAAACTCTTCCATTTTTTCTACCGGTACACCGCTCTTTTCGAAAACCTTCTTCACCTCGGTCCGGTCCAGTGCCAGAGGTTCCGGCTCTTCTTTGTGTTCCTCTATCATCTCATTCAGCGTTTCATGTATATTGCGGACCGTCTCATAATCACCGTCCTCACCCAATGTGTCTTCAATCAGCATCTGAAACGTCTCTTTCTGAGTATCCGCAGACATGGGCATCTTTGCTCCCAGGACCTGGTCAATCATTTCCTCCTGCAAATCTTCTGACTTCTTGGTATAGTACAGTACACCGTGAATGTCCATATTTCTGTCTGTAAATGCCGGAAACAAAAATCCTCTGTCAGGCCTGTCTACAATCCAATCACGGATTCTGTCCTGAATCCGGTTATCTTCTGCATTATAACAAAGTCCGGGCTTAGACAAGCCCACAGGGCAGATACTGCACAGCAAATACTCATACACATTATCAGATGCGTCAAACATCTCAATACCGTCCGAAGATTTTCCCGGGATGTCGTACATTGCGTGAATCAAAACAATGTAATAGTTCTCTTCATATATGTAGCTGTCTATAATTTTATCATAAAACTCCTCCAGCAGCATGTCATCTTCCAGTTTACTGTCTCTCAGCTTCAGCAGGAACTCCTGGGTCCCTCCTGGCATCTCTGAATCCAGAGGAAACTCCATATTCAGCAGATTTCTCCCCATTGTACCTGACAGCGTTTTTTTGAAAATATCAAAGTACTTAAACGCCTCCTCCTCTGGCAGAGAAAGAAATGCATCCTTTGATTCCACCTTTTTATTCTTCTCATAATCCACATAGCACCCACAAATACGGGTGATGGCACAGTTGGCCGGAGTGAATTGTTTTCTTATTTCTAATACTTCTTTCTTGTTCATACATCTTACCTCTTTCTTATCTGGTTTAAAGCCATTGATTTCTTTTTTTATTTATGTTAAACTACCATCAGATTTTAAAATAACAGCTTATTCCTGCCGCCGGGTAGGAATTCTTAAAGCATTCGTATGCCATACCGATAGGCCTTTGAAGGTATGGAAACGGATGCTTCTTATTTTTTAACAATACTAAAACACTACGGAGGATTATCTTTATGAAAACAAATTCAATTCTTCATACCTTTATCAAATATGTCTCAACTAACATTCTGGGTATGATCGGACTTTCCTGCTATATTCTGGCAGACACCTTTTTTATCGCCCGGGGAGTCGGCCCTGACGGATTGACTGCTCTGAATCTTGCCATTCCCGTCTACAGTTTTATCAATGGGCTGGGACTCATGATTGGAATGGGGGGTGCCACACGTTATTCCATTTCTGAAGGAAACGGAGAAAAGGAGACCCGGAAAATCATCTTCACTCAATCCCTTTTCTTTGTGCTGATTCTTGCAACAGCCTTTTTCCTGATCGGACTCCTGCTGCCTTATCAGCTTGCGTCACTTTTGGGGGCAGATGCGGCAATACTCCCTCTTTCAGGAGTTTACCTTCGTATCCTGCTTTTGTTTGCTCCGATGTTTATGCTAAACAATCTGCTTCTTTGTTTTGTACGGAATGATGGAAAACCACAACTCTCCATGACGGCCATGCTGCTTGGCAGCCTTTCCAATATCATACTGGATTATGTGTTTGTCTTCCCTTTGGGGCTTGGAATGGCTGGCGCCGCAGTTGCTACGGGAATCGCACCTATTGTAAGTATGCTGATTCTCTCCCGTCATTTCATCCGAAAGGAGAATCAATTCCGTTTGCATCGTACACGAATAAGTTTTAAAAGAATGCTGGATATTTCTGCACTTGGTGTATCTTCTTTAATTGTAGAAGTATCCTCAGGCGTGGTAATAATTGTCTTTAATATACTGATTTTAAAGGACAGCGGAAACTTGGGAGTAGCAGCCTATGGTATTCTAGCCAATATTGCACTTGTACTGATATCCATTTTTACAGGTATCTCACAGGGTATTCAGCCGGTGCTGAGCAGTTGTTTCGGAAAAAGAGAAACTCAGGACATCAAAAAGGTGCTGCGTTATGCTTTGACTGCCTCAGTCCTATTTGCTCTGGTTTCCTACGGGGTTACATATATATTTTCCGACGGTATTGTAGAACTGTTCAACAAAGAGCATAATACCGAGCTTCGTGAAATAGCAGTAAAAGGAATGCATATTTATTTTACCGGATTTTTGTTCATTGGAATTAATATTATTTCCGCCGTCTATTTCAGCTCCATCGACAGACCAAGACAGGCCTTTCTGATCTCCTGTCTGCGCGGGTTTTTACTTGTGATTCCCCTTGCCTTCCTTTTGTCCTCTCTGTTGGGACTTACCGGTATCTGGCTGACAGTACCTGCGGCAGAAGGGCTTGTTATGCTGCTGGCTGCCGTAATGCTATTCCGCTCCAAAAACTTTGCAGAAGGCAGATAATCCTATCTGCCGGTATGGTATGCCTTCTTGAACATTATCAGTTCAAGAAATATGTATTATGGTATGCCCTTTGGACTTTGATACTTCACTAGCAGTTTCAGGTACTCAGACTGTATCCCATAATAATTGTTCAAAATAGGCACACAGTTGTCCTCAACCTCTGCAATCATTTTATCAAAATTCTCTCTCAGAGCCAATACAACATCAGAATTTATTTTTCCTGCATCTGCCATATTCTGTATAATAGAAAGCGTCTTGTCTTTGGAATAAGCTTCCTTGTAGCTGCGTTTTCCAAGCAGGGCGCTGACAATATCCGCAACCGCAACAATCTGCTCCTCCAGCGTCATCTCCTCCCCTTTTAGCCCCAGGGGATAACCGCTCCCGTCTATTTTTTCGTGATGTCTGAGTGCAATCTTTATAATATCAGGAGCAACAGCATTGTCTAATATCCGCTCTGTAATCTTTACATGTGTCCGCATAATATCCATCTCATGGGCATCCAGTTTCCCGGGCGATTCCAATATTTCTACAGGAATCCCGATTTTCCCCAAATCATGCAGTCTTGCTCCATAATAAATACGCTGTATCCGCTCTTTGGAAATACCCATATAGCGTGCCAGACAGCAGCTAATACTCGTTGTCTTAATCGTATGAGTCACAGTATGCCGGCTGCGGAAATCAATAGCATAAGCTAAGATCTTTAAAAACTGGGCGCACGCATCCTCTGTAAGCACAATCCCGGAAAACTTATTAACAAACTCTGCCCCGTCTTTTTGCAGCTCTTCAAATATGGAAAACCTTTTTTCTGCTTCCTTGAATATGTCAATAACCCGTCCGTGAAACCGGCTGTCCCGCTGTTTTTCCAGGGAAGCAAATGTCTTGCTCCTTATTTCTTCTATCATTTTTTTTCTGCTGAAATTTTTGCTTAATGTTTCCAGCCTGTCTGCCAAATTCAGAAACTGCGTTCCCTTCTCAATTTGGGGCAACAGTTCAGGCAGTTCCTTAGCCGGAACATGATGGAATAAAATGATTTCGGCCCATTCTTTGAGAGGTGACAGGTAACTTAGGAAGAGATAACCATATATGGAATGTTCCCATATGTCACCTGTCTCAAATTCAACCATGCGCTCAATTTCCTCAGTCTTATATGCCCCAATATCATGAAGCACAGAGAGTATATAGATATCTTGTTTGTCCTTTTGGGAGTACCCGCCCTCCACTTCCAGCATACAGGATACGATATAAGCTACACGCACTCCATGTTCCACAAGTCTTGGATCTACTTCATTTAATGTGCGCTGAATCAAACCTATGATGTTCTCACTGCTTATTAAAAAACCTGATTCCATCTCTGTTCCTCCCTGAATGAAAAGTTTATTCAAAACTTCATCACTTTTATCCTATGTACTACACAACTCTCGTTGTCCACTTTGAACAATCCCATACCTGCTGAACAACATCCTGATAGAATTCGGGTTCATGGCAAATCAAAAGAACTGCTCCCCGGTATTCCAAAAGTGCCTGTTTCAAAGCCTCTTTTGCCTCTACATCCAGGTGATTGGTAGGCTCGTCCAGCATCAATACATTCGTCTCCCGGTTGATCAGCTTACACAGGCGTACTTTGGCCTGCTCCCCGCCGCTTAATACGCGGACCTGGCTCTCAATATGCTTTGTAGTCAAACCACATTTCGCCAATGCAGAGCGGACTTCATACTGGGTAAAGGAGGGGAACTCACCCCAAATTTCTTCGATGCAGGTTGTTTTATTATTGCCGTCTCCCTCCTGCTCAAAATATCCAATTGAAAGATTCTCTCCCAGCTCACATGTCCCGCGGACTGGTTTCACCAGGCCCATAATACTTTTAATCAGAGTGGTCTTTCCAATTCCATTCGCTCCTGTCAGTGCAACCTTCTGACCTCTTTCCAAAAAGAGATTTAAAGGCTTAGACAGGGGTTCCTCATAACCAATCACAAAATCCTTTGTCTCAAATATATATTTTCCCGGTGTGCGCCCCTGCTTAAAATGAAACTCCGGTTTGGGACGTTCTGCCGCCAGCTCAATAACCTCCATTTTATCTAGTTTCTTCTGACGGGACATTGCCATATTCCGTGTAGAAACTCTCGCCTTATTGCGCGCCACAAAATCCTTTAACTGACTGATTTCCTGCTGCTGCCTTTTGTATGCAGCTTCCTGCTGTGCCTTTTTCACCTCATAGATTCTGCGGAAATCTTCATAATTCCCAACATAACGGTCTAACTGCTGATTTTCCATATGGTAAATAATGTTTACAACCTCATCCAAAAATGGTATATCATGAGAAATCAGGATAAAGGCATTTTCATATTCTGTCAGATACCGTTTCAGCCAGGTTATATGCTCCTCATCCAGATAATTAGTAGGCTCATCAAGGAGCAGGATATCCGGCTTTTCCAGCAGCAGTTTTCCCAGTAGAATACGGGTACGCTGCCCCCCGCTCAAATCTGTGACATCCCGCTCAAGGCCCAGATCCAACAGTCCCAGCGCCCGGGCTACCTCTTCCACCTTTGCATCTATAATATAGAAGTCGTGAAGAGTCAGGGTATCCTGAATTGTCCCCAGCTCCTCCATTAATCGCTCCATCTCATCGGAATCCGCATCCCCCAGACCGTCACAGATTTCGTTCATCTTTTCTTCCAGCTCAAACAAATAGGAAAAAGCCGATTTCAGAACATCCTGTACTGTCATCCCTTTTTCCAGAACAGTGTGCTGGTCCAAATAGCCGACACGAACGCCTTTTGCCCACTCAACCTTCCCTTCATCGGGCATCAGCTTGCCTGTCACTATATTTAAAAACGTGGACTTTCCCTCCCCATTGGCCCCTACTAAACCAATGTGCTCTCCGCGCAGAAGACGGAAAGAAACATCCTGAAAAATTCCGCGGTCCCCAAATCCATGAGAAAGGCGTTCAACATTTAAAATACTCATATAAAAATCCCCTTTTGTACTTTTCATTTTCCTAACTACATAACAAAGAGCCTGGCTTTGCCAGACTCACGCGCCGAAGCGCGGTCGCTTTAGCGGCCATTTTCCTTATGCGCGTAGTGCGCATCTCCCGGAGGGTTTTTTATGCAGTTAGGAAACTATGTTTCCTAACTGCATAAAAAACCCATTTCTCCATTATATACGGAAAAACGGGTCAACTCAATACAATTTTTTAGAGCGTGTTTGAAAATTTTATTCTAGTACCTGTTCAAATGATGCCTGCCCCGATAGCAGATTAAATACCTGTTTTTTTCCTGTCCGGAATTGATATTGGACACGGCATACCGGGCTTTCTTTGATGATCCTCTCCATATTTCCCTTCTCAGGCCCCCGGAGTTTAAATGGCCTCTCTTTCAATCTTTTTACTTTCAGCATCATATTTCCCTGCCTGAGCGCCACGCACCCATCTCTATATTCTAAAATTCTGGCACCGTAATAAGTTCCCATCCGGTATTCTTGTCCTTCATAATGAATGGCACAGATACAGCCTCTGAAACTAGTTCCCAGGATTGGAATATCGGCAGCAGCCACCATAATACTATTTCTGCCTTTCATGCCAAATCCACATTGTGTCCAGAGATAATGCTTCGGAAAAGACTGTCCCCAGTCTGTTTCCGCATAGCCGTTCCCATCTGTAAACTCAATCGTTTTTCCATTCACATTTAAGTTTCCTTCTAATCTGTGAGTCATGCTTAGAACACCATGATTACACTGTAAAAATGGCAGAAACCTGAAGAACCCCATGACATCTCCCTTAACTTTCTGGAAACCGGAATAACCAATCTTTCCTTTTATAGTAAGTTTTTCCGTTTTTATATCCACAGATATCCCTTTTTCCGAAAATAAGTTCTCTCCTATTTTTACCCTGAATCTATTTTTTGAAATTTTACAGGCCTCGATCGGCCAGGTAAAATACCAGGATCCATCATTTACTCCATCACTGACTACTACCTGCAGGGAAGCACTCCACTGCCCCTTTTTATCTGCATGTACTGCAGGAATAAATGCAATTGTTTTCCCCCTGTTTTGGTGTTTCAGATACCAGCCTTCAAAATATGGATACCGTCTGTCCACTCCATGGAAATATTCACTCTTCATCTCAATTTTCCTTCCCGATATGACATTCTATATCTTCCTGGGCAGGTTCGTCCAGCCTCTTGCCTCTGTAGTCGAACCGGGAACCATGGCATGGGCAGTCCCAGCTTTTTTCGACCTTATTCCACTGAAGCTGACAGCCCATATGGGGGCACCGGGCAGATACTGCATAGGTGACTCCCAGCTCATCCTTGTATACACCATATTTGCTGCCTTGGTATTCTACAATACCTCCATGTCCCGGACGCAAACCTTCCAGTTTTTCCTTTGGTATCCCCACCAACTGTTTTAGCAGGCCGGTTACCGCATGACCGCTCTCATTCAGGAGAGGCGCCATGGAGGTCTGCATACGGAACCTCTGAGGAGAAAACACCTCATCATACTCACTTTTCCGCTTACAGATCAGGTCTGATAAAATCATTGCGGATACCATAGAACTTGTCATCCCCCATTTTCTAAATCCCGTTGCCACGTACCAGTTAGGGGTGCTGCTGCTATATTGTCCAATATAGGGAATTCCATCCAACGTCATGCAGTCCTGGGCAGACCAGCGGGCAACCTCGGGACAGCCTGGCCAGTATGAATCTGCTATATGGGTTAAATAGTCATAAGGGCTTCCTGCCCCCAGTTTCCCTGTACGGTGGCTGCCTCCGCCAATCAGCAGATTATCTCCCCACTGCCTGAGGGAGATTCCATCTTTATCGATTCCATAATACATCCCCTCCAGCGTAGTTCCCACGGCTAATGCCGAAACGTAACTCCGCTCCTGATGCATCCGTAAAAAGTAATATCCCGGCCTGTTCTGAAAAGGGTAATGACAGGCAAATACAATGTGCTCCGCATGCACCTGCCCCTGGTCCGTTTTCACCACATGGTCCTCCACGTACTTTACTTTTGTCTTTTCATATACCGTAAGATTCTCTGCAATGCTATATAGAAATTTCAAAGGATGAAATTGTCCCTGTCCTTCAAATTTTAATGCCTGCTTCACTTCAAAGGGCAGATTTATATTTTCTACAAGTTCAGCCGGAATCCCCAGCTTTTTCGCTGCTTCATATTCTTTCTTCAACTCTTTCGTATCCCGATTTGTATATAAATAAGACGCACAGTCCTGCCAGTCTACATTACTTTTATATTTCCGGGCGAGGATTCGGTATCTCTCGATTGCCTCCTGATTTGCCCGGGCATACTGCTGTGCCTTCTCCACACCCACATCTTGCAGCAGCTTCTCATATATCAGACTGTGCTGCGAAGTTACTTTGGCTGTTGTGTTTTTCGTCTGTCCGCTTCCAATTCTGTCCGCTTCTAATACGACACACTGCACTCCTGCCTGTTCCAGAAAATGAGCGGTCAGAATTCCTGCCATTCCTGCACCAATAACCACTGCATCTGTACGGATATCACCCTGCAAAGCAGGACGCATTCTTCCAGATGCAGACATACTCCAAATAGATTTTTCAAACATTCTCTTCACCTCGGAAATAGAATGTGCCGGATTTGGAAAAATATACATTATTTCAAAGAGTTTCCGGTATTGTCTAGCTTCCTCTTCTTCGTAAAAAAGAGGTAATAAAGAATGCCTGCAAAAATAACAAACAGAGATAAATACAGGTACATTCCGCTGTACCCGGCAAGAGATGCAATCATCCCCCCAATCACCGAACCAAATCCGATGCCTCCGTCAAAACCGGTAAAAAAGGTTGCATTTGCCGCTCCGCGCCTTTCCTTGGGTGCACGGACAATTGCCATTGCCTGAAGACTGGATTGAACCGAGCCCAATCCCAGACCATATACAGCGGCACAAACCAAAAATGCCGGAAGAGTTACAGCTCTGGATAAAAGGACCATAGCCCCGGCAAGGAGCAGCAGCCCCGGATAAATCACACTGCTAAAACCAAAACGGTCCGTCAGTTTTCCTGATAAAGGTCTGGACACCAGCAAGGTTACTGCATAAACAGAGAAAAACACTCCTATATTCTGAATCCCTGCTTCCGTAGCATATATAGATAGAAAGCCAGTAATAGAACCATAAGTAACACAGACAAGAAACATAATAACAGATGGAAATATAGATGCCTTCTCGTAGATTGCAGCTTTCACTTTTGTCTCTTGCAGCTCTGGTCTCTGGGTATTTCTAACAAGAAAGGATAATAACAGTACAGCGGCAGAAAGACCGGCTGACCAGAAGGTAAGGGTTTTAAAACCATGAGCTGCAAATATCCCAAGGGCTATACCCGGAGCCAGAGCCATTGCCAGACTGCTGGACAGGCTGAAATAACCCATTCCCTCTCCAAAGCGGCTTTTGGGAATTTTATCAGATGCTATCGTACTGCTGGCTGTACTGGCCATTCCCCATCCAATACCATGCATAAAGCGTACGGCAATAATTGCGCCTACAGAAGGAAGCCATCCAAAAACTAAGGTAACCAGTATCATAATAAACACCCCTGCCGTAAGAATACCTTTTCTTCCTATCTTGTCAAGGATCACTCCTGCAACCGGCCGGATTATGAGAGAAGCTATCGTAGCCGAGCCAACAATCCATCCCAAGGCAGTGTCCGAACCACCCAACGACTTCGCAAAAAGAGGCAGAGTCGGCAGCAGCATCTGAAACCCACAAAATAAAAGTAAGTTAATTACTGTAATGGTAATAAAATCTTTCGTCCACAAGGACTGTTTTTTGTTTTCCATCTTTTCCTCCTTCATTACACAGTTTTCATTTATTCATCCTTTTTTAACTGGCACTGCTTCTCTTCTATCAGACCATCAAGAATTACTTTCAACAGACGGACTGCTTCTTCGGCTTCTTTAGCTGACAAACTTTTTGTTGCAATCTCCACAAGCTCTAAAAAGGTATTTTGAATGTGCTCTTTTATCTCTTGTCCCTTTTCGGTAAGATATAACTTTTCAAAACGCTTGTCATCAGGTGAAGGCTCTTTTCTTATATATCCAAGGGAAACCAGACTTTTGACGGCTTTTGCCGTTGTAGATTTATCCACATATAGTTCCTGGCTAAGTTCCTTCTGCGTAATTCCCTCGCGTTTGGAAATCACATACAGGAAATCATGCTGTCCTCCGCGAATTGGAATGTCCCGTAATTTGTAATTTAAAATGCTTTGTAAGTTTCTATACACAGCAGCATTTAATTTTCCTATGTTATCTATCATTTTCGAAAAGTCTCCATTCTTAATTTTTAGGTCACTATTCAGGAGGGCAGGAATATTCACAAACTGACTGTGCAAGTTTACTTGTTAAGAGCAATTTGCAAATATTCCTATCCGGCGTTTAGCCGAAGCGAGATGAAGCGAAGCGGAATTGAGCTTACCCTCCTGAACAGCTACATTTTTAGCGCGCAAATATATTATAGTGCAAATTAGTTGGCTTTGCAACTATTTTAGGGTATCAGCTCTTCTGGCTTACAATAAGAATGAGGATATCGCTCCATCACTTTAGTGATTTTACGATATCCCCATCTCTGCGCCATATCATTACTTCGTTTTTCATTTTTCTTAAGGCGCTTATAAAAATTGACTAAACTCAACTCTCTCTTTATTTGGCCCTTCAATAGTAAAGAACTTCACTCCATTTTCCCAAAATGGCAAAAAGTGTATCTCATCGTTCAGAGTATTCAATCCCAGGGAACAGACTTCTGCATACGCCTTCTCAACATCCGTCACATCAATCGCCACATGGTCAATCGCTCCGTATTCCATCTTTGCACACCCGTTCTCATAAGCCTCCATTACCAGGTTGTGCAGTTTAAGAAAGACAACCCTTACTCCGTCATTCACTGTCTCATATGCAGTCTCAAACCCAAGGCTCTGATAAAACTCCACCGTTTTCTCCATGTTATTTGTAGGTATCCCAATATGCTGAATCCCCGTTGCCAGTTCCTTCATGCTATGCAGCCTCCTTCATCTTTTTATTCTGTCTTTTCTCCTCCGCCATCTGCATGAAGCAGACGTCTTGCATTTTCCACACGCTCTTTGGACGGAGACTCTATCCCTTCAAGCGGATAGTCAAGCCCCAGCTCCTTCCACTTATACGTTCCAAGTGTATGATAAGGCAGCACTTCCACTTTCTCTACATTATGCAGCTTTTGAAGAAAGTTGTCCAGCTTTTTTAAATACATATCTTCATCGCTTCGTCCGGGTATCAGGACGTGCCGAATCCAGACGGGCTGGCTGACCTCCGAAAGATATTCTGCCAAATCCAGAATATTGCCATTTGTGCACCCCGTTAACTCCTGATGCTTCTCTTCATCTATATGCTTAATATCCAGTAATATTAAATCTGTATATTTCAAAAGCTCCTGGAATTTTCCAAAGAACGGCTCTTTTCTTGTAAAGGGATTTCCGCTTGTATCCAGAGTAGTATGAATTCCCTCTGCCTTTGCTCTTTTGAAAAGTTCTGTTAAAAAGTCAATCTGCAGAAGGGGCTCCCCTCCGCTTACAGTAATGCCGCCTTCACTTCCCCAGTAGGAGCGGTACTTTCTTGCTTTGGCAAGAAGCTGGTCCGCAGTGTACTGTGTGCCGGAATGCATATTCC
This sequence comes from Ruminococcus sp., assembly GCA_013911065.1. Classification (GTDB taxonomy): domain Bacteria; phylum Bacillota; class Clostridia; order Lachnospirales; family Lachnospiraceae; genus Muricomes. Next base: position 36,601 of record JACERV010000034.1, on the reverse strand, counting down.
AGGTGTCCGGGTTATGGCAGAACTGACAGCGCATTGCACAGCCGCTCATAAAAATCACATACCGAACTCCCGGTCCGTCTACGGAACCAAAACTCTCCAACGAATGAATATATCCTGTCAGTTCTCTTTGTTCTTTCATAACTATCACCTTCCGTTCTGTTATTCCTGCTAAGGGAAGATATCCCCCGCCTTAAGGCGGGGGATATCACTGCGGCGGCAAAGAAGGTGTTGCTGCCGCAACTCGCAGCAGGTGCAAGAGTTTGACTCGCAAACTCTTTGTTCTAAGGTTACATATCTTCATGGCAGGTTCTGGAAATAACATCCATCTGCTGCTCCCGGGTTAAATCAATGAACTTCACCGCATATCCGGATACCCGGATTGTAAAGTTCGCATATTCTTCTTTCTCCGGATGTTCCATAGCATCAATCAGCTTCTCTTTTCCAAATACATTTACATTCAGGTGATGTGCACCCTGATTAAAATATCCATCCAGTACACGAGTCAGGTTTTCAACCCGCTCCTGTGCATCGTGTCCCAATGCCCCCGGATTGATTGTCTGAGTATTAGAAATACCATCCAGTGCCTCTTCATATGGAAGCTTTGCAACGGAATTCAGGGATGCCAAAAGTCCATTCTGCTCTGCGCCATAAGAAGGATTTGCTCCCGGCGCAAGAGGTTCGCCGGCTTTTCTTCCGTCCGGAAGGGCACCTGTTGCTTTACCATATACAACGTTAGAAGTAATCGTTAAAATAGAAGTTGTAGGCTCTGAATTTCTGTAAGTGTGGCATTTTCTCAATTTGCCCATGAACGTTTTCAGCAGCCATACGGCAATATCATCTGCCCGGTCATCATCATTTCCATACTTCGGAAAACTGCCTTCTGTCTCGTAGTCTACCGCAAGCCCTGTTTCATCCCGGATGACCTTGACCTTTCCATATTTGATAGCACTCAGAGAGTCAACCACATGAGAGAAGCCTGCAATTCCTGTAGCAAATGTCCTTCTCACATCTGTATCAATCAAAGCCATCTCTGCTGCTTCATAGTAATATTTATCATGCATATAGTGAATCATGTTCAAAGTATCCACATAAAGCTTGGATAACCAATCCAGCATCTTGTCATACTTATCCATTACATCGTCATAGTCTAAATATTCTGAAGTAACTGGTTTATATGCAGGTGCCACTTGTTCCCTTGACTTCGTATCTACTCCGCCGTTGATTGCATAGAGCAGACACTTAGCCAGGTTGGCACGTGCACCAAAGAACTGGATTTCTTTTCCTGTCTGAGTTGCAGATACACAGCAGCAGATTGCATAGTCATCTCCCCATACCGGACGCATAACATCATCATTTTCATATTGAACGGAACTTGTAGTAATAGAAATATGGGAAGCATATTTCTTAAAGTTCTCTTGCAGACGTGAGGAATATAAGACTGTCAGGTTCGGCTCCGGTGACGGTCCCATATTTTCCAGTGTGTGCAGAAAACGGTAGTCATTCTTGGTAACCATTGAACGTCCATCCTGTCCGATTCCTGCCACTTCCAGGGTTGCCCATACAGGGTCACCGGAGAACAGTTCATTATAAGAAGGAACTCTTGCAAACTTCACCATTCTGCATTTCATAACCATGTGGTCAATCAGCTCTTGCGCCTGAGCCTCTGTCAGAAGGCCCTTCTCCAAATCTCTTTGAATATAAATATCTAAAAATGTAGAGATACGGCCCACACTCATGGCTGCACCGTTTTGGGTCTTAATTGCCGCCAGGTATCCGAAATACAACCACTGAGCCGCCTCTTTTGCATCTTTCGCAGGCTGGGAAATGTCATAGCCGTAAACTGCTGCCATTTCCTTCATTTCTTTCAACGCCTTCAACTGGTCTGCAACCTCTTCCCGAATGCGGAAATCCGTCCCTTTCATGCCGTGTCTCTCGGTCTCATTGAAGTCTTCCATCTTTTTCTCAATCAGATAGTCGATTCCATAAAGAGCAACCCGGCGGTAATCTCCTACAATGCGTCCTCTTCCATATGTGTCAGGAAGCCCGGTAATTATCTTATTATGACGTGCCTTCAGCATTTCTGGAGTATAAATGTCAAATACACCTTGATTATGTGTCTTGTGATATTTTGTAAAAATCTCATGCAGTTTTTCACTTGGCGTATATCCATAGGTTGTACATGCCTGCTCTGCCAATTTGATACCGCCGTAAGGCATAAATGCCCTTTTGAGGGGTTTGTCTGTCTGCAGCCCGACTACCTGCTCCAAGTCCTTCATCTCTTCATCAATATAACCAGGGCCATAAGCAGTCAGTCCGGAAACCACCTCTGTCTCCATATCCAGAACGCCGCCCCTGGCACGTTCTTCCTTCTGCAGTTCCTGAAGTTTTCCCCACAATTTATTTGTTGCCTCTGTTGGCTCTGCCAGGAATCTCTCATCTCCGTCATAGGGTGTATAGTTATTCTGGATAAAATCGCGGACATTAATATCGTCCTTCCAAAGTCTTCCATTAAATCCGTTCCATTGCTCATACTGTGTCATTTATAAAATCCTCCTTTACTCAAGACGCCTTGGAAGGAGATGGCTCCTTTCAAGATGCAAACAGGTTATCTTTTCCTTTTCACGCACAGTATAGCATCACATTAAATAAATGGCAATAGCTAAATGATAACTATTTTCATTTACAGCCCTTGTATCTAATTTTATACAATATATAGTGTGTCCATACAGGTTTATATACTATTTCTAATCATTTTTAATAAGTATTGCTAATAAATATCCTTATTTTTATAAGTGTCCATACTCTATAAATGATGATGCATCAGCGGCAGAAATGGTTAATAATGCATTACCACCGGAGTTCCGGCTGCTATCATATTATATAGGGCTGCAGCACTATCCAGGGGCATATTGATGCATCCATGAGAGCCATTACTCCAGTACAAATCTCCTCCAAAAGCCGCCTGCCATGTAGCATCATGAAATCCAATCCCACTGTAAGTTACCGGCATCCAATAGTCTACATAAGTCCGGTACTCAGGCTCACCTGTCTCAGGCAAAATATTTCCTATTAAAAACGTACTTGTGGTTGTCCATAAAATATCATATACCCCCGGAGGAGTGGAGTGCGAATAAGGTTTTCCTGTTACAACGGCTGTTTCAAGTACCACATTTCCGTCTACGATATACCACATATACTGTTCACTCAAATCTACCTCAATAAATGTCTTCCCCCAGTCCTGTGCCTCATGAACAGCAGCCCTTTGTATATACGGAGGTTCCTTTGTAACTATATCTCCATTTTTAATACTGGCGATTAGGACTTCAGCTTCGGCAGCCTCATCGATTGCCCAGCCATAAGTTCCTCCGCTCACTTCAGTTGCTTTTCCCCAGGGAGTTGTCAAAGGCCTTGTTCCATAAAGAGTTTCATATTTCGCTGCAAACTGATTCATATATTCTCTAACCTGATCTTCATGGAATGTGACATTCATATTTTCGTCCCAGGACAGCCATGTTGAAATCAACTGCTTATCCACAACTTCCTGCTGGGGAGGCATATCATAAATAATACTTGCCCTGCAATAATCATTCAGCGCATCACGTGCGGCAGCCACCTCCTTAGATTCAGAAGTATACTTAGGTTTCAGATAACATTCTTCCTTATCCATGTCCAGTGTATCCTTCAGCCCATCAATGGCGCCGGTTATCTTCTCCTGCATCACTTCCTGATCTACCTTTGTACCAAGCACCTCTGGTTTTACCACAAATTTGTTACCGTCAAACTCCGGTTTTGCGCCTACCGGATCAGACTTATCTTCATTCTGGAAACTCTTGAGACTCTGTATCCTGTCCACAAGCTGTTTTTGATCATAATCAAATTCCATCTCCATCTGAATATCCTGTTTCTTCCAGAACATGGAAGGCCAAAGAAAAGCACTCTGATCTTTCAGTGCTTTTTCCAGTCCTCCGGTCCTCTTATACTTCATGGATATTTCTGAGCCGGTTATGTTTTCCTTAGCTCCTTCTTTTGGGCTCACAGCCAAGGAATATGTATCTATTTGTTTTGCAAAATATGCATCGGCTTCATCCGCCGTTTTCATGGAAAAATCAACATCAACGATTTTAGTGCCGTGATAGAAATGATTTATGAAATAAATAGAAACTCCGCAGTAAATACAGACCAGAATTCCGGCTGTGATTCCCAAAGCAAGCAGCAACTTCTTTCTGCCGTTCATTGTATGTCCCCTTCCTCGTAAGTATTTCCCATTGAACCATAGAAATTCAACAGGTCTGTCCTATTATAATTGCATTAAATAGACGGATTTTCAAGGTAAAAAAATACACTTTTTCAGTATTTTTGTCATTGCCTAATTTAGGGGTTCGCTTTAGAATGAATTTATAGTAAAATATATTATAAGACATTTTACACAACTCACATAGTATGCAATATATTTTTTCCCAATTTAATAATATTGAAAGGTTGTTTTGATTATGAAAATTAGAAAAGCAAACATGGCAGACTTAGATATTCTGCTGAAAATGTATGAAAACGCAAGAAAGTTTATGACAAGTCATGGAAATCCCACACAATGGGGAAATTCCTATCCCTCTAAAACATTGGTGGCACAGGATATTGAAGAAGGGAACAGCTATGCCTGCGAGGAACACGGTAAAATTATTGCCGCATTTTATTATAAAGAGGGCAAAGATGATACTTACGCCAAAATCTACAATGGACAGTGGCTGTCGGAGCTGCCTTATGGTGTTGTGCATAGAATCATCTCCGACGGAACCATCCGCGGGGCCGCCTCTTTCTGCCTGAACTGGGCATTTGAGCAGTGCGGGAACCTGCGGATAGATACTCACCGGGACAATATCGTCATGCAGCACATCATGGATAAAAACGGGTTTAAATACTGTGGAATCATCTATATGGAAGACGGAAGTGAAAGGCTGGCATACCAAAAGGTATTATAAGCCCTGTTTCTTTTCCTGTATCCCCCAATAGATTTTTTCAGCTGTAACAGGCAGTTCCCTTATCAGCACTCCGGTTGCATTTTGTACCGCATTCGCAATGGCCGGAGGGGGGGTGTTAATTACAATCTCTCCAATGGATTTTGCTCCAAACGGCCCGGTTGGCTCATAGCTGCTTTCAAATTCAACACGGATTTCACCTACATCCAGGCGGCTTGGTATCTTGTACTGCATAAAGGAGTTACTGTAATTTTTTCCTTTTTCGCTATATACAACATCTTCGTAGAGTGCCATGCCGATTCCCTGGGCAATCCCGCCCTCAGCCTGAACTCTTGCCAGATTCGGGTTTACTACAGTTCCGCAGTCCACAACTGAGGCATAATCAATCAATTCGAGCTGGCCTGTTTCTTTATCTATCTCCACCTCTGCCATTCCAACCATAAACGGCGGCGGAGATACCGGAGATGTAAAGGCTTCACTGGCGTATAAGGCTTCTTCATTATTACACATAACCCGGTTGCCAATTTCCTGTCTGGATATGCTTTCACCTGTTTTCAGGTTTAAAACCTTTTCTCCGTCAAACTCCACATCCTCCGGGGAACATCCTAAGTATACAGCGCCTTTCGCACAAATCTTTTCCCGCAGGGTCTCACAGGTTTTCACCACGGCTGTTCCGGTTACATAGGTGGTGCTGGATGCATAGGAACCACAATCGTAAGGAGAAGAGTCTGTATCCACACCATGTACGATGATATCCTCCATTTCACATTCCAGGCACTCTGCGGCCATCTGTGCCAGTATTGTATCACTTCCGGTTCCCATGTCTGTAGCACCCACCATCAGACTGTAGAAACCATCATCATTAATTTTTATACCCACGGCAGCAGTATCAAGAGCAGAAATACCAGAACCCTGCATCGCCATAGCTACACCCACACTGCGGACTTTTCCGTTCCCCATATCACGGCAGGGATATTTATTATCCCAGTCTATCATCTTCTTTGCACGTTCCAGGCAGCGGTCCAGAGCGCAGCTATTTGCTGTTTCCCCATAATAAGCAGGCATTGTCTGGCCTTCTTTTACCATATTGATTTCACGCAAGACAACCGGATCCATGCCAAGCTGGTCTGCCAGTTCATTTACAGCAGATTCTACCGCAAAAATTCCCTGGGTGGCTCCGTAACCACGGTAAGCCCCTGCTGACATCACATTTGTATAAACTACATCATAAATAAAACGGAAAGCTTCTGCTTTCCCGTACAGAGGGATAGACTTGTGCCCCGACAGCCCTACTGTAGTAGGACCATGCTCTCCAAATGCCCCGGTATTGGACAGAGTGTAGACATCAATGCCTTTTATAATCCCATCCTTATCTGCACCGACACGGACATGGACCTCCATCTCATGACGGGGAGAAGAGGCAATAAACGATTCCTCACGGGTATAGATAATTTTTGCTGGTTTTCCGGTTTTCCAGGTGACTAGTGCCGGATACACTTCGGAAACCACAGTCTGTTTTGCCCCGAATCCACCGCCGATTCTAGGTTTGATAACGCGGATCTTAGACTTTGGCACATCCAGCGCATTTGCCAGAATCCGGCGTACATGGAATGGAACCTGGGTAGAAGATACAATATTTAATCTTCCGTAGGTATCTAAATGAGTATAGGTACGGAAAGTCTCCATCATAGCCTGCTGGTTTGCTTTTGTATGGTAGGTCCTGTCAACCACATACTCACAGGATGCCAGCACAGCCTCGATATCCCCTGAGGCATCCTCATCATGGGCACAAAGGTTTCTCTTATTATCAGCGCCGACCGGACAAAGACTCTTCCAGTTTTCTTCCGGATGAATCAAAATAGCATTGTCCTTCGCCCTGCGGAAATCCAGCAGAGGTTCTAATACTTCATATTTTACTTTGATCAGCTTCATTGCCTTGTCTACAGCTTCCTTGCTGTTTCCCGCTACAATTGCCACCGCATCTCCAACATATCTGACACGCTGGTCTAAAATCAATCTGTCATACGGACTCGGCTCCGGGTAGGACTGGCCTGCCATTGTAAACCTTTTATCCGGGCAGTCCTCATATGTCAGAATACATTCAATTCCCGGAACAGCCAGTGCCCTGGTCAGATTGATATCCTGAATCAGTGCATGGGCATGAGGGCTTCTCATTACTTTTACAATCAGACAGTCTGCCGGCGCCAGATCATCCGTATATACTGCTTTTCCTGTCACCAGTGCCTGGCTGTCCACCTTCGGCACAGACTGGTTTACCACTCTCATGAAAGCACCTCCTCTTTCTTCTGCTCCAGATATTTTCGGATAGCCCGAAGCTGTCCCATATAACCGGTGCACCTGCACAGGTTTCCTGCAAGATACTCTTTGATTTCTTCCACACTTGGATTGTCCAGCTCACGCATCATGGCAAGTACATTCATGATAAAGCCGGGGGAACAAAAACCGCACTGCTCCGCACCCTCGTTTGCCAGAAATTTACCAAATTCCTCTGCTTCTTCCTTCACGCCTTCCAGGGTCGTAATTTCCTGCCCCTCTACGCTCAATGCCAGTACAGAGCAGGAAAGACGTGACTTTCCATTAATCCAGACAGTACACAGTCCGCAGTTGGTCGTCTCGCAGCCACATTTCACACTATGACATCCTAAGCCTCTCAAGGCATCGAGAAGCAGCGTATCCCCTGCGGCCTCTGCAGCCGCCTTTTTCCCATTTAATATAAATTCCACCGTCATAATTATTCCTCCGTCAAGATTGAGCGTATCCCGCGCAGAATCAGAACTTCCGCCAAGTGCCTTCGGTATTCGGCACTTCCCCGCATATTTGACCCGTAAGTAAAATCTGCCGCCGCTTCTTTCGCATAAGCTTCTAACTGTTCACTGGAAATATCCCTCGGAATCTGCCATTCCTTTTCCAGAACCGCCGCCTTCATCGGCCTTGCTCCAACTGAAAAATACCATGTCTCTTTTCCATGAACCAGCCCGGTTACAACCGCACATGCCAGCACCGGAAAATCCGTCTTTGTCTGGCGGATGGAGTCATATCTAAGTTTCCTACTACTTTTTCTTATAACAATTGATATGAGAATATCCTTGTCCCGTTTCCGGTTTATAAATTCGGACAGGCGGATTGTACCGCCATTATATAATTCTACAAATGTATCCAGTGCCAAAAGGCAGGTCAGCACATCAGAAAATCCAAACCTGCCGTAAACACTTCCTCCTACGGTTGCCTGGTTCCTGAACTGCACCCCCACGATGTGACGGACAGATTCCGCAATGGCATCCCCATACATCTCCTTAAGTCCTTCATGAAGTTCTAATTGCCGCAGCGTGCACATAGCTCCGATGCGGAACACATGATTCGTTTCTTCAATCTGGTCTAATCCCAGATCTGATAAATCTATCACCGTCTGTACCTTCGCATTTCCCAGCCTCATCCACATCATGCCGCCCATAACGCGGGCATTTCTGGCCTGATTCAGCTTGTAAGCCTCCTCCAGGGATTTTGCTTTCACATAATTGTTAATCGTCAGCAAAGTGGTTCTCCTTTCTCCTTCAGCACATTGTAACCTTTGTTTTACATCTTGCGCGAAAAAAGGTGTAAATGCTGATTGTCATTCACACCTGTGGTCCGCTTATTTTAACATATCTGTCGATATTTGTCAAAAAGGAGAGGTAAAAAGGGGACTGTCCCTTTTGAAAAGGGACTGACCCTTTTGCTCTCCGTTTTCAGAATATTCTCAAAATTTCTTTTTTGCCCCTAATCTCACGCTCTCCATCTCTTTCGCCAGGTCCTCAGTCAGATAGTCAAACAGATAATTCCTGTCTTCAGCCGGTCTGCCCAAATATTCACTCCGTATTTCTTTCAGCATCAGCTCTACCTCTTCTTTCAGCCCTGCCGCAGAAAGGCGCTGTGCTCCCTGACCCATGATGATGATTTGTTCCAGTGCATCGGAGGTGGCTACCGTAACGTCGTATTTTCTGCCCATATTGCGGACCGTTTTTTCAATATACTGGTCTGCCGTCTCTGCTTCTTTTGTGTACACTACAATAATGTTGTGGTATTTTTGAACTTTTCCTAAATTCCCTTCTACTCTATAAGCATCAAACACAAGAATTACAGTACATTTCCGATATCCCTGATAATTGCATAGTATATCCATTAGTTTATCTCTGGCACCTTCAATATTTACCTCCGCCAGTTCTTTTAACTCTTCCCAGGCGAAAATAATGTTATACCCGTCTACCAGCAGATATTCTTCCCTGGTTTTCTTCTCTTTCTCCCGTTCTTCCCACTTACCGTCAGGCTTTCCCTTTTCCGGCGCCTTTATGATCACGGGACCGTTGGATTGTTTTCTTCGCACCGGGTCCGGAGTCTTTCTATAAATGGCATCCAGTTCTTCCTGAGTCAACTCTATACGTGAAACAGATACAGGCGGCTCATATAGTTGTTCCTCCTGCTTTGATACCTGCAGTCTGAGAGGACTCTCCACATGCATATACTCCTCCACCTGATTCCATTTCACAACAAATCCTGCACCATGTGCGCAAAAGACGGAACTTGTAGGATTCTCAGCATCTGCTTCTGAATCGTATCCTGTTTGTTCGATCACTTCCTCTGCATTATGGCACGGCATGTACCCTTTCAGGCTGCAGAACATCCTGCCTCGTCCTCCTGTATAGGAAAGCAGCTCTGTCTGATACCCCCTCATGGTAGATACCGGCACCGTCCCTGTAAGGATAGACAGCTCTCCGTCCACTTCAGGCTGCTCAAAGCTTCCGTACATTTTCTGAATATCCGACATGGTGCGGCCTATATTCTCTGAAGGAACTTCCAGACGGAACTCATAATAGGGCTCCAACAGGACACTTTTCGCTTTTTTCAGGCCCTGGCGTACTGCCCGGTAAGTCGCCTGACGGAAATCTCCTCCTTCTGTGTGCTTAAGGTGGGCCCGCCCAGCAATCAACGTGATTTTCATATCTGTAATCCCAGAACCTGTCAGCACTCCCCTGTGTTCTTTTTCTTCCAAATGGGTGAGAATCAGCCGCTGCCAGTTCCGGTCCAGCATATCCTCGCTGCAGTCTGCCGCAAACTGAAGTCCATGTCCCTGCTCCCCCTCCTCCAGCAAAAGATGTACTTCTGCATAGTGACGCAGAGGTTCAAAATGTCCCACACCCTCTATGGAGCCTTCTATAGTTTCTTTGTATACAATATTCCCCGTACCAAATTCCACACAAACTCCAAACCGCTCCAAAATGATACTTTTTAATATCTCCGTCTGCACCTCACCCATCAACTGTGCATGGATTTCTCCCAGCTGCTCTTCCCAGAGAATGTGCAGCTGAGGCTCTTCTTCCTCCAGTTGTCTCAGATTTTGCAGCATGCGGTGCACGTCACACTCCGGGGGAAGCTGTACCTGATAGGTAAGAACCGGCTCCAAAATAAACATATCCAGTCCCTCTTCCCCACCGATTCCCTGTCCCGGATAAGTATTGTTAAGCCCTGCGGCGGCACAGACTCCGCCTGCTGCCACTTCCTGCACAGTTTCATATTTTGAGCCGGAATAAATGCGGATCTGATTTACTTTTTCCTCTATATCCGGAAGTATGTCCTTCACTTTAAGGATTCCCCCTGTGACTTTCAGATAAGTCAGCCTGTTTCCCTGCTCATCCCGGGCAATCTTATAAACCTTTGCACCAAAATCAGATGGGTAGGTCTTGTTCCTTGTATACTCCCGCAAACCTTCCAGCAATTCCTCCACGCCCTCTGCATGAAGAGCCGAGCCAAAATAGCAGGGAAATACCTTCCTGTCCTTGATTGCTTCTTTCACAGAATCCATCTTTATATGTCCTGTCCCAAGATACTCCTCCAGCAATTCCTCCTGGCACATGGCAAGTTCTTCAAACCATTCTTCATCACCCTGCCCCATAGTAGAAATTCTGCTGAAATCAACACAGCCGTCCCCCAGACGTTTCTTCAGCTCTTCCAGAATAACTTCCCGATTGGTTCCCTCCTGATCCATTTTGTTTACAAACACAAAAACTGGAATCTGATACCGTTTCAGCAGACGCCAAAGTGTAGTGGTATGCCCCTGTACACCATCCGCTCCGCTTATCACAAGAATGGCATAATCCAGCACCTGGAGAGTGCGCTCCATCTCTGCGGAAAAGTCTACATGCCCAGGCGTATCAAGCAGCGTAATGTCCATGTCCTTCCAGGAAAACACTGCCTGCTTGGAGAATATTGTAATCCCTCTGGCACGCTCCAGCTCATACGTGTCCAGAAATGCATCCTGGTGGTCTACCCGCCCCAGCTTCCGGATACTTCCGCTGACATATAACATACTCTCTGATAAAGTTGTTTTTCCTGCGTCCACATGAGCCAGGATTCCCACTATCAACTGTTTTTTTCCGTTTGCTTCCAAAAATAATTCTCCCCTGGTATTTCTTCGATCTTTTTATCATAACATAAGAATTCAAAAAACGTATCATAATATGACATTATGGTACAGTGTTTTAATTTTAGATTACTTATCAATTGGCTCTTTCAAAACTTCTTTTATCAAATTTTCAAACTCAGATTGACTATTACCTACAAACCCCATCTTATCAATTACAATATATTTGCTATTAGCCACATAGATATAATAATGGCCCTCCTCATAATTCTTTTCTATTGAAGACCATTTATAAAAAGCCGTATTTCCAGAATCCTCAATATTTATCCCCTCCTTAGTAAAAGTATAATTATACACTTTCTCTTTTTCTCCATTTTTAAAGTATTGCTTTACAATGGCGTAAGTCCCCTGCTTTTCCATTCCCCCAGCTACATACCACAAACATATTGCCCCTAATATTACTGCAAAAATTATAAAGCTTGTATTCCCACTCAGGTCAAAGCTACTCGTAAAAAACTGTATTGTCAAAAAAGGAATGCCAATCAAAAAAAGAAGAACACCGCAAATCAGCAATACTATCTTAAGTTTGCGTATATATTCCGTATTTCTATAATAATATTTACTTATTATAGAAAGCGAATTTTTATTCATTATAGTTTTACATTCTATCATCATTTCTTACCTCCCTTTAAAATTCCGCACTGCTATAACTCTTCTTCAAATTTTCTGCCCATAAGTATTTTATCCTCATTTTGGCACACAAACACTCCAGAATACAAAATACCCAGCTTTCATATAATCTTACTAAATATTATAATCCAATCAGAGACTTACGGCAATCTCCATTTAATAAACATCTCTCAACATGCATTCTTTATAGTAATATATTTCATCATCATCCCTGCTGAATTGTTTTTTACAAAAATATTTCTTCTTTGGTTTATCTCAATCGTCTTAAAATAGAGTCTGAAAAGATTTTAACTCTTTTATATCAGATTTGCAACATGGCTTTCTCCATGTATTCTTTCGGGCAGATACCGGTCACCGAGCGGAATATCCTGCTAAAATAGAACTGATCGCTGTATCCCACACGTTCGGCTATATCTCTGATATAGGCCTCCGGGTCCTGCTGCATCATCTGCTTTGCTTTTTCAATTCTTATTCTGGTAAGATAATTGCTAAAGGAGGTGCCTTCATAAGTACGGAACATTCTGCTTAAAGATGTCTGAGATATTCCAAACCTTTTACAGATACTTCCCAGGGTTACGGCCTCTTCCATGTGTCCGTTCAGATAAGATATAATAGATTGGAAAAACTGTTCCTTATTATCAATTTTTTCTTTCCCCAGTTCCGGGACACACTGCTTTACAATAGTGAGAATACTCTCTGTCAGCTCCTGCATATTCGAAGCATAGTAAAACGCATCATCCAGCATGAATTCCAGGTCTATAACATTCTTTACAGAAGGATAGGTGTTATATATCAGTTGGAAAATATATTTCACAGCCGATTCAACGCATATCTGACTATATTTTTGTTTGCAATATATATTAAATAGTTTCTTTATTTCTTCTGTAAACTTTCCATTTTCTTTGTATCGGATTAAATATTCTATATGTTCTAATTTTTCCTTTTCCTCTATGTTCCCCTCCGCCTCGCACTCACTTCTTGCTGCCGAAAAACCGCCTTCTTCCATCCTTTCACAAGAAAGCTTCTGCATCTGGTTTTCTCCAATTACAATAGACTCATCCAGTTTCCGGTACATCCTTTTTACAACTCGGGGGAATTCTTCTAAAGTAAGGGGTTCTTCGTACATCACCGCCGTCAGATATGTATATGCATTTCTTTCTTTTTCAAAAATACACTCCGCCATCTCTCTGAAATCCCCCAAAAACAACAGATTCTCCGGGAAAAAATAGAGGGATTCCATTTCATCCCTCCCGTAAATATAAACCTTCTCTTCCTCCATTGAAAATATTTCTACTCCCGTCTTCTGGGAAAACCTTTTTGGAAGTCCGTTTTTTCTGTAGATTGCCGCATAATACCGGCCTTTCGGAAAGTAACGGTACAGAGAATCCCGGAAATCAGATTCCGCTCCGCTGCACAATGCTTTCAACAATTTGTTCCGCTTTTCGTAGTACAGTGCATCTAACCGAGGTTCCAGCCTGTCCATTAGCTCCTTTATATCTGACGGGGCAAGGGGCTTCAGAATATAATCGCAGACGCCTGATTGAAGCGCCCCTTTCGCATATTCAAATTCTGAATATCCGCTAACAATGATAGAAAGAATCTCTGGATATTCTTCTTTTACTTTTGATATCAGCCGTATCCCATCCATTACCGGCATTCTCACATCAGAAATCAATACGTCTGGCTGCTCCCTTCGGATTAGGCATAACGCTTCTAGTCCATTTCCTGCCGTTCCTATAATCTGATACTGGGGGCATTTCTTTTCCAGAATCATACAAACATGGCCCAAAGCCGCTGGTTCATCTTCTGCCACAACAATTCTATACATCCTTTTCTCCTCCCTTCTCCTTTACCCCTATTATCACATCCGTTCCGCCCCCTTCTGCAGGCAATATTTCAAAAATCAAATCCTCATTATACAGAAGATAGAGACGGGCATATGTATTCACCAGACCCATTCCCCCTATTTCCAATTCCACATCGCTTCTGTGTATAGTAAACTTATTTCTTGTATAGGAAATATTTTTATTTATTTCAGCTAATTTTTCTTCTCTTATCCCCTGACCATCATCGTGAACTTTCAGATACCATCCATCTTCATTTTGTCCTCCGCTTACCTTCACCCGGATGACATCGGTACTGCCTCTATACCCATGATTCACTGCATTTTCCACAATCTGCTGCAGGACAATCTTAGGGAGTGGCCGGGTATATATCCTGCTGTCAACTTCGATGGTATAGGAGAGTTTATAATCATATCTGTACTTCAGTAACCCAAGGTAAAGTTCAAGATATTCAATTTCCTGCCTTACCACAGCATACTTATCCTTTGTATTCGTAGAATACCGGAGCATTCCTGCAAGCTGGCTGCACATATCACAGATCACTTCGTCGTCAGATACCATTCCCCTGCTGGATATTACATTCAGTACATTATAGATAAAATGAGGGTTCACCTGGGCCTGCAGCAAATCAAACTGGGCCTGCAAAGATAAAAGTGACATGCGCTTTTCTTTCAGCATGGAATCATTCAGCCGGTTCATTACATCTTTATAAGATACATAAAGTGCTTCAATTTCATCATTGGAAATTTTCTCCGGTATTTCTGCCTCCATATTATCCAGCCTGGTAGTATCCATGAAACGCTGTAGCTGCTGGATGGGTTTTGTAAGCTGCCTTGAGGTAAGATAAATATACCCAAGTGACAAAACTAAAGCCCCAAAAAGCAGGAGAAGACTTACCGGCAGCACAGCCAGAACTGCACTTCTGCTAATATCCACCCGGGTAACGGTCAAAAGTACAACATCCTGAAACGCAGATTGCTGCATCAGGCATAATGCTTCCTCTCCACTTTCAGTCTCAATTTTGCGTATGTCTGCAGGGTTTTCCTGCATTACCTTCCAGTAATAATCTGCATCTGCGGTATCCGTATCGGAATAAATAAACCTCCCATCCTTCGTATAAAAGATATATGTAATCCGTGGGTCCGAGTTTTCCATCATAATATCCAGAGATTTTTTATCTTTCTGCACTTCAATATATCCCATATCCATCCCCTGTATTTCCTTCACTACAGAAATAACCTGGGGCCTGATCCGGTTTCCCCAATCATCCTGATGAAGCCCCAGAATAACGTCCCTGCCTCCGTGGCTGCTCACTTTTTCCACCCAGGGATAGCTTTGATAGGCTGCTTCGGAATCCAATGCTGTAGCTGCATAATTATTATTTGCAATTGTAACTCCCATTTTATTAAAAAATATGGTCCTGTAAAATTTTTCTGTCAGATAATAAGAATTCATTTTTGAACGTACTGTGGCAGTGGATTCACTGAAATACATGTCTTCATAAGAATTTGTCTCCATAGTAGCCAGTCTTTTCAGTGCTTCCAGCACCTCTATATCAGACAGCACCCAGGTAATGGCCGACTCCATCCCTTCCAGAGTGTCTTCCATCTGCTGCAATTTTACATGAGATACAGTTTCGATATTTCCATACTCTCTTTCCTTATATTGGCGCACGTTCAAATTGTAGTATGCGGCTGCAAAAATTCCTGTTATTAAAACAGAAAACGCGGCATATACAAGAATAATTTTCTTTTGAAATTTCATGCCCTCTTCCCCCTGCTCAATAAAAGCATTATACCATAAAAAGGCTGGAGACAGAATTGATCTGACTCAGCCCTGTTTCCTGCCTTTTAGTTTTTTCTAACCTTTCACTGCGCCTGCCACCATGCCGTCTACAATTCTTTTATTAAAGAATATAAAGAGCAGAAGCATGGGGACTGTAATCAGAATAACATCTGCAAACAGCATATTATAAGAACTGGAATACTGCCCCATAAAATTATAAAGTGTTAACTGTACTGTTGCATTTTCCGAGCCCGGAAGGAAGTACAGTGGATTTGTAAAATCGTTAAATATAGTTACTGCATTCAAAATAATTACTGTAGAAGTCACCGGTTTCAGCAGTGGAAAAATAATAGTAGTAAAGATTTTCCAGCGTGAACATCCATCCATATATCCCGCCTCTTCTAATTCAATCGGAATAGAACTCATAAATCCTCTAAACAGCATAATTGTGAACGGTATTTGCAGTGCAACCTCTACCAGTATCATTCCCCCTATTGTTTTATAGAGGTGAAGTTTCTGCAGCACCCAGATTGTCGGGAGAATCGCTGCCGGTACCATCAGGCCCGCCATAATCAGCGAATTCATTATACCCATGACAGAATCTTTTCTTCTCTGCAAAACATATCCGCCCATAGAGCCAACTACAATTAGTATCAATACAGAGCCAACTACAAGCAGACCGCTGTTTTTGAAAGCTGTCAGAATTTGATAATCGTTTGCCTTAAATACTTCAATAAAGTTTTCCCAATGGGTTTCTTTTGGCAGCCCTATACTTAATAAGTTCGCTTCACGCCGTTCTTTCAGAGCATTGACCAGCATAAATACAAATGGAACAATAAATACTATAGCTGCCGCCAGAATTCCCAAAATATCTCCCAGAAGATATAATTTCTTTTTTCTTTTCATAGCTAATCCACCTCCCTGCTAAGCAGAAATTTCTGAAGCGGAAATGCCAGAATGGCAATCAAAATAAACATAATTACATTTCCTGCCGTAGATAATCCGTAGAACCCTGCTGCATATTGTTTATACACTGTAGATGCCATTACCTCCGTCACATACCCCGGGCCTCCGCCTGTCATAGCCCAGATTAAATCAAATGTACGCATACCGCTGATAAATGCCAGAATAATTACAGAATTCATAGCAGGTCTGCTAAGAGGCACAGTAATTGCCTTCAGCTGCTCCCATCCGGTAGCACCATCTATGGATGCTGCCTCATAATAGGTTTTGTCAATCGACTGCATCCCTGCAATAAAAATCACCGTTGCCACACCGACACCCTTCCATACATCCGTTAATATGACCGCATAGAGTGCCGTCTTCGTATTTCCAAGCCAGTCCACTCCTGTCCCGCCAAGCATCGTAATTACCTGGTTGATCAGCCCCTTTGACGGGTGCATCAGAGCACAAAATGTAATTCCTACCGCTATGGTACTAATCAGGTTTGGGAAAAACACTACAGATCTGAGGAAATTCTTCGTTTTAATTTTACTTGTCAGAAACACTGCCAGGAAAAATGCAAGAATCAATTTCAGTCCACAGGTGAGAATTGCATAAATCAAAGTATTTTTGATCGAACTTGACAAGGAGGTGTCTGAAAAGAAAGTCTTAAAATTGTCAAACCCGCAAAATGTGAAACTGTTAAAATCCCACACCGTCATACTGAAAAAAAAGGATATCACCATCGGCAGAAGAAAAAACACGGTAAAAATTACCATTGCCGGTACGATGAACCAATTCGAATATATCTTTTTCCTTTCCATATCCGCCCTACCAGTTCAGCCCAAGCTGGGTTGCCTGCTTTTCACAATCTTTATCATATTTTTGAGCTGCTTCCTGTGCTGTTGTCTGACCGGAGCCTAATTCCTGGCAGATAGCAGGGCAATCCGCACCTTTCACCTGGCTGATATATTCCAGAGCCGGTGCATTTTTACCCGATTCAAAGTAAGCCTGGATATCATTTGCCACCGCGTCATAGGCATTGTCTGGCATTTCATAATCTTTCACGCAATATGGGCCGTCTGGCAGTACTGCCTCTGAATATGCATCCAGGGCTTCATCAGACAAGTAAAATTCCATAAACTTCAGAATGGCATCTGTCTTATCACTGTTTTTGTTTCCATAAAGTGCTGCCGGATACCAAAGGGTAATTCCATTATCGTCTGCACTGTCACCAGGCACTGCAAATACCCCAAGATCATTCACCTGATCCCCATACAGTTCATAAATATTAGACAGTGCCTGTGACAGGATAAACCAGTGTCCTGCTTCCCCATTTGCCATAATGTCACATCCGTCATCATATGTAGTGGCAAGATAATCCTCGTTGTAATATTGTGTTGTATCCGCTAACTTCTCAAAACTCCTGAGAGCTGCAGGTGTGGTTGCCCATTTTGCTTCTCCTGCGTCAAATTTCTCTGCAAACTCAGGATCACTTTGCTGCAGATTATAAGCATCACCCAAAAACGGAACCTGTGCAGTCCAGGAATCGGCAAACGTACCTAAAATTGCTGTTTCTTTGTTTTCTTTCAGCACGTCACAGTTTGCAAGAAATTCATCCCATGTCTTAGGAACTTCCAGATTGTATTTTTCATACAAAGTTTTGCTGTAAACAATTCCCTCCGCCTGTGAGGACTGATAGGGAACACCGAATACTTTGTCTCCCACGGAAACTGCCGACTTGTAATTATCATCTATTCTTGATACAAAATCTTCTCCTGAAATATCAAGGAAATATTCTTCCGGATTCAAAGCATTTAACAATGCTCCTGAATTATACAAGCAAAGATCCGCCATGTCACCGGATGCTAATCTGGTTTTTACAATGTTGTCTCCGTCTGCCCCTCCAGGCCTTGTCTCAATTTTGACCTTGATGCCAATCTCCTCCTCAGCCTTTGCCGCCACCGCCTCAAAACCTGCGATCGTCACATCCGTGTCAATCAGAAGGGTCAATTCTGTTGTTTCATTCCCGTCTGCGGAAGTCTCCGACTTCTTATCAGAGGATGACCCACATCCTGCTGCCATGCCAGTAACCATAGCTGCACATAAAAATACTGCAACAATTTTCTTTTTCATATTTTTTCCTCCTTACTTTTGATGACTCTATGCTACCATGTGTTTTTTCCATTGCACATGGATAATCTGACAATCCCACATTGAAAATCCAATCAAATTTCATATACAATGGTATATTGTCCAGACCCTGCCTCTGCCTGGTATCCATTTTCTTTCATTACAAATTCCAGTCCGCCCGGCTCCAGAATCTTTTTTGCCCCTGCCGGACAAATAGACGCAGATGTATTACATGGAATTTCTACAGTTAAAGTAACTCTCCTGCCGTCCAGTTTCCAGTTGGAAATGATTTTTCCGTAAATGCTCTTATAAGAAGCTCTTATAAAATCAAGTCCTCCGCCCGGATGAGGCGCAATTATAATATGTTTATATCCAGGGCGGGATTCCTCACATTCGATCCCCGCCGCCACTCGGTACATCCACTCTCCGATTGCACCATACGCGTAATGATTAAAAGAGTTCATATCGGGGCTCCACATACTTCCATCAGGCTTCATGCCGTCCCAGTGCTCCCATATTGTCGTAGCGCCCATCTTAACCTGATACAGCCATGACGGGAAATCATCTTTTAACAATAGCTCATAAGCTTCCTCCGTATGCCCGTTTTGACTTAATGCATGGCAGAAATATGGGGTTCCTACAAACCCCGTCACCAGGTGTCCATTCTCCTTTTCCAAAAGCTTCAGCAAATCCTCTACCACATTCTGACGGTATTCTTCCGGCACTAAATCAAAATATAATGAGACAATCTGCGCTGTCTGTGTCTGCACATTTAAGTGCCCCGATTCATCAAAGAATGTTTTCTGATAAGTATCCAATATTTCCTGATACAGTCTGGTATATTCCTCGGCATCCTCATCTCTTCCCACAATCTTTGCCATTTTTGAAAAAAGCCTTGTTGAATATGCATAATATGCTGTACAGGTCAAATCATTGGGGGTTGCTCCAAAATAACTTCCTTCTTCTGCATCCAGCGCTACCCAGTCACCAAACTGCAGCTTATAATTCCATATATTCCCTTTGGAATGCTCCTTCATAAAACCAATCCATGCTTTCATACTGTCATATTGGCGCTCAATAACTGTAACATCACCATATATCAGATAAAGGGTCCATGGCAGAATCACTGCCACATCTGCCCATGCAGCAGCAGAATGGTCTCCGTCTTTCATCAGACGGTCTGCAGAGGATTTTCCAATCAGAATGTCCGGCACAACATGAGGAACCCCTCCTTCCTCTCTCTGGTCTGCTTCCACATCCTTCAGCCACTTTGTGTAGAACGTATAGGTATCATATAAAAATGTAGCGGTACGGCAGAATATTTGTGCATCTCCCGTCCATCCCAGACGTTCATCTCTCTGGGGGCAGTCTGTCGGCACATCCAGGAAATTCCCTTTCATTCCCCAAACAATATTATGCTGTAACTGGTTAATGTCCGGATTAGAGCACTCAAACTCCCCAGTGACCTCCATGTCAGAATGCAGGGCATAGGCTGTAAAATAGTCAGTCGCGAGTTCTCCCGGATAGGAAGAAACTTTTGCAAACTGAAACCCCTGGAAAGAGAAATTGGGATGGAATGTAACTTCTTCCTCATCCTTACATATGTATATAATTGTTTCTTTTGCAGAGCGAAGATTGTCTAAATAAACATTTCCCTTTGCATCAAGTACTTCAAAGCAGTTTAATTCCACCTTGTCTCCCGCCTGCCCCTTCACCTTAAATTCAATCCATCCGGTCATATTTTGTCCGAAATCAATAACTGTATCACCCTGAGGGGTCGTAAAGATTCTCTTTGCGGGAACCCCTGTAACTTTCTTAACCTTACTGCCGCTCTGAGCCGACAATACTGATGTATCAAAACTGACAGCCTCTGTCCGCTGCCAGGAGTCTATAGGACACCCGGGCTCGTTCCACCCTTCTATCTCCCTGCGTGCATCATAAGTCTCTCCGTCATATAGCTCAGAGAACAAAACAGGGCTGTAAGTTCCCATCCATGAAGTATCTGTCCGGAAAGATTCTCTGCTTCCATCCTCATACTCAACAATAATCTGGCAGGCAAATGCAGCTCTCGTCCCATAATGCCCGCGCATTCTGACAAATCCTACTGTCCCCTTATACCATCCTGGACCGATATGCCCTGCTGCCGCATTCTCCCCCTCTTCCAGATAGTCTGTAACATCATAGGTCTGATATAACAGATGCTTATTATAGGAGGTCCAGCCTGGAGCAAATTCATCCTCCCCTACCTTCTTTCCATTGATATAAAGATGATAAAGTCCCAGTGCTGTAGCATGTGCATAGGCAGCCTTTACTTTTTTCTCAATTACAAACTCTTTCCGTAAATAAGAACCTTTACTCTCATCTTTATCTTCTTCTGTCTCTATCGTAATAAATTCCGCTTTCCAGTCCTTCTCCGCCAAAAGCGCTGTTACGAAAAATCCCTCCTTCCAGTCACTTATCTCCCCATCTTTCCCGGTAATCCGCACACGGATAAAGTATTTTTTAGAAGATGCCAGCTTCAGTATATTTTTCTCAATTGCAATATGAGCAGATTCTTCACTCCTGACTACTCCACTGTCATAAACAAGCATGCCAAAGGCCTCATCTTCTCCTATTTGAAGCTCATAACTTTCCTGGAATACATTCTTTTTATCAGAAATAATACTCCATCCAATCTGGTCGACTGTTTCAATTCCAACAGGATTTTCCTGATAATTTATTAAGATCCTGGATAAACCTATCATTCTACTTCCTCCTTTTTAGTTATTGGAATAAACGTAACATGATTCTCATAAAAAGTGGATAGAATATCAAGTCAACTCATATAGAAAATCCAAAAAGCAGACTCCTAAGAGCCTGCTTTTTTGGATTTTACATAACCTTTTTATTATAATTTTCTATCATACGATGTACTACAAGGCCAATTCTTACTGCAAGTACTTCATTCGCATTATCAAAATCAATTCCTGTTATCTTTGCAATCTTTTCAATCCGGTAAGCTGCAGTCTTATAGTGTATATACAAGTCCTGCGCTGTCTTGGAAAGATTCTGGTTTTTGTCCAGATATGTTTTCAGCGTCATGATAAAATCATCTCTCTGAGGTTTTTTATAGTCATATAGTTTCTCCAGGGTCTCAGGTACATACTCCATCAGCATTGCCGGGTCATCCAACTGGCACAGCAGTTTAAAAATCCCAAGGTCGGAAAAGAGCATCATCTGTGTTGCACCTTCTCCCACAATATCCCCTGCAATATCTACAAACAAAAAGGCATCATTTGCCTCTTTATAAGTTTCCGGCAGATGAATAATGCCTTTTACAATTCTTCCGACTCCAGCCTTTACCTTCAGATATTTATTCTGAGCAGTCATAAATGTCTGCACCTGTTTCAAAACATCCTTTAATTCTTCTCTGTACTCTATCTGGGAAGAATCAGAATTGACTTCCATCGCAACAACAATTTTATCCAGATCTCTGTGCACCTTGCTGTTCGGAATCCGCTGGATAACGGTTTTTTCCAGTAAATCAACATGGTGAATCTTTTCATTAATATCCTTCCGGGAGTTTCCTTCATTCGTCACACCAAAAACAATCACCCTATAATATCCATCAATATTGACATCCAAAAGAGTAGAGCTTTTCTTTAGTTCGTCTATAGAATCTATATTCCCGCTCAAAATATTATGCAGAATATCGTTCTGAAATTTCTTCTCCAGCTCCGACACAGCAAATGTTCTTGCAAACTCATATTGAAGTGCAATAATAGCATTTTCTACCGCAATACAATCCATCAGACTAAATTTTGATATCGTCTCGGTAATAACCAAATACATCTTAATTCCCACATTCAGATTGATTTCTACAATATATCTGATATCTTCGTCTTCCTGCTTTAAATACTTATAGTTCGTCAGAATTCCAGGATCATATTTCTTTGCATTTTCTGAAATTTGCAATCTTTCCGTTTCACTTCCCGTGGAAGAATAACAGCACATATACTGATCGTAAAGCGCCACCGGATTACAAATCATCTTATCCAGCAGCCCCAGAATATCTCCGATTTTATTCTCTTTTGAGCTGTGTGACAGCATCAATGCTAAAAAATTATCATGGGTTGTCTTATAATATTTTAGCTGGGTAACTTCTTCGTTGAACAAACGCTCCATAACCAAACCCACAATCACCTGGAAAGACATCTCAAATGGAACTTCAATAAGCGGTATATTATTGTTCTCCGCAAATTCTTTCAACAATGCAATCTTGACATCTGCCTCTTCTACGGTTCTTCCCCGCTTCAATACAAGACCGCTGACTTTCTTTCCCTTCAGCTCCTGGAGGTGGCTTTTGTATTCTTCCACACTACAGGATTTAAAAGCAAATAATCCGGTCAGCAGCAATTCCCCTCCATTGATAAACCTAACAATATCGGGAGCCTCAATAATGGTAACACCTTTTATTTCATTTTTAAGTCCTTTTTCTCCGCAGATCACGGACAGCTTTTTTGCTTCCCCGATCTGCAGGAGATCTTCTACTGTAAATCCCATATTTCACCTACGATTAAAAATTTTTTGATAATAAAATTATTAGCAGTATTCTTTTTATATTATACCATAAGAAACAAAAAACTGTACCATAACATTAACAGATATCTATGGGATATGTAGTTTCCTGTTACATAAAAAAGAGACTCCCCCCTGTTTACAGGAGCTCGTCTCTGAACCAATAAAAATTATTCTACTTTTCTTCCTTTTTGTAAACAGCAAGCGCAGCCGCAACTGCCTCTCCTGACGGAACTTTCACACCATTCGCAAGCATTACAGCTTCCAGTGCACCAAGTAAAATCAAGATATTTCTCTTCTGACTGGAGTATCCCATATTTCCAATCCGAAGGATTTTTCCATCTAACGGTCCAAAAGAAGTTGCAATTTCAATTCCAAATTCATTTAAAAGCATTCCTCTGATTGCTTTTCCATCTGCACCCTCAGGAATGTTAATCGCTGTGACAACCGGCATCTTATGTGCCAGATCTCCAAAGATTGTTAAGTCCATTGCCCTAAGACCGGCTATAAGAGCCTTATCATTCAGGTTATGTCGTGCAAACCGGACTTCCAAAGTCTCCTCTAAAATACAGCGAAGAGCTTCATGTACCGCATACTGCATGCTGGTCGCTTCAGTATGATGATTTAAACGTCGGGGGCTCCAGTAATCCTCCAACTGTCCGAGATCCAGATAGTTGCTTGGAATTCCCGGCAGTTTTCCAGCAATATCATCTGCTGTACGAATCCCCTTTTCCACACGTTTTCTTGCTTTTACAATATCTTCAACCTGCTGGTTATACGTAATCAGTGCGGAACCAGACGGTGCAGAAATACATTTCTGGGTTCCCGCAATACATGCGGAAAGCTTCCACTCGTCCACTTTTACTTCGGCTCCTCCAAGTGTGGCTACAGAATCCACAATCAGCAAAGCTCCATATTTCTCACAGATTTCTCCAAGCTCATCCAATGGCTGCATCATGGAAGTGGATGTCTCACCATGAATACAGGCAACCACCTTATAGCTGTCCTTTTTCAATGCATCTTCAATTTCCTGGGGATCAAATACAGTTCCCCACGCTCTTTCCAGAAGTGTAATTTCAGCTCCGCAACGTTCAAGAATCTCCGCCAGAAGATATCCAAAACGGCCAAATGCAGGAATGAGCACTTTATCTCCCGGACAAACCGCACCACTCAATACTGTCTCAAGACCGCCTCTGGATGTAGTATCCACAACATAAGTCTGGCGATTGTTTGTCTGAAACACTTGACGTTCCATTTCCATTGTTTCATTCATCAATGCTGTAAATTCCGGGTCAAACTGACCAAGGATATGTGAACTCATTGCACGAAGCACTCTCGGGTCAGCTTCTACCGGACCAGGTGTCATTAGGGTGCGCGGTGATGGATTAATTTCTCTAAATTGCATGAATTTCCTTCCTTTCCTCTAGAAACACAAAAAATTCCTCAGGATGTTCCTCCCTTAGAATTTCTTAAATACATACTTATTATAAAGTACACCATTTCATTTCACAATACTCTATTGTGGGTAAATATTATACTGAAACTTTATCCATTTCTCCCAACTTTTCTTACAATAGATTCCGTCATATCCTTTAATCACTTATCCTCAAAACAGGGCATGCCTTTTGGCATACCCTGTCCCTTACTATGAGCTCTTATTTAATTGAACGCTCCAGGTTCAATTGGTATAACTTTAAGATGTCGTAACTCTGTTTAATTCGTCGTTATCCAGTTTTGAAAGTTCAATTACTTTATCCAGATCAAGTCCTGCGGCTTTAGCAAAACGCTCTCCATACTCAACATCAGCCAGATAACAGTGAGCAGCATGACGGTATTTAATATTCTCAGTAACGCTTGCCATATCATTCGCAGTATTCTCAATCAGAATCTGCTTCTTGTCTTCGGTCATTACACGCCACAGATTACCTCCTGCACGGAAACAATCATCGGTAGGATCATCTTTAGGATCATACCTCCACATTGCCCCCTCAATATCCAAAGGCGGTTCCATAACATCAGGCTGCGCCGCCCAAACCCCTGCGCTGTTTGGAGTGTAAGCCGGAGCTCCGCCATAGTTGCCGTCCACGCGCATAGCACCGTCACGATGATACTGGTTTACCTCCACTTTGGCACGGTTAACAGGAATCAGATTATGATTCACACCCAGACGGTAACGCTGCGCATCACCGTAAGAGAATAAACGTCCCTGAAGGAATTTATCCGGTGAAAAACCAATTCCTGGCACAACATGGGCAGGTGTAAAGGCAGCCTGCTCCACCTCGGCATAAAAGTTCTCAGGATTGCGGTTCAACTCCAATACTCCTACTTCAATCAGTGGAAATTCCTTGTGTGGCCAAATCTTTGTGATATCAAAAGGATTCTCATAATGATTGTTCGCCTGTTCTTCTGTCATAATCTGTACATACATTGTCCACTTTGGAAAATCACCGCTCTCAATAGCTTCAAACAAATCCTTGCCGTGGTGTTCTCTGTCCATACCGTTGATCTTCGCTGCTTCCTCATTAGAAAGGTTCTTAATTCCCTGCTGAGTCTTAAAATGGAATTTGCACCAGAAACGCTCATTTTTCTCATTGTAGAAAGAAAACGTATGCTCACCAAAGAAATGCATATTCCGGAAACTTGCAGGAATACCCCGGTCACTCATTACAACTGTAATCTGATGGAAACACTCAGGCAGTAATGTCCAGAAATCCCAGTTATTTTGTGCGCTCCGGCGCCCTGTACGGGGGTCCCTTTTAACAGCACGGTTTAAGTCAGAAAAATTATGTACATCACGGATAAAAAAAGTAGGGGTATTATTTCCAACCAAATCCCAGTTTCCTTCTTCCGTATAAAACTTCACTGCTACGCCGCGAATATCCCGCTCACAGTCAGCAGCTCCCCTCTCACCGGCTACTGTAGAAAAGCGAAGAAATAACTCGGTTTCTGCCCCCGGCTGAAGCACTTTGGCCTTTGTATACATGGAAATATCATGGGTTACGGTAAGCTTACCGTATGCCCCCCAGCCTTTAGCATGCATACGCCTTTCGGGAATTACCTCACGGTTGAAATGAGCCATTTTCTCCATAAGCCATACATCCTGCATTACTACAGGACCACGGGAACCTGCAGTAATCGAATTCTCATTATCTGCAACCGGTGCCCCAACCTCATTTGTCAACTTTTTGTAATCATCCATTCTAAATACTCCTTTCTTTTATTCTTATTTTTTAACACCGCAAAGATGTTTTGCGCATTAGAAACCCGCTTTCCCCTATATCCTGGACTCTCATATCTTATCAGAGGGAAAGGCACATATATAATATCCACAAGTAAGCACAGGTTTTCGGAAGCATAAACATACCGACTTTCGGATTTTGGTTTGCCCAAAGAACAACCGGAAGGTAAAATGCAAAACTAAGCAAAATAGCAAGCCATAATAAATCAACCCCCGGCATCTGGCTCCTATGCAAAAAGAAAAATGCAGCAGTAATTACCCCCAGCATAAAAAAGGGAATATTGCGCCATATACCCCACTTAACCGGAGGATAACGGTCGCTCCACCTGTTTTGAGGAAAAAGACAAATCAGGATACGCACCGCTGCTAATATATATACAATTATTGTCCAAAAACTATTTCGTCCCTGGGAACTGAGCATAAGGCCAAGCTGCCATAGGAACAAATAGAATATAGTCATTGTGATGGAGGTAATCTGCTTTCCTCTTCCCAATGCAGAACGCAGGCTTTCTTCATTTCCGCTCATAATCACCCTGATACGCGGCACTAAATGAAAAGCATCACCGAATATTAGAATAAAAGTCATAATGCCAGCCAAAAACCTGGCATCCCCTGAACCAGCCCCCGTTAGAAGTATTACTCCGGCCAGGAACCCCACAATGAGATAAAATATATCAAAAATAGCTTCAAATAATCCAAATACTCTTTTCACATTTATTCCCAACCTTATGTAAAATAGATTTCCCAGTTTTCGACTTTTCACCAAAAACCCGCCACAAAAAACAATATCAATAATAGTATCTGTTACTATTATATACAGCGTACCATAATTTGTCAAGACATACCTGAGATTTTTGGAAACCCCATAAGACACTTCAATTTTATTGCAAAAATACTGGTGTTTATTAGCAAAATTTGTTACAATACCTTGGTATGCAGCAGTGGTCGAGCTGGCTAATGGCATCTGCCTCGAAAGCAGAAGAGCGGAAACGCTCCGGGGGTTCAAATCCCTCCTGCTGCGTTTTCCAGGGTTATAGTTCTTTCATTTCAATCCTGGGCAAACCGCTGCAAAAGACTCGGAATCTTCTCTTTTGAAATCACAATATTCATGCTCTGGGGATTTATCACAATTCCTTCTACACCTTGTCCCAGTACTTTTTCAATATTCGTAAATTCCACTACATTCGCCTGGAACTTACCTCCCGTATTGAATTTTCTCAGCTCATTATGATCCGTGAAAATAGGCTGAAATGTCTTTCCCTCTTTATTTTTTACACATGGAATTTTTACATTGGAACCATCAGGCATACGTTTCCCCCCTTGTATGTCCAAAGCCATGAGAAATCTTGAGCGTACCAGGTTAACCACCATTTCCTCCTCCAATTCACGAAGTTCCGGTTTTTCATTACTTGGCTTACTCCGATACACTTCCTGCATAAAATAAAGTCCCGTCAATTGCATCTGCGGGTTTACAACAGGCCGCTTTTCCTCAGAAAGTTTTGAATAATCCGGCTGCATAACCAATTTATCCAGGGGAACTTTACTCATTTGTTCCTCTTCCACAAATACCACTTCATTTACCCCTAGGAGATGCAGGCTGCTGTAAAATCCCAAAAGCTGGTTATTTTCTATACGTACAATCATCATAAAGTCCTGATTTTCATCCTTAAACCTCTGGGTAACCTCCTTTGCTTTTGCCTCAGTTGCAAACACCCATATCTGATCGTTAAATGTATCTTTGTCACATGTAATAAAAGGCATCTTCGTTCCCTGACCAAAAGCTACATATGTAGTTTTCATTTTCTGCATCTTCTTTACTTGCATTAGAAATTTATTTTCCATGGCAGACCTCGATTCATTTATTTACTAAAATTATACTACAGGCTGTATTTTATAGCAAACGAAATGCTGTGATTGACTCTCACTGCTTTTCTGTGGTACATTTTCAAATGACAGATAAAATAAACTGCCTGTTTATATTTAGGAGGATACGCATAACTATGGACTCTTATACCTTAAAAACGATTGCACATATCCACAGTAATTTCCCCGAAAAATTTGGAATCCCGAGACAAAGTGGACTAGTGGAAGAACTTCATGCGGACATTATATTTGAACCTGCATTCAGAAATCCCGATACTTTAAGGGGACTGGAAGATTATTCTCATATCTGGCTGATCTGGGGATTTTCAGAATCTATAAGGGAAGACTGGTCTCCTACGGTACGTCCCCCAAGATTGGGTGGTAACCGCCGGATGGGTGTATTTTCCACACGTTCCCCTTTCCGACCCAATGCCCTCGGCCTCTCCTGTGTCCGACTGACAGGAATTGAAATAACTTCAGAATTTGGCTCCGTCCTCCATGTGTCAGATGCAGATTTGATGCACGGCACGCCAATCTTCGATATTAAACCGTACCTACCTTTTGTAGACAGTCATCCGGAGGCCTCCGAAGGTTTCGGCGGCTCTTTCAAAGATTATACATTGAAAGTAGACTGCCCTCAGAAATGGCTGGAGCTTATACCAGAATGCCACAGATCAGCATTACTGGCAGTTCTTGCACAGGACCCCCGCCCATCTTACCAGCATGACCCTGATCGTATCTATGGAATGAAATATGCCGGAATAGAAGTAAAATTTCATGTTAACGGAAATACATTATATGTAGATAAAATAGAACCTGCCTGACTGTAAATTTAGCAAACGCTAAATAAATATCAGGAATAACTGCATGGCTGGATTGTAACAAAAATCCTACAAGATTCGTAAGCTTTTTCTTGACAAATACTGCATCTCTTAGTATACTAATCTAGTGACTGGCAATTATGCCGCACGATACAGGGGATTGGTCAAATGGTATGATAGGGGTCTCCAAAACCTTTGGTGGGAGTTCGATTCTCTCATCCCCTGCTAAAAAAACAATGAGCCGTTGTCTTTCAATGACAACGGCTCATATATTTTTAAATGCTCAAAAAATTCCGGAGATGAAACTTTTGGGGGACAGAAAACTGCTTTTCGATGGCCAGACTAAGCCGTTGGAAAAGTATCAATATACGTTTCTGCACAGGTACCATGTTTTTGATTGCCAGCTCCTCTCTAGATGATTTTCTGAAAAATACTGTCTATAATCTCAGCTAATTCTTTCGGGCTTTCCAGACATCCGTTATTGACCCAGCGCCTGATAATCTGATAACTCCCATAAAGTAAAAAATCAATAAAATATGTACTTTCAGCCCCATTATTCAAAGTATATTTTTCATTGATCTTCTCCTGGATAATTGGAAGATAAAGAACTCTCTTGGGGAATTCCGGATTAACATTGGTATTAATCAGCATTTTACTTAAATCCAGATGGGTACGCAAAAAATCAATAATGTTTATCAGACGTTCATGATCAGTAAGCTTGCTTTGCTCCCCTAATTGACCTTGGATTTGTTCCAGAAGCCGATCCTCCATATCTTTTAAAAGATCATACTGAGAACTGTAGTATTTGTAAAAGGTGGACCGGTTAACATCTGCTAATTCACAAAGGCGTCGGATGGATATTTTATGGATATCTTCCTCCTTAAGTAATTCTAAAAGGCTATCCCGTAGCAATTGTTTTGTCATTTGGACGCGGCGATTATCTTTATGATTCATAGTAAGCTCCTTAATTATAAAAAAACGATGAATAAGTCAACATATTGAAGAAATATGTATACTTTTCAACAATAACGAAAATTTCGATGGTTGAAAAAACAACATATGTATATTATAAAGAGATAGTGACTAAATCGTCAAGTGATAAAGGAGAGAAGCAGACCGATGAAAAAGTTAGCTGATTTTTTAGTGAAAGGACGTTATATTATTCTCGCAGTTGTGGTACTGCTGGCAATAATAAGCGGCTTATTAATACCTAAGATTAATATCGTGACCGATATGACCAAATTCTTGCCCAATGACTCGCAGATGCGAAAAGGGGTAAAAATTATGGAAGATGAGTTTCCGGATACGGCTGTAGCAAACACAGTTAGGATCATGTTTAAAAACGTGCCGGAGAAAGAAAAAGCCACTTTAAAAACAGACTTGGAAGAGATTAAATATGTGGACAGCGTAAATTACGAAGCAGATGATCAGGAATACAATAAGGGCGATTATACACTTTACATTTTAAACATCCCTTATGACTATCGTTCGGCCGAGATGAATGCCGTAGAGAAAGCGGTGGCAGATGATTTTACCGGAACCTATAGCATGACCTATAGCGTTGATGATACCAATGGCGGGGAGGTACCGCTGTGGATAATGGGGCTGGCTTTTGTTATTATGATGATAATTCTGTTTCTGATGTGTAATTCCTGGGTAGAGCCATTTTTATTTCTAATAACCATCGGATTGGCAATCATCATAAATATGGGGACGAATGTAATTTTGCCTCAGG
Source organism: Ruminococcus sp. (assembly GCA_013911065.1). Lineage (GTDB taxonomy): Bacteria > Bacillota > Clostridia > Lachnospirales > Lachnospiraceae > Muricomes. The sequence continues at coordinate 5,605 of JACERV010000034.1, read as the reverse complement.
TGTCCCAAATAACCTTTTCCATCAGCGCCTTATTGCAGCTGGTGCTGTCAATGGATTACTCGATAATCCTGATGAACCGTTATCGCCAGGAGCTAAGGAAAGACGAAAACCGCCCGGACGCCATGAAAAAGGCAATTATTGGTGCTTTTTCCTCAATTGCCAGCAGTTCGGTAACCACCATTGTTGGTCTGTTGGCCTTGATATTCATGAGTTTTAAAATAGGACAGGACCTGGGAGTTGTTTTGGCAAAAGGTGTGCTGATTAGCCTGCTTTGTGTATTGACAGTGCTGCCGTCCTTGATTTTGCTTTTTGATAAAGCGATTCATAAAACAGGGAAGAGAGTTCTACATATTCCCATGGGCAGATTGGGGCGCTTCAGCTATAAGTTCCGTTATCCCATTACAGTAGCTCTGGGTGTGCTTTTCATTGCAATGTTTTTATTACAGGGAAGATCTAACATTGTCTTTACCATGCCGCCTGATACGGAGATTGATGATGTATTTCCGCGGACGAATGCCATCGTTGTTCTGTATGAGAATAAAGATGAGAAAGTGATTGAAGCACTCGTGCCTGAGATTGAACAAAATAAAGATGTTGATAGTGTAATGGCTTATGGAAATACTCTGGGGAAAGCGTATACGGCTACGAAAATGATAGAAGAAATGAAAGCAGCCGGTGAGGATACAGACTTCGAGCTTGATAGCGATATGCTGGGGCTTATTTACTATGAGTTTTACAAAAACGGAGAAATCGGTCCTATCAAATTAGGAGATTTCCTCACCTTTGTTGACCAGGACATCGCAAATAATGAAACTTTTTCGAAAGAGCTGGACGAAGAAAGTAAGAGTCAGCTAAAACTACTAAAACCTTTTAGCAGTAAAGAAGAACTTAGCAGGCAACGAAGTGCCGAAGAACTTGCCGGCCTGTTTGGGGTAGATCCAGCGATGATCAATCAGCTTTTTGCTATGACCGGAGCTCCTTCCTTGAGCATTTTTGATTTTACCCAGATGCTTGGTCAGAACCAGGCCGCCGCAGCCTCTATGACACAGGAAAGTATGGCTCAGATGCAGATGCTTCAGGGGATTATAAGTGGGGTGATGCAGGATAAAATCTATACAGCTAAGGAAATGGCGGAATTACTTTCCGGAATGTCTGTGGAGATGACAGAATCCAGAATGGAACTTCTATATACGCTTTACTATAGCAAGCATGAGGCGAATCTGGACTGGACCTTAACCATTCCGGAGATGCTGGATTTTGCTGCTGATGACTTGGCAAATAATCCGAAATACGAAAATTTTATGGATGGGGATATTAAAGAAGATTTAAACGCAGCCCAAGATGAAGTGCAAGACAGTCTGAGTCAGATCCGGGGTAAAAATCACTCGCTAATGATTGTTAACACTAAGCTACCGGAAGAATCCAAGGGAACAACAGCCTTCTTTAATAATCTGGAGAAGGACTTAGACAGAGTGACGGGTGGTAAATACTACTTAATAGGTAGTTCCCCAATGGCTTTTGAAATGGGGAAAACCTTCGGCATGGAACAACAGAATATTACTCTCTTAACGGCCTTTGTAATTTTCATGGTGGTACTGCTTACCTTCCTCAATGTTTTGGTACCTGCTATTTTGATTTTGTTGATTCAAACAGCGGTTTATGCCACGACATGTATTATGAATCTTCAGGGCATGGACATTAATTATTTGGCACTACTAATCGTCCAGAGTATCTTGATGGGTGCGACAATCGACTATGCAATTGTCTATGTCAGCTATTACCGGGAAAACCGCTCGAAAAAAAGTAAAAAAGAGGCAATAATATCGGCTTATAACGACTCTATTCACACGATTATGACTTCCGGTCTCATCATGGTCTTGGTAACCGCAGTTGTCGGTTATGCTTTTGAAGATCCGACGATTGGTCAGATTGTCCATACGATTTCAAAGGGGGCTGCAGTGTCCATTCTTCTGATCGTCTTTTTGCTCCCCGGGGTGCTGGCAGTTTTTGACCGGTGGGTATGTAAAGATAGATTTATAGAAGAGAAGGCAGTTGAAAAAAATGAGTAAAGCACTCTATATTCTTTCATTCAAGGAAGTATGCCTCGATGGCAGAAAATAATGATTTTGCTAAAAGAGCATGGTATAATTTATCCGTAAAGTAGAATGCTTTTATTAAACTAAACTCTAGGAGGAAAAACAAATGCTCGGACATTATCTTATGTATAATCGTAATTGCGCAGAAGCTTTGGATATATATTCCCGTGCCTTTGACGCTGAAATCGTTGAGAAACAAACCTATGGCGATATGCCGCCAAATCCTGCATTTCCCATCTCGGAAGAAGATAAAGGATTGGTTCTGCATGCCCGAATTGCTATTGATAACATGGAATTACAGTGTGCCGACGCTTCGGGCGGCATTGAAATGGGCAGTAATATGTATGTATCTTTCACTACAGCGGATGCAGATAAAGTTAAAAAAGCGTGGGATATTTTAAAAGAGAATGGCCATATATACATGGAACTCGCTCCATCTTTCTTTGCCGTTCTCCATGGCAGCTTGAAAGATAAATTTGGTGTAAACTGGATGTTTACTTTGATGAAGGAATAATCATCCCCTGCTTTTAAGACTAGTGATAAATGTCTGGAATCCTAATATTTACAAGGATTTTAGACATTTTTCGTTTTTTGAGGATTTCAACAATTAACCAATTCTATACTACTTCTCTGCTTTTAATGTCTACTTAAGTCCTGCTATATTGCAGTTTTTTAATTTCATTCTGTTTATCACACACATACTCATGACTGTGGTTGCATATTCTTTACAGATACCTCTAAGGATCCTAACCATATGAAACCACAAAATAGAAGCGCCCTTATAATCTCAATTCTCATTCCATTGGCTATTGGTTCCTTCTCCGCACTTATCAGTGGGAATATGTCAATGTATTCTTCATTAAACAAACCAGAATTAAGTCCGCCCGCCTTTATTTTTCCTATCGTTTGGACGATACTTTATATTTTAATGGGAGTTTCATCTTACATAGTTTATTCTTCAAACAATCCAAATACACGAAATGCTTTAAAAATATATGTACTCCAACTATTTTTTAATTTTTGCTGGAGCATTATTTTCTTTGGCTTTTCTCAATATTTATTTGCCTTTTTATGGTTAATAGTATTAATTATTCTAATAATTATAATGATCAAACAATTTTATAAAATAAGCCCTATTGCAGCTTACTTACAAATTCCATATCTTTTATGGTGTATGTTTGCTGCCTATCTAAATTTCATAATTTATTTAAGAAATTAATTTATGTAAAATTCTGCGTAAGTTTTTCTTTACATGATTGTTTACTTTATAGAAGGAACTAATTCTCCTCACCATTTATTAGTTCCTTTCCCACCACAAAGCCCGGAGTCCTCACCAGATTCCGGGCTGTTCCTTTTTATTACGCAGAAAAAGATATCCAAATAAATGAATATCTTAAACCTGTCTTATTTTTACGTCCACTGCTTCTTTTTTGACATTGTGTCCCTGGTTCTGATTTTCCGGCTTTACCTTCTCCGTAACACTGTTGTATTTGTCCAGGTTCTTCTGCCTGTTTTGCTGTTCGTTCTGCTTTTTATCCATATCATCACCTCAGGCATAGTATGCAGCAGAATAGAACTTTTATACATAGAAAAGATGTAGATATCATATTTGCATTTTATATTTTAATTCGTGTATAGTGCTTTTCATTATCAGAATGATGGATATATGCACCATTCTTTTTCTGTACTTCTAAAGATGCAAGGTTATCACAGTTTACAGACATGTAAATTTCATCCTCTCTGATGATTTCCTTGGCCTTTTCTATTGCAAGAGCCAAGCCTTTCGTTGCCAGTCCTCTGCCTCGATGTTCCTTCTTGATTCCGTATCCAATATGACCGGCATTATTTCGCAAAAACTCATTTAAATAATGTCTTATCCTAAACAAACCAACAATAGTGTCATCTTCCCATAAGAAGAATTCAGATCCGGGCACAAATCCATCCGGCAAATCAATCCCCTTTGAATGATTTATCATACGGGGCAAAACTGTATTTAGAAATTCCGCTTTTTCTATCCCACAATCATTATTTGTAAAACCATTTTCATCTGCAGGCAGATCTTTTATAAAAGCGTACTCCTCTTCCACATCTTGTACATTGGCTTCTTTTAAATACAGCATGTTTATCCCTCCTGTGACTTGCAATTCATTTATCAAACAAGTTTCAATCTTTTATATACAAAATACATGAGTTATTAGCCACTGTCAATATTTCGTGTTCCAATGTATATTTTATCCATTGCTGCAGACACTAAACCTGAAAGGAGTGTATGCACATGGCTAAAAAAACAACATCTTCTTCTACCAAGGAAAAAGCTTTAAATAGTTTAAAGGACTATTCTCAAAGTAAAGACGCTTATGACGGCAATCTAACTTCTGGAGAATCTACAGATCCCTCACCTGACAAACGCCCACGGAGAGACGGACCTGGCGGTGAATAGAAGGCTTATGCCTTCTATTTTTCAATTGATTCTCTAAATGTCTGCCTGCTAAAGAACATCCTGAGATATCATTTTTTCGTCCAGTGTCACCATATCCTCTTTGAGAATTTCATAGATATTTCCATCGCCTTTATTTACATGTACTGTAACGATCTCGGCTTCACCATATTTAATGCCTTGATCTACTGTACTTTTCAGGATATTATAATAAATTTCATATACATTATTCTGCATATCCTCATCAGAAGGCACCTCGGCACCATTCATCACATCATTTGCTACCTTTGTGGCGTATTCCTGAGCCTGCTTCTGAAACTCTTCATATGTATCATTAAAAATCGTAATCGGTTCAATGGACACGTCAACTGTAAAATTACCGTCCTTATCCTCTACAGCCTCGCCCACTGTATACTTTACGTTTTTGGCCAATATCTCAAACAACTCCCTGAATTGACTTTCCAAATTCTCAGGAAAACTCATCGATTGAAAGGCCTCCATAGTAACATCCATATTCTTTGTAAAAATTTTCTCTGCTTCTTCTTTAGATTCTCCAGTTAGCTGGATATATTCTTCTATCTCATTCTTATAAGAAACATCCAACACAGCCTTTGTATAGCCACTTGCATCAAAGGTCCTCCCACATCCTCCAAGCAACGTAAGTACCATCACTATCAGCAAAATAGCTGACACTCCTCTTTTTCTGCTCATAAAATTCCTCCTCATAAGATTTTTAAGACCCACTTTATTATATTTGGACAAAACACCATGACCATTATATCATCTTAACTTAATAAAAAAAGGCGAAATATGGAAACTAATCACAGTTTTTTAAAGGGAAATTTTTAAAAGGGGACTGACCCTTTTGCTCTCCATTTTCAGAATATTCTCAAAATAAAAAACGATACCTTCCGGTATCGTCTACTCTCATTCTTCCTATCTGAATGTACCTTCAAAACTGCATACAAAGAATCATCCTTCTCTCCTATTGCCCTGCCTGGTTATGCCCTCGACCTATTAGTAACGGTCAGCTCCATGCATTGCTGCACTTCCACCTCCGCCCTATCTACCT
>JACERV010000033.1 GCA_013911065.1 Ruminococcus sp. | reverse complement strand
AGACATGTTAATTAAGAAGTTGTAACTTCTGATTAAGGATGAACTCCTTATTCAGTTACGGAATAAATGAAAGATGTTAATAAGATATAAGCCTTATTGGCTATATCATTATTATACAAGGAGGAATGTACATGAAGCTGAATCAGCTATTAGAACGTTTAAAATATGAAGTAGTACAGGGGAGCGATGAAATCCAGGTCACTACACTGGTCAATGACTCCCGCAAAATAGAAAGTGGTTCCGTATTTGTATGTATTTCCGGTGCAGTGGTGGACGGACATGAGTTTATCGCCGATGTAGCCCGAAAGGGTGCGACTGCGGTAATCGTAGAAAAGGAAGTAGAAGTACCCAAAGATATGACGGTAATCCGGGTGTCTGACACAAGATATGCACTGGCTCTGATGTCGGCTTCTTATTTTGGCTATCCGGCGGAGAAAATGAAAATCATTGGAATTACCGGAACTAAGGGAAAGACAACAACTACATATATGATTAAGTCTATTTTAGAGGAAGTAGGGCATAAAGTAGGTCTGATAGGAACGATAGAGACAATTATCGGGGATGAGAAGATACCGGCAGCCAATACCACGCCTGAGTCATATACGATTCACCAGTACTTTGCGAAGATGGCAGAAGCAGGGTGTGACAGTGTGGTGATGGAAGTGTCCTCCCAAGGGCTGATGCTGCACAGGACGGCGGGGATTCTCTTTGATATTGGGATTTTTACCAATCTGGGAAGAGATCATATCGGACCAAATGAGCATAAGGACTTTGAGGATTATAAAAGGTGCAAAGGACTTCTTTTCCAGCAGTGCAGGCAGGGAATCGCGAATGTGGATGATGTGTATTTTGAGGATGTATTCTCTGGTGCAACCTGTGAGACAGAGACTTTTGGATTTTCGGAAAAGGCCGATCTGAGGGCAGTCGATACCCACCTGGTATCCCGGCCGGGTTATCTTGGGATTGCCTACCAAGTCACCGGCCTGATGGACTTTGATGTGGAAATTGATATCCCGGGAAAATTTAGTGTTTATAATTCCTTGACAGCAATAGCGGTATGCAGGCATTTCCAGGTACCTGCAGAAAAAATCCAGGAGGCGCTGGGGGCAGCGAAAGTCAAAGGCAGGATTGAAATGATCCGGGTATCCGATGATTTTACCCTTATGATTGACTATGCGCACAATGCCATGAGTCTGGAGAGCCTCCTGACGACCCTCAAGGAATACAATCCTACTCGTTTGGTATGTCTGTTCGGATGCGGAGGCAACCGCTCAAAAGAGCGGCGTTATGAGATGGGCGAGGTATCAGGACGGCTTGCAGACTTGACGATTATTACATCTGATAATCCGAGATTTGAAGAGCCTCAGGATATTATAAATGATATTAAGGTTGGGATTGAACCAACAGAAGGAAAATATGTAGAAATCTGTGACAGAAAAGAGGCCATCCGGTATGCTATAGAGCATGGGCTGCCTGGGGATGTAATTGTACTGGCAGGGAAAGGCCATGAGGACTATCAGGAAATCAAAGGAGTAAAATATCCCATGGATGAGCGTGTACTGATTCAGGAAATCTTATCAGGGCATTAAAGTAGGTGAATACATTTCATGTATGCGAATATTATTGTAGACATTACACATGAAAAATTAGATAAAACATTCCAATATAGAATCCCCCCCCGCCTGGAGGGAGAACTTTCTGTGGGAATGGAGGTGCTGGTCCCTTTTGGAAGGGGAAACCGTGAAACGAAGGGGTATGTGACAGGGATATTGGATACCTGTGTGTATGACGAATCCAAGGTAAAAGAAATTCAGGATATTTCCAGAAACAGTGTAGCCATTGAAGGAAAGCTGGCGGCATTGGCGGCGTGGATGAAGGAACAGTACGGCGGGACTATGATTCAGGCCCTAAAGACGGTTCTTCCTATCAAGCAGAAGGAGAATGCCAGGGTAAAGAAGTGGATACGGCTGCTTTTAGATGAGAAAGAGGGAAAGCAGAAGCTGGACCATTATCTGGAGAAGAATCAGAAAGCCCGGGCCAGACTGATGGCCGCATTGCTGGAAGATTCTGTTTTAGATTACGAACTGGCGGCAAAAAAGCTGAATATTACGTTAGCTGTGATACGTGCCCTGGAAGAACAGGGGATTCTTGTTTTGGAGTCCGAGCAAGTTTACCGGAATCCGGTGAAGGGAGAACAGACGGAAAGCAATATTTTGCTTACAGGTGAACAGAAGCATGTTATTTCCACTTTTTGGGAAGACTATAAAAAGGAAAAGCGGGGCACATATTTGATATATGGAGTCACAGGAAGCGGTAAAACAGAGGTGTATATTGAAATGATACGCCGTGTGGCCGCACAAGGGAAACAGGCCATTGTTTTAATTCCTGAAATTGCTTTGACTTATCAGACGGTGATGCGGTTTTACCGGAATTTTGGCGACAGGGTTTCCATTATGAATTCCCGCCTGTCTGCCGGGGAACGCTATGACCAAATGCTGCGGGCAAAGGAAGGCGGGATTGATGTAATGATAGGGCCTCGTTCCGCATTATTTACGCCTTTCCCAAACCTTGGACTGATCGTAATAGATGAAGAGCATGAGACTACTTATAAAAGTGAGCAGGTTCCCAGATATCATGCCCGGGAAACAGCAGAAGCGAGAGCAGAAATGGAAGGAGCAAGTGTGGTCCTCGGGTCTGCCACACCTTCTTTGGAAGCTATGTATCGTGCAAAGAATGGGGAGTATACCCTTTTGGAGTTAAAAAACCGTTCAGGGATGCAGGATATGGCACGGGTATATACAGTAGACCTTCGGGAAGAGCTGAAAGAGGGAAACCGCTCCATATTAAGCAGAAAACTGCAGGAGCTGATTGCTGACAGGCTGGAGAAAAAAGAACAGATTATGTTGTTTTTGAACCGCCGGGGATATGCCGGCTTTATTTCCTGCCGGGAGTGCGGGCATGTGACAAAATGTCCCCACTGTGATGTCTCTCTTTCCTCCCACAGAGGAGGAAGAATGGTCTGCCATTACTGCGGGTATGAAAAGCCGAAAGAGGCTGTTTGTCCTGCATGTGGTTCCCGGCATATAGGAGAGTTCCGGGCCGGGACCCAGCAGATAGAAGAGATTGTGAAAAAACAGTTTCCCGGAGCGAGGGTGCTTCGTATGGATATGGATACCACCCGTCAGAAGGATGGACATGAGAAAATATTGGCAGCGTTTGCCAATGAAGAGGCTGACATTCTGGTTGGAACACAGATGATTGTAAAAGGGCACGATTTTCCCAATGTGACTCTGGTTGGCGTATTAGCGGCAGACATGTCCCTTTATACAGATGATTACCGGGCAGGAGAGAGGACGTTCCAGCTTCTGACCCAGGCGGTAGGAAGAGCCGGTAGAGGACATAAGGGCGGCGAAGCCGTCATTCAGACCTACAGTCCGGAGCATTATGGGATTGTGACAGCGGCGGCCCAGGATTATGAGGCTTTCTATGAGGAGGAAATCGGTTACCGGAAGTTGATGGGATATCCTCCGGCAGAGAACCTGCTGGCTGTACTGGCTAGCTGTGAGGACGAACAACTCCTGGAAAAGGGGTGCAGATATTTGAAGGAATATGCTCTGCGTGTCCGCAGAGATGAGAATATGGATATCATAGGACCGGCAAGCCCCGGGATTGGAAAAGTAAACGATGTATATCGGAAAGTTCTCTATCTGAAAGCAGAAAGATATGATACACTAATAAAGATGAAAAACTACCTGGAACAATATATTGAAGTAAACAGCGGATTTCAGAAAATAAGGATACAGTTTGACTTTAATCCGATGCAGGTATTTTAACCTCATCAGGTAAGTCCCCCCGCTTAAGAAGCGGGGGTGTGACTTGCCTGCTTCAGTGGGAGTCAAGCTCCCGCTGAAATGTTGTGCAGCAACAATGAGATTACGAGCAAGTAGCAAAGCGGATTGCGAGTATCCGCTTTGACAGACAGGTAAATAAAATTAAGATAATATATGGAGGAAATTATGGCAATCAGGGAAGTCAGAGAGATTGGAGACGAGATTTTAACAAAGAAGAGCAAAGATGTTTCAAAAATGACCCTTCGCACAAAAATCTTGATTGATGATATGCTGGATACAATGTACGAAAAGATGGGGGTAGGGCTGGCGGCGCCCCAGGTAGGGGTACTCAAAAGCATTGTCGTGATTGATGTAGGTGAGGGGCCGGTCGTATTGATTAACCCTGTAATTTTGGAGACATCGGGAGAGCAGACCGGAGAAGAAGGGTGTTTGAGCGTACCGGGAAAATGGGGAATTGTAACAAGGCCAAATTATGTAAAGGTACGTGCTTTGGATGAAAACATGGAAGAATTTGAAATAGAAGGTGAGGAATTGATGGCAAGAGCACTCTGCCATGAAATCGACCATCTGTCGGGGAATTTATATGTAGACAAAGTGGAAGACGGGCTGCATGATGTGCAGTACGAGGAGGATGAAGAGTAAAATGAGAGTAATATTTATGGGAACTCCCGATTTTGCGGTAGGAACACTGGAAAAACTAATTCAGACAGGTCATGACGTATGTCTGGCGGTGACACAGCCGGATAAGCCAAAGGGCAGGGGGAAGGAAATGCAGTTTCCTCCTGTGAAGGAAGCGGCAATAAGACATAAAATACCGGTTTACCAGCCTGTCAGGGTCAGAAAGCCGGAATGTGTGGAGGAGCTCAGGAAATATCAGGCAGACGTCATTGTAGTTGTAGCATTTGGACAAATTCTGCCCAAGGATATTCTGGAGATGACTCCCTACGGATGTATCAATGTTCACGCTTCCCTGCTGCCAAAGTACAGGGGGGCGGCACCCATTCAGTGGGCTATTATCTCTGGAGAGGATGTGACGGGAGTTACAACCATGCAGATGGATGAAGGGCTGGATACCGGCGATATGATTCTAAAAACCGAGGTGCCTATTACGGAAGATGAGACAGGAGAAAGTCTCCATGATAAACTGGCGGCAGCAGGTGCCAGTCTCTGCGCGGAGACTTTGGAGGCATTGGAAAGTGGTACCGCTGTATTGGAGCATCAGGGTGAAAGCCCTACTCCTTATGCTAAAATGTTAGATAAGAAGATGGGAAATATTGATTGGAAAAGCCCCGCGATAGAGATTGAAAGACTGGTGCGGGGACTGAATTCCTGGCCCAGCGCTTATACCCACTGGGGGAATAAGGTACTAAAGATTTGGAAGGCAAAGGCTGAACCTGCAGCGGGACCGCAGCAGGGGGCAAAGCCAGGAACTGTATTGGAAGTGGGCAGAGAGAGCTTTACTGTACAGACCGGTGACGGACAGCTTCGTGTCAGCGAGCTTCAGGTTCCGGGGAAAAAGAGAATGGAGGCAGGTGCATTTCTGAGGGGATATACACTGGAGTCCGGCACTATATTCACTTGTAATTCATAAAACTCACAGGGATTATGAACCATAGGTGTGAAAGAAAGTGCTATATTTGTAATTGTTCGGTACAGATACCTATACCTGATGATTGGAGGAAGTTACATGTATTATTATTACGATCCAACTTATATATTGGTTTTAATCGGAGCAGTCATTTGTATTCTGGCTTCCAGCCGGGTGAACAGAGTGTTCAATAAGTATTCACAGGTGCGCAGCCATTCCGGTATAACGGGGCGGGAAGCGGCGGAAAGGATTTTAAAGGCAAATGGCATTTATGATGTGCAGGTCCGGCATGTGTCTGGAAACCTGACTGACCATTATGACCCAAGAAATAAGACTTTGAGCTTGTCTGATGCTACCTATCAATCTGCTTCCGTAGCCGCTATTGGTGTGGCGGCCCATGAGTGCGGCCATGCAGTACAGCACAATGTAGGATATGCTCCGCTGAAAATCAGGGGCGCATTGGTTCCTGTTGCCAACTTTGGCTCTATGGCAGCCTGGCCGCTGATTATCATTGGCCTGCTCATCAACGGAAATGCGTCTTTGATTCTGATTAATGTGGGAATCTTCCTGTTTTCAGCAGCAGTTTTGTTTCAGCTTGTGACACTTCCGGTGGAATTGAATGCATCAAAAAGGGCAGTAAAGGCACTGGAGACAACCGGGATGCTTTACCCTGAGGAAGTAGAAGCTACGAAGGATGTGCTGGGTGCGGCCGCCCTGACTTATGTGGCAAGTGCGGCATCCATGATATTGCAGCTTTTAAGATTGCTGCTTATCAGCGGACGCAGGCGCAATTAGCGGAGAAACATCCATGTTACTAAGGCGTGAGAAGACCCCGCCTAAGTCAACAGGATGTACTTTACCACTAGGTTCGAAAGGACCTCACCAAGTGGTATAAGCAGGGAAACAACCATGCTGCTAAGTTCGAAAGAACCTCACTAAGCCAGCAGGTTGTACTTTACCACTAGGTTCGAAAGGACCTCACCAAGTGGTATAAGCAGGGAAACATCCATGTTACTAAGGCGCGAGAAGACCCCGCCTAAGTCAACAGGATGTACTTTACAACATAAGGCCTGAAAAGACCAGACCTAAGTTGTATAAGCAGGAGGATATAGTATGACAAAGCCGTTAAATGAACGGGAAATCGTGCTGGGAATTTTGATGGATGTTACGGAACATGATGTGTACAGCCATATTGCACTGGGAAATGTGCTGAGTAAATACCAGTATCTGGATAAAAAAGAGCGTGCCTTCATCACGAGAGTGACCGAGGGCACGCTGGAACATATGATAGAGATTGATTATATTCTGGACCAGTTTTCTAAAGTGAAGACCAGGAAGATGAAGCCGGTTATCCGTAACATCCTGAGGAGTGCTGTGTACCAATTGAAATACATGGATACAGTTCCAGATTCTGCTGTGTGCAATGAAGCTGTAAAGCTGGCAGTGAAGAAGGGCTTCGGTCCTTTAAAAGGATTTGTAAATGGAGTACTCCGCAGTACAGCGCGGGGGCTTGATAAGGTTGAATATCCAAAAGAGGCTGTAAAAGGCCTGTCTGTCAGGTATTCCATGCCAGAGTGGATTTTGGAAAAATGGCTTCAGGAATACGATATAGGTATGGTGGAAAAGATACTGGCAGATTTTCAAAAGGAAAAGCCAGTGATAATTCGTTGCAATACAAGCTATATCACCCCGAAGGAGCTGGTGGAAAGGCTGAAATCGGAAGGGGTTACGGTTATGGCTCATCCCTATCTGCCTTATGCTTTTTCCATCACCGGGTATGATTATCTTGGGGAACTCTCCAGTTTTCAGGAAGGATTGTTTGCAGTACAAGATATCAGCTCTATGCTGGCGGGAGAAATCGCTTCGCCAAAAGAAGGCGATTATATCATTGATGTATGTGCTGCTCCCGGAGGAAAGTCTGTTCATCTTGCAGATAAGCTGAGAGGAACAGGGCATGTGGAAGCACGGGATCTGACAGAATATAAAACAGGGATGATTCAGGAAAACATCGACAGAATGAGGATGGAAAATATTTCAGCCGTATTGCAGGATGCCACGGTATTACACGAAGCGTCGGTTGAAAAAGCGGATATGGTAATTGCAGACCTGCCCTGTTCAGGGCTGGGGGTGCTGGGCCGAAAAACAGATTTGAAATATAAGGTTACAAAGATACAGACAGATGAACTTGCTGCTCTTCAGAAGGAAATTCTGAATACAGTGTGCCGTTATGTAAAGCCGGGAGGAACCCTGGTTTACAGTACGTGTACTATAAACCGGGTTGAGAATATAGAGAATGTACATTGGTTTTTGGAGACACATTCGGAATATGCTTTGGATTCTATACAGGACAGAGTGTGCCGGGAATTACAAGGGGCTGTACAGGAAGAGGGCTGTCTGCAGCTCTTGCCGGGAGTGAATGACAGTGATGGTTTTTTCATTGCAAGATTTGTAAAAAAAGGGAGTTCATCGTAACTGTTCATGGTTCTGAACAGTTACAGTTCATTTCTTTAAAAAAGCTGGAAGGAAAGACGCAAGATAATGAAGAAGGATATTCGCGCATATACATATGAACAATTGCAAAGTGAATTGGAGATACTGGGTGAAAAGAAGTTTCGGGCAAAACAGGTATACGAATGGCTGCATATAAGGTTTGCCGGCAGCTTTGAGGAAATGACAAATCTATCCAAAGCTCTGCGGGAAAAGCTGGATGCCGAGTATATGATTCTTCCGGTCTCAATGCTGGAAAGACAGGAGTCCGCACTGGACGGCACGAATAAGTTTTTATTTCAGCTTTACGATGGGAATGTGGTGGAAAGTGTCCTTATGCGTTACAAACATGGGAACTCAGTCTGTATTTCCTCCCAGGTAGGATGCCGCATGGGATGCCGGTTTTGTGCGTCTACCATTGGAGGTCTTGCGAGAAATCTTTCCGCTTCGGAGATGCTGGGGCAGATATACCAGATTCAAAAGATGATAGGAGAGCGCATTTCTAATGTGGTCGTCATGGGAACCGGGGAGCCTTTGGATAACTATGAGAATTTTCTGCGTTTTATCCGCCTGCTGACGGATGACCATGGACTTCATATCGGGCAGAGGAATGTGACCGTCTCAACGTGTGGAATTGTTCCCCGTATGCTGGAGCTTGCAGAGGAAAATTTACAGATAACCCTTGCCCTTTCTCTTCACGGAGCAAATCAGGAAAAGCGCAGAAGCCTTATGCCTGTAGCTGATCAATATGAGCTGGATGAGGTGCTTCATGCGTGTGATGAATATTTTCGGAAAACAGGAAGACGGGTGACCTTTGAGTACAGTCTGGTAAGCGGAGTAAATGATACGGATGAGGATGCACAGGAGCTGATAAAGATATTAAAGCCAAGAAATTGTCACCTGAATCTGATACCGGTGAATCCCATAAAAGAACGTTCTTTTGACAGGCCGAGCAGGAAAAATGCGTTGAATTTTAAAAATAAACTTGAAAAACGTGGAATAAATGTTACTATAAGAAGGGAAATGGGTGCAGATATCGATGGAGCCTGTGGACAACTCAGACGCACGTTTGTGCAGACAAACAAAGAATAAAGGAGATATACTATGAAGACCTTTTCTATTACCGATGTTGGCATGGTAAGACAAGTGAATCAAGATTATGTCTATATGACAAATCAGCCGTTAGGACCTCTCCCAAACTTGTTTGTAGTGGCTGACGGTATGGGTGGACATCAGGCGGGCGATTATGCTTCAAAATATACAGTAGAGATTTTAAAAAGAGAATTAAAACAAAGTGATGAGGGAGATATAGAAAAGGCCCTTGTCTCCTCAATAAAGACTGCGAACCGGGAGATTATTAAAGCGGCCTCCCAGGATTCCCATTTAAAAGGGATGGGAACCACTGTGGTAGCAGCTACCATTGTGAACCAAATGATGTATTTTGCCAATGTGGGAGACAGCAGGCTTTATCTTATTAATCAGGGGATTGTGCAGCTTACGAAGGACCATTCTCTGGTTGAGGAGATGGTGCGACTGGGAGGAATTAAGCCGGAAGAAGCAAAGCACCATCCGGATAAGAACATCATCACAAGGGCAATTGGTGCAAAAGAAAATGTTGATGTAGATTTTTATGAACACCGTCTGAAAAAGGGAGACATCATTTTGATGTGTACAGACGGGTTAAGCAATATGGTAGAAGATGAAGAGCTTTTCCATATCGTGCAGGGGGGCAGGGACATTGTAGAAGCCGCAGAGTCCCTGGCAGAAACAGCAAAAGAAAACGGCGGTACGGACAATATAGGGATTGTCCTGGTAGAGCCGTTTGCGGATGAGGTGAGTATATGTTAAAAGAAGGAGTATTTTTAGGGAAGCGTTACGAAATATTGAGCCGTATTGGTTCAGGCGGGATGGCAGATGTTTACAAGGGTAAAGACCATAAGCTGAACCGGTATGTGGCAATTAAGGTGCTGAAAAGTGATTTCCGTACCGATGAGATTTTTATTCAGAAGTTTTTGAGTGAAGCTCAGGCAGCAGCAGGCCTGATGCATCCGAATGTAGTGAATGTCTATGATGTGGGTCAGGACCGCGGACTGTATTATATGGTAATGGAGCTGGTAGAGGGAATCACATTAAAGGAATATATTGAAAAAAAGGGCAGGCTCACCGCAAAAGAGACAATCAGCATATCTATACAGATGGTGACAGGTATTCAGGCTGCTCACAATCAGCATATTGTTCATAGGGATATCAAACCTCAGAATATCATTATTTCCAAAGAAGGAAAAGTGAAAGTGACAGATTTTGGGATTGCGAGGGCAACCACGTCCACCAGTACCATTAGTACAAATGTCATGGGCTCTGTGCATTATACATCGCCGGAGCAGGCCAGAGGCGGTGTTGTAGATGCGAAAAGTGATATTTATTCTGCCGGGGTTACGATGTATGAGATGATAACAGGACATGTACCCTTTGATGGAGATTCCACAGTCACCGTAGCTCTCAAACACTTGCAGGAGGAAATCATTTCACCGGCGGAGGAAGTGCCGGATATTCCATACAGTCTTGAATGTATCATTATGAAGTGTACCCAGAAGAATCCGGAGCGCAGATATCTTAACTGCCAGTCTCTGATTCTTGATTTAAAGCGCTCTATGGTAAACCCGGAGGGCGATTTTGTTAATATGTCACCTTACGCATCAGATACGGATGCCACGATTGTGATGCCCACAGAAGAAATGGAGCGCATACAGAACCGTGACTATGATACCGGTGATGATGACGATTACGATGACGACGACTATGATGATTATGATGATGACTATGAGTATGACAGTGACAGGTATGACAGCGAAGATGATGATGACTACGGCCCTGATGAAAGAAGGAAGGGCGATGTAGATCCGAATATGAAGAGAATTATGAAAATACTCATGATTGTGGCAGCGGTTGTTATCGCACTTGCGCTGGTCTTTTTTGTGGGAAAAGCAGCAGGACTCTTTAAACCAGGGCCTGGGATTGGCCAGACGGAGACAGAAAGCAAGGTAACAGTACCGGATCTGGTGGGCCTGACGGAAGAAGAGGCGAAGGCGGCCCTTGATAAGAAAGAGCTTGGGTATTATGTATCAGGAAGAGAGACATCTGATAAATATGATAAGGGTGTCGTTATCAGGCAGGAAACTGCTGCGAAGAAAAAGGTAGAAAAGAATACACAGATTAACGTTGTTGTCAGCACAGGAAAAGAAGAAAAAAAGGTGCAGGTTCCCAATGTTATAGGACAGGACGAGGCAGAAGCACAGAAGATGCTTGAGAATGAGGGTCTTGTTGTGGCTGATTCTGAAGCAAAATACAGTGACGATATAGAAGAAGGAAAGGTGATTTCCACCACTCCGTCTGCCGGAGCAGAAGTGAAAGAAGGTTCCAAGGTTACGATGGTAGTCAGCCTGGGAGCAGAGAAAGCTACAGTTCCGGATATAACTGGAATGACAGCAGCGGATGCGGATGCGACACTGGCTGCTGCAGGTCTGAGGACAGGAAATGTCAGTGAAGAATTTAGTGATGAGTATGAGGCCGGAGTTGTGATATCCCAGAAGACGAAAGTGGATAAAAAAGTAGCGAAAGACACTGCGGTTGATTATGTTGTCAGCAAGGGACCTAAGATTGAGATGGTAAATGTTCCTCCTCTGACCAATAAAACGGAAGATAGCGCGAGACAGGCATTAACGGATGCAGGTCTTTCCGTAGGAAATATAACTTATGAAAACAGCAGTGTGACACAAGGTTATGTCATTACTCAGTCTGCATCCCCGGGAAGCCAGTTGGAAAAGGGAACAGCCGTTGACTTTGTAGTGAGTCTTGGACCGGACCAGCCTTCCCCGCCCGATGATGGCTCAGATGCAGATGACGGAACAGAAGGCCAGTAAGCTTATGCAGGGAAAGATTATAAAAGGAATTGCCGGATTTTACTACGTTCACGTAGTAGAATCCGGTGTTTATGAATGTAAAGCAAAAGGTGTGTTCAGAAAAGAGAAGATAAAACCTCTGGTAGGGGATGACGTGAACATTGAGGTTCTTGATGAGGCAGGGAAGGAAGGAAATATTGTAGAAATTCTGCCAAGACGGAATGAACTGATCCGGCCGGCTGTAGCAAATATTGACCAGGCACTGGTTGTGTTTGCGGTAACGAAGCCTGAGCCTCATTTTAACTTGCTGGACAGATTTTTGGTCATGATGGAGAGCAAAGACATTCCCGTAGTGTTGTGCTTTAATAAAAAGGATATTGCTACACAGCCTGAGCTTGCAAACCTCCAGGAAATTTATCAGGCATGTGGATATCAGGTTATCTTTACCAGCGCACTGGAACAGGAAAATGTAGAAGCTTTAAGAAGAATACTGGAGGAAAAGACTACGGTCATTGCCGGACCGTCAGGGGTAGGTAAATCTTCCCTGATTAATCTCCTTCAGTCAGAAGTTCAGATGGAAACAGGCAGTATCAGTAAGAAGATTGCCAGAGGTAAGCATACAACCAGGCATTCGGAGCTGATAACGATAGATGAAAAATCCTATATCATGGATACGCCTGGTTTTAGTTCTCTATATGTCAATGAGTTTGAAAAAGAGGAACTGAAATATTATTTCAGGGACTTTGCCGCGTATGAAGGAACTTGCAGGTTTAATGGATGCGATCATGTGCATGAGCCCGGATGCTCCGTAAAAGAGGCAGTGCACAGCGGGAAAATCCATCCCGTACGATATGAAGATTATTTGGAAATGTACCAGGAATTACAGGGAAAGAAGAGGTATTAGAATGATGAAAAATGTATTGGCACCATCCATATTATCGGCTGATTTTAAAGTTTTAGGTGAACAGATTCGTGTAACAGCAGACAACGGAGCGGAATATCTTCATTTTGATGTAATGGACGGAATGTTTGTACCAAGTATTTCTTTTGGTATGCCTGTACTCAAGTCCATACAGGGTGTGAGCGGGCAGGTGATGGATGCTCATCTGATGGTAACAGACCCAATCCGTTATGTAGAGGCATTTCAGGCGGCCGGAGCAGATATTGTGACTGTGCATTTAGAAGCATGTGAAGATATACAGGCAGTGCTGGATAAAATTCATGGCTGCGGTATGAAAGCAGGGATATCCATAAAGCCTGCTACACCAGTGGAGGCTTTGATTCCGGTTTTGGACCAGGCGGAGATGTTCCTCATTATGAGCGTAGAACCAGGTTTTGGAGGTCAGGCATTTATCCCGGAATCTCTGGATAAAATTAAAAACCTCAGGACATTATTAGATGAAAGAAAGCTGGATGCCGATATTGAAGTGGACGGGGGGATTTATCTCACCAATGTAAAGGAAGTTCTGGATGCCGGGGCAAATGTAATAGTGGCAGGCTCGGCGGTATTTAATGGGAATATAGAAGAAAATGTCAAAGGATTTATGGAGATTCTAAAAGAAAATGAGTAAGCGCACAGTAATTGTCAGCGGGGGTCTTTTAGAAGAAGAATTCGCTGTCAGCATTTTAAAAAACGAAGAGACAGACCTGATTGTCGGGGTGGACCGGGGACTTGAGTTTCTTTATAAGCATAACATCCTTCCCGATTATATCGTTGGGGACTTTGACAGTGTTCCTGAGGAAATCATCACATATTACAAAGAAGAGACAAAAGTTCCTGTCAGAGAGTTTAATCCCATAAAAGATGCGTCTGATACGGAAATAGCACTGCGTCTGTGTTTAGATTTGCGCAGACAAAATATATTAATTCTTGGGGGAACTGGTACAAGAATGGATCATGTCTGGGCCAATGTCCAGGCCCTGAAGCTTGCCGTGGATGCTGGTGCAGATGCAAAGATTGTGGACACACACAATCAGATACGCCTTTTGAAGGACAGCTTTGTGCTGAAAAAAGAAGAGGCCTACGGCCCGTATTTTTCTGTTTTCCCTTTAGGCGGTGATGTGGAAGATTTTAATCTGAAAGGTGCAAAATATCCTTTAAACCATCATGTACTAACGGCGTATGACAGCTTGTGCGTCAGCAATCAGATTGAAGAAGACGAGGTGGAAATCTCGTTTCCTTTCGGTGTAGTTATTTTGATGGAGACCAGAGATTAAGACATGAGAAGTGTAGTAAATACAAGGAGAATAGAGAAAAATGAAATTAGGAATTGTAGGATTACCCAATGTTGGGAAAAGTACGTTATTTAACTCACTGACGAAGGCGGGAGCGGAGTCTGCAAATTACCCATTCTGTACCATCGACCCGAATGTAGGGGTTGTGACTGTGCCCGATAAACGTCTGGACGTTTTAGGTGAGATGTACCATACAAAGAAAATTGTTCCCGCTGTAATTGAATTTGTTGACATTGCAGGACTGGTTAAGGGAGCCTCTAAAGGGGAAGGGCTGGGAAATCAGTTTTTGGCAAATATCCGTGAGGTTGACGCAATTGTGCATGTGGTCAGATGTTTTGAGGACAGTAATATCGTCCATGTGGATGGTAATATTGATCCTCTGCGTGATATTGAGACAATTAATCTGGAGTTGATTTTTTCGGATTTGGAAATTTTGGAGAGAAGAATTTCCAAAACAACAAAGGTTGCGAGAAATGATAAAAGTGCAGCAAAAGAACTGGAGCTTTTAGAACGCATGAAGGCTCACCTGGAAGAAAATAAAATGGCGAAGAGCTTCACCACAGATGATGAAGAAGAGCAGGCATGGCTGGCAGACTATAATCTTCTGACTGCAAAGCCGGTTATCTTTGCGGCAAATGTGACAGAAGATGATTTGGGGGATGATGGCGCTTCCAATGCAGAGGTGCAGGCGGTGCGCCAATATGCAAAACAGGAAGGCTGTGAGGTTTTTGTAGTATGTGCCCAGATTGAGCAGGAAATTGCGGAGCTGGATGATGAAGAAAAGAAAATGTTTCTGGAGGATTTAGGTTTAGAAGAGTCCGGATTGGAAAAGCTTATTAAAGCAAGCTACCATCTTTTAGGGTTAATCAGTTATCTGACAGCAGGTGAACCGGAGGTTCGGGCATGGACAATCAAGATTGGAACAAAGGCTCCTCAGGCAGCAGGAAAAATCCATTCAGATTTTGAGCGTGGATTCATACGTGCGGAGATTGTGAGTTATGATGATTTGATGGCATGCGGTACACACGCCGCGGCAAAAGAGAAGGGACTTGTCAGACTGGAAGGCAAGGATTATGTGGTACAGGATGGAGACATCATTTTATTTAGGTTTAATGTGTAAAGGGAGCATAGAATATGCATGATAATATTAACTTTCCTTATTTGGGAATCTATTTGGAACATGTAGGAAAATCTGTCACCGTATTTGGATTTGAGATTGCATATTATGGTATAATTATCGGATGTGCAATTTTGATTGGATTTCTGATTGCCACAGCAGAAGCAAAGAGAACCAGGCAGAATCCGGAGAATTATCTGGATATGGGAATGATTGGGGTCATTTGTGGAATCGCAGGGGCGAGAATTTATTATGTTGCTTTTTCATGGGACATGTATAAAGATAATCTCCTGGATATTCTGAACCTGCGTGAAGGAGGGCTCGCGATTTATGGCGGCGTGATTGGAGCGGTAATTACAGTGCTTGTATATGCCCGGGCAAAGCGTTTAAACGCGCCCCAGATATTTGATACCGTAGCTATGGCTCTTCTGAATGGGCAGATGCTGGGACGGTGGGGAAACTTTTTCAACCGTGAAGCATTTGGCGGGTATACAGACAGCCTGTTTGCAATGCAGATTCCTTTTGATGCAGTCAGGACCGGTGATATGACAAAAACAATGCAGGAACATATAAAGGTGCTGGATGGAATAGACTATATTCAGGTACATCCCACATTTTTATATGAATCGCTGTGGTGCTGTATATTACTTGTTTTTCTGTTTCTCTATAGAAAACACAAAAAATATGAAGGCGAATTATTCCTGATTTATCTGTTCGGATACGGATTGGGAAGAGTTTGGATAGAAGGATTGAGGACAGACCAACTGCTGATTCCAGGGCTTGGATTTCCGGTTTCCCAGCTGCTGGCGGGAATAATTGTGGTTGCTGCCGGGGGAAGGCTGGTCTTTCTCAGAAAGAATCATAAAAAGGCACCTTTCATAAAATCAGATAAGAAATATGAGCCGATGCCGGAGAAGTTGTCCGGGAAGAAACGTCCGAAAGCGAAAGACCGGCTTTTTAAGTAAGTGCGCATAGAGCGGGTGAAGGTGTTATCCGCTTTAGCAATATAATATTAAGGAGGGTGATTATTATAAGCAGTATGTTGGCAATGTTAACGTTGTTTGGTTCGGTGATAGCACTTCTTTTCGCTTTTACCAGAGCCAGGAAAGTGGTGAGTTTTCCTGTGGGAAATGAGCTTATGGGAAAGATTTCGGATTCTATTCATGTGGGTGCCATGGCCTATTTGAAGCGCCAGTACCATGTTTTGATTCCCTTTTTTGTAGGAATGTTTGGTGTATTGCTTCTTATGGCAGCAACAGGGTTTCTGACCTGGTTTGTACCATTCGCATTTATTACCGGCGGATTTTTCTCGGGCTTGTCGGGATTTGTGGGAATGCAGATTGCTACAAGGGCAAATGCAAGAACCGCAGCGGCTTGTCAGACTGGTCTGAACAATGGTCTGAAGGTGGCATTTTCTGCAGGCTCTGTTATGGGGTTTACAGTTGTAGGCTTAGGGCTTCTGGACATTTCTCTTTGGTACCTGCTTTTGAGCATGGTATTTGAGCTTCCTGTCGAAGAGATCACCAGTGCAATGCTGACCTTTGGTATGGGTGCGTCTTCGATGGCACTGTTTGCCCGTGTAGGCGGGGGGATTTATACAAAAGCTGCAGATGTAGGAGCAGACCTGGTGGGAAAAGTGGAAGCCGGTATCCCCGAGGATGATCCGAGAAATCCCGCAGTTATCGCTGATAATGTAGGGGACAATGTAGGCGATGTGGCTGGAATGGGAGCGGATTTGTATGAGTCTTATGTGGGTTCTGTCGTTTCAGCATGTGCACTTGGGGTCATTGCGTTTAATAAAATTGAATCTGTTGACCGGGTGAATGCGGTTGTGATACCGATGGTTCTGGCTGCTGTAGGTGTGCTGGCATCTATTTTAGGTTCCATGCTTGTCAGAACAGGGGAGAGTACTAATCAGAGTACATTACTAAAGGCGTTGCGGAGAGGAACGAATACCAGCGCAGTTCTGATTGCCATAGTGTCGCTTCCTTTGGTGGTAAGTGTTTTAGGGAAAGAGTTTATCGGAATTTATCTTGCCATTTTGTCAGGACTTTTGGCAGGGGTATTGATTGGGTTCTTTACGGAATATTTCACATCTGATACATACAAACCGACACAGCATTTAGCAAAGCAGTCTCTTACAGGTTCCGGCACACTAATTATAGGCGGCCTGAGCCTGGGAATGTTATCCACAGCAGTACCAGTCATTATCATAGCTATATGTGTTATGGCTGCTTACCAATTTTCAGGAGGTTTTATTGATTCCACAAGAGGGCTTTATGGTATTGCCCTTGCTGCTGTAGGCATGTTGTCAACACTTGGTATTACCCTGGCAACAGATGCATATGGGCCAATCGCAGATAATGCAGGTGGAATTGCCGAAATGGCGGGGCTTGACCCGGAAGTGCGCAAACGCACAGATGCTTTGGATTCTCTGGGGAATACGACTGCCGCTACTGGAAAAGGCTTTGCCATTGGCTCGGCAGCGCTGACGGCTCTGGCACTGATTGCCTCCTACGTGGAAAAGGTGCAGCAGGTGGGAGGTGCTTCGGTGGAGCTGGATATGAGTATCATGAATCCAACCGTTCTCATAGGGATTTTTATCGGCACATGTCTGCCCTTTGTATTTGCAGCATTAACGATGTCCTCTGTAGGAAAGGCAGCGCAGAGCATCGTTGTAGAAGTGAGACGGCAGTTCCGTGAAATCAAAGGTCTTATGGAAGGAAAAGCAGAGCCAGATTATAAAACCTGTGTTGATATTTGTACAAAGGCGAGTCTGCGGGAAATGATTCTGCCGACAGCTCTTGCGATTGTTACTCCAATTGTTACTGGACTGATTCTTGGTTACAATGGTGTAATTGGCCTGTTGGGAGGTGCAACAGCCTCAGGATTCGTAATGGCTATTTTTATGGCTAATGCAGGCGGTGCATGGGATAATTCCAAGAAATACATTGAAAGTGGAAATCATGGCGGGAAAGGCAGCGAGGCACATAAGGCGGCTGTTGTGGGAGATACGGTAGGCGATCCCTTTAAAGATACATCCGGACCATCCATTAACATTTTAATAAAATTGTTATCTATGGTTTCTATAGTATTTGCAGCTTTGGTTGTGAAGTTCCATATATTCTGACAATAAAAAACGATTATTACATACCTGTACGCTCCGCAGAAAGCCTGTCGGGGCGTACTTGGGTTTTGTACCCCAAAATAAACAAGAAAAGCCATGCATTCTATAGACTTTTGGATTTTTTGGGGATATAATAAAGAAACATGTGAAAAATTAACTGTACAATGTAATATTAAGGAGGAACAAGAAATGGCAAGAAAAATGAAGACCATGGATGGTAACCAGGCTGCGGCTCACGTTTCCTATGCGTATACTGAAGTTGCTGCAATTTACCCGATTACTCCGTCATCTGTTATGCCGGAGCATGTTGATGAATGGGCAACAGAGGGCAGGGAGAATATTTTTGGACAAACTGTTAAAGTAACAGAAATGCAGTCTGAGGCGGGAGCAGCAGGAGCTGTACATGGTTCTCTGGCAGCAGGGGCTTTAACAACAACATTTTCGGCATCTCAGGGACTGCTTCTGATGATTCCTAACTTATATAAAGTAGCAGGAGAACAACTGCCAGGCGTATTCCACGTATCTGCACGTGCACTTGCAAGTCATGCACTGTCAATTTTTGGCGATCACTCTGACGTTTATGCTTGCCGTCAGACAGGTGCAGCTATGCTCTGCGAGTCTAGTGTACAGGAAGTTATGGACTTAGCACCGGTTGCACATTGTGCGGCATTGGAAGGTAAAATTCCATTTATTAACTTCTTTGATGGATTCAGAACTTCTCATGAGATTCAGAAAATTGAAACATGGGATTATGCGGATTTGAAAGATTTAGTGAACATGGATGCGATTGATGCATTCCGCGCACATGCACTCAATCCAAACACCCCATGCCACAGAGGTTCTGCTCAGAACCCGGATATTTTCTTCCAGGCAAGAGAAGCTTGTAATCCATACTATGATGCTCTTCCGGGAATTGTTCAGGATTACATGGACAAGGTGAATGAAAAGATTGGCACAGATTATAAATTATTTAACTACTACGGAGCACCGGACGCAGAGCGTGTTATCATTGCTATGGGTTCTGCCTGCGAGACAATTGAAGAGACAATTGACTATCTGCTTGCAGCAGGTGAAAAAGTAGGTGTTGTGAAAGTACGTCTTTACAGACCATTCTGTGCGGAAGCTCTTATCAATGCAATTCCTGACACAGTAAAGACAATCAATGTACTTGACAGAACAAAAGAGCCGGGAGCATTTGGCGAGCCGTTATACCTGGATGTTGTTGCTTCATTAAAAGGAACAAAATTTGACGCTGTACCTGTATTCTCTGGACGTTATGGTTTAGGTTCCAAAGATACAACACCAGCTCAGATTGTAGCTGTATTTAATAACACAGAAAAAGAAAGATTCACAATCGGTATCGTAGATGATGTAACAAATCTGTCACTGGATGCCGGTGCACCTCTTGTTACAACTCCGGAAGGAACAATCAACTGTAAGTTCTGGGGTCTTGGAGCAGACGGTACTGTTGGTGCTAACAAGAACTCTATTAAGATTATCGGTGACAATACGGATATGTATGCACAGGCTTATTTTGACTATGACTCAAAGAAGTCAGGCGGCATCACATTGTCTCACTTACGTTTTGGAAAAGAGCCAATCAAATCCACATACCTGATTAAGCAGGCTAACTTTGTAGCATGCCACAATCCATCTTATGTTGACAAATATAACATGGTTCAGGAGCTGGTTGACGGAGGAACATTCCTTTTGAACTGCTCATGGGATATGGAAGGTCTTGAGAAACATTTACCGGGACAGGTAAAAGCTTTCATCGCTAACCATGGAATTAAATTCTACACAATCGACGGTATCAAGATTGGTAAAGAAATCGGACTTGGCGGACGTATCAACACAGTTCTTCAGTCTGCATTCTTCAAACTTGCATCCATCATTCCGGAAGAGGAAGCAATTGCTCTTATGAAATCTGCTGCAAAGGCTACCTACGGAAGAAAAGGTGACAAGATTGTACAGATGAACTACGATGCAATCGATGCAGGAGCTAAGCAGGTTGTAGAGATTGTTGTTCCGGATAGCTGGAAAAATGCTGATGATGAAGGTTTGGCAACACCTCACGTTGATGAAAACGGAAAGAAAGATGTTGTAGATTTCGTTAAGAATATTCAGGCAAAAGTAAACGCTCAGCAGGGTGATACACTTCCTGTATCTGCATTTACTGAATATGTGGATGGTTCCACACCATCAGGTTCTTCTGCATATGAGAAACGTGGTATTGCAGTAGATATTCCGATATGGAAAGAAGAGAACTGTATCCAGTGTAACCGCTGTGCATACGTGTGTCCTCATGCTGTTATCCGTCCTGTTGCTCTGTCAGAAGAAGAAGTTGCTCAGATGCCGGAAGGAATGAGCGCAATTAATATGATTGGTATGCCTGATCTGAAATTTTCTATCGTAGTTTCAGCATATGATTGTACAGGATGTGGTTCTTGTGCAAATGTATGTCCTGGAAAGAAGGGTGAAAAAGCTCTTGTTCTGGAGAACATGGAAGAGAATGTGGGTATTCAGAAATACTTTGATTATGCAAGACAGCTGCCTGAAAAACCAGAAGTTGTTTCTAAATTTAAAATCACTACTGTAAAAGGAAGCCAGTTCAAACAGCCATTGCTTGAATTCTCAGGAGCATGTGCAGGATGCGGGGAGACTCCTTATGCAAGATTAATCACACAGTTATACGGTGACAGAATGTATATTGCTAACGCTACAGGATGTTCTTCTATCTGGGGTAACTCTTCACCGTCCACACCTTATACAGTAACTGCACAGGGAAAAGGACCTGCATGGTCTAACTCACTGTTTGAAGATAACGCAGAGTTCGGATATGGTATGCTGCTTGCTCAGAAAACCATAAGAGACAGACTGAAAGGTCATGTTGAGAAGCTTGCTGAGAATTCAGAAAATGCAGATGTGAAGACTGCTGCACTGGAGTATATGAATACATTCACATCAGGAGCTTTAAACGGAACAGCTGTAGATAAGCTTGTAGCAGCACTGGAAGCATGTGATTGTGACTCTGCAGATAAAGCAGAAGTACTGAAAGGAAAAGACTTCCTTGCGAAAAAATCACAGTGGATATTTGGTGGTGACGGATGGGCTTATGACATTGGATTTGGTGGTCTTGACCATGTAATCGCAAGTGGAGAAGATATCAATATTATGGTATTCGATACAGAAGTTTACTCTAATACAGGCGGACAGTCTTCCAAGGCTACTAAGACTGGTGCTACAGCACAGTTCGCTGCAGGCGGAAAAGAAACAAGAAAGAAAGACCTTGCAGCAATTGCTATGAGCTATGGTTATGTATATGTGGCACAGATTGCTATGGGTGCTGATTACAACCAGACTGTAAAAGCAATTACAGAGGCAGAGGCTTATCCGGGACCATCTGTAATTATTGCTTACGCTCCATGTATCAATCATGGTATTAAGCTGGGTATGAGCAAAGCGCAGACAGAAGAAGAATTAGCAGTGGAATGTGGATATTGGAACAACTTCCGCTTCAACCCAGATGCAGAAGGCAACAAGTTCTTCCTTGACAGTAAAGAACCTAATGCAGATAAATATCAGGATTTCCTTAACGGAGAAGTGCGTTACAATGCTCTTAAGAGAGCAAATCCGGAAAAGGCTGAAAGACTGTTCACGCGGAATGAGATGGAAGCGATGGAGAAATATGCTCATCTTAAGAAGTTAGTTACTCTTTACGGTGAAGAATAAAAAATAGTAGTTCCTTTTAAGATGGAAAAGACTTAACAAAAGCGGGATCCCTTGTACAAGAGATCCCGCTTTTGACTTTAAAATTCTGACAGGGCTGTTTATTACATATATCCTCTATTTTTAGTTTATGATATAGAAGTCTCGGAAGAGAGTGGGAAATATACGGAAAAAATGGTTCCTGTTTGTTCGCTGCTTACTACCTTGATATTTCCGTTATGATTTTCAACGATTGTCTGGGCGATTGATAATCCCAAACCGTATCCTCCTGTATTCCGGGATCTTGATTTGCTTGCCCGGTAGAAACGCTCAAAGATGTGAGCCATATCTTCTTTTGCTATGACGGTTCCTGTATTCTGGACACTCAATACTGCTTTATCACGTTTCGGTTCCAGAGCAACATGTATTTTCCCATCCCCTGCATATTTACAGGCATTATCCAGAAGTATCATAAGTACCTGCTTCAACTGCTTTTCGTCTCCCAGTACGAATATATTGTCCCGGATGTCTTCCGTCATGGAAGACTTCTGTTCATAGATTACGGATTCAAATGGGAGAATACATTCCCATACTATCTGAGAGAAGTTCAAAACAACGTGGGGAGTAGCCGGGGCAGCCGAGGCATCATCTTTTGCCAAAAAGAGAAGGTCCTGCAATAGCTCCTTCATTCTCACGGCTTCCTCCTCTGTATTCTGAATCCATCTCATTTCCGCGGCTATTGTATGCCCGGGATGTGTTTTCAGAATTCCCAGATTTGCCAGGATTACGGTTAGAGGCGTTTTTAGTTCATGGGAAGCATCGGCTACAAACTGGCGCTGCTGGTTCCATGCCTCCTGTACCGGGCGAAGTGCCCGCCGGGATAGAAAAACACTGATAAAAAATGAAACCAAAAGTACACTGAAAAAAATCAGTGCAGATATCATAATCAAATTCTGCATACTGTGTTCTTCATTTGTAATGTCTGCAAAGGCAATTTTTATTCCGGTATCAGTTTCCTTTATCTTGAAACGCAGAGACATCTCTCCGACCGTACCTGAGGTTTCAGCAGATGATACAGCATAATTTACGGCCTCTTGTGCAGTTGCCCGGTTGACTTGAACACTGCTGTCATTGAGTGCAGCTATTGTTTCGCCATCCGTATCAAGTGTGACAGTAAACACAGAAAACTTTCCAATCCCCTTTTCTTGCGGTCCCATTGGTTTATTGTCTTTCATTTCATCAAAATTGATGGCTGGTTTTAAATTTTCCAGATTCATGGATAATGCCTGTTCAATTGCCATCATACTCTCGGAATAATACCTTCGGTAAGTTGATGTGCACATGATAACCAGTGCTGTCATAATAACAGCAGTTACAAAAACCATATTGGTGATAATGAATTTTCTTCGCAATTTTTTAATCATCTGTTTTTTCCTCCAGACGGTAGCCCACTTTGCGGACGGCTACAATTCCCACATTGGAATTCAGATAATAGAACTTTTTGCGGAGAAAAGAGATGTATGCCTCTACATTATTGTCTTCCGCATCTGAATCACTGCCCCATACGTTTTCAATCAGAGAGTCCTTCGAAATAAGAATATTAGAATTTATCATCAGGATTTTGAGAATCTCGAATTCCTTGAAACTTAGATGAACGCTTCTCCCTCTGCACCATAAATCGTTTGCTGTCAGAACGAGGCGCAGGTCACCGAATTGCAGGTCTTCTATGACTATTTCTCCTTTTCGTCTGGAAAGTGCCCGGATTCTTGCCAGAAGTTCCCCGGGTTCAAAGGGCTTTGTCATGTAATCATCAGCACCCCGGTCAAGTCCTGTTATTTTGTCAGTAATATCATCTCTGGCAGTGAGCATCAACACAGGAGTCTGAATCCCGCGCCGCCTCATTTCCTGTACAACAGAAAAACCGTCCATGCCCGGCAGCATCACATCCAATACAGCCACATCATAATTTCCATTTACTGCATAATCCAAACCATCCGTTCCAGTGTAGACTACATCACACAGATATCTGGAATCCAGCATAATTTCTCTGAGTGCATCTGCAAGGCGCACTTCATCTTCTACAATTAATATTTTCATACCTGCTCTCCCGATTTTTCTTTATTAATTATACGTTTGTTTTGTTTGGGTTTCAATATATATGTAATTTTAGTATACTCGCGGAAGCTGAAAAGAAGCTGAAAAAGAATTTTAAGGATAATTTCAGCCAGGAAGATTATGATGAAACCATATTAAGAAATGGAGGAAAAAGATGAGCTTAACCACAGAAACACAAATACAGGAAATATTCAAACGGTATGAGAAGAAATATTTGCTTACATGCAGACAGATGGAAATGCTGCTTGGAGAGATTGGGGATAGAGCACAGGCTGATATATATGGAAAATACTCTATATATAATATTTATTTTGACACTCCTGATTACCGCCTGATCCGAACATCCATAGAAAAACCCATATATAAAGAAAAAATCAGATTGCGCAGCTACTGTATTCCTGCTGCGGATGAGACCGTATATCTGGAACTGAAAAAGAAGTCAGAGGGTGTTGTTGGCAAGCGCAGAGTTTTACTTACCCGGAGGGAGGCTGAGGAGTATCTCCTCAGGGGAGTTTATCCATGGAAAACAGACTGTCAGGTGCTGCATGAGATTGATTTTGCACTGAGCAGATACCAGGTCACCCCTGCGGCATATATATCATATGAGCGCCAGGCACTGTCCGGCGGTGAGGACTCCCGGCTGCGTATTACATTTGACAGTCATATTGTCTGCCGCAGCACAGACTTACAGCTCCAAAAAGGGAAATACGGAATATCCCTTCTTGATAAAGAACAAGTTCTCATGGAAATTAAAATTCCCGGGGCAATGCCGGTATGGCTTAGCCGTCTGCTCTCAGAGATGGAGATTTTCCCTGTTTCATACTCCAAGTATGGTATGTATTACAAGCGCTTCCTGTTGAGGGAAGCGTATAAACCCAGGTATGAATCTATACAAGGAGTAACCAATTTAAAAGGAGGAGTTTGCTATGCTTAACAGTATTTTATTATCTGCGGAATCGTCCGGTATGAGTATGGAAGTGTTTCTTGCCTGTACTGCGGTGTCGCTGGTATTGGGTATTTTGATTTCCGTTTTACATTGCTACCGGAACCGGTCTTCGAAGAATTTCCTTCTCACACTGGCTATCCTGCCGGTTGTGGTGCAGGTGGTTATCACTATTGTGAATGGTAACCTTGGCACAGGTGTTGCTGTGATGGGTGCATTTTCGCTGATACGTTTTCGTTCTGTACCCGGCAATGCAAGAGAAATCGGAAATATTTTCCTGGCAATGGTCATTGGGCTTGCAGATGGAATGGGATACATTGGAATTGCAGCGATGCTGTTTGTGATTGTTGCAGTTCTGCAGATTTTACTGCTGATAATTCCGGTACATGTTGAGAATCCATGTGAAAAGATATTAAAAATCACAATTCCGGAAAATCTTGACTATGAGGGTATTTTTGATGATGTGTTTCAAAAGTATACAGTAAAAGCACAGCTATATAAAGTACGCACTGTCAATATGGGAAGCCTGTATGAATTGCAGTATGGTATCATACTTCGAAATGAAAGCATAGAAAAAGCATTTTTAGATGATATCAGGTGCCGTAATGGAAACCTGGGACTTTGCTGTGGAAGGCCGGTGTCCCAGGGGGAAGAATTATAGAGAAAGGAGGTGCAGGGTATGAAAGCAAAATATTTAGCTGCATGTATGGTATTGTCCATATTCATGGTGTCCGGTTTGGGCGGGTGCCAAAGTGCAGGAGGCGCTGCAGCGGCAGAATCTTCAAATCAGGCTGCGGAAAATAGTGGAGCTGAGAACGAATCCCAGGAGAATGAGTCTGAGAAAAATGTATCTGCGGATATTACTTATGATTCAGAGGACCAGGATGATACATGGAGTGAAGACACCAGTACTTTGGTTACCTGTTCGGGTTCTTCTGTCTCTATTAAAGGGACAGGCGCATCAGAATCGGGAGGCTCCGTCACAATCACAGAGGCGGGAACGTATGTGATTAGCGGTACACTGTCTGACAGGAAGATTGTCATTGATGCGGGTTCTGAAGACTTGGTCCGTCTTGTTCTAAATGAAATATCGGTCACCTCTTCTGATGGCGCTGCTATCTACGGAAAACAAAGCGGAAAGCTAGTTATTATACTTGCGGAAGGAACAGAAAACACCGTTATGGATGGAAGTGTTTATAGTGAACTTGATGAGAAAAGTGAACCGGATGCCGCTGTCTTCAGCAAAGATGATATTACAATCAATGGGACAGGTTCTCTTAGTATAAGTGGAAACTATAAAAATGGAATCCATAGTAAAGATGGATTGAAAATTATAGGAGGAACACTTAGTATCAATGCCGTCAATCACGATGTAAGCGGGAAGGATTATGTTGCAGTCGGCGGAGGTGTGCTGCAGCTTTCTTCGGCGGAGGATGCAATTCATTCAGCGGCAGATGTGTGGATAACAGGCGGAGATATTACCATTGATGCTGGTGATGATGGAATCCATGGAGATGGTACGGTTACAATAGATGGAGGGACCATACAGATCAAAAACAGCACTGAGGGAATTGAAGGCACTGTTATCACTATCAATGGCGGTGAGATATCTCTGAATGCCTCCGATGATGGAATAAATGGTTCGGACGGAAGCTCCGATGAAAGCGCCGGTACAGCAATGAATGGGGGAATGGGAGGGATGGATGAAGCCCAGGAGAATGTTCTTGTTGAGATTACCGGAGGGATACTTTATGTCAACGCAGAAGGTGACGGGATTGATTCCAACGGAAGTTTATCTATTACGGGCGGTGAGATTATGGTTGACGGTCCTTCCAGGGGAGGAAATGGTATTCTTGATTATAACGGGACAGCAGAAATTACGGGAGGCACACTCGTGGCAGCGGGAACATCTGACATGGCACAGACATTTTCAAGTGATTCAGGGCAGTGCAGCTTGCTCTATGTCTATAACACAGCTCAGGGTGAGGGTACGGAATTGACTCTAAAGGTTTCTTCCGGCAGTGTGGCTGCATCTTCCACGCCTTCAAAAACATATGGGGCGGTTATTATCAGCTCTCCTCAAATGAAGGAGGGAGAGACCTACACTCTGTATTCCGGAAGCACGAAAGTTGCAGATAT
The DNA here is from genome assembly GCA_013911065.1 of Ruminococcus sp. Taxonomy (GTDB): domain Bacteria; phylum Bacillota; class Clostridia; order Lachnospirales; family Lachnospiraceae; genus Muricomes. The sequence continues at coordinate 29,633 of JACERV010000033.1, read as the reverse complement.
TGCACTAGATTCTCTCCATACCACAGCGGGGGCCTACAGTGGGCAGGGTGGTATGAATGGGGAAATGGGAAAGAGGGGAATGCCGGATGGAGGGCTAGGGCCAGTGATGCCCTAGTCAAACCAGTTTTTGATTTTAAACAGCCAGATTTCAACCAATATAATTAGAAGACTGAGAACACAAATAATAATATAACCATAGGGAGATTTTAATTCCGGCATATGGGAAAAGTTCATGCCATACCACCCGGTAATCAAGGTCAGCGGCATGAAGATGGTAGTGACGATAGTTAGAAATTTCATAATCTGGTTCTGATGAATATCTACCTGGGTCTGATGCATCTCCCTTAGCTGCATGGAGTATTCCTTGAGCATATGCACATTGGAATAAAGCCGTCCTGCCCTGTCTGCAAACAGCCCAAACAAGGGTTTGTCGGCTTCATCTCTTTTAGCAAAAGGATTCTGTTGTAAGGACTCACCCATATCCTGGAGCTGCTCATAGTAAGAACTCAGGGAGGCCAGTTTTTTGCGTATCTGCAAAATTTTGTGGTTGAAAGAAGAGTCACTTTTTACCAAAAATTTCTCTTCCAGCTCTGTTAAGGTTTCTTCGAAATGCTGAAGAAAAAGGGCCTCATCCTTAATCAGATATTCCAGGAAAGCAAGAAAAAAGTGGAGAACTGACCGTGTATCTGGTAAAGGATATTCTTCCATCTTCTTTAGAACAGAAGCGGTAAAGCCCTGGTTATCAATAAAAATTAATTCTGAATCCGTCATACAAAAGGCAAAAGAGGAACCCCCTTCCGGCTGGGTTTCCCTGGACGGGATAGAGAATGTGCCGGTTATGAAACTGCCCATAATGTCCGCTTTACAGTAGTGGATGTGGGAGAGACTTGCCTTTAGCACCCGGTAGTGGATTGTTTCCCGGAAATATTCCTCATATTCCACGGAGGAGAGGATTGTAATTGTTCCGGAATCTTCTGGAAATTTATCTGACTTTGACATAGGGGTCAGCCCGCCGTTTAAAAAATATGTTACCATATATAAAAAAGTCCTTTTCTATTTATTTTGTCTAAAAAAGCAGCGTATTTGAGCTGGTGTGGTGCCTGGCATTTTACCAAATCAGTTCAAATACGCTGTTTACATCTAAAAGTCTGTTTTGACTTGCTAGACACACTTATCAAGTTTTGTTAAAATGACTTTAAGAAACTTGCAAAGTTTTATTATTCGTCTTTTATGTCTGTGAATTCCACAACATCTGAGATGTCACATTTCAAAATTTTGCAAATATCTTGAAGTGTGTTCAAAGTGACGCTCTTATTTTTCCTCAGAGAATCTAAAGTTCCGGTAGAAACGTGGTACTCATTAATCAATTTGTACTGTGTGATCCCCATACTTTTCAAGGTTCTCCACAGTGGAGCATAACTTATGATAACAATCACTCCTTTCAGCCCATTAATTTATTATAGAAAAGATAATCCAATTGCACATTGCCGGGAATGCGGCTATAATAGTACAGAGAAATGGGGATACGTATATGTATTATTTGCGAAATAAGATTAGGGAGATAGAAAAGATATTCTACTTATCTATATGTCCCACGGAAGATGCTGAAAAAATACTGGGTATTAAAAAAATGTCATGTGAGGATTTTGAGAGGATCAATTATATTGTCAACTCTTTGGAACTGAATTATTTCGAAATAGAGCTATCTGAAACATTCTGTTTACAATCGGCAGAACTGGCGGAGAAATCAGAGAATAAAATGCATGACAGGTTCCTGATGGAAGAGATAGCAAATCGATATACAAGATGGTCAGATGAATTTGTGAAGCAAGTCCAGAATCCGAATCTAAGGCTGTATTTAAAAGAAAAATTGGGATGAGTTCCGTAAAATGTGGTATAATGTTCGCACCTGATAAGGTATTTACAGATACCTAAACACTTAGGGGGGGGATTTTATATGACAAAATATGTGATGGCACTGGATTGCGGGACAACCAGCAGCAGGTGTATTCTTTTTAATGAAAAAGGTGAGATGTGCAGCATGGCACAGAAAGAGTTCACTCAGTATTTTCCGAAGCCGGGCTGGGTGGAACATGATGCAGAGGAAATCTGGTCCAGCCAGCTGGAGGTTGCATGGCAGGCGATGGCAAACGTCAATGCCACAGCCGTGGATATTGCAGCTATTGGGATTACAAACCAGCGGGAGACGGCTGTTGTATGGGATAAGAATTCCGGCAAGCCTGTTTACCGTGCAATCGTGTGGCAGTGCAGACGCACATCCGGATATTGCGATGATTTAAAGTCAAAAGGACTGACAGATAAATTCCGCCAAAAAACAGGACTGGTTCTTGATGCATACTTTTCCGGAACAAAAGTAAAGTGGATACTGGATCATGTTGCAGGAGCGAGAGAACGCGCTCAGCGCGGAGAACTTTTGTTTGGAACGGTAGAGACATGGCTGATTTGGAAGTTGACAAAAGGTGCTGTCCATGTGACAGATTATTCAAATGCTTCCAGGACGATGATGTTCAATATCAACACACTTGAATGGGATGAGGAAATCCTGCAGGAACTGAATATCCCTGCCTGTATGCTGCCGGAGGCAAAGCCATCCAGCTATATTTACGGGGAAGCGGACGTAAGGTTTTTTGGTGCGCCGATACCCATTGCGGGAGCTGCCGGTGACCAGCAGGCAGCTTTATTTGGACAGACCTGTTTTCAAGAGGGAGAAGCGAAGAACACATATGGAACAGGGTGTTTTCTTCTGATGAATACAGGGGAAAAACCAGTATTTTCTGAAAACGGACTTGTAACTACCATTGCGTGGGGAATAGACGGAAAGGTGAGCTATGCACTGGAAGGCTCTGTTTTTGTGGCAGGTGCTGCTATACAGTGGCTCAGGGATGAGCTGAAGCTGATTGATTCTTCCCAGGTATCGGAATACATGGCGCAGAAAGTAAAGGACACGAATGGGTGTTATGTAGTTCCTGCGTTTACAGGGCTCGGTGCACCTCACTGGGATCAATATGCAAGAGGAACTATACTGGGTCTGACCCGCGGGGTAAATAAATACCATATCATTCGTGCAACCCTGGAATCCCTGGCTTACCAGGTGAACGATGTACTGGGTGCCATGAGGGCAGATTCTGGGAAGGAGATTTCCGTACTGAAGGTGGACGGGGGGGGCAAGTGCTAATAACTTCCTGATGCAGACCCAGGCGGATTTAAGCAGCGTTCCGGTAAAGCGGCCCCAATGCGTAGAGACAACAGCTATGGGAGCGGCATATCTGGCGGGAATTGCTGTGGGATATTGGAAAAATAAAGAAGAAGTTGTGAAGAACTGGGCCGTAGACAGAATATTCGAGCCGGAGATTGATATGGCAGTAAGGACCAGGATGATCAAAGGGTGGAATAAAGCTGTAAAATATTCTTATGAATGGGCGAGGGAGGATTAGTAAATAATCCCTCCTCCCCTTTTTTATATCCCATGTTCTTAAAAAGTTTGTAAAAATTCATTAATGTAGTAAACAGCAGCGCCTACCGCAGAAGCCTCGGTACGGTAATGGCAGACGCGGATAAAAGAACCATCCTGCTCAAATGGATTCAGGGAGATGGCTTTTTTTCGGAAAATATCAATATATTCTGACATGTATGCTCCTACATATCCCCCCAGTACAACATTACAATCATAACACATTCTCAGGTTATTTACAGCAACGGCAAGGTGGTCCATATAATCATGAAATACGTTCATTAGCCCCCTGTTCCGTCCCAACTCCAATTCTGTAAAAAATTTCTTCAGGTCACCGCCGGTAAAGTCGGATAGTACGTTGGAAGAACAATAGGAATCCAGGCAGCCGTATTGTCCGCAATAACATCGTTTCCCGTGTGGGATAATTGTCATATGTCCGAATTCGCATCCCCGCCAGTTTACCCCGGTATAAATATTTTGATTGTTCATATTTGCACCTCCCACACTGCTGCTTAAGGAAAGATAGACCATAGGTTCTGTGTAGTGCGCTCTCCAGCTTTCTGCAAGGCCTGCGGAATTGGCGTCGTTGAACAGCAGGATAGGTGCGTCAATATATTTGGAAAGCTTCTCGTAAATATTTGGGGACACGTGTATAACAGTAGCGTAAGTAATGGATTTTTGGTCCGGACCAATCAGAATGGGCATGGAAATCCCTACGCCCAAAAGCTTCGAGCGGTCGGGGATATTATCATGTATAACGTCTTCCACTACGGACTTGATTATATTGAAATAGTCTTCTGTTTCCTCATAAGCCACACGTATCCTGTCACTGGCGATGATATTCAAATCCAGATCAATCAGCACGATGGAGAGATGGTTTTGTGTAATGTCTATTCCCATGGCAAATCTGGCACTGGGCACACAGCGCAGAATAGTAGGCTTCCTTCCTCCGGTTGATTCAAAAGAGCCTGCATTGTAAATAAAACCAAGGTCGCGCAGCTTATTCAGATTCTGGGTCACAGTAGGCAGACTGATATCCAGTAGTTTCGCAATCTCCTGTCTGGAACATTCTTTGTTCTGATATATGATTCTATAAATATCCCCAAGGCTTTTTGAATTAGAAAAATTGTCTTCCATATAATGCCCCCTTACATATAATATATTTTATTACTTATGATAACTTATTTTTAAAAGTAGGTCAAGAAATCAAAAGATAAGAAAAGAATTTTATATTACTAATCGTTAAAAATATATCAAATAATGAATTAAAGTAAAAAATTAGTGAATATTGTACAAAATGAAAGGCGAAATATAATATATTAATCACAAACTTAAATAAAAATATTGACAAAAGAAATGCATAAGATTATACTTTAGAAAACAAAGAAAAAGTTCTGAAAGAGAGTGGGTGAAGAGATGAACAATATCAAAATGCGCGTCAGCGGGGTTGAAAAATCTTTCCCTGGTGTGAAAGCATTAAGTGGTATTGATTTTGCGGTGCGAAAAGGAACTGTACATGCACTTTGTGGGGAAAATGGGGCTGGAAAATCTACACTTATGAAAATTATTATGGGATTGTATCAGCAGGATAAAGGACAGATTTTTTTGGATGAGAAACCGGTAGAGGTTAAAAATCCGATTCAGGCCAGGGAATTGGGTATTTCCATGATAGCACAAGAGCTGAACTATGTTCCTGAACTGTCCGTAGAAGAAAATCTCTTTTTAGGCCGCCTTCCGGTAAATAAAGCTGGAAAGGTAGACTGGAAAAGGGTAAGAAGAGAGGCGCAGAGGTTCTTGGAGGAGGAGGGGCTTCCATATACTCCCGACCAGAAATTGAAAACATTGACGGTATCTGACATCCAGATGTTGGAAATCATCAAGGCTGTTACAAACAATGCACAGGTTATTATTATGGATGAACCTACTTCGTCCATCACACATAAAGAGGTGGAACAACTTTTTGCTAAAATAGAAATGTTAAAGGCTCAAGGAGTGTCAATCATTTACATATCCCACAAAATGGAGGAGGTCTTCAGAATTGCCGATGAGATTACGGTTCTGAGGGACGGGGCGGTAGTATCTACAGATAAAGCAGAGAATCTTGACCTGGATACTGTTATTGCCCGTATGGTGGGGAGAAAACTTGACAATGTATATCCGAAAGAAAAGGTGGAGGTTGGAGAAAAAGCACTAGAGGTAGAACATTTCACCCGGGAAGATTTATTTGAGGATATTAGTTTCTATGCCAGAAGAGGAGAGATTGTAGGATTTGCGGGTCTTGTAGGGGCAGGCAGAACAGAAACTATGCGTGCAATTTTTGGGTTAGATCCCCATGATTCAGGTGTTATCAAGATTGACGGAAAAGAAACACAGATTAAAAGTCCCGGGGACAGCATCAAGAATAAGTTGGTCATGCTCTCTGAAAGCAGGCGGGATGACGGAATTATTCCGGTAAGAAGTGTCATGGAAAATGCCAGTCTTGGAAATCTGAAGAAGTTCATTTATGGTGGATTTGCACACAGGGCAAAGGAACGCTCAGAGGTAAAGGCAAGCTTTGATAAAATGAGTGTAAAGACGCCCACCCTGGATACGGCCATCTCAGCATTATCGGGAGGTAATCAGCAGAAAGTTTTGTTATCCAGATGGATGCTTTGTAATCCGGATATTATGATTCTGGATGAGCCGACGCGTGGTATTGATGTTGGTGCCAAATTTGAAATTTACAGACTGATTACGGATATTGTTAAAGAAAATAAAGCGGTCATCATGGTTTCCTCGGAACTACCGGAATTAATCGGCATGTGTGACAGAATCTATGTTATGTGTCAGGGAAGAATCAGCGGCTGTATATCAAGAGATGCATTTTCACAGGAAACCATTATGAAACATGCAGCCGGATTAGTGAACAGGGAGCCATAGGGAGGAACGTAAAGATGAAATTGAAAACATCGCAGTATTTGCAAAAGTTTAGTATTTTTATTGTATTAGTTGTCTTATTTATTATCTGTAGTCTGATCAGTCCATATTTTCTGCAATATAGCAACTTAATTAATGTAGCCAGACAGTTGTGTGTGGGAATTCTGATAGCTTATGGTGAAATGTTGTTAATCATCAGTGGCTTTCTGGATTTGTCGGTGGGGTCTGTGTTGGCGCTTGCAGGAGTCTTTTCTGTTTCCGTGTTTAAATCAACGGGATCTATGGAGCTTGCACTGATAGCTGCACTGCTTACAGGGATTGTCTGTAATATCATTAATGCTGTCTTTGTAGGACATTTCAACGTACCGGCCTTCATTGCTACCCTTGGTATGCAGCAGGCGGCCAGAGGGCTGGCACTCTATTTCACGGGTGGGCAGAATATCCTGCAATTAGGGAAATTTGTAAAAATTGGGCAGGGCATGATTGGGCCAATTCCCATACCTGTGATTATTGTAATAGGCGTTACTGTTGTCGTATGGTATCTGGTCAACAATACAAGGTATGGACGGAGCCTATATGCTATAGGTGGCAATCGCCCGGCCGCAGAAGCAAGCGGTATCAATGCGAAGAGAAGTATTTACATATCTTATATTCTGAACGGAATCATGGTAGGTTTGGCTGGAATGATTTTTATGGCACGTAATAATGCAGGGCTTCCAAATGGAGCGGTTGGATATGAAATGACAGGACTTACTGCGGCTATCGTCGGCGGAACTTCTTTTACAGGTGGAATAGGTACGGTGAGTGGTACTATAGCTGGTGCATTTATCATTGGATTTTTGGAAAATGTCATGAACTTGCTGGGAGTGAATTCTTATATCCAGCAGATTATTAAAGGGGCGATTATTGTTCTTGCGGTTGCATTTGATGTAGTAAGTAAGTCAAGGAAGTCCCGTAAAGTAATTATTGTAAAGGAAGCAGCGGCTTCTAAATAATATGTTACCCATTCCGTCTGTGAACCGAGCAGATGGATAAGTAAATAAAAATTTCAAGGAGGAAGTGTTTTATGAAAGCAAAGAAAATTTGTGCGTTTTTGTTGTCAGCAGTTATGGTGGTAACACTGGCAGCCTGCGGTGGAGGTGGAAAGGAGGGAACATCTGACAGTTCTTCCGGCAGTTCTTCAGAGGCAAGCTCAGATAAAAAAAGAGTCTGCTTTGTGGCACGTGCAAGTGCAGACACATTTGCGGCATGGCTCACCTCGGAAATGAAAAAAGAGGCCGAAAAGTATGACAACATTGAGTTGACTACTGTCAGCGGTGAAGGAGATGACAATAAGGAGAATGGGTTGTTGGAGGACTGTATAACAAAGAAGTATGATCTTGTTATCGTCCAATCTAATAATAACGCAGCTCAGGCGCCCTATGTGCAGCAGTTGGTTGATGCAGGCATACCGGTCATCACTACAAACCCAACGACACATCAAAGTGATTTGGATGGCGGTGATGATGACTCCGTGCTGGCAGGAACCGGTACAGTAGACGCAGATCCAATGGAACAGGCAAAGGTAGGTGCGGACAGAGCTGTAAAAGAAGTCCCGCAGAATGCAAAAGTTGTCGTGTTGAACGGACCATCAGGAAACTATCATGCAGATAATAGAAGAATAGCGTGGACGGAATATTTCTTTGATAAAAGGCCAGACGTTGAGATTCTCTATGAAGACTATGCAAACTGGAACAGTGATGAAGCTCTGAAGCTTATGGAATCCTGGGTACAGTCAGGTACACACATTGATGCTATTATTTCTATGAATGATAATATGGCAGCAGGTGCAATTGAGGCTATCAGAGAGGATAAGAATTACGTAGGGGAAGATGGCACACCTAGCTTCCTTGCATATGGTGTAGACGGTACTGCACAGGGATGTCTGCTCATAAAAGAGGGATTGCTTACGTCCACTGCTCTGCAGTCTGCAGCGGATTTGGCAAAGAAGAACATGGAGTATGCAGACAAGGTAGTAAAAGGTGAGATGAAAGTGACAGAAATCAAAGACTTTGTAGATGCACCTGAGATTAATAAAGATAATGTTGAGGAATATATCCAGATGTATATTGAGAATGGCGAGATTACAGAGGATGGTTCGGTGAATAATTAAACAAGACTACGAGGCGCACGGATGTATGGTGACATGCGAACCATGCCGTGCGCCTTTTGGAAAATAAAGCAGCGGATTGCAGATGTCCGATTTGCAAAGAAAACAAGAGCAGGAAAGGGGATTTTTAAAATGAAAATGCAAAAGGGCGCGTTTATGCGGGGGACGGACAACATGATTGTAAAAGAAATTCCAGTTCCGGAAGTAGGGAAGAGGCAGGTGCTGGTTTCCCTCGAATATGTCGGTATCTGTGGTTCTGACGTTCACTACTTCCATAATGGTAATTGCGGAGCCTACAAGGTGGACTTGTCAGAAGACTTTATGCTGGGGCATGAATGTGCAGGTACAGTCGTAGAAATTGGAGAAGAAGTGGAGCATTTAAAGGTTGGGGACAAGGTGGCGTTGGAACCGGGAATTACCTGTGGAAAATGTGAAGCCTGCAAATCAGGGCATTATAATCTTTGCCCGGATGTGGTTTTCCTTGCCACACCTCCGGTACAGGGATGTAATGAAGAATTTATTGTATTTCCGGAGGATATGTGTTTTAAACTTCCTGATAATGTTTCAACAAAGGAAGGAGCATTAATTGAACCTCTATCGGTTGGATTTTATGCTGCGGAACAGGGGGCTGTAAGCTCAGGAGATACAGTTATTATACTAGGTGCAGGATGCATCGGGCTTGTGACGCTTCTGGCATGCAAGGCACGAGGAGCCGCACAAATTGTTGTAGCCGATTTAGTGGATGCCCGTTTGGAGAAGGCACTGGAACTAGGTGCTACATCTGTAATCAACAGTGGAAAAGAAGATGTTTTTGAGAAGGTAAAAGAACTGGCGGGAACAAGGGGCTTTGATGTAGTATTTGAAACCGCTGGCTCTGCGGTCACAATTGCACAGACACCATTTTTTGTAAGACGCGGAGGAACAATTACGCTGGTGGGAATCTCCTCACAGGAAGAAATTTCGTATAACTTTGCCCAGATTATGGATAAAGAGGCAACCATTAAGTCTGTATTCCGCTATAAGAATATTTTCCCGAAAGCAATTGCAGCAGTGGCAGGGGGCGCTATTGACATTAAGAGTATTGTAACCCATGAATTTGAGCTGGAGCACATTCAGGAGGCTTATGAGGAAGCTGTGAATAACAAGACAGACCTTGTGAAAGCGGTTATTAAGGTGAAATAGAATGATATATATAGGAATTGACTTAGGAACTTCTGCTGTAAAACTGCTGGCCATGGACGAGAACGGCATCATACAAAAGGTGGTGACAAAAGAATACCCATTGTACTTTCCATATCCGGGCTGGTCGGAACAGAATCCGGAGGACTGGTATGAACAGACAATCCAGGGCTTGAAGGAACTGGCTGCAGCTGTAGATAGATCTGAAATAGCCGGGATTGGAGTAGGCGGACAGATGCATGGTCTGGTAACTTTGGATTCGGAGAATCAGGTTGTACGTCCGGCTATCCTGTGGAATGACGGACGTACCGGGAAACAAACTGAATATTTAAATGAAGTAATTGGTAAAAAGAAATTATCAGCATACACAGCTAATATTGCATTTGCCGGCTTCACTGCCCCCAAAATATTGTGGATGAAAGAAAACGAACCGGAGAATTTTAAAAAGACAGCAAAGATTATGCTGCCAAAAGATTATATTACGTATAAGCTTTCCGGAACTTTCTGTACGGACTATTCAGATGCGTCGGGAATGCTGCTTCTGGATGTAAAGAACAAATGCTGGTCAAATGAAATGCTGGATATTTGTGGTATTAAGAGAGAACAGCTGCCGGATTTGTTCGAGAGTTATGAAGTTGTAGGAATGATAAAAAGAGAAATGGCGGAAGTACTTGGAATACCGCAAAATGTAAAAATTGTTGCAGGTGCCGGGGATAATGCCGCAGCTGCAGTTGGTACAGGAACAGTGGGGGAAGGCCAGTGCAACATTTCTCTTGGAACAAGCGGAACCATTTTTATTTCCAGTAAAAACTTCAGTGTAGACGAGAATAATGCACTTCATTCTTTTGATCATGCAGATGGATATTATCATTTGATGGGGTGTATGTTAAGTGCAGCATCTTGCAATAAGTGGTGGATGGATGAGATTTTAAAGACAAAGGAATATCAAAAGGAGCAGGACAATATACGGAAACCAGGAGAAAACCAGGTATTCTTTCTGCCTTACCTTATGGGAGAGCGTTCACCCCATAATGACCCCGATGCAAGGGCTATGTTTGTGGGGATGAGCATGGATACAACCCGGGAGGACATGACCCAGGCGGTTATGGAAGGTGTTATATTTGGGCTGCGGGACTCTTTAGAAGTTGCAAGAAAGCTGGGAATTTCTATTGGACGTACTAAGATCTGCGGCGGGGGTGCGAAAAGTTCACTTTGGAAAGAAATGACGGCCAATATTATGAATATGGAAGTGGATATTATAGAAACAGAAGAAGGGCCGGGATATGGCGGAGCAATCCTGGCAGCAGTTGGATGTGAAGCATTTGCAGATGTGGAAGATGCTGTGAAGCATCTGGTTAGAATTGTTGATACGGTAAAGCCTGATGCCGGGCTTGTTAAAAAATATGAGCAGAAGTACCAGAAGTTTAAGGAATTCTATCCGGCAGTGAAAAAATTATTTAAGGAATAAAATCATAACAGGATGGAATGATAAAAGTAAATTACAAGGAATCATATTTTGGGCAGCAAAAAAAGCTGCCCCTTTTCTTATGTTTGCGAAGGTGGTATAATGCTCCCACCCGGTGAGGCTTTCACGAGTTTCGCACAGGCTTAGCGTTCATGTTTATTGTACTACTAATGTTCGGTAAGATGTGATATAATAATAAAATCGAAAAAAAGAGAAGAGGTGCAGTATGACGATTTTGGGTTTGGATGCATATGAGATGATGCAGGAAGCGGATTTATCTGATTTAAAATCGAAAGGTTATCTTTTGAGACATAAAAAGAGCGGTGCGCGGGTTCTGCTGATGGAGAATGATGACAACAATAAAGTATTTTCAATTGGTTTCCGCACTCCTCCATCTGACAGTACCGGGGTGCCTCATATTATGGAACATTCTGTGTTATGTGGTTCAAAGGACTTTCCGGTTAAAGACCCATTTGTAGAATTGGTAAAGGGTTCCCTGAATACTTTTTTGAATGCAATGACCTATCCTGATAAAACAGTATATCCGGTGGCAAGCTGTAATGATATCGATTTCCAGAACCTGATGCATGTATATATGGATGCTGTGTTTTACCCCAATATATATCAGCATGAAGAAATCTTCCGTCAGGAAGGCTGGAGCTATAAACTGGAATCACCAGATGACAGTCTGGAATATAATGGGGTTGTTTACAATGAGATGAAGGGAGCATTTTCTTCGCCTGAGGGTGTGCTGGATCGTATGATTCTGAACTCCCTGTTCCCGGATACTTCTTATGCAAATGAGTCAGGGGGAGACCCTGATGTTATTCCTAAATTGACATATGAGCAGTTTTTAGATTTTCATAGAAAGTATTATCATCCTTCCAATAGCTACATTTACCTCTATGGAAGTATGGATATGGAGGAAAAACTAAATTGGCTGGACGAGAACTACCTGAGTAAATTTGATAAGATTGAAGTGGATTCAGAGATTCAGTTTCAGAAGCCTTTTGATAAGGTGAAAGAGATTGAAATGACATATTCTATTTCAAGCGAGGAAACAGAACTGGATAATACTTACCTTTCTTACAATAAGGTAATCGGGACAAGTCTTGATGAAAAGTTGTATCTTGCATTCCAGATACTGGATTATGCGCTTCTGTCGGCACCTGGGGCACCACTGAAGAAAGCCCTTGTGGATGCAGGGATTGGCAAGGATATTATGGGTTCTTATGATAACGGGATTTATCAGCCTATTTTCTCCGTAGTTGCAAAGAATGCCAACCTGGAACAAAAGGAAGACTTCCTTGGGGTGATAAAAGATACACTGCAAAATATTGTGGATAACGGGATAAATAAAAAAGCCCTGGAGGCTGGTATTAATTACCATGAATTCCGGTTTAGGGAAGCGGATTTTGGAAATTATCCCAAAGGGCTTATGTATGGGCTGCAAATGTTTGACAGTTGGCTGTACGATGAGGAAAAGCCATTTCTTCACATGGAGGCAATTCCTACACTTGAATTTTTGAAAACGCAGATTGAAACAGGGTATTTTGAGTCACTGATTCAGACGTGTCTCCTGGACAATACTCATGCTTCTATCGTTATTGTCAAGCCTGAGAAAGGCCGGACTGCACGTTTGGACAGAGAACTGGAAGAAACACTGCAGAAATATAAAGATAGCCTGAGTGAAGAGGAAATCAACAAAATAGTAAAAGATATGGAAACACTGCGTGAATATCAGGAGTCAGAATCATTGAAAGAGGATTTGGAGAAAATACCTGTTCTCAGCCGGGAAGATATTTCAAAGGAAATTGAGCCAATATGTAATGAAGAAAAAGAAATAGACGGTATAAAAATGGTATACCACAATATAGATACGAACGGTATCGGGTATGCTACATTGATGTTTGACCTGTCAGGTATTCCGGAGGAAAAGCTTGCGTATGCAGGGCTTCTGCAGGCCGTGATGGGCCTGATTGACACAACGAATTATGAGTATGGTGAATTATTCAATGAGATTAATATTCATACAGGAGGAATTGGTACTTCCCTGGAGTTGTATGCGGATGTAACAAAGGTCAGGGAAAAAGATTTCCGTGCCACATTTGAAATCAAAGGAAAAGCTCTGTATTCTAAAATGGACGTACTTTTTTCCATGATGCGGGAGGTTCTGATGGAAACAAAGCTGGAGGACGAGAAACGTCTGAAAGAGATATTATCCATGCTGAAGTCCAGACTTCAAATGAGCTTCCAGTCATCCGGGCACACGACGTCAGCCCTGCGTGCACTGTCCTATGATTCACCGCTGGCTAAGTTCAAAGATGATACAGATGGAATTGGCTATTATCAGGTAGTAAAAGAAATAGAAGAAAATTTTGAAGAGAAGAAAGAAGAACTGATATCCAATTTGAAGAACATTGCGGCCAGCATCTTCCGTGCAGATAACATGATGGTCAGCTACACTTCAGAGGAGAAGGGTCTTGAGCCTGCCTGTGATGAAATTAAAAAGATAAAAGCAAACCTGCATGAGGGAGAAAGAGCTGTCGAAACACCATGCATCATACACTGTAAGAAACGAAATGAGGGATTGAAAACATCTTCCAAGGTCCAGTATGTTGCGAGAGTCGGAAACTTTATCGACAGGGGTGTGCCATACAGCGGAGCATTACAGATATTGAAAGTTATTTTGAGCTACGATTACTTGTGGCAGAACGTTCGGGTAAAAGGCGGCGCATATGGCTGTATGAGCAGTTTTAACCGGGTAGGAGAGGGATATTTCATATCCTACCGGGACCCTAATTTAAAGAAAACAATGGAAACCTACGAAGGAATTGTGGATTATCTTAAGGATTTCACAGTTGATGAAAGAGATATGACGAAGTATATCATCGGAACCTTCAGCAATATTGACCGGCCGATGACACCTTCCTCTAAAGGTGACCGCTCCATGAACCTCTATATGAATCATGTTTCGGAAGATATGATTCGGAAGGAGCGCCTGGAAATATTAAAGGCACAGCAGGAAGATATCCGTGCACTGGCCGATGTAGTGTCCGCAGTTCTGGCGGCAGATCAGATTTGTGTAATAGGAAGTGAAGAAAAGATAGAAGAACAGAAAGACATGTTTGGAGAAGTGAAGATATTGTTTTGATGTATTTAGGACGTAACTTTTAGTTGTTACGTCCTAAATTGAGGTAAGCAATACATGAAGTTAAAAAGAAAGGCGTATCAAAACGGAGGAGAACGAATGAAGGAGAATTTTAAGTCAGGTTTTGTCACCCTGATAGGGCGTCCAAATGTGGGAAAGTCTACATTGATGAATCATCTGATTGGTCAGAAAATCGCGATCACATCAAATAAGCCCCAGACCACAAGAAACCGTATCCAGACAATTCTGACAACAGAGGAAGGCCAAATTGTGTTTGTAGATACACCGGGAATTCATAAGGCGAAAAATAAACTTGGTGAATATATGGTGAATGTGGCGGAGCGGACGCTGAATGAAGTGGATGTGGTTTTATGGCTGGTAGAGCCGTCTACATTTATAGGAGCAGGGGAACAGCATATTATAGAGAGGCTTCAAAAGGTCCAGACTCCGGTTATCCTTGTGATAAATAAGATTGATATGGTGAAAAAAGAAGAGGTCCTGACTTTTATAGATGCTTACAGTAAAGCATATGATTTCAAAGCAATTGTGCCGGTGTCCGCGAGAAATGGGGATAATACGGAAGAGTTAGTAAAGGTGATATTACAGTATCTTCCCTATGGGCCTCAGTTTTATGACGAGGATACAATTACGGACCAGCCGGAACGTCAGATTGTGGCAGAGCTGATCCGGGAAAAGGCTCTGCACGGTCTCCAGGAAGAGATTCCTCATGGAATAGCAGTTGCAATAGACAGTATGAAAATGCAGAAAAAGGTTATGCACATTGATGCCACAATTATCTGTGAACGGGATTCACATAAAGGAATTATTATTGGAAAGCAGGGCAGCATGCTGAAGAAAATAGGCAGCACCGCACGCTATGAAATTGAGCGGCTCCTGGACTGCAAGGTGAATCTGAAATTATGGGTAAAAGTGCAGAAAAACTGGCGTGACAGCGATTTTCTGATGAAAAATTTTGGCTACAGAGATGAAGAAATATAAGGTGAAAATGAAGTTGTCAAGGCATTTTTCTAAAAACGTACTGGTATATTTTACGAGGTATAGCATGGCTCGAATCGGAGAAAATAATAATATCACATAAGAAGAGGTGATCCGATGGAGCAGAGATACTGGGATAAATTTGTAGAAACTGGAAATGTGAAAGACTATCTGTCCTATAGAATGGCGGGGTCCGCAGAATACTCTGGACAGAAAGAAGAAAGAAGTATGGGAGTAAGCAGTCGTGAATCAGATTGTAATGACAGGAATGGTGCTGTCTACGGCGCCCGTTGGGGAATATGACAGGAGAGTCGTTATTCTGACAAAAGAACAAGGGAAGATTGCTGCGTTTGCCAAAGGTTCAAGGCGTCCCAACAGCCCTTTGGCGGGCGCGGTTAATCCGTTTACGTTTGGGGAGTTTACCATGTACGAAGGGCGCTCCTCTTATACAATTCAGTCTGCCAATATCTTAAATTATTTCCCTGAATTAAGGGAAGATATGATTGGCGCATACTATGGTTTTTATTTTCTCGAATTTACGAATTATTATACAAAAGAATTTAATGATGAGAGAGAAATGTTGAAACTTTTGTATCAGACACTGAGGGCTTTGTCAAATAAGCACATTCCCGACAGGCTGATTCGTTACATATTTGAGTTAAAAGCATACTGCATTAATGGAGAAGGCCCCGACGTTTTCCAGTGTGTAGTTTGTGGAGATAAAGAAAGGCCGGCCGTTTTCAGTGTGAAAAAGGGAGGTCTTGTCTGTTGTGAGTGCTCCGGGGATGTGATAGACGGTGTTCATCTGGAACAGTCTACATTATATAGCATGCAATATATAGAAAGCAGTAAGATGGAGAAGTTATATACATTTACAGTGACGGACAAAGTGATGGAACAACTGGCAAAGGTGCTGGACCGGTACCGGGAAGTTTATGTGGAAAAAAGTTTCAAATCTTTGGAAATACTCGAGACATTGCTGTAGAGGCGGGAAGATGCTTCAAACAGCTTGAAAAAAAAGGGTAGAGCCGTTATAATAGTTACCAATTGAGATGAAATAGAATGTGAGGAGCATATTATGGCTGAAAAAACGATGGATAAGATTGTGGCTCTTGCAAAATCAAGAGGATTTGTTTACCCGGGGTCCGAAATATACGGCGGGCTTGCTAACACCTGGGATTATGGAAACCTCGGAGTTGAGCTGAAAAATAATGTAAAGAGGGCATGGTGGCAGAAGTTTGTCCAGGAGTCCCCTTATAATGTAGGTGTAGACTGCGCGATTCTGATGAATCCCCAGACATGGGTGGCGTCAGGACATTTGGGCGGATTTTCAGATCCTCTGATGGACTGCCGTGAATGTCACGAGCGTTTCCGCGCAGACAAATTAATTGAAGACTATTGTGCGGAACATGGCACTGTTATCGAAGGCGCTGTAGATGCGTGGCCACAGGAACAGATGGCAGCATTTATTGAGGAGAATCAGATTTCCTGCCCAACCTGCGGCAAACATAATTTCACAGATATCCGCCAGTTTAATCTGATGTTTAAAACCTTCCAGGGAGTTACGGAAGATGCAAAGAATACCGTTTATTTAAGGCCGGAAACTGCTCAGGGAATTTTTGTAAACTTTAAGAACGTTCAGAGAACATCCAGAAAGAAAATTCCATTTGGTATTGCACAAGTTGGAAAGTCATTCAGAAATGAAATTACCCCAGGAAACTTTACTTTCCGTACCAGGGAATTTGAGCAGATGGAATTAGAGTTTTTCTGCGAACCGGGTACAGATTTAGAGTGGTTTGCATATTGGAAGCAATTTTGCCTTGACTGGCTCAGCTCTTTAGGGCTGAAGTCTGATGAAGTAAGATACCGTGACCATGACCAGGAGGAGCTTTCCTTCTACAGTAAAGCAACAACAGACGTAGAATTCCTGTTCCCATTTGGTTGGGGAGAGCTGTGGGGTATTGCTGACAGAACAGATTATGACCTGTCACAGCACCAGGAAGTATCTAAACAGGATATGTCCTATTTTGATGATGAGAAGAAGGAAAAATATATTCCTTATGTAATTGAGCCATCTTTGGGGGCGGACCGTATGGTGCTTGCATTCCTTTGCAGCGCTTATGACGAAGAAGAGCTGGAAGGCGGGGATATGCGTACCGTATTGCGTTTCCATCCGGCACTTGCACCGGTAAAAATAGGTGTTCTGCCGCTGTCCAAGAAGTTAAATGAAGGTGCAGAGAAGGTATATACAGAGTTATCAAAGTTGTATAACTGCGAATTTGATGACCGTGGAAACATTGGAAAGCGCTACCGCCGTCAAGACGAGATTGGTACACCTTTCTGTGTAACTTACGACTTCGACTCCCAGGAAGACCATGCAGTGACTGTACGTGACAGGGATACCATGGAGCAGGAGAGGATAAAAATAGAAGATTTAAAGGCTTACTTCGAAGAAAAGATGAAGTTTTAATATAGTTTGGGACGTAACCTTTTTAAGGAAGGCTACGTCCTAAATTGTCTTTTACAGTGTGCCTCAGTGCAATCTGCCCTGTGTTGAGATAAAGGGCTGCAAGAGAATATGGCAAACTAAAAAAAGTGCGTACTTAAAGGAGATAATATTATGGCTGATAAAAATTTATGGGAAGTATATACAGATGTGCAATTGAATGAATTAAATTCTCTGAATGAGGATTATAAGAGATTTCTGGATAAAGGAAAAACTGAGCGGGAATGCGTCACAGAAATCATCAGGCAGGCGGAAGCTGCCGGTTACAGAGAACTTTCCTCAGCAGAAAAGCTCAATACCGGTGATAAAGTATATGCCGCATGGATGGGAAAATCAATTGCACTGTTTAATATTGGTGAAGAGGATTTGGAAAAGGGTATGAACATCCTTGGGGCGCATATTGACTCCCCAAGGATGGATTTGAAACAGAATCCTTTATATGAAGAAAGTGGTTTTGCATATTTTGATACTCACTATTATGGAGGTATTAAAAAATATCAGTGGGTGACACTGCCTCTGGCAATCCACGGTGTAATTGTACGTAAGGATGGCACCAAGGTTGATATATCAATTGGGGAGAAGGATGAAGATCCTGTTTTTGTTGTAACCGACCTGCTGATCCATCTGTCCGGTAAACAGATGGAAAAAAAGGCAGCTACAGTAGTAGAGGGAGAAAATCTGGATATTTTGATTGGAAGCAGGCCGCTGGCAGGAGAAGAAAAAGATGCGGCTGCGGCACAGATATTAAAATTGCTGAAAGAAACTTATGATATAGAAAAAGAAGATTTGATGTCAGCAGAGCTGGAAGTTGTACCGGCAGGGAAAGCCCGGGATTGTGGTCTGGACAGAAGTATGATTATGGGATATGGACAGGATGACCGGGTATGCTCTTATACTTCTTTGGCTGCGATGCTGGAAGTGAAGGACGTAAAGCGTACATCCTGCTGTATCCTTGTAGACAAGGAAGAGATAGGAAGTTTTGGGGCCACAGGCATGCATTCCCGGTTTTTTGAAAACGCGACAGCAGACCTGATGGATAAGATGGGATGTTTCTCTGAGTTGAGATTGCGCCATGCACTTGCAAATTCTACGATGATTTCTTCGGATGTGGGTGCTGCATTTGATCCGATGTACGCAGAGGTTTATGATAAAAAGTCTTCTTCTTTCTTTGGGAAGGGCCTTGTTATCAAGAAACATACCGGCTCAAGAGGAAAAAGTGGTTCTAACGATGCAAATGCGGAGTACATTGCAAAACTGAGAAAAGTATTTGATGATAATGAGGTTGCTTTTCAGATGACGGAAATGGGAAAAATTGACGTGGGAGGCGGCGGTACTATCGCATACATATTGGCACAGTTCGGAATGGAAGTCATTGACGGAGGCGTAGCAGTTCTTTGTATGCATGCACCCTGGGAGGTGTCAAGTAAAGCGGATGTCTATGAGGCATACCGAGGGTACTGCGCATTTTTAAAAGATATGCAGTAATACAGGAGCGTTAAGAAAATTAAACGTATTACATATGAGACTATATAAAAGGATGCATTTTGATAATTTTTATCATCAGAATGCATCCTTATTGATATAATAAGAAGTCAGACCAGGCTTTTCTTTGGAATAATCTTGGAAGAATCATCCATACTACTGTAGTGAACAAAATGACTACAAAGAAATGCGGACGGAAAGGAAGAGATTATGAAAAGAAAAAATGCCTGGAATTATTATAGTCCGGAGGAAAGAAAACGTGTGGAAGATATCAGCCGTGCATACTGCCATTTTCTGGACTGCAGCAAAACAGAGCGGGAGTGCGCAGCTGCTGCAATTAAATTAGCGCGGTCCCGGGGATATAGAAATCTGGAAACAATAAAGGAGGCAAAAGAACCACTGAGACCCGGCGACAAAGTATATGCCTGCCAAATGGACAAAACAGTAGCATTATTTCAAATTGGTACGGAACCTTTTGAAAAAGGAATGAATATTTTAGGAGCACATATTGATTCTCCGAGAATTGATATAAAACAGATTCCATTATATGAGGAACAAGGACATGCTTATTTGGACACACACTATTATGGTGGAGTGAAAAAGTACCAGTGGCTGGCTCTGCCTCTGGCAATTCATGGAGTTGTTGTCAGGAAGGATGGTACAAAAGTTGAGATAAAACTAGGGGAAAAGGAAAAAGATCCGGTGTTTGTTATTACAGATTTGCTTCCCCACCTTGGAAGGGAACTGGGCGAAAAGAAAGTAAAAGACTTTATCAATGCTGAAAAAATGGACCTTCTGATTGGGAATCTTCCTGCAGAACCGGAAGAAGTTAAAAAAAATCTGGGAAAGAAAGATCCGGAGTTTTCAAATGGAGAAGTGTCAGAAGAAACTGAAAAGGTAAAAATGACAATTTTAAAATTGCTCAGGGAACAGTATCAGATTAAGGAAGAAGATTTTATTTCAGCAGAGCTGGAAGTTGTACCGGCAGGGAAAGCCCGGGACTGTGGTCTGGACAGAAGCATGATACTGGGATATGGGCAGGATGACCGGAGCTGCGCTTTTACGTCACTGCTTGCACTTTTGGAATTGAAAATGACGAAGCGGACATCTTGCTGCCTGCTGGTTGACAAAGAAGAAGTTGGAAGTACAGGTGCCACAGGGATGCGCTCAAAGTTTTTTGAAAATACTGTGGCAGAACTGATGGAGCTGTGTCAGGATTATTCGGAGCTGAAAGTTCGCCGGGCACTGTCTAATTCCAAGATGCTGTCTTCTGATGTAAGTGCAGCTTATGATCCGATGTTTGACGAGTATTATGAAAGGAAAAACTCGGCATATCTGGCAAATGGACTTGTGTTTAACAAATATTCGGGAAGTGGAGGGAAATCCGGCGGAAATGATGCCAATGCTGAGTATATGGCAGAACTTAGACAGATGATGGAGAAACATAAAGTCATTATTCAGACTGCGGAACTGGGAGCTGTGGACAAGGGGGGAGGAGGCACCATTGCCTATCTGATGGCGGATTATGGCATGGATGTTATCGATTGCGGGATACCGGTTCTGAGTATGCATGCACCCTGGGAAGTGTCCAGCAAGGCTGACATTTACGAAGCGCTAAAAGGCTATCTTGCATTTTTGAAGGAGGCATAATTGAAAAGAAGTTATTTTTAATTAAAATTCCAGATTTATAGTAACCAGGGGATTGGTCTGGTGACGGGAGATATACCAGATGATGCAGGGGAGCGGCTAACTCCAGTAGTCAGCCGCCTGCAAGAATTTGATTTTTATTTTCGTGTCATTTAATTTGGTTTTTCTTTTAATTTGCGTTATCTGTATATAATTCGGGATGTTTGCGTCTGTCTCTGAATTCGGCACAGGCTGTGTACAGAACGTCTGTAGAAGAGTTCAGGGCAGTCTCGCAGGAATCCTGAATTACGCCTACGATGAAACCAACGCCTACTACCTGCATTGCGATGTCGTTTGGAATACCAAACAGGCTGCAGGCAAGCGGAATTAGAAGCAATGAGCCTCCGGCTACTCCAGATGCACCGGCAGCGCTCAGGGCAGACAGCACGCAGAGGATGATGGCAGTAAGGAAATCCACGTGGATATCCAGTGTGTAAGCCGCCGCTAATGCCATTGTGGAGATGGTGACTGCGGCTCCTGCCATGTTTACAGTAGCACCAAGAGGGATAGAAATAGAGTAGGTATCTTCATTCAGCCCCAGTTTTTTGCACAGTTCCATGTTGACTGGAATATTAGCAGCCGAACTGCGGGTAAAGAATGCGGTGATACCACTGTCTTTCAGGCAGGTAAATACCAGCGGGAATGGATTTTTACGGGTGCAGAGGAAAGTGACGATAGGGTTTACAACCAGTGCTACGAAGAACATGGTTCCTACCAGAACGAGAATCAACCTTCCATATCCCAATAGAACCTCCAGACCTTGTTCGGAAATTGTAGTGAAGATCAAACCCATTATACCAAAAGGTGCGCAGTTGATAATCCATTTAACAGCCTGTGCAACAGCGTCAGATATATTGTCTAAGGCGCGCTTGGTGCCGTCACTGGCTTTCTTAAGAGCAAGTCCCAAAATGATAGCCCATGCAAGGATACCGATATAGTTTGCATTTACAAGAGCATCTACCGGGTTCGCCACTACATTCATCAGAAGGTTAGTCAACACTTCGGTGACCCCGCTTGGTGGTGCAATATCTCCGGTATTCGTGTTTTTGGAGAAAGTGAGCGCGATCGGGAACACATAACTTACTAACACAGCACAAAGTGCGGATAACAGGTTACCCAGTAAATAGAGTACAACAATAAATGTCATATTGGTTTTCTGGCCTTTTGACCTTTGGCATAATGCACTCATAACCAGGAAAAATACCAGAATTGGAGCAACTCCCCGTAATGCCCCAACAAACAGGCTGCCCAAAATTGAGATTGCCGATGCCTGAGGAACAACCAGTCCAAGAATAATACCGAGAATCAAACCGCATATGATCCGTTTGATCAGGCTGATACTGTTCCATTTGTTAACGACGTTAATAATGGTGTTTAAAAAATTTTTCATTACTTCTTTTGCAGATATACTGACACGTATATATCTGCTTTCCTCTCTTTCTTTTTAGTTTTGTTTTCCCCAACATAAAGTTATTATCTCATAAAACTGTGAAAAACGCTATATTAATATTAATTTAACAATATATTTTTGTGGATAATAACATGAGTTTCAAAACAATACTGGAGAAAAATCAGCAAATTATATAAAAAAAGGCAATCCATTATTGTATACGTAAAGTGTGGATGTTATAATTGGGGCGAATAGTCATCTGGGGAAGATGATAGAAAAATTGGAGGTTTATGTCATGAAAAGAACGAAGAATGACGGATTGATGTGGGCTCTTGTAAAGGATAAGCCCGAAGAAGGCTTGTGGAAGAAGAGAGTTCCCATTCCGGAAGTAGGGCCCAATGACGTGAAAATCAAAATCCACAAAACCGCAATATGCGGGACAGATGTGCATATCTATCAGTGGAATGAATGGGCGCAGAGCACGATACCAATCGGTATGACGGTAGGCCATGAGTATGTTGGGGAAGTTGCAGAAGTGGGAGGAGGCGTACAAGGATTTAAAATTGGGGACCTTGTATCCGGCGAGGGACATATTACCTGTGGAAAATGCAGAAACTGTCTGGAAGGCCACAAAGAGAACTGTAAGGAGGCAAAAGGGGTAGGGGTTAACAGAAGCGGTGCATTTGCAGAGTATCTGGTGATTCCATCTTCTAATGTATGGCCATGCAACTTTGCGATTTCAGAAGAAATGTATGCAATCTTTGATCCATTTGGAAATGCAGCACATACGGCACTATCCTATGATTCTCTTGGGGAGGATGTATTGATTACCGGTGCTGGTCCGATTGGATGTATGGCGGCAGCCATCGTGAAATTTTCAGGTGCAAGGCATGTTGTCGTAACAGATTTGAATGATTACCGTCTGGACCTTGCAAGGGAGCTGGGGGCCACAAGAACGGTGAATCTGAAGAATGAAAAACTGGCTGATGTTATGAAGGAAATTGGAATGACAGAAGGATTCGACGTAGGGCTTGAGATGTCGGGAGTACAGGCAGGTCTTTCCGATATGATCCATAATATGAAGCATGGCGGAAAGATTGCCCTTCTTGGACTACAGAGAAAGGATGCTGTCGTAGACCTTGAGACGGTAATTTTCAATGGGCTGAATCTGCGTGGCATTTATGGAAGAAAAGTGTGGGATACATGGTATAAAATGTCCACAATGCTGCAGGCCGGTCTGGATATTTCACCAATTATCACACATCACTTTGATATCGGGGACTATGAGAAAGGGTTTGAGGCAATGATTTCGGGGCAGTCCGGAAAAGTTATATTAGACTGGTCACATGTGAATGATTAATGGTAATATAGTATTAGAGTATAAAGAAAGAAGGAACAAAAATAATGGCACGTAAGAACGATATTTTAAATATTTATACCAAGGAAGTAGAAGATATCAAGGAGGCGGGATTATTCAAGGGAGAAGCACCCTTCGTTTCTCCCCAGGGAGCAAGGGTGAAAATGGAAGACGGCAGGGAGCTTCTCTGCATGTGTGCAAATAACTATCTTGGACTGGGAGACAATCCGCGTCTGATTGAGGCAGCAAAAAGAACTTACGATGAGAAAGGATATGGAGTCGCATCCGTACGCTTCATCTGCGGGACGCAGGACATCCACAAAAAACTGGAAAAGAGGATATCTGATTTTCTTGGAACGGATGACACGATTCTATATTCTTCCTGCTTTGATGCAAACGGAGGTCTTTTTGAGACGATTCTTACAGCAGAGGATGCCGTAATCAGTGATGAGCTGAACCACGCATCTATTATTGATGGAGTACGTCTTTGTAAGGCAAAACGTTTCCGTTACAAGAATAATAATATGGAAGACTTGGAGGCCAGGTTAAAAGAGGCAGATGAAGCCGGTGCAAGGGTAAAATTGATTGCTACAGACGGAGTATTCTCAATGGATGGTATCATCTGCAACTTAAAAGGTGTGTGCGACCTTGCTGACAAATACAATGCTCTGGTCATGGTGGATGACAGCCATGCAGTAGGATTCATCGGAAAGACCGGACGCGGAACACCGGAGTACTGCGGTGTACAGGAACGCGTAGATATCATCACCGGAACACTTGGGAAAGCTCTTGGCGGGGCATCTGGCGGATATACTTCAGGACGTAAAGAGATTATTGACCTTCTTCGTCAGAGAAGCCGTCCATATCTGTTCTCAAACTCAGTGGCACCTGCAATTGCAGGTGCAAGCCTTGAAATGTTTGACATGCTGGATGAAAGTACAGAACTGCGTGACCACCTGGAAGAAGTAACTGCTTACTACCGCAAAGAACTGGTGGATAATGGGTTCGACATCATCCCGGGTACCCATCCATGCGTGCCGGTAATGATTTATGATGAAAAGACGGCAGCAGAGTTTGCAAAACGAATGATGGATAAAGGGGTATATGTAGTAGCATTCTCTTATCCGGTAGTGCCGAAAGGAAAAGCAAGAATCCGTACTCAGGTATGCGCAAGCCATACAAAGGAAGATATTGATTTCATTGTAAAATGTTTTAAAGAAGTAAGAAACGAAATGGGACTGGATAATTAAAAGCGTTATACATGGTAAAAAGTACACAGACAAATAGGCAGACCTCCATAAAAATAAGGAAGTCTGCCTATTTTCTTGATTTTTCGTTACATAATAAGGGGGAAATGTAAATTTACGGACAAAGTGCTTGACGGGGTCAAACAAAACCAGTAGAATATTATATGCGACTTAGTGCAATTTTATTTGAAAAATTTATTAGGAGGTCATTAAGACATGGCAAAATGGGCTTATATGTTTACGGAAGGTAACGCAACCATGAGAAATCTTCTTGGCGGTAAAGGTGCTAACCTTGCTGAGATGACAAATCTGGGTCTTCCAGTACCACAGGGATTCACAATCACAACGGAAGCTTGTACCCAGTATTATGAGGATGGCGAGAAGATTAATGATGAAATCATGGAACAGATCATGGAAGCTATCGTTAAAATGGAGGAAGTTACCGGAAAGAAATTTGGTGACAAAGAGAATCCGCTCCTTGTTTCTGTACGTTCAGGTTCCAGAGCTTCTATGCCAGGTATGATGGATACAATCCTGAACCTTGGTCTGAATGAAGACGTTGTCAACGTGCTGGCTGAGAAATCAGGCAATCCACGTTGGGCTTGGGACTGTTATAGAAGATTTATCCAGATGTATTCTGATGTCGTTATGGAGGTTGGTAAAAAATACTTCGAAGAACTTATCGACAAGATGAAAGAGGAAAAAGGTATTACAGAGGATACTGCTTTAAGCGCAGACGATCTGAAAGCTCTTGCCGGACAGTTCAAAGAAGAATACAAAGGAAAAATCGGCAGCGACTTCCCATCAGATCCGAAGGAACAGTTGATGGGAGCTGTAAAAGCAGTATTCCGTTCATGGGACAACCCAAGAGCGAATGTATACCGCCGTGATAATGATATCCCATATTCATGGGGAACAGCTGTAAACGTACAGGAAATGGCATATGGTAACATGGGTGACACATCCGGTACAGGTGTTGCGTTTACACGTGATCCAGCTACAGGTGAGAAGGCACTTATGGGAGAGTTCCTTATCAATGCACAGGGCGAGGACGTAGTTGCTGGTGTTCGTACACCGAACAAGATTGCTCAGTTAAAAGACATCATGCCGGAAGTTTACGAACAGTTCATCGGCATCTGTGATACACTTGAAAATCATTACAGAGATATGCAGGATATGGAGTTCACAATTGAGGACAAGAAACTGTATATGCTGCAGACGCGTAATGGTAAGAGAACAGCTCAGGCTGCTCTGAAAATTGCTTGTGATTTAGTGGACGAGGGAATGATTACAGAAGAGAAAGCAGTTTCTATGATTGATCCCAGAAACTTGGATACATTACTTCACCCTCAGTTTGATACAGTTGCACTGAAAGCTACCACACCAATTGGAAAGGCACTCGGCGCTTCACCGGGAGCAGCATGCGGTAAAGTAGTATTCACAGCTGAAGATGCAAAAGCATGGGCGGCAAAAGGTGAGAAGGTTATCCTTACACGTCTTGAGACATCTCCGGAAGATATCGAAGGCATGAAAGCCGCTCAGGGTATTCTGACAGTACGTGGCGGTATGACATCACACGCTGCCGTTGTTGCGCGTGGAATGGGAAAATGCTGTGTATCCGGATGCGGCGATATTGTAATGGATGAGGCAAATAAGAAGTTTAAACTTGGTGGAAAAGAATATCATGAAGGAGACGCAATTTCTCTGGATGGTTCCACAGGTAATATTTATGACGGATTAATTCCGACAGTAGATGCTGAGATTGCCGGCGAATTTGGAAGAATCATGGGTTGGGCTGACAAGTACAGAACTATGAAGGTTCGTACAAATGCAGATACACCGGAAGATGCTAAAAAAGCACGTGAGTTGGGAGCAGAAGGTATCGGTCTTTGCCGTACAGAGCATATGTTCTTCGAAGGCAACAGAATCGACGCATTCCGTGAAATGATTTGTTCAGATACAGTAGAAGAAAGAGAAGCAGCACTGGAGAAGATTCTTCCGGTACAGCAGGGAGACTTCGAAGCATTGTATGAAGCTCTGGAAGGAAATCCGGTAACAATCCGTTTCTTAGACCCGCCGCTTCATGAGTTTGTTCCTACAGAGGAAGCTGACATCAAGAAACTGGCTGATGCTCAGGGCAAGACTGTAGAGCAGATTAAAGCAATCATTGATTCTCTTCATGAATTCAACCCAATGATGGGACATCGTGGATGCCGTCTGGCTGTAACATATCCAGAGATTGCAAAAATGCAGACAAAGGCTATTATCCGCGCAGCTATCAACGTACAGAAAGCACATGCTGACTGGAACGTTTGCCCGGAAATCATGATTCCGCTGATTGGCGATATCAAAGAATTCAAGTTTGTAAAGAATGTTGTCGTTGAAACAGCAGATGCTGAAATTGCAGCAGCAGGAAGCAGCCTCAAGTATGAGGTAGGTACAATGATTGAAATCCCAAGAGCTGCACTTACAGCTGATGAGATTGCAAAAGAAGCTGACTTCTTCTGCTTCGGTACAAACGATTTGACACAGATGACATATGGATTCTCACGTGATGATGCTGGTAAATTCTTAGATGCATACTATGACGTTAAGATTTTCGAGAATGACCCGTTTGCAAAATTGGATCAGACAGGTGTAGGCAAGCTGATGGAAATGGCAATCGACTTAGGAAAACCTGCTAATTCTAAACTGCACGTAGGTATCTGCGGCGAGCACGGAGGAGATCCAAGTTCTGTAGAATTCTGCAACACACTTGGACTGGATTATGTATCCTGCTCACCATTCCGTGTTCCGATTGCAAGACTGGCAGCAGCACAGGCAGCTATCAATAGTAGATAGGATTTAATTAGATTTGAATAATGATTATAACAGATGCATTATCATCAGAAATGATGATAATGCATTTTTTATGGGCAGAAGAAGACGATATGGAATGGCTAAAAACGAAAAGCCATTTTATTTATCAAAGCTCCCCAAATACATTTTCGTAAAGAAAATAATTCATATCTAAAAGGTCATTATCGCTCATATATTTTATATCATCAGAGGTCATGCCTTGAAGAGGATTTTGGGTGTACTGGTTCCTTAGTTGATTTACAAGTATTTTTCGGTGACAACCCCGATAGTAGCCGCCTCCATCCATAATGAGATACTGTCAAAAATAGGATTAGATGGTATTTTACTCACTATAGTCATACCGAACGGTTGTAACTTTCAAACCATCCATGATCAGGAGATTAATATGGGAGATATCAGTTTAAAAGAGCCGTGGCTGCTCGACCGGAATACAATGTCTAATTACGAGGACGCTTATAACATCGTGATGCATAAGAGTGGACCGCTGGATGCCTATTTTATGCATTATCATGATTATTATGAAATTTCATTCTACCTTGGTAGAGAGCCGGGGGTGTATTTGATCGATCAGAAGGAGTATCGGGTTTTGCGGGGGGATATTATTGTCTGTGATCTGTTTCAGCCACATATGTTGAAATGCAAGAATAATGTCGGACATGAACGATTCAACATCGGACTGGATCCCCGCATTCTGCTTTCATATTCGTCACGGAATGCCAACCTGCTGGAGATTTTTGAGCAGAAGAGCGAGAACTACCCGGTGCTGCATTTGGATATCTGGCAGTTCCAAAAATACATGAATGTGATCAATGATTTCCAGACGATCGATATGAAATACGGAAAAGAACTGCGGGATCGGGCGCTGATTTATCAGATTCTGGCTTATCTGTATGAGGACGGGTATGAGGAGAATAATCGTACGAGTATAAGTGCCAAGCATGTCAAACTTTTATCGAAACTGATACATTATATTGAAACCCATCTGGATACGCCCATTCCGCTAGAGACGCTTTCGGAAGTTACGAATTATAGCGTTGCGCACATCTGCCGGGTGTTTAAAGAAGAAACGAATGATACCCTGGTTCATTATATGTTGGAGAAGCGGCTCCAAAAAGCGAAATATCTGTTGATGGGAACAATGCCCATTGCAGAAATTGCCGAGGCGACGGGATTCAATAGCTATAGTTACTTTTTCAGGGCATTTAAAAAGGCATATGGCATGGGGCCTGAAAAATGGCGGCATGGAATTGGAATAAAAAACTAAATAATCAATCTCATAAACATCCTCCGAGATCATCTTTTGATGCAGTATCTCGGGGGATTGTTTATTTTCCAGAGACTAAATATTAAGATATGAAATATCAATGATAAAAAATGCAATACAAATGCATCGTGAAATTTAAAGATATGCAAGATGAATTTTGTACTAGTTGTGAAAAATACACAACAATTCTTTGGTCGCGAACAAACCATACAGATTTCTTTGATTTATTTCTCACAAAGAACAGAGCAACGGGATACCGGTCAGCTATTTGAAAATGGGTTTAAGATAAGGCATAATGTAGATTTGATAATCAATGGTTTCCAGGAATGATTTAGGATAAGATTGACTCAAGTAAAACAGTCGGCTGGTTTTAATAATTTTAAAATAGAAAGAGGTGACAAACTATAAATAGTCAAGAGGTTTTATACAAATTTTTTGATATAAAAAAAGAGTAACTTTAATAAGCCATCTGAATACACCGTATTTCAGATGAATACAAAATTTTATTAGAAAG
>JACERV010000032.1 GCA_013911065.1 Ruminococcus sp. | reverse complement strand
ATAATCTGTTTTTTGAATTCTTCAGTATATTTAGTACGTTTGTGAGCCATAGTGGACACATCCTTTCTTATAAATTATTGTAATGTGTCGCGATTCTCGTGTCCACTAAATAATACTAACACCATTTTATAAGTTTAATATCAACTTTAGTTGGAGCTTTGTTTTTAACAATATATTATATAATAAAATGCTTTTGAGATAAATTTACAACAAATAATCCTTCACTAAGATTATACTTTTAAGTAGGATGGTTTTCCGTATATACTTTATAGAGGAACGTATTATAAAGGCTATAGTTGGAATTGACATTGCACTGGAACCTATTATTGGATGGATGCCAGCATGTTTTGTATGGATTCTTTTTGTGGTGGTTATAAGTTTATGGTTACTGTAGTCCTGAATACAAATATCAGGATTAAAAAACTATTATTATATGGTCACAGGTGTTTTGCTATAATTTTTTGTGCAAGTTATATCTGAAAGATTTGCAATGTAATATAAGATTACCAATGAAGAAAGCGTAGGATAGGACATGTTGTTTACTAATTTCATTTTTTTATTTGTATTTTTCCCGCTTTGTGTGGGCGGCTATCTGGTGCTTTGGGGCATACAGAAGAAAACAGGTAAGGTGAATTTACGAATTGGTGATATTTTTCTGATTTTTGCCAGCCTGGGTTTCTATGGATGGGCCAGACTAGAAGGGATCCTGTATCTGTGTATTTATATACTTCTGGCATACGCAATGGGGAAAATGATTGAGAAAAAAGACAGCAGTGTGGATAAGTCAAAGATTGCAGTCGGGGTTTCGGTCCTGGTTTTGGCGGGTATCTTGTATTTTTACAAATATATTGATTTCACTCTGCAGTCGCTGAATGATATTCTGCAAACGGACTTCACTTTGTTTTATGTGCTTGTGCCACTGGGGATTTCTTTTATCACATTTTCTGCAATTTCTTATGTGGTAGATATTTACCGTGGAAACAGTACTGCAGGAAGTTTGCTGGATGTGGCACTTTATATTTCCTTTTTTCCAAAGGTGGTATCTGGGCCGATTGTCCTGTGGAAGGATTTTCAGCCACAGATACAGCATCGGACTGTGAATGATGTGCGATTTACGTACGGGCTGAATCGGATTATGATCGGATATGCGAAAAAGGTACTCCTTGCGGACAGCTTTGGTGCGATGGTTTCGGACATACAGCAAAGCCTTGTAGGTGGTATGGACGTGCCTACGGCATGGTGGTGTGCGCTTTTGTATATGCTTCAGATTTATTATGATTTTGCCGGGTATTCAGATATTGCATTGGGACTTGGGGAGTTGTTTGGTTTCCGGTTTAAGGAAAATTTTCACTTCCCCTATATATCTGCATCCATCACTGAATTCTGGCGGAGATGGCATATTTCTCTGGGAACCTGGTTTCGGGAATATATTTATATTCCACTGGGTGGCAACAGAAAGGGGAAAATCAGGACACTGGTGAATCTGTTCATTGTATTTCTTGTGACTGGAATTTGGCATGGGGCAGGCTGGAATTATATTCTGTGGGGTGCTCTAAATGGGATGTGTATGCTTATAGAGCGCTGCATTCGGGACAAGAAGTTTTATGTTCGTATACCTTATGTTGTGAAATGGGGAGTTACGATGTTTATTGTCCTGATAAGCTGGCAAATATTCAGGATTGCATCTCTGTCGGATGGGGCAGACTCTTTGAAAATTATGTTTGGTATTACTGGGTTTTCTTCAGTCAATTTTACCTTTGCATATTATTTTACACCGAAAATGATTACGCTGGCGGTGTTTGGGATTTTAGGGGCCACTGCTTTTCATAAGAAGTGTTTTTATAATATTTACAGTAAAGTAAATGAATCTAGGATATTGTTTGTAATACAGGAAGTGGCTTTATTTGGGATAATGATTCTGGCAGTGATGTTCATAATAAATTCAACTTACAGTCCATTTATTTATTTTCAATATTAAAGGAGAAAGTGACGTATGAAAAGACTGAGACTATTTATGAGTATCTGCTTTTTCCTTTTCCTGTTGATTCCGGTAATCACATTAAATTGGAAGGAAAATGTGGTGTCTAAAATTGATAACCGGATTTTAACCAATAACCCTTTTGTTTCTAATTATGAACCGGAAAATGAGATGGATTTGACGGATGGAATTGAGAGCTATTTGGAAGACAGAATTGGATTCAGGGATGCTATGATATATGGGTACACGGTTTTGAATGACAGACTCTTTCATGAAATGGTACATCCGACCTACATGTATGGAAAAGACGGGTATATCTTTGCGAAAGTGGGCATGAACATTTCTCTTGAAGAGTACCATTTTGTTTTCATAGATATGGTAAAGCAAATACAAGATTATTGTACAGAGAGAAATGTTCCTTTTCTGTTTGTGTTTGAGCCCGAAAAAGCGGCACTTCTCACCAGTAAATTAGGAGCGGGTATTAATTATAATGATGACTGGGTAGCGCAGTTCAAACAAGCTCTGGATGAACGTGGAATTCATTATATTGATAATTCTGATATTCTGCAGGAGAAACTGGATGCAGGAGAGCAAGTGTTTAACAAGCAGTATAATGCGAATCATTGGAATGACTTGGGAGCGTTTTATGGCGTAAATTATATGCTGGAAACCATGAAAAAGGATTACCCCGGGATACATGTAAATGCAAAAGATGAATTTGACATTGAGCAGATATTGCATACCACACTTCAGGTGTCTGAATTTCCGATTCATGAGTATGAGTCCATTTTTTATAATCGTACCAAATTAATTGATAAAGCAGAGACATATGATGCTGAAGTAAAACGGGATGAGAACTTTAGTCATTTTGAATATATAGTAAATGAAGAGCGGCTGAAAGAGGGCTCCCCAAAGACACTGGTTTTTCAGGGAAGCTACATGAATGAGATGGGATACAAATTTATGGAAAACAGCCTGGGAGAATATATTGCAGTGCATGATTATCAAAATGTCATTGACTTTGATTACTATTATAATATATTTAAGCCAGATTATGTGGTGTTTGAAGTGGCACAATATGTGATTTCACATTCTTACTTTGATTACGGGCGAATGACAGAGATGGATTTAAATCCCGCGTTGGATTCCTTCCGGGATTTGCCTGTGGAAGAAAGAGAATTAACTGAGATCTCTGTGGAAGTGGTGGAAGGTAAAGCACTTGCTACGGTCAATGTCAAAGGATTGCCTCAAGAGGCAGATTATGCATGGTTGGAAATTAAGGGGGAAGTCTTTGATTTTCAAAAGAAAAAAGGAGGAGAAAATTCAGAGGAAGTGGAGTATGAAGTGACTGTGGAGAAAGACAAGTATCACCCCAATTCCCTTACAGTGATGTGCGTTGATAAGGACATGACAGGGATTATGAGATATGAATAAAGTAGGCGGTTATGGAAGGTGTGGTAATTTCTAGTGAAAAATAGAATAGTTTATTTTGATTTGTTAAATATTATAGCATGCTATGGTGTTATATGGCTTCATTGCAGTGGTGATGCGTTTACATTTCGGCTCGATAAATATTGGCTTATGAGTCTGACTATACAGGTGATTGCCCATTGGGCTGTTCCGATTTTCTTTATGCTGACGGGCGCTAACTTGATGAATTACCGGGAAAAGTATTCAACCAGAATTTACTTTAAACGAAGGCTGCTGCGTATTTTTGTTCCATTTCTGGCATGGAGTACAATCTATCTCATTTGGAAATATAAATTAGGATGGGTTGAGTTTTCAAATTGGAAACAGTTGTTGAGTCTATACCTGAATAATGGGATTGAGGGGATCTTTTGGTTCTTTTATCCATTGCTTGCTATTTATTTGAGTATGCCAATACTGGCTATTTTTTCAGATGATAAATATAAAAGGACTTTGCATTATCTAACAATACTGGGAATTGTGGCTTATTCTTTTATGCCTCTTTTACCGGGGCTTTTTGGAGTTTCATATACTGGAGAACTGAATCCGCCGGTTATTGGTGGTTATATGATATATGTGCTTCTTGGGTGGATTTTTAAAAACGAGAATTTTAGCAAGAGGATACGCTGCTTAATTTATGGTGCAGGTATTGTAGGAGCTATATGTATGTTCGCAGGAACTATTGTACTTTCACTAAAGAGTGGTGTGTTAAATGATGTTTTCTGGGGATATATGACTTTTCCAACACTTTTTATGGCATGTGCAGTATTTTTGCTAGTTAAAAACTGTCGATGGAGAATATTTGAGAATAAAAAGGTTCAGTTGGTGGCACAAAAGTTGTCAGCGGCAAGTTTTGGTATTTATTTGATACACATTATGATTATAAATCTTCTTTTGATGAACGGATATGTAAATGGAGATTCCAGGTGGTGGATGATGTTTGGACCTGCTGGTGTATACATAATAAGTGTTACGATTGTTTTGTTATGTAAGAAAATTCCTGGAATCAGGTATCTGTTTCCATAGATAACATCAGTTATAGTTTAGATATAAGCACGATGTAGCATTGGGACATCTTTATTTAGCTGAATGAATTATAACGAAAATTAAATTTATTGATGGGATCCAGAATGAGGAGGTATTGAACAGGATGAAACCAAGCAGCAGAATTTATAAGATATTATCGGATAAAAGGTTGATTTACTGTTCTTTGATTGCAGGCTTAATTTTTACCGGAACGTTAGTAATAGGGAATAAGATGTCTCGCTATGACAGCATAGTGGGGAAAGGAGTGCTGTCTACTATATTTCAGATAATAGCCCTTACCCCAATTATGACTTGTTTTGCAGCGATTGTAATCACTGGGTATGACAATGCAATTTGGGTGTTGAGAAATTGTAGTTTAGAAAGCATATTCCGAAAATATATGAGGGGAACGAAAAAGTTCTTTTTTATTGTTTGGATAATCATATTTCTTGCGTGGCTGCCTGGTTTGCTGGCTACATTTCCTGGCATATATGATATTGACGGAGCCTTTCAGATTATGTGGTTCGAAAACGGGATAATCAATGCTCATCATCCCATTTTGCATACCTATCTTTTAGGAGGGCTGGTAAGAGCCGGCAAGTATTTATTTGGTTCCTATGAAGCGGGCATTTTATGTTATTCTATATTTCAGATGTTTTGTATGTCAGGAATATTTGCCTATATTAGTAAGAAAACTTGTAAATGGCTGCCTGGTATCATTCAATTTTTGGTGATACTATCATATATGATTCTACCCTATCATGTCGTCTTGTCCTTTACTACGACAAAGGATGTGCTTTTTGCGGGGATGTTTGCAATCTGGGTATTAAAGACTTTTGAATGTGTAGCGGACAAAGAACGTTTCTTTACAGATAAAAAAGGGCAGTTACAGTATATAGCAATTATATTGGCGGTGTGTGCGTTGAGAAATACAGGCTACTATATTTTGCTGTTCATGATGCCTTTTTTCCTTGTATTATGCAGGAAGTATTGGAAGAATATCTTGTGTATGGGACTGGCAAGTGTGTTTTTGTGGAATTTATATACGGGTCCGGTATATGATCTATTAGGAATACAAAAAGGGAATGCGGCAGAAGCTTTAAGTGTGCCAATGCAGCAGTTATCAAGGGTAGCAGTATATAGTGGGGATACTCTGGAGGAAGAGGATAAAGAATTAATTGGAAAATATATTCCAGATTATATAAGGTACACCCCAAGAGTTTCAGACAGCGTAAAAGACACATTTAATGGGAGTGCATATGAGGATAATAAAATAGAGTTTGTGAAGCTGTGGCTGAGAGTGGGGGTCGCACATCCGGTTATCTATCTTGAAGCATTTCTGTCTAATAATATAGGATTCTGGTACCCTAATATGGAATACCCGGATGAAGGCACTTTTCTCTCCTATATTGTGTATGATAATACAGAGTATAAAGGAGATTGGCCTGATATCAGAAGGACAAGTTACTTCCCCGCTCTTTCAGAGTTTTATGAAAAATTTACCCAGCAAGGAATGTATCATCAAATTCCGGGAGCATTTGTGTGGTATAGCGGTGGCATGATGTTCTGGATGCTAATTCTGGGCGTATGCATGTGCATTTATAAGCGCAGATATGAGATGCTTGTGCCGTTCAGTATTCTTGTTGGTCTATGGGGTACGCTGATGTTGTCTCCTGTAGTTGTTTTCCGCTATGTGTATCCATTGATTGTGTGTGTGCCGGTGATATTAAGCATATGTATTGAAGGCAGGAGTGAAGCTTACAGAATAAATAAAAAATCGTAAAAAGTTATTTAGTGCTCTATCTCTTATATGAGTATACAGAAATAAAGGAATAGTAATAGAGAGAATAGTATACCGTATTGTTACAGAGCCAGATAGATACAACTTGTATTTTGAGAGATATCTGCTAGAATAAAATGATAGGGTTCAATTATACAAAGTAAAGTGGAGGCTATATTTGTATGAAAAAATTAAAGAAAATATCTGTTATTTTTTTGGCTCTCCTCATGCTGTTCAGCATGGCAGGTTGTAAGAAAAAAGCAGAGGAGACTGTAGAAACTGCAAAGACGGAGAAGAAAGAGCAGTCGGTAAAGGAGCCAGAAAAAGAAGAGCCTGCAGAGGAGGTTCCGGCCAACCAAAATCTTCTGACCGGCCTTGGAGACTTAACTGACGGTGCTATAGGAAAAAGGCCGGTAGCTGTTATGGTAAATAACGTACAAGATGCATTGCCTCAATATGGAGTTGCCAAAGCGGATATCATCTATGAAATCCCAGTGGAGGGAGATGCAACTCGTTTGATGGCGATTTATGCAGACTACACGACTGTACCTCAAATTTGTGCAATCCGCAGCTGCCGTTATTATTTCCCGGCATTTTCCCAGGGATATGACGCATTTTATGTGAACTGGGGTATTGATGACAGTATTTCGGACTACCTGGAGGCGTTGAACCTGGATCAATATGATGGCATGGGTAATGCAGGCGGACTTTTCGGAAGAGACCAGAACAGGCTGAATGCAGGATATTCTCTAGAGCATACCGGATATTTTGATGGTACCAGATTTGCCTCTGTTGTACAGGCTGAAGGCAGAAGAACAGATCTGGCAGAGGGGCAGAAGGAAACTGCATTTAGGTTCAATGGTATGAAAGAGCAGATAAAGGCTCCAGGATCAGATTGTAATACAGTAAATATCAACTTTGGTGCAGCTACAGCAACATTAACCTATGATGAAGGGACAAAGACATACTTAAAGCAGATAAATGGAAACCCTCAAATGGACAGCAGCACAAACACACAGCTTGCTTTCACCAATGTATTTGTACTTGAGACAGAGATTTCTGTCAGAGACGAGATTGGCCACAAAAATGTGGACTGGGATGGAGGCGAGTCTTCTGTAGGATATTATGTTTCAAACGGCGGTGTCGAGAAGATACACTGGAGCAAAGAACCAAATCATGAAAGCTCCTATCTGCGTTTTTATGATGAGAGCGGAAATGAAATTAAAGTAAACCGAGGAAAAAGCTATATTGCAGTGAACTATCCCGGACAAAGTGAGTTTAAATAGAAAGAATTTTGAAACCCTGCTGTATAGAATGACAGCAGGGTTTTTTATCCAATACCCCAATACTGGTATAGAAGTGCAGTAACTTTATATAATAATATAAAAATGTTAAGGAGATTAAAAATGAATCCATTTTACCAGTATTTAGGCTATAAAGAAGAATGTCAGCAGGTTCCAATTCAATTTCCTTCCCAGCATCAGTCTGTACAACCTGGTTTGGAAACTCTTATGAATCCAGCCCCGGTTTTTGATAATCCTAATTATATTGGAACAGGAAAACTAAAAAACAAAGTAGCTTTAGTGACCGGTGGTGACAGCGGCATAGGAAGAGCAGTTTCTCTGGTGTTTGCAAAAGAAGGGGCAGACATATGCATCCTTTATTATAATGAGCATGAGGATGCAAAGATAACCAAATCATGTATAGAGGCACAGGGGCGGAGATGTCTTTTATTTGCAGGAGATGTTCGGGACGAAGTTTTTTGCAGAAATGCAGTAACTGACTGTGTTTCAGATTTGGGCAGTCTTGATGTTCTGGTAAATAATGCAGGTGTACAATTTCCCAAGAAGGATATTGAGAATATTTCCATGAAAGATATGGAAAGCACTTTTCAAGTTAACTTTTTTGGGACTTTTCTAATGACCAAAATGGCCAGGCCCTATTTAAAATGCGGCAGTACGATTATTAATACTACTTCAGTTACTGCTTATAACGGAAATGAACAGCTCATTGATTATTCCAGTACCAAGGGTGCCATTGTCAGTTTTACACGTTCTATGGCTCATTCACTTGTATCAGAAGGCATCCGGGTTAACGCCGTTGCTCCCGGGCCCATTTGGACCCCTCTTCAGCCTGCCAGCTGGCCGGCCGAACACATTCAAACCTTTGGTTCAAATACTCCTATGAAGAGAGCAGGCCAGCCTGTTGAGCTTGCACCGACTTATGTGTACCTTGCCAGTGATGATTCATCCTATGTTACCGGTCAGGTTCTTCATGTAGACGGAGGCCAGTCTATGCAGTCATAACACATATGAAACTATTCAGCGGGTGCTCTTTGTATATAGACAGCATATAACAAAAAGAAGCACAGGAGCATCTGATAAGAATTGATATACCTGGGATCCTGAGAAGGATTTGCCAGAAACAGTACAACTGCCAGCAAAAATGCCGGGAGGAGTGACAATACCTCTTCTCCCCGTTTTTTCCGGATTAGCAGGAACGTGGATAAAAGAAAAGTAAATAATGCAAATCCGCCTCTCCAGCAAATGGAACTCCAAATAGGTATCTTATCTGACAGACCTACAATTGTTTCTTGAAAAGTGGTAGATATGTTGCGCCGGATGTAAAAGTCAGACAGTTCCGGGTGTAGCTCCAAAGCAGATGCATAGATGCTGATGGGCATCCACTCATAACCATCTGCCGGAGTTCCCATTTCCCAGACGATGCTGGTCATGTCAAAATAAGCAGTCAGATAAGTCTTCGGGTATTGAAACAAAAATATTAGATTCAGCTTTAAAATATCTTTTCCCACATCAGGATCATTCAGCTTGTATATAGTTTCTCCAATTCCGCCGTAACTCCTTGAAATTCCATCCGCATAATATTTATCATAATATTCCTGCCATTTTTCCAGTGGCATAATAGTTTCCATAACCGCCAGTTCTTTGTCAGCCGGCTGCTCTTTCACTGCAATTGCGCCAATCATAGACATAGGAATGCTGTATTTTACATAAGGCTCGTTGGGCTCAGCCTTTAATATTATAAAGCCCAGCAGGTTTACCAGCAGAAATTTCACAATAAGAACGGACAACATAATAACCAGAATAAAAATCTGGCTCTTATCCTGCTTCTTTTTCTTTTGGTTTCTGGTATATAAGAAAAGAAAAAATAGTGTAATCAATACAATTGCGTCTCCGGCATGGCGTATGGTGGCAGTCATCCAGGCAGAAAGCAGCATAAGGCCGGACTTATACCAGGGGAAGGCCTTTTTCCTTTTTATGAAGTCAAATATACAGAGGCTGAACAGGAAAACAGATAGATTCCAGAGTGTATCCTTTTCCAGGTTGCCCAAGGCTCGGTAGCTGCATATCATCAACAGATTTATTATCAGGTAACTGGTATCTACGTGGCGGTAAGGTGCGTGTTTTTCCAACAGTGAAAGGGCATACTGATTGATGACAATCCACAAGACTGCCTGAAAGATAATGATAGGGTATGGTAAGCCGAAAAGCTTCTGTATCACTTTTAAGATATACAGATAAGTAATTGGATGCCAGTCGTCGTAATAACCGCCCATTACACCTGACCAGGAATTGGCTGAGTCACTGGACACAATCCCTGGGTAGCAGCCTGCGATACAGAAAAAAGACAGCAGGGCAATTGGAATCATTACAAGATAGATAGGGGTACTGCCGATTTTTCTGAATTGAGAGACAGGCTGAAAGGAAAAACCCTTTAAAAGTCTGCAAATCAAAAAGTAACAGGAAAGAAAGCCTGCAGCGATCAGGAGTAATTTTAACAAATATCCGGCAGTAGTGTGATATAGAGATTCAAAACCATATCCCTTCAGAACTTCTGTAGCCGAACTCATTATGATATACAGTGCGGAAAGCAAAAGTGCTGCGATTTTCCATTTGCGGGTAAGGGCAGCATTTTCGTGTAGTGCTGCCGCTTTTGTATCCTTCGGAACTTTCTTGTATATTTGCATATAAATCAGGTGAATGAAATAAAGGATGATTGGCAGAAGGCACAGGTAGGTGGCCTCACTGAGAAATGGGGTGGGTAAGTCCATGGCAGATACTCCTCTCTTAACTACTGCTGATAGTATAACAAAAAGGGAAGGAGTTGTCGAGAATGCAACAAAAATCCGGGGCCTATACAAAACCCCGGATTTTTGGGAAGATAAATTTCATTATAAGAGTTTATTCTGACTTTCCAAGAACCTCTTCAGCAAGTTTTCCAGCCAGCTCGTCCAAGACGTCCATTTGTTCTGCCTTCAGTGCGGATTTTATTGTACAGTTCTCTGTCAGCAATGTCATATTCTTCATCTCACTGATTTTAGCTTCTATCAGTTTCGCGGACATAGGCGCCCAGCTTCCGTTTCCGAGTACGGCTACCGTGCGGTTCTGTACATTCAGCGCCTTCATATCCTCCAGGTAATTTGCCATAACAGGATAAATCCCTGCATTATAGGTTGGGGAAGCAAGCACCAGATGGCTGTATTTGAAGGTGTCGGCTATCAAGTGGGATACATGGGTTCCTGAGATATCATGCATCACAATATTTTTTACACCTGCATCAGCCAGTTTGACTGCGAGGACATCAACAGCATTCTCTGTATTGCCATACATGGAAGCATAGGCAATCATGACACCCTGGACCTCCGGCTCATATCTACTCCAAATATCATGTTTTTCCAGAATATATTCCAGGTTGCTTCGCCAAATTGGTCCGTGCAGGGCACAGATATATTTTACATCCAGTGGTGCCACCTTTTTTAGTACATTTTGTACTTGTACACCGTATTTTCCCACAATATTCGTATAGTACCGGCGCATCTCATCCAGCCAGTCTCTGTCAAAATCTACCTCATCATTGAAAATAGTTCCTCCAAGGGCGCCGAAGGTTCCAAATGCGTCAGCAGAGAAAAGTACCTTATCTGTATCATCGTAAGTCATCATAACTTCCGGCCAGTGTACCATGGGAGCCATGATAAAGTGAAGCGTATGCTTTCCGCAGGAGAAGGTCTCTCCCTCTTTTACGATTATTTTTTTCCCTTCTAAATCCATCCCATAAAATTGGTCAATCATAGGAAATGTTTTTACATTTCCGATAATTTGCATGTCCGGGTGCCGGAGCAGCAGATCTTCGATGAGAGAGCAGTGGTCAGGCTCCATATGGTTAATCACCAGATAATTTAGAGGTCTTCCATCCAGTACAGTCTCTATATTTTCCAGGAATTGCCTCCCGATAGCAGTGTCTACTGTGTCAAAAAGTACAGTTTTTTCATCCAG
Source organism: Ruminococcus sp. (assembly GCA_013911065.1). Lineage (GTDB taxonomy): Bacteria > Bacillota > Clostridia > Lachnospirales > Lachnospiraceae > Muricomes. Next base: position 50,128 of record JACERV010000032.1, on the reverse strand, counting down.
CAGTAAATAGGAGTTATAAGTAACCCCGTTTGGGATTGGGAAGATATTTTCGAACCGTTCCAGGCGGCGGTCGTTTCCTCCGACCCAATACAAGTCATCTGTTATTTTTCTAAAACAATACATGTGTGCTTCCTCCTTGTTGTTATTTATATATGTCTGTAAAATTGTGAAATGTGAGCACAGAATAGCAGATTATGAATATCCGCTTACATCTTCCTGTCGTGAATATTTTATCATAAAAGGGAAAATACGCAAGTAAAGTATCTATTTTCTCTCTATTTTTTTCTTTCCTTATAAATTCCTTAGAATTACTCCCTATCATAAAAAAGTAAATAAAAGTATGTAAGCAGGAGGATGAGATATGCAGGATTTGATACTAGAAACGAGAGGACTATGTAAATCTTTTCACAGGCAGGCAGTGCTGGACCATATTTCTCTAATGGTTCCCAGAGGTTGTGTTTACGGTCTGTTAGGTCCTAATGGTGCGGGAAAATCTACTTTGATGAAGATGTTTTCGGGTATGCTCCGGCCGGATGAGGGAGAGATTTTTTTCCAGGGGGAGAAATGGTCCAGACAGAACCTGAAGGAAACAGGGGTGTTGATTGAGCAGCCACCTTTGTATGAAAATCTGACAGCAAGGGAGAACCTTGAAGTAAGAAGGCTGCTTTTAGGGATTCCGCCCAAACGCATTGATGAAGTCTTGGAGATTGTAGACTTAAAGAATACCGGAAAGAAACGTGCAGGACAATTTTCCATGGGGATGAAGCAGAGGCTTGGGATTGCGGCGGCGCTTTTAAATCACCCTCAGCTTTTGATTTTGGATGAGCCTACAAATGGCCTGGACCCTTTTGGAATTCAGGAGCTTAGAGAGTTAATCAGGGGACTTGCCGAGGAGGGAATGACAGTGATTGTTTCCAGTCATATTTTAAGTGAGGTGGAGCAAATAGCAGACTATATTGGCATTATTTCGGAAGGAGTACTGGGATATCAGGGAGGAATGAAGCAAGGCAAAGCTTTGGAAGAACTTTTTACGGAGGTAGTGAAGAGGAACAGGAGGAATTCGGCATGTTAAAAGCATACATGAAATCAGAGACTTTAAAGAATGCACATACAGTTTCAGCAAAATTATTCTGGCTGGTGCCCCTGGTCAGTATTGCAGTAGCTGTTTTGTTTTCGGGATGGGATTCCAGATATTATCAGATGAATCAGTACAATTGGTGGTATGTTTTATTTTATCCCATGCTGCTTCTTTTGAGCACAGCTTTTGCGGTGCAAAGGGAGCGGAGGATGAAGAACCGGGTAATAAGTGCCTTGCCGGTAGACTTAAAGAAATTATGGGCGGCAAAAGTTGCATATATTGTGAAGGTGTTGTTGATAGCATCGGCTATCGTTTATTGTGCCTGGGAAATATTCAGCAGGCTATTTGCATCAGGCGGTGCCCGGGAAATTTCCAGCGGTGCCGGTTTTGGGGCCGCCATATTATGGGTAATTCTAAGCCTGTGGCAGATTCCCCTTTGGCTGTTCATCAATCAAATTTTTGGATTTGGGGTGGGGATTATTCTGGGACTGGCAGGCAATGTCGGCTTGGGGGTTATAGGAGCCCTGGAGGGCTGGTGGCTGCTGAATCCCTTTTCCTACATCAGCCGGGTGATGTGCCCGGTTCTTGGGATATTACCAAACGGACTCCCGGCAGTACCAGGGAGCCAGACTTTTTTTGAAGGTGTCCTGGACCGCTCTGTGATACCGGTGGGGGTTGGAATGTCCGTGCTGTTGTTTATCATTTCTTATGTACTGACTGCAGGATGGTATCAGAGAAAGGGGGATGCAGGATGGGAAAATTAGGAGGGCGGCTGGCGGCCGAATTTCTGAAAATGCGCAGAACCTGGCTCCTGTGGATTCACTTTGTAATGCCTTTGACAGGAATTGTTGTGTTTCTTCTTTATTACCGCATTTCTGCCTGGAGTGACTGGGGAAAAATCTCAGGCTATGTGGAAGTTTTATCGGCGGTCTCTCCGACCCTTGCAGGAATCATCTGTGCTCTGGCGTCAGACCAGGAAAAGCAGGCAGGACATTTGCAGAATCTTCTTGGGGGGACAGAGAGCAGAAGCCTTAATTTGGGAGCAAAGCTGGGAATGTTGCTGCTGTGGAATCTTGCTGCTATGTTCCTGGCTGTGGCTGGATTTGGGGCGGGTTTTTGGCTCTGGGTTTCTAAATTAAGCCTGCCGGGAAGCTTTTACTTTAGTTTAACGGCACTTTTGTGGCTGCCTCAGATTCTTTCTTACTGTTTTCATTTTTTTCTGGGACTGCGGTTTTCAAAAGGAGTTACAATTGGTGTGGGAATTGTGGAAAGTCTTCTGGCATCACTTTTAATGACAGGTCTTGGGGAAGGAATCTGGCAGTATTTTCCCTGTGCCTGGGCAGGGCGTTTTACCAGGTACTATGTATTGTATATTAATCAAAATATAAATGGTTTTCTCTTGACGGAACCGGTAAAAATGGGAATAATACTTATGGGAGTGTTCACTCTGGCAGGAGCAGTAATGATATTTTCTTGGGTGCATGTTTATGAAGGCAGCCAGGCAGAGGACTGAGGGGAAAGAATCATGGCGAAAATTTTGGCAGTGGATGATGACAATGCAATTTTAACATTAATTTGCCGTACACTAGAAAAGGACGGGCATATGGTAACGGTCTGCCAAAGTGCTGATGAAGTGAAAAAGTCATATTTAGGCTACTATGACTTGATTTTGCTGGATATTATGATGCCGGGAACAGATGGAATTGAATTTTGCCGTAATATACGGGGCCAGGTTGATTGTCCGATTTTATTTCTGACAGCAAAAACAGAGGAGAGCAGTATTATGTATGGTCTTGGTTCCGGTGCCGATGATTATATCACCAAGCCTTTTGGAATTGGGGAACTCAGAGCGAGAGTGCAGGCTCATCTGCGCCGGGAAAAACGAGAGAAAACCCACGCGGTGCAGGTATCAGGGGTTAGGTTTGATTTAGCGGGAAAACAGGCAGAAGTGGAAGGCTCTTTGATATCATTGACAAAAAGTGAGTATGAAATCAGTGAGTATCTTGCTGTCAACCGCGGACAGGTATTTTCTAAGGAGCAGCTTTATGAGAAAATATTTGGATATGATAGGGAAGGGGATGTATCAGCAATTACAGAACACGTGAAAAATATACGTGCAAAGTTTGCAGGATGTGGGCTGAATCCAATAGAAACAGTGTGGGGGATAGGATATAAGTGGAAGTAAAACAAAAAATAACATTACAATCTGTTTTTTGGCGTTTCCTTTTTTGGTTTTGTACCCTGGCTGGAGGAAATATTCTTATCTTTCTGGTGGTATTTTTGCTCCTTCCCTCAATGGGTGCAGTATTTCCGGCAAATTACGGAGAGAATAAGCTGGAGGAGAACAGGGAGAAGATTGAAAATGTCCGGATTGTGAGTGAAGAGCTGATACCGGAGGTATGCCGTTACGGAGTCTTCAGCACAGATGGAGTTTTCCTTTATGGAAATATAGGATTAGAAATGCAAAAAGAGGTTTGGGAAGAGTATGAACAGAACAGTCGGGGAAACAATTCTATAGGGTATTTGAAATATTTCCCGCGGGAAGGTGAAGTTTGTATTGCGGCATACCGTTTAAAGGCGGAGTTTACAAACCCGGTGCTTAGGAAATGGCTGCCGGGGGCCCCTGAGACTCTTTTGATTCTGATTTTGGCAACGTTTTTGATAGAGGTGGTTTTGCTGACCAGGAGGTTTGGCCGTATCATTGGAAAAGAACTGGAGGCGGTGAAACTGGTAACTGAAAAAGTAAGACTTCGGGATCTGGAATTTGAGAGGCCGGACACAAGAATACGGGAAGTTGATGAGGTTATGGAGTCTCTGGCCGGGATGAGAGAAGCCTTGGAATCTTCTTTAAAGAGCCAGTGGAAAATGGAAGACATACGTAAACAGCAGGTAAGGGCACTGGTACATGATATCAAGACCCCGCTGACTGTCATACGGGGAAATACCCAGCTTATGCAGGAGTCTGAATCGGCAGAGGAAAGCCGGGAATATGAAGAATATATTTTGCGGGAAACCGACAGGATAGAAGAATACATCAACACTCTTCAAAAGATGCTGCAGTCAGAAGAGACTGTGCAGTTTCAGAGGACAAAAGTAGATGTAAGACAGGCGGCAGAAACCTTTGCTGTCCGGGCAAAAATGCTGGCAGCAGGGAATCAGCAGAATCTGGAGGTTGTAATTTCTACCGCAGCAGATTATATTAATAGTGACAGGCAGCTTCTCCTGAGAGCCTGGGAGAACCTGCTTTCCAATGCACTGGAATATACGCCGGCAGGAGGCGATATTTTAATTTCCATAAAAATGGAAGGCAAGAAGCTTGTGTTTATGATAGAAGACAGTGGACCTGGATTTACAGAGGAAGATATGTGCAGAGGAACGGAGCAGTTCTATCAGGGAGATAAAAGCAGGAATTCCCGGAGCCATTACGGTATGGGACTGTTTATGGTATCTTCGTTTATAAAGCAGCAGGGCGGGGAAATGATATTGGGGAATTCTCCAAGGACAAAAGGTGCCCTCGTCCGGCTGGAAATCAACATATAAGAAAGAGAGGAAAAGTGATGTTATTTATATGCTATCCAAAATGTACTACCTGCCAGAAGGCAAGGAAATGGCTAAATGCAAAGAGTATTCCTTATGAGGAGAGAGATATTAAGACACAAAATCCGAATAAAGAGGAATTAAAGGAATGGTATCAGAAAAGCGGGCTGCCGCTGAAGCGTTTTTTCAACACTAGTGGAATGTTATATAAAGAGATGCAGCTAAAGGACAAGCTTTCTGAAATGAGTGAGGAAGAGCAGCTCGAGCTGCTTTCTACAGACGGTATGCTGGTAAAGCGGCCACTGGTAATAACGGATGAAGCCATACTCACCGGATTTAAGGAAAAAGAGTGGGAAGAAAAATTGTAAGAAACAAAAGTTTTGCGGGAGGGAACTTTTATCATGTTCCCTCCTGCTTAAGTTTTAAGTTCTATTTATCGCTTCTGTATTTCCACATTTCCGGAATCTAATGTGACTTGTATAGTGTTATCTCCGGTCCCCTTTGTCTTGTAATGTTCGATGTCATCCTCAGAATTGACAGTATATCCTGTCTGGGTATCTGCCGGGAGCTGGATGTTGCCATACTCAACGGATATATCGAAAGTATAAGTATCCTGATTTTTCGGGACCAGCAGGGTAATATCCCCATATTCACTGTCACATTTTAGATTTCTGATTTTGTTTGTGTCGATGTAGGCATTACTGCTGTCTAATTTTAAAACAGCCGAGTTGCAGGCGAAATCTTCCAAAGTAATATCTCCATATTCACAAGTAATATCAACCGAATCGGCCATAAGATTACTTATAGAAATATTACCGGAATCATTATATATTTGTAAAATTCCCAGCATTTTATCTTTTGGAACATACAAACGGACGTAGAAGTCCTGGATGGAATTTGGCAAATCATAAGTGCCTATATCCAGGAAAGCTATGCCTCTGCTATCCTGGTAAAAGGAAAATGTTTGTTTCTCTACACGGTAGGATGGCTGGCCGCAGTTTCCGTCAAGCAAATATTCGATATAATAGTTTTGATCATCAGATGGCAGAATACTGAGATCCATATAATAGCCAATTTTTAAGTCTACATCTGCGAAAGGATCAAGTTTTGTTTTCTGCAATTTGTAAGCTTGCGCCCTATCAGCAGAGGCGCGGATTCCGCTGCGGGAAATTGTCAGACCCGGATAGCCGCCCAGCAGAAAACCGAGACCAGTGAGGATGGCGCCCAAAATGATGAGACAGAGTGATATAATTATGATTTTTTTACTTGTTTTGCTCATTCTTTTTACCTCCTTTGGTGATGCTTCCCAGAGCTTTGGATGTTTTTCTTAAGAACCAGCGGCAGAACAAAAAGGAACTATAGACAAGCAGGCATCCTACTCCCAGCACACACAGGCCGAGACCGATTGTGGCAAGCCCGTTTGCAAAGGATGAAAAAATTAGGACAATTCCTCCTACAACGCAGACAAACCCGCTGCTTGCCACAACGGCTGCAGCGAAGAAAAAGGAAAAAATACAAAGTAAAATTGCAGCTATAACGCAGAGTGTGACTGCCAATACTGCAAATCCCAGAGGCAGCGCGATAGGAGCGGCACAAATGCCCAGGACGCCAATCCAGACGGCAGAGAGTCCCCGCTTGACTGTTTTGGGAGGCTCTTCTACGTTCCGGGCGGCCAGTTCTATAATAAGTTCATTGGCGGCTTCCTCAGGAGAACCTAAATTCTCGATAGCCTGCTGTTCATTTTCCGGACCGGCATCTTCAAAATACTCCTCAAAGTATTCAATTGCTCTGTTGTAATCCTCTTTAGGAAGGCGGCGCAGTTTTTGGGACAGCGTTCCCAGATATTCATTTTTTGTCATTGTATATCTTCTCCCTTCACAATTTCATCAATTGTTATCTTATAAGCATCCCATTCCTTTAATAAGTTCTGCTGATGTATCCGGCCGGAGTCAGTAATCGTGTAATACTTTCGGTTCCGTCCCTGATACTGCTGGTCGTATGTTTCCACAAACCTGCTGTCCTGCAGTTTCTTCAGGACTGGATAAAGTGTAGAATCCTTTGTGTTGGCAGCTTTTTTAATAATCTGGCTAATTTCATAGCCGTAAGCATCACGCTTTGCAATGATTGATAGGACAAGAAGATCAAACATCGGAGCGTTTAACGTAAAAGTCATAATACAATTCCTTTCTCTTATATACTTTAATTTTACATATATACTAATTAAGCATATTATATTTGGTATAATATAAAATGTCAATATATATTACGAGGAAATTTAAAATGGAACTTGCAAGTTGACTTGGGACATTTTTTATGGTAGTGTAATTTCATTATAAATTAGAAAGCTTGGGGGAAGTAAAATTATGACTGCTTCAATGCGTTTAAGATAAGCTGGTAATAAAAAGACAGAATGAATCTACGGTGGTAGACTTTTTTGTTGTGCTTATTTTTACAGTATTGAGCAATCCCTGTGATAGGACATAGCCTTTTTGGCTATATCTTTCTTAGAGCTCTCGTATTGTATGCAGACCAAAGTCACATTGTGGATTCGGGTCTGCATTTTTTTATGTAATAGGAAAGTGCTTTTCCTATTACATAAAAACTTTTCGGTTAAACGGAAAGTTAGAGAGAATAATAGAAAACAGGAGATAGAAAAATGGAAAAATATCATTGGAAACGTAAATTCTTTACAATATGGACAGGGCAGGCGGTATCTTTAATTACCAGCGCTGTCTTACAAATGGCAATTATTCTTTATATTACTGAAAGGACAGGCTCAGCTATGGTTTTATCTATAGCTTCCCTAGTTGGGTTTCTGCCCTATGCTCTTTTGGGGCCATTCATAGGAGTGCTGGTTGATCGTTATAACAGGAAGCTGATTATGATTGGTGCTGATTTAATCATTGCAGCAGCCGGCGCAATATTAGCAATTGTTGCATCCTATATGGAGCTGCCGGTTTGGATGATTATGGTGGTACTTTTTATTCGAAGTATCAGTTCCGCGTTTCATTCCCCCGCATTGAGTGCCATTACCCCACTTTTAGTGCCGGAAGAACAGTTAACGAAATGTGCCGGTTACAGTCAGGCATTGCAATCCATAAGCTACATCCTAAGCCCAATGGCAGCCGCAATTTTATATTCGGCTTGGGAATTAAACGCAATTATAGCGCTAGACGTGGTTGGTGCCGTGGTTGCCAGCATTACGCTGGTATTTATCAAGATTCCTGAGCTTAATATAGAACAAAAAGATTTGGGGCATAATTTTATAAAAGAGATGAAAGACGGCTTTTTGATTTTAAAAGCAGACAAAGGATTATTTGCCCTGCTGCTGATAGGCACTTTGTATATGTTTGTTTATATGCCGATTAATGCACTTTATCCCCTTATTACTATGGAATATTTTAGGGGAACACCTATCTATGTATCAATTACAGAAGTTGCGTATGCATCAGGTATGTTGGTGGGGGGAGTGCTGCTAGGTTTGTTGGGCGGATATAAAAAACGGGTTATACTAATAACGATCTCTATTTTTATGATGGGTATTAGTTTAGCCGTCTCAGGATTGCTTCCCCGGAATGGTTTTGTTTTATTTGCGGTATGCTGTCTGGCTATGGGACTATCCGTTCCTTTTTATGCAGGTGTACAGACATCTCTTTTTCAGGAAAAAATTAAACCTGAATTTTTAGGGCGTGTATTTTCCCTAACGGGAAGCATTATATCCCTGGCTATGCCTGTAGGTTTGATTCTGTCGGGTTTGTTTGCTGATAAGATAGGGGTAAATAACTGGTTTTTAATTTCCGGGATTTTAATTGTTGGCATTGGCGTAGCTTGTCCGCTTGTTCCGGCAGTTAAATCATTAGATGAAAAATAGCTGTACATTGACTTTTTCAAGCAGTTTGTGTACAATGTTCATAACAACGTTGTTAAGAGTGAGGTGCAGGGGGTGGTTTTAATGATAGATGTGAACGACCTGTTGGAGGAGGCAATTAAAGAGACGGATAACTTAAATGATGGAGAAGTCTTTCTTGTGAAAGACTTGTTTAAAGGCTATATCTGGAATAGAATTGCCGTCAAAGACAGGCTGCTGTTGGGAACCTTATTTTTAAATTATGTTCACAGGATGAATGGGGGGCTGTTAGTGGTAGAAAAAACATCGTCCCATCAGCAAAGGTATAAGAAAGTTCAGTTAAAAACTGGCGAATGTCTGCAACAATAAGTGTATTTAAAAACACATAAGAAAGGAAGATGCCCATTTGAGTGTAATTATATCTAAATTGAGAGAGGTTTTGTTTTCTGTATTACCGATTACGGCTATTGTAGTCATATTAAATTTTACGCTGACACCTATTGATAACCTGGTCATGATAAGATTCTTGATTGGTGCAATCCTGATTATTATTGGATTGACGATATTTTTATTTGGGGTTGATATAGGTATCACCCCAATTGGAAATACGATGGGAAAAGCAATGGTAAAACCAAACAAAGTTATAATTGTGGCAATTGCCGGGTTACTGCTTGGTTTTTTTATTTCCATTGCGGAGCCGGACCTTCATATATTGGCAGGTCAGGTGGACGCGGTTACATCAGGATTGATTTCAAAAAGTACGATTCTTGTCGTAGTATCCTTAGGTATTGCGCTTATGTTATCTGTAGGTTTGACCAGAATCGTTTATAATTTCCGGCTGCACAAGTTATTGACTATTTTATACGGCATTATTCTTGTTTTGGCCATATTTATTTCCCCGGAATTTATGGCAATATCTTTTGATGCTTCCGGAGCGACAACCGGAGCATTGACTGTTCCATTTATTCTGGCTCTTGCAACAGGTGTCTCAAAGTTAAAAAAAGATAGTAAATCTTCTGAGGAAGACAGCTTTGGTCTTGTTGCAATATCTTCTACAGGCGCAATTCTGGGTGTTATGATTATGAGCATCCTGTCTAAAACAGATAAAATTACCGGCAGCCTTGAAAATGCCGGGACAGCATCATCATCAGTCATTTCACCATTTATCCATAAATTTCCTGTTGTAGCGGGAGAAGTAGCAGTTGCATTAGCTCCTATACTAATTCTTTTTCTTGTATTTCAAAAGATTTCCTTTAAATTATCAAAGGCAGCAGTGCGAAAGATGTTATTTGGAATGTTGTTTACTTTTATTGGCCTGATTTTTTTCCTGGTAGGTGTAAATGCAGGTTTTATGGAGGTTGGAAGTATTGTAGGATATGAACTGGCATCTATGGATAATCATGCATATGTTATTTTAGTAGGATTCATATTGGGTATGGTGACTATCCTTGCTGAGCCTGCAGTTTACGTATTAACGCACCAGATTGAGGATGTCACAAGCGGATATGTGAAAAGAAAGGTAGTCATGGTTTCACTGGCCCTGGGAGTGGCTTTGGCGGTTGCCTTATCTATTATAAGAATTTTAATTCCAGGAATACAATTGTGGCATTATTTATTGCCGGGATATATTATTTCAATAGCAATGACCTACTTTGTTCCCGAGCTGTTTGTTGGTATTGCATTCGATTCGGGCGGAGTTGCGTCAGGACCAATGACTGCTACATTTATTTTGGCTTTTGCACAGGGAGTGGCTGAATCTATAGAAGGTGCAAATGTTTTAGTAGACGGATTTGGAATTATTGCAATGGTTGCAATGACTCCGTTAATTGCATTGCAAATCTTAGGTTTTATCTTTAAAATAAAGTCTAAAAAAGGAGGAATGGATTATAATGGATGATAAGTCCGGAGCATTTGACATTGAGTTAATATGTGTGATTGTAAATTGTGGTTTGGGCAGTAGAGTAATAAAATCGGCCAAACATCATGGGGTTTCCGGAGGGACAATCACATTGGGGATAGGATCTGTGCACAGCCGCATTTTAGATTTTATTGGGCTTTCCGATATAAGAAAAGAGATTGTGTATATGGCTGCTGAGAAGGAAACCGCTTATGAGGCTTTAGAAGCGCTTAATAAAGAATATCAATTTAATAAACCAAATCACGGGATTGCTTTTACCACATCTATTTGCGGTGTTTTGGGGACAAAGCGTATTGTATGTAAGCATAAAAAAGATGAAAGAGGTGCAGACAATATTATGTATCATATTATTACAGTCATTGTAGATAAAGGAAAGGCCGAAGACGTTATTACTGCAGCTACAGAAGCAGGGTCCAAAGGAGGCACTATCATTAATGCCAGAGGGTCGGGGGTTCATGAAACAAGCAAATTGTTTTCTATGGATATTGAGCCGGAGAAAGAAATTGTTATTATTCTGTCAGAGGCAGATAGAACAAATGAAATTGTCTCTTTGGTAGGAAAGAACTTGAAAATAGAAGAACCGGGTAATGGTATTATATATGTTCAGAATGCAAATAGAACCTACGGTATTTACAAGTAGTGATGTCCTATGTATAAAATTTTAATTATTGAAGATGACCAGACGATTGCAAAAACGATAGAGTCCCATTTGAGAAAGTGGGATATAGAAGCACGTTGTATTGAGGATTTTAAAAGTGTTCAGGAAACGTTTATCTCTTTTGAGCCCCAGCTTGTACTCTTGGATATTCTACTTCCTTTTTATAATGGGTTTTACTGGTGTACCCAGATCCGGTCCGTATCAAAAGTACCGATTATATTCCTTTCTTCTGCCAGTGACAATATGAACATCGTAATGGCCATGAATATGGGCGGAGACGATTTCATTGAGAAGCCTTTTGATTTAAATGTGCTGACGGCGAAGATTCAGGCATTGCTGAGAAGGACCTATTCTTTTCAGGGCCAGCTTCATGTACTGGAGTATAAAGGGGTTATCCTGAATATGAATGACGCGTCACTTATGTTCCAGGATAAGAAATTGGAATTGACGAAGAATGACTTTAAAATTCTTCAGCTTCTCATGGAAAATGCAGGAAAGATTGTCAAACGTGAGAGGATTATGGAGCGTCTGTGGGAGAGTGACGAATTTATAGACGATAATACTTTGACTGTTAATATTACCAGACTCCGCAGAAAGCTGGAGGGAATTGGGATTGATGGTTTTATAGCAACAAAGAAAGGAATCGGATATCTGGTAGAATGAAGAGAAAACTAGGCTCTTATTTAAAATCGAGAGGCAGATACTTGATTTTGTATCTTCTTTTTATGGGAATCTTCCGGTGTGTCCTGTATCTGTATACCATCAGACAGGATGCACTGGATTATGCTGTTCTTTTGGCAGCTGCTCTGTTAGTGGGAGCCGGAGGGATAGATTTTACTATTTACTGCCGTCATCTTGAGCGGATAGAGGAAGCGCTTAAAGCATGCCCCTACGAACTTAGAGTGATGCCCCCTACAGGAGAATTGGCAGAACTGTTTTATCAGGAGAAGCTGCAGCAGTTGTTTCATTACAAAGAAGAATTGGAAACAGATACTAGAATCAGCAGGCAGGAAATGCTGGATTACTATAGTTTGTGGGCGCATCAGATTAAGACCCCCATTGCAGCTATGCAGCTTTTGCTCCAGTCATTTGATGAGGGTGGGATAGAAGAAAAGGATGTCGGATTTATCCGCCCGATGAAAATGGAATTGTTCAAGACGGAGCAGTATGTTGAAATGGTGCTCTCCTACCTGAGAATGGAAGATATGTCTTCGGATTTGACACTGCAGTGGTATGAAATTGATGATATTGTACGTCAGGCCGTACGTAAATACTCCCAATTATTTATATTAAAGAAAATCCAGCTTGACTATAGAAAATGTGAGGGAATGGTGCTTACCGATGAAAAATGGCTTCTTCTTGTTATAGAACAGCTTTTGTCAAATGCCTTAAAATACACCCACAGGGGCACAATTTCCATTTACATGGAACCAGGCCGGGAACGTTCGCTTGTGATAGAAGATACCGGGATTGGAATTCAAAATGAAGACTTACCGAGGATATTTGAAAAGGGATTTACCGGCTACAATGGCAGAAGGGATAAAAAATCTACGGGAATAGGACTTTACCTGTGTAAATCTGTATGCGCAAAACTAAATCATGGTATCAGTTTAAAGTCAGAGGTAGGAAAAGGAACAAAGGTATACTTAGATTTATACCGTAAACCCCTGAGAATAGAATAGTAACAAAAATTTTTAATTATGTTGTTTTAACAACATAAAAACAACTCCAAATCACGTAGACTCTGTTTATGCAAAAGAAATAAATTGTAGAAATGAAAGGAGTTATTGAACATGGAGAATAAAATGTTTTGTTTTCAGTGTCAGGAAACCGTTGGATGTACAGGATGTACAAAAGTCGGAGTCTGTGGAAAGACATCAAAGACTGCAAACCTGCAAGATCTATTGGTGTATGTATCACGTGGATTAAGCGAGATTACTACACAGCTTAGAAAAGAAGGGGCTGATGTTGCAAAAGATGTAAATACACTTGTGACAGAGAACTTATTTACTACAATCACCAATGCAAACTTTGATGATGAAGCAATTCTCAAAAGAATTGAGAAAACTGTTGATGTGATCAAGAGCCTGAGAGGTGAAGTGAAAGATCAGTCTGTTCTTACAGATTCCGCATTGTGGGATGGAAGCGGCGACTGGGAAGAGAAAGCATCTCAGGTAGGTGTTATGGTTACTGAGAATGAAGATATCCGCAGTTTGAGAGAGTTGGTTACATACGGATTGAAAGGCATGGCAGCTTATTTGTATCATGCAGAAGATCAGGGGCAGGTATTCCCTGAGATTGAAGCATTTTTACAAGAAGCACTGGCAAAAACAAGAGATGACAGTCTGAGTGTAGATGAATTGATTGCTTTGACTCTGGAAACAGGAAAATTCGGTGTAGACGCTATGGCTGCTCTGGACGGCACTAACACAAGTGCTTATGGAAATCCTGAGATTACATCTGTACCTATCGGTGTTCGTAACAATCCTGGTATTTTGATTTCAGGACATGATCTTCGTGACCTGGAAATGCTTCTGGATCAGACAGAGGGAACAGGCGTAGATGTATATACACATTCAGAAATGCTGCCTGCACATTACTATCCGGCATTTAAGAAATATTCTCATTTTGCTGGAAACTATGGAAATGCATGGTGGAAGCAAAAAGAAGAGTTCGAAACTTTTAATGGACCGGTTCTGTTTACAACCAACTGTATCGTGCCACCGAAAGACAGCTACAAAGACAGAATTTACACAACAGGTGCGTCAGGATTTGCTGGATGTACACACATTGTAGCAGATGAGAACGGACACAAAGACTTTAGCGCAATCATTGAGCACGCAAAGAAATGTCAGCCGCCAGTAGAAATTGAGAGCGGAGAAATCATTGGTGGATTTGCACACAATCAGGTAATCGCACTGGCAGATAAAGTTGTAGATGCTGTAAAAGCAGGAGCTATTAAAAAGTTCGTTGTTATGGCAGGATGTGACGGAAGAGCAAAATCACGTGATTACTATGCTGATTTCGCAAAAGCATTGCCTCAGGATGCAGTAATCCTTACAGCAGGATGCGCAAAATACAGATACAACAAGCTGAACCTTGGAGATATAGGAGGAATTCCGCGTGTATTGGATGCAGGACAGTGTAATGATTCTTACTCACTGGCAGTAATCGCGCTGAAATTAAAAGAAGTATTTGGATTAGATGATATCAATGACCTGCCAATTATTTACAACATTGCATGGTATGAGCAAAAAGCAGTAATTGTTCTGTTAGCTCTGCTGTACCTTGGCGTAAAGAACATCCATTTAGGACCAACATTGCCGGCATTCTTATCACCGAATGTAGCAAATGTACTGGTAGATACCTTTGGAATCGCAGGTATTACAACGGTAGAAGATGACATGAAATTATTCTTCGCATAAATAAATTCAGGGAGCGGACCTTTTGAATAAGGACCGCTCCTTTTTAGCTTACAAAATTGTAAGAATTTCTTTTAATTTTGAAAGCTAAGGTTATGGATTGATCCAGTATGAGTGCATTATAATAAGTGTGCAGACAGAAAATAGGTAAAGAAGAAAGGCGGAAAAACGGATGTCGTTATTAGATGTAAAAAATGTAAAAAAGATTTATACCACCAGGTTTGGCGCAAATCAGGTACAGGCTCTTGCAGATGTTACCTTTTCTGTGGAACCACAGGAATATGTGGCAATCATGGGGGAATCCGGATCGGGAAAAACCACCTTGCTGAACATACTGGCGTCACTGGATAAGCCTACCGGAGGGAAGGTCCTTCTGAAAGGGAGAGATTTAAGTACGATAAAAGATAGGGAAATGGCAGCTTTTAGAAGGCAGAACCTGGGATTTGTATTTCAGGATTTCAATCTTCTGGACACCTTTTCCTTGGAGGATAATATCTACCTGCCTCTTGTACTTGCAGGGAAAAAATATGAAGAAATGAATCAGAGGCTTCAGCCCATTGCCAAACAGCTTGAAATTACTGAATTACTTAAAAAATTTCCATATGAGGTGTCCGGCGGGCAAAAACAAAGAGCAGCAGTTGCACGTGCACTGATTACCAGACCCCAGTTAATCCTTGCGGATGAACCTACAGGGGCCCTTGATTCCAGGGCATCGGAAGAGCTGATGAATCTGTTTACGAAAATGAATCGGGACGGACAGACGATTCTTATGGTCACCCACAGCGTCAAAGCTGCCAGCAGCGCCAGCCGGGTCCTGTTTATCAAAGACGGTCAGGTTTTTCACCAGATATACCGGGGGAATTTGTCAAATGAAGAAATGTATCAGAAAATTTCCTCAGCACTGACTGTCCTGACAACAGGAGGTGAGAAATAAGATGTTTTATTTAAAACTTGCACTTACAAACCTGAAAAAAAATGGGAAGACATATGTTCCTTATTTACTGACCTGTGTACTGACAGTTATGATGTTTTATGTCATGAGTGCAATTTCCAGAAATGAAGGCCTGAATCAGATGCCGGGGGCGGGTTCTATGAAAACAATTCTTGCATGGGCAGCAATAATTACTGGAATCTTTTCCGCGATTTTTCTGTTTTACACAAACAGCTTTTTGGTAAAACAGAGAAAGAAAGAGTTTGGCTTATACCAGGTCCTTGGTATGGACAAAAGGAACCTGGCAAAAATGATGAAGTGGGAGACAATCCTGACTGTCATTCTCAGTCTTACGGGCGGATTGCTGGGAGGAACCCTGCTTGGCAGGCTGATGTTTTTGATTCTGCTGAAAATGATACATTTTCCGGTTCCACTGAAATTTGCAGTGGAGCCCAAGGCCCTGGTTCATACAGTGATTTTATTTTTGGCAATCTTTTTTGTAACGCTGCTCTTTAATTTGCTGCAGGTACAGACGGCGAATCCCATAGATCTGCTTCATGGGGGGAATCAGGGGGAGAAGGAACCCAGGACCAAGTGGCTGCTGACCCTGATAGGGGTGGTTACTCTGGGAATTGGATATTATATTGCCCAGACAACAGAATCTCCTTTGACAGCACTTACTAAATTTTTTATTGCTGTGATTTTGGTTATTATCGGCACCTACGCCTTATTTATAGCAGGAAGCGTTGCATTTTTGAAAAACTTGAAAAAGAACAAAAAGTTTTACTACCAGACCAAGCATTTTACCTCCGTGTCGGGCATGATTTACCGGATGAAACAAAATGCGGTGGGGCTTGCAAATATCTGCATTATGAGTACGATTGTGCTGGTGCTCATCTCAGTTTCCGTATCTCTTTATGCAGGGATGGAAGATATTATGGATACCCGTTTCCCCACTGATTTCAGGGCAGATATTTATAATGCGGAGGAAGAAAACCTGTCAAAGGCGGAACAGATTATAAAAGAAGAAATACAAAAAGCCGGGATAGAATCCACTGACAGGATTTCATACAGGTCAGGCAGGCTTGCCGCTGTCTGGGATAAACAGGACGGCAGACTGTTACTGGATCAAAGTAATACGGATGTATCTTATGTAACAGAAGATTTCCGTTCTGTGATGATGATTCCTCTCTCTGATTTTAATAAAATGGAAGATGAAAATATCACACTGGAGGAAGGCCAGCTTTTGGCCTATATGCCGGGGGAGAAATTTGATTCTAATAAAATAACACTTCAGGATAAAGAATACCAGGTTAAGCAGGTACTGGAAGAGATGAAAACAGAAAGAAACAATATGTCCTATGTGTTAAAGACGGTTTACCTGATTGTAGATGATACCGAACTAATCACACAGATGCTCAGTCAATATGGATACGAGGGTGACAATATCACATATTCGGATATGTTTAACCTAAAAGGGGATGAAAAAGCGGTTGAGTCAGCCATGCAGCATATAAAGGACCGTTTGGCAGGAGAAGTACAGGAATGTGTGGTAGAGTACAGGGCGGCTTTCAGCCAGGAATTTTATGCTTTGTACGGAGGCTTTTTGTTTCTGGGAATTTTTGTCGGCGCCCTCTTTTTAATGGCAACCGTTCTGATTATTTATTATAAGCAGATATCTGAAGGGTATGATGACCGGGGCCGGTATCAGATTATGCAGAAAGTTGGGATGAACCTCAAGGAGGTAAAGAGCTCCATCAGGAGTCAGGTGCTTACCGTCTTTTTCCTTCCGCTGGCGGCTGCAGTTATTCATGTAGCTGTAGCATTCAAAGTTGTGACAAAACTTTTGGCAGTATTAAACCTGGTAAATGTACATTTATTTTTGATATGTACCATAGGAACAGTGGGCATATTTGCTATATTCTATGTGGTGATATTCTTAGTAACCTCCAGAGAATATTATAACATTATAAAAGATGGCTCCGCTTCTATATAGACGGCGATTAAATCGCCGTCTGCACCGAGCGCGGTCGCTTTGCGACAAAATACCTCTTCGTGCGAGTGCATCCGCCGGAGGCAGTTATATATTCGGTGACGTTTAATCACCGAATATATAACTAAAGGCGGGGCAACATCTTTATCCCAGAGGATAACTCTGGGTATGCCTCATTTTTTAGGGATAAATAGAATGCGGGTAATCAAGATAATCATCAATACACCGGATATGGAATATCCGAGAAAGCTTATCCAGGGTATACCGAACCAAAGCGGAATCGTTGGGATATCTGCAATAAGGCCGGAACCGATAAACAGTGCACCAGAGAGGATACTCAGAATAAACCGGTTGGCTATCTTTGTGATACCCAAGCGGATTTCCTCAGAATCAGATACCTGCAGGTTGAGCTGTGCCTGTCCGTTTTTTGTGATGTTAAGCAAATCTGAAAGCTGTACGGGAATATCCAGAGACTTGTCCAGAGAAGCATATAGTTGCCGTCCTTTGCGGGTCAGCAGCTTCTTTGCATCCAGGTCTTTTAACAGAAGGGAAGACATATGAACAGAAAGAATTTGCAGGATATTTACCTCAGGAGAACAGATGGCCAGTGTCCCTTCCATAGTAATCATACTGCGGCTGAGCAAAGTAACATCGGGGGTGATAGCGAGCCTGTGTTCTTTTACAAGGGCGAGCATTCTTTCCAGTAAATCCCCCAATCTCATAGTGCCGAAATCTACGGACATGTACCTGCCTAAAATATCATCTATATCAGTATACAGCCGTGCGTGGTTTATTCTGTCCTGAGGCTCCCCAAATGCAAGCAGTACATTCTTTAGGGAATAGATATCGTGCTCCAATATAGCTGTAATGGCATTTTTTAACAGCTTTTTACTGTGTTCTGTCAGCCGCCCCGTCATGCCAAGGTCCAGCCATGCAATCTGTCCTCCTGTAATCCAAAGATTACCGGGATGGGGGTCCGCATGGAAAAATCCATCTTCCAGTATTTGTTTACAGTAGTTTTCGGCCGCCTTCTGGCCGATTTCAGTCATATCATATCCCAGTTCTTCCAGGCGTTTTACCTCATCAATCTGGATTCCATCTACATAATCCATTACGAGAAGCCGTGGAGTGGTCAGGTTATGAAATACCTTTGGACAGGTTACATAGGTAATATCTTTTTGATTTGTGTAGAATAAATCCAGGTTCGCGGCTTCCTGAAGGAAATCCACCTCTTCCTGCGTTGTTCTCCAAAGTTCATCCAAAATAGTTCTGAAATCGATTAAATCCTCTGTGCCCATTGCCAGCTTTAAAATACCCACAGCTCTTTTCAAGAGAACAATATCATTCTGCATTATTTTCTTGATGGAGGGACGCTGGATTTTAATCACAACTTTTGTGCCATCCCTGAGAATAGCAGGATGAACCTGTGCAATGGATGCCGATCCAAGAGGTGTCTCATCAATCCATGAAAAGATATTTTCAGCAGCATCTTTTAGCTCCTCCTCAATAAGCGAGGATACGACAGAATAGGAGAGAGGCTTTACTTCAGTGCGCAGTTTTGTAAGCTCCCGGCAGTAAACTTCCGGGAGCATGTCGGAGCGCATAGACATAATCTGTCCAAGCTTTACATAAGTAGGGCCTAAGTCTTCCAGTATTTCCCGGAGTTTGGCAGGGGTTATACCACGTGTAAGCCGGTGCCTTCTCAGAACCCCAAGAATATCCTGCAACCTCTTTCGGGAAGCTGGGGATTTGGTATCATTTGGTGCCTGTGTTAGATTTGTTTCATTCATAAATAATCCTGTAATTAATGTTCTTCAGAGTCAGAGATGCCTTCCGGATTTTCGGCCGGGGTATCGGTGGAGTCGGGAGCAGAAACTTCCCCTTCAGACTCTTTGGCAGCAGCCTTTTCTACCTGGGCAATTTTTTCCTTCAGGGCTTCCAGTTCTTCGGGCTGCATATGATCCACTGCAGCCAGGGCATCCTTATATTCCCTTACCACAGTAACGGATACATGCTCTTTTACTTTTTCTCTTACATTCTGCTTGAGTTCTTCGTTAAGAACCTTTCCCTGCTCGACTGTAATCTCTCCTTTTTTAACCAAATTATCCACTACATCTTTTGCTGTCTCGGCTGTTGTGGCAACAGCGCCTACACCAGCGAGAAATATTTTTTTCAAGCCTTCATTAAATTCCATAATCCTACCATCCTTTCTACTGCGCAGCAAATCATTCGTGCGTATTTCTTAAACTGTTAATATTCAAGAATATTATATTTATTATACCACAAAACGGACAGATGACTTCTTAAAATTTTATAATCTTGCAGGATATATCACACATCTGAAAGAAGTAAGTCTGAGATATTGATTTTGATGGTGTTCCATACTGAAATCTCCTCTTGCTTAAATGTCCATGACCCTTTATGATGGAAAGGAGAAGAATGGTAATGGGAGGAGCTATGATACGGGAATTAGAATTAAAAGACAGGGACTTATATTTGAAGATGGCACATGATTTTTATCATTCACCGGCAGTGCTGCATCCAATACCCGATTCCTATATGGAGCGGACTTTTGAAGAGTGCATGAAGGGTGGAATCTATGCAAAGCTTTATATCCTGGAATGCGAGGGTGAGCCGGCAGGCTACGGATTGGTTTCTAAAACATTTTCCCAGGAAGCCGGCGGCTGCGTCTGCTGGCTGGAGGAACTTTATATTATGGAACAATACCGCAGCAAAGGGCTGGGCAGTGAATTTTTTGCCTACCTGGAGCAGAACAGGGAAGAGGACGTAAAAAGATTTCGTCTGGAAGTAGAGGAAGACAACACCAGGGCAAAGGCACTTTATGAAAGACTGGGATATAAAAGCATGGCATATCATCAGATGGTAAAAGAATTTTAGTTAGAGTTCAGCGCGGAATCCGGCTTATGGCTGAGCTATAACACAATACGCTAATGAATAAAGGAGGAATATTAGTATGACAAAAGCAGGAGAAAGAAAAGTAGAGACAATAGAACGGGCAAATGGAGGAGCAGGATTTCTCATGAAGGAGGCACTGCTTACTCCCGAGCAGTTGGGAAGCCATTGTAAAATGTTTTCCAAAGTAACTCTCAAGCCTAACTGCGAACTGGGGCATCACGAGCATCATGGAGAGACGGAAGCATATTATATCCTGTCCGGAAAAGGGATGTATGATGATAACGGCAATGCAGTCCCAGTAGAGGCAGGAGATGTTACATTCTGCGAAGATGGAAACGGGCATGGAGTTAAAAATACAGGGGATGAAGATTTGGTATTTGTGGCTCTGATATTAAAATAATGTGAGGTTTCAGCCTTAAAGTCTCGAAAGGATAGGGTTTCGCAAATGATTAATAACCCCCAATCTTTTCTTTTAAGCGAGAGCTTCCCGCAAAATATTTAAGAGATGTGTATTATCCTCAGGGTTCATGATACAAAAGCGTACGTATTCACCTTCCAGGCATTGGAAGGAAGAACAGTCGCGTATCATGAGCCCTTTTTTTATACAGGACTCAAAGATGTCATAGGCTGTGGTATTGTCTTTGTGTATTTGAATCAGGATAAAATTGGCTGCTGCATCGTAGACGGTGATATGAGGAAGGCGGCGCAGTTCTTCCAGCATCCGGGTTCTCTCAGAGAGAATAAGCTCTCTGGTTTTTTGGATGTATCCGGTGTCCTGAAGCATAAGCTCACCTGCAAGAGATCCGATACTGTTCAGGGACCAGGGAATCTGGTGTTCCTTGATTCCTTCAAGGAGGGGGTAGCTGCTGGTTACTCCGTAGCCAAGGCGCAGGCCGGGAGCCGCAAAGAACTTGGAGACTCCGCGCAGGATGATGAAATTATCAAAATCTTTTACCAGCGGCATGGAAGTGGCCTGGGAAAGAACCGGAGCAAATTCTACATAGGTTTCATCAATCATGACAAAGGTTCCGATTTCCTTACACACGTCAAGAATCTGCCTCATCTCTTCTGTGGAAATAACAGAGGAGGTGGGGTTATTAGGGTTGCATATGATGAGCAGGTCATAACGGGCCTGCAGTCTTTTTAGAAAATTAGGGATATCCAGGCGGAAAGCAGTACTAGAGTCCAGATGATAATATTCCTGAGTATTACCCCCTAAAGAAAGCTCTCTGGCATACTCCGAATAGGTAGGGCCCAGAATCAAGGTCTTTTTTGGATGCATCTGTTCTATAAGAAGAGAGATGAGCTCAGTAGAACCATTTCCTACCAGTACATGGGAGGGGGAAACCTGACAGTAATCTCCAATAACATGACGCAGAGAAGTGTATTCTCTGTCTGGATAGGAGGAGATGATGTCAAGACGACGGGCCACCTCTGCTTTTACGTTTTCAGAGAGCCCGAGGGGATTTACATTTGCGCCGAAATTGATAATGGAATCTTTCGGAATCCCGTAGTGCTCTGCGATTTTTTCCAGGTCGCTCCCGTGAAATTCTGGTCTTGTATTCATGTATACAATCTCCTTTCAAATTCTTTTATTCACCCGTTGCAAGAAATGCTATAAAGATGCTATAATTGAGTGTAGTGATTTTACTTGCCCGCAAAGGGGGAATCACAAACGTCAGAGTGAAAAATTTATTTTTCATTTTCTATTATAGCGTGCTTATAAAAAAATGCAACGAAAGAAACATGAGTAGGTGACGAACTTGAAGAATAAGATTAAACGTCTTTCCAAAGGAGATTTCCACATTCCACAGCCAGAGATTATTTTCCCGGAGACGCGGGTTATTATGCGTGTCGGAGAAGGGGAAATGTATAAAGGAAGTTTTTCCTTACAGAATCAGGGTGAGGGGACCATCAGAGGGCTTGTATATCCCTCTTCTTATCGTGTCCATTGTGAGGAACAGGGCTTCGATGGAAACCCGGTTAATATCTATTATACATATGATGGCTCGGGGCTTGTTCCCGGGCATGTTGAGCATGGCAAGTTTACGATTGTCTGCAACGGTGGTGAGTATGACGTTGCATTTACGGCAATTATTGAAAAGCCCTTTGTTATGACAAGTTATGGGAAAGTGCAGAGCTTGGAAGATTTTAAGAAGCTTTCTTTCCGTGATTCAGCGGAGGCTGAGAAGCTGTTTCGTTCCAGAGATTTCTATGAAATATTAAAATACGAGGACAAGCGTATCCAGGCACTTTATGATAATATGCGGAAATGGGAGCTGGACCAGCAGGCACTTGAGGAGTTCCTGGTGGGCTGCAAGCAGAAAGAAAAGATATTCCTGACGCTGGAGGAGGAGAGCCGTGCTTTTATGGAAGTGCCGGAGGCACGGAAAGAGACTCTTACGGTGAAGAAGAACACGTGGGGATATCTTTCTATTGATGTGCGTACAGTGGGGGATTTTCTGACTGTAGAGCACCCTAAGATTTCTACGGAGGAGTTTATTGGAAATTCATACCGGCTAGAATACATCATTACAACAGAACAGCTTCACAAAGGAAGCAATTTTGGACAGATTGTAATTGAGACGCCTTATGAAACTCTTATTTATGAGATTGTAGTAGAGAAGGATGTGAGGCGGGACGAAGAATACCGTGCCTCAGATCTGGAGTTTGCCAGTATCATAAAGCGGTATCTGACCTATGAAGCAGGACGGATTGACCTGAATACATGGACGGAGGAATCGCTAAAGAAGATTGAACATCTGAGGGAGGGAGACAACAAAAACGAATTGTATTTGCTTGTCCATGCCCATATTTATTTGATTGGCAAACGCTTTGAGGAAGCCAAACTAGTTCTGGAATCCTACAATTATAACCGGTTTGCCATTGGCAAAAATGTGGAAATGAGTTCCTACTATTTATATCTTACCACATTATTGAGTAATGATTCCATCGGACAAAGACGGGTGGCGGAGGAGCTGTCCAAGTCTTACATGAAACATCCGGAAAACTGGATGATTCTTTGTATGCTGGTAAATGTGGATTCAGAATATAAAATTTACAGTGAGCGCCTGCGTGCATTAGAGCGGCAGTTTTATGAGGAGAAAACACACAGTATCTGGTTTTATATGGAAGCCTTCAAGTGTTTCCGCGATAAGAGTTCTTCCTTAAAAAAACTGGGTGCATTTGAGGTACAGGTGCTGCATTTTGCGGCAAAATATAAGCTTATGACAAAAGAGCTGGCACTGTATACGGCAAACCTGGCAAGCCAGCTGAAAAAATTTGACAAACACCTTTATGAGGCGCTGGTGCTGTCTTATAAGATGTATGAGGAATATATGATTCTCACTGCTATCTGCACATTGCTGATTAAGGGGAATTGTATAGGACACGGTTATTTCAAATGGTATGAGAAAGCTGTGGAATCAGAGCAGAAGATTGCACAGTTATATGAATATTATATGGCGTCTATTCAGGAAAACCATTTCCATAAGGCGCTGCCAAGGTCGGTATACCTGTACTTTATGCATGGAAATATGCTTGACTACCGGAAGTGTGCGCTGCTGTATTCAAATTTGATTACCCATGAAGATGAATCCAGTGAAATCTATGCCCATTACAGGGACGAGATGGAGGCGTTTGCATGGAATCAATTGGAAAGACGCCATGTTGATGAGCGGCTCCGCATTATTTATAAGCGGTTTATCGTGGAAGGTGCCATGAATACGGAGCGTATCAAAGCCCTGTTTGACATCTGTCATGCTTATGAAATTACAACTAAAATACCAAATATGAAGTTTATTTATGTTATAGCAGATGACGGAAACATTGCACAGAGGGTACCTTATACAGAGAAGGGAGCCCAGGTTTTCCTGTATGCAAAGACCGACAGGCTTGTATGGGAGTCAAAGGACGGAAGACACTACACAGATTCCATACCTTATGAGAGCCGGCGTCTGTTTTATGAACTCCGCTATATGGATATGTGTAAAAAGTATCTGAACAGTATGCGCATGAACTGGCAGAAAGAAGAGGAGGAGACTCTGAATCTGGAGGTTGTCAGGGAAAAGGGCGTTGAAGGCTACGCGGAGGAGGAATTATTCAGTCTTTGCAGCAGAACTATCCGGGAGAATAATTATGAGAATGATGACTTCCTGACCTATATCTGCTTTGAGTTGTTTAAAAAAGGACATTATGACAAGGTGATTTTGACCTATCTCGCCAACTACTACTGCGGTGCGACTGTGGATATGAAGAGGCTCTGGAGAGAGGCAAAAGAATATGAGGTACATACCCATAAGCTGGCAGAGCGGATTCTAACACAAATGCTGTTCTCGGAGGAATTGTTTGCAGAGGTACAGATATTTGAAGAGTATTACGCGGAAGGTGCATACTTCAGGCTTCAGCAGGCATATCTGGCCTATATGTCCAGAGGTTATGTGGTGGAAGACCGGAAGATTGGCAAGAGCATTATTGATATCATATGCAGGGAATATGAAAAGGGAGAAGATACGATTGATATCTGCAAGATTGCAGTATTGAAGTATTATTCTAATCGTGAATATAATTCTATGATACGCAAGACGCTGAAGAAGTTTTTGCAGGAACTGAGTGGAAAACAGATTTATTTTCCGTTTTTCCTTGCTTATGAGAAGGAATGGCTGATAGAACTCCAGCTCTGGGATAAGACCCTGATAGAGTATAAAGGTCAGAAGGGCAGCCGTGTTATGCTTTATTATCAGCTTCAAAAAGGTGATTCTGAGGAAGTAGACTACTCAATGGAAGTTCTGACTCCAATGTATGAAAACCTGTATGTGAAAAAGTTTGTCCTTTTCGCCAATGAAAAGTTAAAATATTATTTTAAGGAGATCATTGACGGAAATACATACCGGAGTAATAAAGAAACTTGTGTAAAAGAAGTAAAAGCTGGAGAATCCGGCAGGTATGGGTGTCTGAATGATATTCTCTTGAGTGATGGCAAAGAAAAAGAGGCGAAAATGAAGACCTATGCAGCAGAAGACGCAATCGCAGCACACATGTTTGAACAATATTGACTAAGACCGATAGTGATTAGCGAAGTATTTCACGAACCTAGCGAAAAGAACTTCCTTATTACAGAAATAGAGAAGGAGACCTGTAATGGGACAAGGCAATATAATTGGATATGAAATAAATGATAAGACCTGCCAGATCAGCTTTTATAATGAACAGCAGCTTGAGCCGGAAACCCTTGAGGTGGACTCAGACAATTATCAGATTCCGCTGATCATTGGCAAGCTGAGAGATACCTGGGCTTACGGAAAAGAGGCAAAGCGTCTGGTCACTGTTAAGGAAGGCTTTACGGTGACCCGGCTGCTGGATAAAAGTCTGTCAGGGGAGAAGATTGAATTCGGGGAAGAGACTTATGAAGCTGTATGGCTGCTTTCTAAGTTTATTCAGATGTCACTTCAGTCTTTTCCGCAGATAGAAGGGATTGTATTCAGTGTTCCGGAGCTGACCGAGGAGCTGGCTCAGCTTCTGCGGGGCATTGCGGTACGGATGAATATTGATAAGAGGCATATTTTTATCCAGGATTACAAGGAAAGCTTCTGCAATTATCTGTTTTACCAGCCTAAAGAGCTCTGGCAGTATGAAGCAGCTCTGTTTTGCTGCGACAGAAATGAAATCAAAGCATTTATGCTGCGCCGGTTGAAGCCTGGACTGGGAGGTGGCAAGACGACCTTTGTTACAGTGGATGAGGTGGCAAGTGCCCATATGAAGGAGCTGGCTGCTGTGTATCCGGTTTTAAATGAGGATAAGGCCAGAGAGGCAGACACCAGGTTCTGCAAATTCATTGAGGGTGTATTCGATAAGCGGATTGTTTCCTCTGTTTTTTTGACGGGAGAAGGATTTGAGAATAACTGGTATCCTACATCCCTCAGAGTATTATGTAACGGCAGAAGAGCATTTATTGGAAATAATCTTTATAGTAAGGGTGCCTGTTATACGGCGTACAGGAAGATGTTCATGCATATTGAAGATCCGGTGTACCTGTCGGAAATGAAGCTGACAGACCAGATTACGGTTAATATGCGGGTGGACGGACAGGAAATGTGGTATCCAATTGTCTCCTGGGGCGCGCACTGGTATGAGTCAAATAATCAGTGGGAGGTACTGCTGGAGGATGTGGAGGATATCGAACTGCATGTGGAATCACTGGTTCAGGGAACTTTGAAGACTGAGGTGATTTCTTTGAAGAACTTTCCGAAAAGAGGGGAATACTCCATGCGGCTTCAGATTGAGACCTTATTTCTGGATGAGAAGACGTGTAAGATTACCGTGAGAGATGTAGGGTTTGGGGAGTTTTTCCTGCCTACGGATTTCCAGGAGGAGAAGATTATACATTTAGGAGGCAACGATGGGAAGTTTAATTCTCTGTCATGACAGACATGCGACGCATCCTTATGAAATTACGAGGATTCACTGCAAGATATTTACAATTGAAGAATTATGTTACTATCTGTGCAATAATCTCTACCTGGTTGATTACACAATTATGAACGAACAGCTCTGTACCTGGCTGGAAGAGGAGATTGGGATGCCGGAGCTGGCCAAGGATTTGAGGGACGTCATCCGGATGCGGGGCTCGGTGGAGAAATTTGTTTTAACAATTCTGAAAAGCTCCAGGATATTCAGAGAGCCGGAGATGATTCGGATTCAAAATGTGCTGGAACGCCTGAAGAACCAGAAGGATATTGAACGTCAGAAGTTCAAGGGAGACAACCTGCTGGAGAGCGGTGAGATTGAGGAAGCAATTCTTGTATACCAGGCAATCCTCAATGAGGAGGCAGATGACAGTGTGGATCCCAGGTTTTATGGCAAAATTTATGCAGGATTGGGTGCAGCCTATGGAAGACTCTTTCTATATCAGGAGTCGGCACGGATGTACGACAGGGCTTATCAGATTTGTGAGGATAAAGAACTTCTGAAGCCGTATCTGTACGCTTCTTATAAATATATGTCTTTGGAGGAGTACCATATTTTATTGACGAAGTATGACGATTATGCAGAGGTCAATACCCAGATGCGGCAGGAAATGGAAGAAATTAAGAAACATTTACAGATGGAACCAAGTCCCCTATTACTGGAGAAATGGAAACAGCAGTATAGAAGAAGCCATATTTGACATTCAAGCGGAAAAGTGATACTATGTCTAAGTGTTTTAACGTAGTAAAGTAATCAATTAGTAAAAGAGGAAAGCATTACGGCGAGGAGGACATAGTATTTATGAAGAGAAAATTAGCAGCGGCATTGGCAGTTGTACTTGTGCTGACGGCAGGGATGGCAGGATGTGGAAATAAGAGTAAAGATGCGTCTGCGGACAGTTCCGCAAAGGCTGATACAAAGACGGACGTAACCAATGAGGAAAAGAGTGACGGAGATACCTTTACAGTAGGGTTTGATGCAGGCTTTCCTCCATATGGATACAAAGATGAAGACGGGGAATATGTAGGTTTTGATTTAGACCTGGCACAGGAAGTTTGTGACAGAAATGGATGGAAACTGGAAAAGCAGCCAATTGACTGGGATGCAAAGGATATGGAACTGAATTCGGGAACCATTGACTGTATCTGGAACGGTTTTACCATAAATGGACGAGAAGAGGACTATACATGGTCAGAACCTTATGTAGACAACAGTCAGGTAGTAGTCGTTGCTGAAAACTCCGGGATTAAAACTTTAGAAGACCTTTCAGGTAAGATTGTGGAAGTACAAGCAGATTCCTCAGCACTGAAGGCCCTGGAGGAGGAACAAAAGGAACTGGCAGGAACATTTGCTTCCCTGACTCAGGTACCTGAATATAATACTGCATTTATGGATTTAGAAGCAGGTGCGGCGGAAGCAGTTGCAATGGATGTAGGTGTTGCGAAGTATCAGATAGAATCCAGAGGCGGCGGATACATTATCTTAGATGAGACGATTTCATCAGAGCAGTATGGTGTTGGTTTCAAAAAAGGCAATGAGAAGCTGAGAGATCAGGTACAGAAGACACTGGATGAGATGGCAAAAGACGGTACATTTATGACGATCGCTGAAAAGTGGGGCGTTGAGGATGCCGTAGTCTTAGGCAAATAAAAGCTAAAAAGTAAGTACGTAAAAGGTCAGAATTCTTATCTGGCCTTTTATAAACCCGGAGGATTAGAAGGATGAAGATAAGTATTATGGCAATGATAAGCCAATTATCAGGAGGCATGATAGGAACAATAGGGATATTTTTTGCCACGCTTTTGTTTTCACTGCCACTAGGATTGCTTGTTGCATTCGGAAGAATGTCAAAAATAAAGATTATTCAGTGGATAGCGAAAGTATATATCTCTATTATGCGGGGGACCCCTCTGATGCTGCAATTGATGGTAGTTTATTTCGGGCCGTATTACATATTTAAAATTCAGATTTCTGCTTCCTATAGACTCGGTGCGGTACTGATTGCATTTGCAATTAATTATGCAGCATATTTTGCAGAAATTTATCGGGGCGGTATTGAATCTATGCCGGTGGGGCAGTATGAGGCAGCCGGGCTTCTGGGATACAGCAAAGGCCAGACGTTCTTTCGCATTATTTTCCCCCAGGTTATAAAAAGAATTCTGCCCTCTGTGACAAATGAAGTAATTACCCTTGTCAAAGATACGTCTCTGGCATTTGCCATCGCTTATGCGGAGATGTTTACCACAGCGAAACAGATTGCGTCTGCACAGACTTCAATTATTCCTTTAATGGCAGCCGGAATATTCTACTACATATTCAATCTAGTTGTAGCTGTAGTTATGGAATCGCTGGAAAAGAAATTGAACTATTACAAGTAGGAGGAAATGTCATGAGTTTACTGGAAATAAATCATATCAAAAAAAGCTTTGATGGTGTGGAAGTTTTGAAGGACATTTCTCTGAAAGTGAATGAAGGAGAGGTTCTGGCGATTATCGGACCGTCTGGTTCAGGAAAGTCGACACTGCTCCGCTGTGCTACAGATCTGGAGATACCGGATGGCGGGGAGATTCATTATAAAGGAAGGTTCGGCCTGGTGTTCCAGAATTTTAATCTCTTCCCTCATTTTTCTGTGATGAAGAATATTACAGATGCACCTCTCAAAGTGCAGAAACGGGGAAAAGAGGAAGTATTAAAAGAGGCTCGGGCACTTTTGAAGAAGATGGGACTGGAGGATAAGGAGAATGCCTATCCCTATCAGCTTTCAGGAGGGCAGCAGCAGAGGGTGTCTATTGCAAGGGCACTAGCGATGAATCCTCAGATTCTCTTTTTTGATGAACCTACATCGGCTTTGGACCCGGAATTGACAGGAGAAATTTTGAAGGTTATCAAAGATTTAGCATCAGAGAACATGACTATGGTGATTGTGACTCACGAGATGAATTTTGCAAAGCATGTGGCTGACCACATCATATTTATGGACAAGGGTGTAATTGCAGAACAAGGAACACCGGAAGAAGTATTTAGTTCCGATAATACCCGGATGAAGGAGTTTCTCGGAAAGTTATCCAAGGAACAATGATAAATCAAGTATGATATATAAGAAGAACTTATATGTTGCAGCGTAAATAAATAATGAGCGTAAATCCTTACAAGGCAGTGGGTATATTGATTTTCCCCCTGCCTTGTATTATAATCTTTATGGAAACATCCATGTTACTAAGGTGTGAAAAAACCACACCTAAGTCGACAGGATGTGCTTTGCAGCTAAGGCTTGAAAAGACCAAGCCTAAGATGCATAAGCATAGTTGATGTGGAATTACAAGGAAGTATACGAAAAGGACAGGTGTGAACGTATGAAAAAATTGGAGCAACTTTACGAAGGAAAAGCCAAAAAGGTATTTGCTACAGAGGATTCGGATATTGTAATTGTAGACTATAAAGATGATGCCACTGCATTTAATGGTGAAAAAAAGGGAACAATTGTTGGAAAAGGTGTAGTTAATAACCGTATGACCAACTATATTTTTCAGATACTGGAAAAAGAAGGTGTACCGACACATTATGTAGAGGAACTCAGCGATAGGGAAACAGCAGTAAAAAAAGTAGAAATTGTTCCGCTGGAAGTTATTGTGCGTAATGTGGCTGCAGGAAGTTTTTCAAAAAAGCTTGGGATTGAAGAAGGAAGAAAGCTGTTAGCACCGACTTTAGAGTTCAGTTATAAAGATGATGATTTGGGCGATCCGATGATTAACGATTATTTTGCTATCGCAATCGGAGCTGCTACAAGGGAAGAGATTGAAAAAATTACAGAATATACATTTAAAGTAAATGATGTTCTGAGAAAGTTTTTTGATGAAGCAGGAATCGAATTAATTGATTTTAAAATCGAATATGGAAGATTCCACGGCGATATTATCCTGGCTGATGAGATTTCACCAGATACATGCAGGTTATGGGATAAGGAAACACATGAAAAATTGGACAAAGACCGTTTCCGAAGAGACATGGGTAATGTAGAGGATGCATACCAGGAAGTATTTAAACGTATCGGCATTCAATAGTAGGGGTATATTCATGAGCAGATTGGAAAAGGTTACTACAGGCATGGGAGAAGAATGCGGGGTTTTTGGCGCATATGATATGGATGGCGGCGATGTGGCGCCATCCATATATTATGGTCTTTTTGCCCTGCAGCACAGAGGACAGGAAAGCTGCGGAATTGCAGTGACGGACACATATGGACAGCGAAAGGTTTCATCGAAAAAAGGTCTGGGTCATGTGGACGATGTGTTTGATGAGGAGTCACTGGAAGAATTAAAGGGAAATCTGGGAGTCGGACATGTGCGCTACTCTACAGCGGGGGGAACCCGGGTAGAGAATGCTCAGCCCCTTGTCATAAATTATGTAAAAGGAACACTTGCGATTGCCCACAATGGTAATCTTGTCAACGCCATCCCGCTGAGACGGGAACTGGAGTATACAGGCGCTATCTTTCAGACGACGATTGATTCAGAAGTAATTGCATACCATATTGCTAGGGAGAGGCTGAATGTTTCAAAAGCAGAAGATGCAGTAAAAAATGCGATGAAGAAAATCAAAGGGGCATATGCTCTTGTTGTGAGCAGTCCCCGGAAGCTGATTGGAGCAAGAGATCCTTTAGGACTAAAGCCTCTCTGTATCGGGAAACGGGGTCAAGCATACTTTCTTGCCTCTGAGAGTTGTGCCATAGCGGCAGTGGGAGCCGAGTTTGTGCGGGATGTGCTTCCGGGAGAGGTTGTAAGCTTTACAAAACATGGGATAGATTCGGATATGAGCATGGCGATTCCGGGAGAGCAGCAGGCAAGGTGCATTTTTGAATATATTTACTTTGCCCGCACAGACAGTAGCATTGACGGCGTAAATGTGTATCATTCCAGAATTACAGCAGGTAAGGCACTGGCTGAATCCTATCCGGTGGAGGCGGACCTTGTGGTTGGAGTGCCGGACTCCGGGCTTGTAGCC
Source organism: Ruminococcus sp. (assembly GCA_013911065.1). Taxonomy (GTDB): domain Bacteria; phylum Bacillota; class Clostridia; order Lachnospirales; family Lachnospiraceae; genus Muricomes. The sequence continues at coordinate 18,362 of JACERV010000032.1, read as the reverse complement.
GCCAAAGGATACTCTGAACAATCAGGCATTCCCTATGGGATGGCTTTCCATAAAAACAGCTATGTAGGCAGAACATTTATAAAGCCAAAGCAAAGTGACAGGGAATCCAGTGTTAAGATTAAGCTGAATGTGATTTCGGAGGTTGTAAGAGGGAAGCGCATTGTTATGGTGGACGATTCCATTGTGCGTGGGACAACCTGCGAAAATATTATTAAAATGCTGAAAAAGGCAGGTGCTACCGAAGTACATGTCAGAATCAGTTCCCCGCCGTTTTTGTACCCCTGTTATTTTGGAACAGATGTGCCATCCAATGAACAATTAATAGCACATTCCCATACGACAGAGCAGATACGGCAAATGATAGGTGCGGATACACTTGGGTATATGGAAGTGGAAAAACTAAAAGATATGGTTGGGGATTTGAGCTTCTGTGATGCATGCTTTACAGGAAAATATCCCATGCCCGTACCCGGCGAAGATATCAGCCATGCATTTGAGTAGAGCACTTAGCGAGGTGTTTTCGAGCTTAGTGCGAACCACATCCCGACACTTGATGAGGTATTTTCGAATCTAGTGTCGGGATGATACCGCTAAGTAAGCATTTTTAGAAGAATAGGAGATAGTTAGTTATGAGTAAGGATTGTTATGTCAGCCCTCTTTCCGAGCGTTACGCGAGCAAAGAGATGCAATATATTTTTTCACCGGATAAAAAATTCAGGACATGGAGAAGGCTTTGGATCGCTCTTGCAGAAACAGAGAAGGAACTTGGCCTGAATATTACAGAGGAGCAGATTGAAGAGCTGAAGGCTCACGCGGAAGATATTAATTATGATGTGGCAAAGGAGAGAGAGAAGGTCGTGCGCCATGACGTAATGTCTCATGTATATGCTTATGGTGTACAGTGCCCCAAGGCAAAAGGAATCATCCACTTGGGCGCGACCTCTTGTTATGTAGGAGACAATACGGATATCATCGTAATGGCGGAAGCCCTGAAGCTGGTAAAAATAAAGCTTGTGAATGTGCTTGCGGAGCTGGCGAAGTTTGCGGATGAGTATAAGGCACAGCCTACATTGGGATTTACCCACTTTCAGCCGGCACAGCCTACCACAGTAGGTAAAAGAGCCACTCTTTGGATGCAGGAATTTGAAATAGATCTGGAAGACTTGGAATATGTTCTGGGCAGTCTAAAGCTTTTGGGTTCCAAGGGAACTACGGGAACCCAGGCAAGTTTTCTGGAATTGTTTGACGGAAATCAGGAGACTATTGATAAAATTGACCCAATGATAGCTAAAAAGATGGGATTTGAGGCTTGCTATCCTGTGTCCGGTCAGACCTACTCTAGAAAAGTAGATACCCGGGTTCTGAATATACTCGCAGGGATTGCAGCCAGTGCCCACAAATTTTCCAATGACATCCGCCTTCTCCAGCATTTGAAAGAAGTAGAGGAGCCTTTTGAGAAGTCACAGATTGGTTCTTCTGCCATGGCATACAAGAGAAACCCTATGAGAAGCGAGAGAATTGCTTCATTGTCCCGTTACGTGATGGCAGATGCTATGAATCCGGCTATTACATCCGCTGCTCAGTGGTTTGAGAGAACCCTGGATGATTCTGCGAATAAACGTCTGAGTATTCCGGAAGGATTTCTGGCAATCGACGGTATCCTGGATCTGTGCCTGAACGTGGTAGATGGACTTGTAGTATATCCTAAAGTGATTGAAAAGCGCCTGATGTCCGAATTGCCGTTCATGGCTACAGAGAACATTATGATGGATGCTGTAAAAGCAGGCGGAGACAGGCAGGAGCTGCATGAGAAAATCCGTGAGCTGTCTATGGAAGCCGGGAAGAATGTAAAAGAAAAAGGTCTGGACAATAATCTTTTAGAATTGATTGCAGCGGACGAAGCCTTCAACATGAGCCTGGAGGATTTAGAGAAAACAATGGATCCGGCAAAATATGTAGGACGCTCAAAAGAACAGGTAGAAGCTTATCTGAAAAACGTAATTCAACCCCTATTAGAAAAAAATAAACAATTGCTTGGTATGAAAGCGGAAATTCATGTATAATAATATTACAGTTCAGCTGCAGATTCTAACTGCAGCTGAATTGTAATACATGTATTATAAAATGACAATTAATTATGATAAGGAGGATGTATTATGGTGATTTGGATTATACTTGCAATTGTAGTTATTATCGTAATTTGGTTTGCCGGCTCTTACAATGGATTTATTAAGCTTAGAAACAAGACGGAAGAGGCATTTTCGGCAATGGACGTATCTCTGAAAAAGAGATATGATCTGATTCCTAACTATGTAGAGACAGTTAAGGGCTATGTAAAGCATGAATCTGGGACTTTGGAGAAAGTTATTTCTGCAAGAAATGCAGCTATGAATGCATCCACAGCAGAAGCAAGAATTGCTAATGATAATATTTTAAGCGGTACTTTGAAGTCTTTATTTGCACTCTCTGAGGCATATCCGGATTTAAAAGCGAATCAGAATTTTCTGCAGCTTCAGGACCAGTTACAGCGGATTGAAGAAGAAATTGCCGGATCCCGAAGATATTATAATGGAGTGGTGAACCGCTTCAACACAAAAGTAGAAATGTTTCCGGGCAATATCCTTGCAGGCATTTTCGGATTTAAGAGAAAGCCGCTGTATGAAGTGACAGAGACGGAACAGAGGGAAAATGTGAACGTAGCTTTCTAAAGCAAGGGAGGAGATATCAGTATGAAGAAATTCGGCGTCAGATCTGCATCAATGATTTTATGGGCCAGTATATGGCTGTTTTTGGTGTTTGGTTTCGGCGCGCTGGAAGGGATCACTGTCTCAGGGAACAGTCTTACAGAAGACTGGGCAATGCGCACAGAATATTTTAATACGGATATCGTAATAAATGAGAATCAGTCCTACGAAATTACAGAGAATATAGGAGTGGATTTTCTGGAGCCAAGGCAGGGGATTTACCGTTATATCCCGTATAAAGGAACCGCGGATGTACCCTATTATGCAAAAATCACGGAAGAAAAGGCAACGGAGCCTTTACATGTCAGTGCTGAAAATGGATCTTGGGTTGGCCGTCTGGGTACAGAGGGTGTGTATAAGTCGGGCAGGCAGGAGTATCAGTTTTCTTACACGATTACTCCGCAGTTTCAGTCAAAAGAATACAATATTGCTTTTTATAATGTAACTCCGCCTCAATGGCAGAACCGGGTTCCGGCGGGCAGCCGTTTTACGGTTACATTTCCTAAGGACTTTGAGCACAGCAGGCTGAAACTTTATTATGGAACATATGGAGAAACTAAGGATACATCAGATATTTTGGATCTGTCCTGGAATGGAAATACCGTGACAGGGATTTTGCGGCAGGATTTGGAACTGGGGGAAGGGATTACATTTTGGGCTCCGATGGAGAATGGATATTTTACAGGTACTGGCTATCTTGGATATCTTCCATGGATGCTGCTTCTGCCGGGGGTTCTGATATGTTTACTGATTCTCTTTTTATTCCTGAAATTTGGCAGGGACGAACAGATTATTCCTTCTATTCAGTATCAGCCGCCGGATAATCTGGACAGTGCTGCGGTTGGGTATATCATTGACGGCAGCGTGGAAGATAAAGATTTACTTTCACTGATTATATATTGGGCAGATAAAGGGTATCTGCGGATTGAAGAACGGAAAGACCATGAGCTTTGCCTATATAAATTGAAGGATCTGCCGGACGATGTGCCAAGCTACCAGTCTAATATATTTAATAAGCTGTTCCAGGAAGCCAGTGAACGTAAAATCAGTGATTTGCAGTATAAGTTTGCAGGTACAATGGAGATGGCAAAAAAGCAGCTCCGCAATTCTTTCAAAAATCAAGGACACGATGTAATATATACAAGGAAATCAAAGATTTCCAGGGTGGCCGCAATCTTATGCTGTACACTGCCTTTGGCCTGGTTTATGCTCGTAACAGGGCTATACTCTGCCACAAGTGCTCTCAGAGCGGGAATACAGGTGGTATTATGGATTATTTTGTTAGCTGGAGTTTTGGTATTTTGTGCAGGGATTGATACATGGTATTCTAAATCAGGCGCAGCCAGAAAGCTGACAACAGGAATTGCATTAGGCATGTGCATTTTCTCCACTTCCGTATATGCAGGAAGCTATGCTATGCGTGCGCTTAAAGGAGAAATATTTAACTATATCTGGGTATTGGTACCGATACTTATCATAACCGGGATACTGGTTTTCATGGCAGGATTTATGAAAAGCCGGACTCCTCAGTGTGTGGAGTGGATGGGGCATCTTGCAGGACTAAGGGAATTTATTCAGACTGCGGAGCTGGACCGTATGAATGAACTGGCTAAAACAAATCCAAAGATGTTTTATCACATTATACCTTATGCTTATGTGTTTGGCCTTTCTGATGTATTTGCTGAGAAACTAAAAGGTCTTTCGCTGCCTGCACCCGAATGGTATGCACCTTACCATAATTATACATTTTTTGACTACTATATGTTTAACCATTTAATGATAAGTGGACTTGATAAGACTGCATCCACACTGAGTATGCCAAAACCGGAGAAAACGGTTGGTTCGGGAGGAAGCGGAGGCTTTGGAGGAATGTCCGGAGGGGGCGGTTTTTCCGGAGGAGGCTTCGGCGGCGGAGGCGGCGGAAGCTGGTAAAGTAAAAAAAATGCAAAGGAATGTTGCAAAGTATAGCAGCATTCCTTTTTCTTATGTAGAATTTATGAATGTGGTGTTGTATTATGGAAGAAAGCGGAAAGATACAGGTGAAGGGTTATGGAATATTGTGGAAAGATTGTTGGGAATAATTCAATTAGAAAACGTGGTTTGCGTACGGCAGGTGTGTCACTTTCATTAGTTCTTATCATTGGAACTGTATATGAACTTCCGGCATTAAATTTTATGGAGATGGATTCTAAATATAGTGCTGAATTTGAAAACCGTCCCCAAAAAGCAGGAACTTTTCCTGGTACCGGTATACATACGAAAGATATTAAAGATATACTGATGAAAGAAATCAGCGAAGTAAAAACTTCTGTAAAAAGCTTGGAGAAAAATATCGGACAACTGCCCAAAGGGGAGGCGGATTCTCTGCCGGCTTCCTTTGCTGCAGAAAACGCTGGGGCGGATAATATTGTGGATGAGAGTATAATGGATATACCAGTGGACGATTCAAAAGTAGAGGTGCCGGTAATACCACCAATATCGGTAATACCGGAAACACCGACAAAGCCGGAGACTCCCGCCGTACCAAGCCCTTCCATAACACCGGATGAAACGGAAACACCGGATAATACCGGGGGATCAGGCGGAGTAAAAGAGGAAGAGGAGCCGGGAGAGAATACTGGCGGGGAAGAACCAATAGTCCAACCGGAAGGATTTCTCATAAATGAGGGAGGCATGATTTACAGCTATAATCCCGAGGCAGGCTTGGCGGAGGGGGAGGTTTTGGAACTTCCGTCAGAAGGATGTACTGGAATACTGGCCAGCGCCTTCGTTGGGGTGGGTGCAGGCATTTGTGAACTTCGTATTCCGGCAAATATAACTTATATTGAAACAGGAGCGCTAAATCAACTGACAGAATTAGGAGGTATTGAGGTAAGTCCAGATAACCCTGCCTATAGTAGCGAGGATGGGGTATTGTTCGACAGCACCATGACAACCATTCTTGCGTTTCCAGTGAACAGAGTTGGATTACATGTGGTTCCCGCTTCTGTGACTAGGGTGGCAGAGTATTCGTTTGCAGGTTCCTGTCTGTCAACACTTGTTATGTGGGAATGTGGTCTTGTTGAATTTGCGGAAAATGCATTTGAAGGTAATGCATTGCGAATTATTGCTCCTAGCCAATACAGAGAGCAATACAAGGAAATGCTTTCAGGTTCAGGCATTGTGGTACAGTAGTAGTGGACTTATTTAAAAAATGTGTTAAAATATATACTTGTTGAGCTACTAATATTTATGAGGGGATAAGGATTTGTACAGACTATACGTGATGGTATCTGCGGGAACATGGCGTAATATGCACAACTGGTAAGGGCAGGATGAAAATATGGATTATAAGCTTGTGATGAATATGGCCGTTATGGCAGGAGAACTGATGCTGCGCAGCGGAGCAGAGACACACCGGGTTGAGGATACGATGTACCATATCCTGCGCACAGCGAATGCGGAGACGGTTGAGGCCAGTGTAATGATGACGGGAATCGTTGCCACAATCGGCAATCCGGATATGGAGCCGATTACTGTAATCAAGAGGGTTCAGGAAAGGGGGACAAACCTGAACCGGATTATGCTGGTGAATGAAATATCCAGAAATTACTGTGCCGGAGAAATATCACCGGAAGAAGCCTATGAAGAATTAAAAGGCATCGGAGGGAAGCAGTATCATGTATGGGTGTACAATCTGGCCACTGTGATGGTTCCTGCCGGATTTGCCCCTCTGTTTGGCGGGGGCGGCATGGAAGTTTTGGCAGCCGCCGTAGTGGGGTTAATCCTGGCATTGATTATAACCGTTGGAAAAAGGCTGCAAATTAATGGGTTTATACTGGATACGCTGTCATCTCTGGGAGTGGCTGTGACGGCAACTTTTTTAAAACAGCTATTTCCGTTTCTGGATAACGATATTGTGATTATAAGTTCTATTATGCCGCTGGTACCCGGGGTTGCCATAACAAATGCAGTTCGCGATACTTTGCATGGAGATTACATTTCCGGAGGAGCAAGAATTCTGGAAGCGTTTTTAAAAGCGGCGGCAGTGGCACTTGGGGTAGGTGCCGGCATGGCCCTGACAGGAGCCTTTTATATAGGAGGTGGTCTGCTATGACATTATTCTTTGGCGTAGTCGGCTCCTTTGTAGCTGTAGCCGGATTTGCTATACTTTTGGAGACACCGGGAAAATATCTGCCTCATGCCGGGATAGCTGGGGCAATCGGAGGTTTTGTGTATCTGCTTGGCATAGAAGGAGAATTAAATGTGGTTCTTGCATCCTTTCTCTCAGCCCTTGCAATTGCACTGACTTCCCATACATTTGCGAGAATATTTAAAGCCCCGGTGACGATTTTCCTGATTGCGGGAATTCTGCCCACTGTGCCGGGAGCGGGGATGTACCAGATTGTCTATTACATTATTGCAAATGACAGTGCAAAAAGTAGTTATTATCTGATACAGACGCTGGAGATAGCAGGTGTGATTGCATTAGCTATTTTTATTATGGATACACTGTTTAAAGTGCGCATAAAAAAGATAGAAAAGCCGTAAGGTCTTTTTTGTTTGTTGAAGAATGGTAAAACTTGTTTTATAATGAATTTGGCAATAGGCCAATGAACGAGAAGTGGAGAACAAAGAATATGAGTAAAATAAGAACAAGATTTGCACCAAGCCCGACAGGGAGGATGCATGTAGGTAATTTGCGGACTGCGCTGTACGCATATTTGATAGCAAAGCATGAGGACGGGGATTTCATCCTCCGTGTAGAAGATACAGACCAGGAGCGCTTTGTAGAAGGTGCTCTGGATATTATATACCGGACTTTGGAGAAAACAGGTCTGGTTCATGATGAAGGCCCTGATAAAGACGGCGGATATGGCCCTTATGTGCAGAGTGAGCGTAATACCACAGGACTGTACCTTGAATATGCAAAGCAATTGGTAGAGCAGGGGGATGCTTACTATTGTTTTTGTGATAAGGAGAGACTGGCATCCTTGAAAACAACTGTGTCAGAGGGTGGCGGCACAGATATCATAGTATATGATAAGCACTGCCTGGGACTTTCAAAGGAAGAAGTGGAGTCCAATCTTGCAGCCGGAAAACCATGGGTAATCCGTCTGAATGTGCCTAATGATGGGACCACTGCTTTCCATGATGAAATATATGGAGACATCACAGTACCCAATGAAGAGCTGGATGACATGATCCTAATTAAGTCTGATGGTTATCCGACTTACAATTTTGCAAATGTAATAGATGACCACCTGATGGAGATTACACATGTAGTCAGGGGGAATGAATATTTGTCCTCCGCACCGAAATATAACCGTCTGTATCAGGCCTTTGGATGGGATGTGCCGGTTTATGTGCACTGTCCGCTGATTACAGATGAGACCCATAAAAAACTGAGCAAACGCTGCGGACACTCTTCTTATGAAGATTTGATTGAACAGGGATTTGTTTCAGAAGCGGTTGTAAACTTTGTAGCGCTGCTGGGATGGAGTCCTGCAGATACAAGAGAAATATTCTCACTGGAGGACTTGGTAAAGGCTTTTGATTATCATCATATGAATAAGTCTCCGTCTGTATTTGATACGGTGAAGCTCAAGTGGATGAATGGCGAGTATTTAAAGATGATGGACTTTGACAGATTCTATGAAATGGCAGAGCCTTATATGAAAGAAATTATTACGAAAGATTATGACTTAAAGAAGATTGCAGGTCTTATAAAGACAAGGATTGAGGTATTCCCTGATATAAAGGAGCAGATAGATTTTTTTGAAGAACTGCCTGAATACGATATTGAGATGTACACACATAAGAAGATGAAAACAAATGCGCAGACTTCACTGGAAGTACTTCGTGATTTGCTTCCGCTTTTTGAAGCCCAGGAGGATTACAGTAATGATGCCTTATTCGAAACATTGAAGAACTATGTGACGGAGAAGGGCTTCAAAAACGGTTATGTTATGTGGCCCGTGAGAACGGCTGTTTCCGGTAAGCAGAATACGCCGGGAGGAGCTACGGAGATTATGGATATTATCGGAAAAGAGGAATCTTTGAAACGCATAAAAATTGCAGTTGATAAATTGGCTGCAGCTCAGTCATAAGCTAGAAAGAGGTAAATATGAGTTTTAGTAAAGCTCAGAAAGATGCAATTACTCATGGGGAAGGCCCCTGTCTTGTCCTTGCAGGTCCCGGTTCCGGGAAGACCACAGTTATTGTAAATAGAATGAAATATTTGATAGAGAGGTTAAAGGTAAGGCCAGAAGAAATTCTGGTCATTACTTTTACCAAATATGCGGCGTCTGAAATGAAAAGCCGTTTTCACCGTTTGATGGGGAACAAAAGTCTGCCTGTTACGGTAGGTACTTTTCACGGCATATATTACGGCATTCTAAAGTGGGCATACCATCTTGGACCCCAGAATATTTTATCTGAGGAGGAAAAGTACCAGATTATCAGACATGCTGTGAGCCGTCAGGACATTGAAATTTTTGATGTGGAAGACTTCCTTTCAGATATTGCAGCAGAAATTGGAGTTGTTAAAAATAACAGGCTGGATGTAGAGTCTTACCATTCGGCAAAATGTAGTCCAAAGGATTTCCAGAATATTTACCAGGAGTATGAGGCTCAACGCAAAGGAGCCAGAAAAATTGATTTTGACGATATGCTGGTGCTCTGTCATGAGTTATTTTTAACAAGACCGGATATTTTGGAAATGTGGCAGAAGAAATTTCATTATATTCTAATAGACGAGTTCCAGGATATCAATAAAGTCCAGTATGATGTAATTAGAATGCTGGCTAAACCGGAGCATAACCTGTTTGCAGTAGGGGATGATGACCAATCCATCTATGGTTTTCGGGGAGCAGATGCAAAGCTGATGTTCCAGTTCAAGGAAGATTACCCTGAGATGAGGCAGCTTCTTTTGGATATTAATTACCGCTCTACCTCTAATATTGTGGAAAATGCTTTAAAGGTAATCGGAAATAACCAGATACGTTTTGAGAAAGAGATCCATGCAGAGAAACCCAAGGGCCTGAGCCTGCATGTACAGGAAGTGAGGGACCCGGCGGAGGAGAGCCAGTATGTGCTGGAGGAAATACAGAACCGTATACAGGCGGGGATAGAGCCGGAAGAAATTGCAGTGCTGTTCCGGATTCATACGGATGCAAGGCATTTGGTGGAGAGGCTATGGGAGCAGAAGATTCCTTTTCAGATGAAGGAGCACCTGCCTAATATATATAATCATTTTATCGCCAAGGATATCAAATCCTACTTTAAGATGGCAGCAGGAGGCCGGGAGCGTCAGGATTTTTTGCAGATTATGAACCGGCCCAAGCGATATATCGGGCGGGACAGCCTTTCAGGCCGGGAGGCTGCTTTTGAAGATTTAAGAAAGTTCTACTGTGATAAGGAGTGGATGCTGGACCGGGTGGACCAGTTTGAATGGGATTTGAAGATGCTTGGAAAGATGGCCCCTTATGCTGCCATACAATACTTACGCAAGAAAATAGGATATGATGATTTCCTAAGAGAATATGCAGCTTCCCGGAGAATACAGGCCAGTGATTTGTTTGAGGTTCTTGCTGAGCTGGAGGAAGCGGCACGCCCTTTTTCCTCACTGGAGGATTGGTTTGTTCATGTAGAAGAGTACACGAATGCTCTGAAAATCCGGGAGAGTAATAAAGAGCTGACCCAGAACGGGGTGCGGTTGATGACCATGCACTCTGCAAAAGGGCTGGAATTTGATACAGTATATATTATAGAGGCAAATGAAGGGCGAATTCCTTATAAGAAGTCTCTCAAAGAGCAGAAGGAAGAGGAGGAGCGCCGGCTGTTTTACGTGGCCATGACGAGAGCGAAAGAGCTGCTTAAAATTGTATATGTAAAGAAAAAGAACGGAAAGGATGCAGACCCCTCCCGTTTTGTGGATGAATTATTTTAGGATATGGCTCTGACTCTGAACAATAATCCTTGGATTATCCGTTTTTATATGATACTATCATAATATAATTCACATACAAGTTCATTTTTCAAAAGGAGGAATACCAATGGAAACTGAATTGTTATCAAAAACGGAGTATTTTGAAGAGCACTGCATCCTTAAAGAGCGTTTGAAAGCACGGAATATCTCCTTCCGTGAGAAAATCAAGGGAAATGATTCTATCATGGATTTGGCAGGCAAGTTTCTGGTTTTCGGAAGACCCAGTCTCGGTATGCCGAAAGAGCGCCAGAATTTTTACTGCATTTATGTCAGCCCGGAGCAACTTGAATTGGCAAAAAAACTGTTATAACCTTATAAAAAATGTCCCCCGTTTTGAAATAGGGGACATTTTTGTTCTAGTAATATCAAAGTTTGCTTAAAATAGGTTTAGTTATCCTCTGGTTCTTCATCCAGATCCAAATCTTCGAATTCTTGAGAATCCAGCCATTCATCAAATTTGTCGGCAACACGTTCATACTCGTCGTCATCCTCAATATTCTCTAACTGGGGCTCCTCTTCCTCTGTCTCAGAGTAACGGTAAAGGAAGACTTGTCCGTCATCATTGTTACCTTCTTCATTTAGAGGAAGCAGAGCGATATACTCTTGTCCTTCAGTTTCAAAAATAGTAAGAACGGCACATTCCAGTTCCTCGTCGTTATCTAGTGTTAATGTTACAGTGAGTGCTTCGTTTTCGCTCATAAATATTCTCCTTTTTATTATTGATATCTCAACTCTAACAAAAAGGATGACAAAAAGCAAGAAAAAACATAAGCTTGTGACTCTTGACATTGTTATGAAACACGATAGAATAAAAGAGATAGGTTTTTAACCTTATGGGGAAGCAGCAAAGCGGATTTAAGTATCCGCCTTGACTTTACATAACAGGAGGATGTTTGATGAAAAAGTGGATACTTAGTGTATTTGTCATGGTTTTGGCGGCATGTATGCTTCTTGTGGGGTGCAAGAAGAATGTGGGTACGCCTGAAGATAATGCAGTAGAAAAAGAGGAAGCAGACGGAACAGAAGAGGAGAAACAGGAGGATACGTATACCTTTGGTTATAGCTGTATTGATATGGATAACCCGTATTTTGAGACTCTGCAGATGTCAATAAAGACTACGCTGGATGAAAATGACTTTCAGTTGATTACAAAGAATCCTGGCTCCGATGTAAATCTTCAGATTGAGCAGATTGAGGAAATGATTGAACAGGGAGTGGATGCTGTTTTCCTCTGCCCGGTGGACTGGGAGAAGATAACCCCGGCTTTGGAGGCGCTCAGGAAGGCAGATATTCCTGTGATTAACATAGATACTCAGGTAAAGGACACGGAGCTGGCAGATGCGTATATTGGCTCTGATAATAAAAAGGCAGGATATTTGTGCGGGGAAGATTTGATTGAACAGCGCCCGGACGGCGGGAAAATTGTGATTTTGGAGTGCCCGTCCCTGAACTCCATTAATGAAAGGATTACGGGCTTTGAAGAAGCCATTATTGATGCGGGGTTTGAAGTGCTGGCAAGAGCTGATGTAGGAGCACAGAAAGATAAGGCACAAAGTGAGATGGAGAATATTTTGGAACAATATTCTCAGATTGATGCTGTAATGTGCGGGAATGACCAGGCAGCTCTGGGTGTTTTACAGGCAATGAAGGATGCAGGCAGGGGTGGTATTCTTGTTTATGGCGTGGACGGCTCTCCGGGAGTGAAAAGTGAATTATTAAAGCCGGGTACCTGCATGGCAGGAACAGGGGCTCAGTCTCCAATTAATATCGGGAAAAAGGCGGTTGAGACAGGAATTGCTATTTTAGAGGGAAATGATTACGAGAAAGAAACTTATGTGGATACGTTTTTTATCAATAAAAATAATGTGGAAATGTACGGGACCGACGGCTGGCAGTAACAAAGAAGAGAGGACAGGAAGTTATGAAGAAAGTGCAAGGAAGCCCGCAGCCGCTGGGCGTAACAATAAAAGATGACAGGGTGAATTTTGCAGTTTCTGTACCGAAGGGGAAAAAATGTGAGCTTCTGTTGTACCGGGCCGGCCAAGAGGAGATTGAATGTGAGTATTTGATGCCGGAGCATGAAGCAGTGGGAGAAGTACGTTTTCTTTCTATAGAAGGAGTAGATGCCGCGCAGTATGAGTATAATTACAGAGTAGACCAGAAAGTGTGGATTGATCCATATGTAAGGGAAATAACAGGGCATAAAGTATTTGGACAAAAAGAAAATCTGGATTCCCATAAGGTAAGAGGCAGATTCTTCGAAGAGGATTTTGACTGGGAGGGGGACAGGCTGCTCCAGATACCCTGCCATGAAGTAATTGCCTACAGTCTGCATGTACGGGGATTTTCTATGCACAGCTCATCGAAGGTAAAACGCAAAGGCACATTTGCCGGAATAGTGGAGAAATTACCATATCTGAAAGATTTGGGGATTAATCAAATCCAATGTATGCCTATTTATGAATTTGAAGAGTATACAGGTGTGCGCCAGAACTACTGGGGATATGGGAAAGGTTATTACTTTGCTCCTAAGGCATCATATGGGTCCTCAGATCATGTGCGCAGGGAATTGAAAGAGATGGTAAAGTCCTGCCATAAGGCGGGCATTGAGGTCGTGCTGGAAATGCCTTTTGGGGAAGGAATACTTCCTCAGACAGCGGTAGAGTGTCTCAGGTATTATATGCTGGAATATCATATTGACGGCTTTATAATCAATCCTTATGTAGTCCCGTGGGAGGGGCTGACAAAGGACCCAATTCTCCGGGGTGTTAAAATCTGGAAGAAGGAAGACTGGTTTCAAAACGTTATGCGCCGGTTTTTGAAAGGGGATGAAGGAATGGTGGACGAAGTTACACGGGCACTGCGCCGTAACACGAAGGCGGATGGGGGCTGTAACTATATTACCACCCACACCGGATTTACTTTATACGATCTTGTATCTTATGATTCCAAACACAATGAGGCGAACGGAGAAAATAATGAGGACGGTCCCGAATATAATTACAGTTGGAACTGTGGGGCGGAAGGGCCCAGCAGAAAGCAGACTGTAATAGAATTAAGAAAAAAACAAATCAAAAATGCCTTCTTTCTGTTATTAACGGCACAGGGGGTACCATGCCTTTTGGCAGGGGATGAGTTTGAGAATACCCAGAAGGGAAATAACAACGTATACTGTCAGGACAATGAACTATCATGGTTAAACTGGAATAAATTAAAGAATAACGATGCTCTGTTCCGGCACGTAAAAGCACTGATTGCATTGCGCAAGTCCCATCCTGTGCTTCACAGAGAAGGACTGCTGCTGGGGCTGGACCGGATAGCTTGTGGGATGCCGGATGTGTCTTATCACGGAGAAAATGCCTGGCAGATTCCCACAGAAATTCCGAGCAGGCAGCTTGGCGTATTGTACTGTGGAAAGGAACTGGGAGACACAGACTGTTTCATTGCTTACAATATGCATTGGATAAAGCATTCTTTTGCACTTCCCACGCCGTCCGGAGGGAAAAAGTGGTATCAGGTTATGGAGACATCAGCCGGAGAATATGATAAACCCAGGCTTTTGGAAAATCAGAAGAGGATGACCGTAAAGGAAAGGAGCATCGTATTTTTGGTTGGTAAATAACCTCACAAAAGGCAGAAATATAGGAAGGACGGTAAAACAATATGAAAGCAGTAAAACATTTTTGTACAATAACCAGACATAAAATGTTGGTTATGAAGGAATGTTTCCGTGTAGGAATGTATAAACAGGGGCTACTTCATGACCTGTCTAAATATAGCTGGACTGAATTTAAGGTGGGCTGTAAGTATTATCAGGGCGACCGAAGTCCGAATAACGCAGAAAGAGAAGACAAGGGATGCTCCTACGCCTGGCTTCATCATAAAGGGCGTAATAAGCACCATTATGAATATTGGATAGATTATGGTTTAAATGGCGGTAAAGACATGGTTGGCATGAAAATGCCCACCCGGTATGTGGTAGAAATGTTTCTGGATAGAATAGCAGCCAGTAAAATATATAGAGGGACAGATTACAAGGACTCAGATCCTCTGCAATATTTTTTGCATGGGAAAGGTTACTACGTGATGCATAAAGAGACAGAAGCGCTTTTAGAAAGCCTTCTTACAATGCTTGCTGAAGAGGGGGAAGAGAGAACTTATGCTTACATCCGAAGCAAGGTATTGAAAAACCAAAAGTCAGATAAAAAAAAGAAAGCAGTTTCATCACAGGAGAAACCTGCAGGAACTGCATAACTTCACATTTAGTGTACATTATTAAACAGTAGTTGTTTAAGAAGTATAATATTTGTCCTCCGGGAAGCGGTCTTTCTTCCCGGAGGATTGTTATATTCCGGAAGTTTTTCCAGGATTATTCAGGATAATATAGCTGATGATCTTGAATATTAAGCAGCACATCATCCAAATATCTTTTCGCTGTGTATTTTGCCATTGGCAGATTCATATCCAGATAATTTCCACAATCTTTTGCAGAAGCACCTGGGATTTCCCCTTCAAAAGATGCTATAAAATGAAACATTTCCTTCATAAGCGGTACAATATCACTGGACTCATAACTGCCGGAGAGGAGAAGATAAAATCCTGTACGGCATCCCATAGGTCCAAAATAGAGCATCTTATCTTTAAACTCTGCATGGTTTCTCAGGAAAGTAGCCCCCAGATGTTCTAAAGTATGAATTTCTGCAGTATTTATAACAGGTTCCTCATTGGGGTTTGTCATCCTTATATCAAAAGTGGTGACAGGATACCCATTTACAAAATCTTTCCTGGAAACGTAAAGTCCAGGTATGAGCTTGATATGGTCTATTGTAAAACTAGTGATTTTCTCCATAATATTGTCCTCTTTTCCTAAAAAATATTTGTTTTATTTATTTTTTATTATAACGGCAGTAATAGAAGAAGACAAGCCGGAAAAGTTGACGAATAAGGAAGAGTCTACTATACTGGATAGATATAAGTTACATAAGCAGGGAAACATCCATGTCACTAAGGCGTGAAAGAACCCCGCCTAAGTCGACAGGATGTACTTTGCAACTAAGGCTTGAAAAAAGACCAAACCTAAGTTGCATAAGCAGGGAAACATCCATGTCACTAAGGCGTGAAAGGACCCCGCCTAAGTCGACAGGATGTACTTTGCAACTAAGGTTTGAAAAAAGACCAAACCTAAGTTGCATAAGCAGGGAAACATCCATGTCACTAAGGCGTGAAAGAACTAAATCTAAAATTCATAAGCAGGAGGCAGATTATGAAGTTATATCTTGTCCGTCACGGCGAGACAGTATGGAATAAAGAAGGAAGGGTACAGGGGCATTCTGATATCCCTCTGAATGAATATGGCAGATATTTGGCAGAAGAAACAGCAAAAGGATTAAAGGATATCCCCTTTGAGCTGGCTTACACAAGTCCTTTGAGCAGGGCAAAGGAAACTGCAGAAATTATATTAGCAGGCAGGGATGTTCCTATATATGAGGAATCAAAGATACAGGAAATGGGATTTGGAGCCGCAGAGGGATTGCGATGCCGCGGAGAAAACCGGGAGCCGGGAAGTGACGAATTCAATAAGCTTTTTACAGACACAGAAAATTATAAAGTGCCGGAAGGCGGAGAGTCTATTTTGCAGTTGATGGATAGAATCCGGGGATTTTTGCAGAAATTGTATGAAAATCCCAAATTACAGGATAAAGCAATATTGATTACTAGTCATGGAGCAACACTCACTGCAATGTTGAATCTGATAAAAGGGAAAAAAGAGATTGCGGAATTTTGGGAAAATGGAGTGCCGGTAAATTGTGCTGTAACGGAGGTTGAGGTAAGGAATGGAAAGCCTGAGATACTCTGTGAAGGCAAAGTTTATTATGAGCGGAAATAGAACATTCATTTATTTTGGAAGGGAGAGAATAATATGGGATTTTCATTAGATGTTAGTGTACCGGTTCTTACAGTATTTCTTCAGGGGCTGCTAAGTTTTTTTTCTCCCTGTGTATTGCCGCTGATACCACTTTATATAGGATACCTGTCAGGAGGTACTAAGACCGTAGGAGAGGATGGGAAGGTCTATTATAGCAGAAAAAAGGTTATGGTAAACACCTTGTTTTTTGTTATAGGCATTAGCTTTACATTTTTTGTTCTGGGACTTGGTGTGTCTGCCCTGGGTGCAGCTTTTAAGGGGAGCCAGACATTATTTGCCAGAATCGGAGGAATCCTGATTATTGTGTTTGGTTTGTATCAATTAGGGTTCTTTGGAAAGTCAAGAGTACTGAGCAGTGAGCACAGACTTCCATTTAAGCTGGACCGCCTGGCTATGTCACCTTGGACAGCATTGATTATGGGATTTACTTTTAGTTTTGCATGGACTCCATGCGTAGGACCGGCATTGTCAAGTGTTCTTTTGATGGCAGCCTCAGCAAATACAAAAGTACTTGGGTTTGTTTTGATTGGTGTTTATACATTAGGATTTATATTGCCATTTTTGGCTGTCGGAGTATTCAGTACCACGCTGCTGGATTTATTTAAGAAGCATAGCAATGTGGTGAAATATACAGTGAAGGCCGGAGGTGTGCTGATGATATTGATGGGGATCATGATGTTTACTGGAAAAATGAATGCCATCACAGGATATTTATCAGAGGTACAGACATCGCAGGAACAAAATAAACCTGAGGAAGAGAACTCCAAGGAGCAGACATCTCCGAAAGAGAACGGGCAGGCAGAAGAACAAGGGAATGAGGATGAAGAACAGTCTGTGCAGGACGGAGAGACCAAACAGGAAGATAATACCACGCTCACGGATGCAATTGATTTTGAATTGAAAGATCAATTTGGAACCGTGCATAAACTCTCTGATTATAGAGGGAAAACGATTTTCATGAATTTCTGGGCAACATGGTGCCCGCCTTGTCGTGCAGAAATGCCGGAAATTCAAAAGCTGCATGAAGCTTATCAAAGTGAGGAAAATCCGGAAGTTGTTATTCTTGGAGTTGCTGCACCGGGGTATGGCAGTGAACAGGATGAAGAAGGAATTAAAAAGTTTATGGAAGAAAACGGATACACCTACCCAGTTTTAATGGATGAGGGCGGAAGTCTGTTTGAACAATATAGTATATATTCCTATCCAACCACTTTTATGATTACAAAAGAGGGAAAGGTGTTTGGTTATGTCAGCGGACAGTTGACTGAAGATATGATGAAAAGCATCATAGCACAGACCATTGAGGGAAAAAGAAATTAGAAGAAAGCAGTCATTTTTCGGAAGAGTGTTTGGTACAAAGTGCATGTAAAACTGGGAAATATGGGGGGTTTGCACTTAATTGGAAAAAAACAGAAAATATCCTTGACAAATGAGAAGAATGCATGATATTATATCAAAGCTGTCGCTTGAGAGATAAGCAAAAACAACTTCTCAGGAAGCAAAAGAAAAGTGAAATAAAAATAAAAAAGTTCTTGACAATGAGAAGCGGACATGATATCCTATAAAAGTTGCCGCTGACGACAAGAAACGACAGCAAAAACGACAAAGAACCTTGATAATTAAACAATAGACAACAAACCCTTGAAAATTTCTTATAGAGAAAATTTTTAAGAACAGCATCAGAAATGATGCACCCATCACTGGAAGAGATTCCGGTGGTAAG
>JACERV010000031.1 GCA_013911065.1 Ruminococcus sp. | reverse complement strand
TGGCTTTTATGACTTAGCCACAGCCTATCAGTCTGTGCACATCAACTATTGAAAGCGCCGTGTACCGAACGGTACGCACGGTGCTGTGAGAGGACGGCGGTTAGTCACTGCCTCCTACTCGATTAATCCTTCATTCACCTGTTCAGAAGCTTATCTATTATGATTTTATATTCACCATCTATTTTCCGGTACTTTTTAATGACATCGACTTCCTCCGCTGTAAGATAAAGCATATCGCCGCTGTCCATTTCCATGCCGGGTGCATATGGTCCTTTTTGCTCTCTTATAATTCCATTTGCAGTGTATGGCTGGTTAACAAGCTGGTCCAATGTGACGCCATAAATTTGTGAGAGTTTAATTAAAAGATCCAAATCAGGGGTACGCTTACTCGTTTCATAATTGGAGTATGCCTGTCTGGAAATGTTAAGCATTTTGCCTAATGTTTCTTGTGTATAATTATGTGCTTTTCTCAGGATGTATAAGTTTTCTACTAGTTGTATATTAGACAATGCCGCACCTCCATTCACAGGAATTGAAAATTCTTCATAGATTATAGCAATTTTCCCTGTAAATAGATATGTATGACACGAAATGTAGATTTGTGATTAATTGCAACAACAAGTTGCTATTTGCTGAGTGTATTGTTATGATATTGGGAGGAAAATGTGACATCTTCTCCAAACCATGCAGGCGGTTTAAATGTGTTTGCAGACTCCTCATCAGGAAACTCGACTTCTGCCAGAATCAGGGGTGCAAGGTCTTCCAGAAAAACATCCAGTTCAATTGTCAGGTTTCCCTCTAATGGGAGCATATAACGGGTCTTCTGAATTAGTCTTCCGTCAATTTTAGGCCTCAGATGTGCATAGGACTCTGCTGTGAGAGGAAGGTTGTATTCTTCTCTTACCATAAGTCCCTTCGATTTATAGGTCAGGAAATATTCTTCCTGGTCTCTGCGGATACGGACAACAGGCTCTGTACAGAGATAGCCTTGTTCTATATGGCGGCAGGGATAAGAGTGAAGATTAGCCGGCAGGTTTTTTCTTTCTATCAGATATTTACGTTCAATTTCCATAAAGAAACTCCTTTTTGCTTTTTGTTTATCATAATACGGTATGTATGAAATGTAAACCATTGCATTTTCAAATATCATTTGCTACACTGAGGACATGTGAAAAAGCGGATGTAAAACTTGAAGGAGGAAAGGAATATGAAGCAGGTCAGTGTGTTTCTGGCAGATGGTTTTGAGGAAATTGAAGGGCTTACAGTTGTGGATTTATTGAGGCGGGCAGGTGTAGATACAAAGATGGTATCTATTACGGGAAGGCTGGATATTCATGGCGCCCATGAGATTATAGTGAAAGCAGATGTTTTATTTGAAGAGCAGGATTTTTCCGGCATGGATATGCTGGTGCTCCCGGGGGGGATGCCTGGAACTACCCATCTCCAGGAGCATCGGGGACTGAAAAAGCTTCTGGAAGAGCAGTATGCCCAGGAGAAATATATTGCTGCAATTTGTGCTGCGCCAAGTATTTTGGGGAGCCTTGGTTTTCTGGAAGGGCGTACCGCGTGTTCTTATCCGGCCATGGAGGAGAAGCTTACGGGTGCAAGGGTAGTACAGAGTCCGGTTGCAGTGGACGGACAAATTATTACGAGCCGCGGAGTAGGCACAGCAATTCCTTTTTCTTTGGAATTGATTTCAAAATTATGCGGACTGGAAAAGTCAGAAGAAATAGGAAAGTCAATCGTATTTATATAACAAACTACTGGAAAATTAAAGCTGAATGTGCTATACTGTTTCAATGACTGCGAAAGTTTAGAGAATTTGCATTTGAATTTGAATGGTACGAATCAAGGAGGAAAATAAAAAATGAGTTTACAGGTAGAAAATTTAGAACATAACATGGTAAAGCTGACAATCGAAGTTCCGGCAGAGGATGTGGAGAAGGCACTTCAGGCTTCCTATTTAAAACAGCGTAAGCAGATGAACCTGCCAGGTTTCCGTAAAGGAAAAGTACCGAGACAGATGATTGAAAAGATGTATGGACCAGAAGTGTTCTATGATGAAGCAGCAAACCAGATAATTCCGGAAGCATATAGTAAAGCATATGACGAGTGTGAACTGGAACTCGTTTCTCAGCCGCAGATTGATGTTGTTCAGATGGAAAAGGGAAAACCTTTCATTTTCACAGCAGAGGTTGCAGTGAAGCCGGAAGTTACTCTTGGTGAATATAAAGGACTGAAGGTAGACAAAGGCTCTATCAGAGTTACAGCAAAAGAGATTGACGAAGAAATCGATAAAGAACGTGAAAAGAGTGCGAGAACAGTTGATGTGACAGACCGTGCGGTTCAGGATAAAGATCAGGTAGTACTGGATTTTGAGGGTTTTGTAGACGGAGAAGCATTTGAAGGCGGCAAGGGTGAGAACTATCCGCTTACGATTGGTTCCGGTTCATTTATTCCGGGCTTTGAAGAGCAGTTAATTGGCGCTGAAATTGGCAAAGAACTGGACGTGAAGGTTACTTTTCCGGAAGAATATCAGGCGGCAGAACTGGCTGGCAAGGATGCTGTATTTAAATGCACTGTACATGAGATCAAGGCAAAAGAGCTTCCGGAACTTGACGATGAATTTGCTTCAGAAGTGTCTGAGTGTGAAACTTTAGAAGCTTACAAAGCAGAAGTAAAGAAAAACATCAAAGATCGTAAAGAGCGCGAAGCGAAAGAAAAGAAAGAAAACCAGGCTGTAGAGAAGGCAGTAGAGAATGCCCAGATGGATATTCCGCAGGCTATGATTGATATGCAGGTAAAGCAGATGAGAGATGATTTTGCACGCCGTATCCAGCAGCAGGGACTGTCTATGGAGCAGTACTTCCAGTTTACCGGAATGACAGCAGAGAAGATGGAAGAGGAAATGAGACCGCAGGCTGACAAGCAGATTAAGACCAGACTGGTTTTAGAAGCTGTTGTAAAAGCTGAAAATATTGAGGTTTCTGATGAGCGTCTGGATGAAGAATTACAGAAGATGGCAGAAGCATATCAGATGGAAGTAGATAAGTTAAAAGAATTCATGGGTGATAACGAGAAGAAACAAATCAAGCAGGATATTGCTGTACAGGAAGCAGTTACAGTGCTTGCCGATGCGGCAGTTGAGGAATAATCAGGAGGGACATGAATGAGTTTAGTACCTTACGTCATTGAACAGACGAGTCGTGGGGAACGCTCCTACGACATTTATTCAAGGTTATTAAAAGAAAGAATTATTTTTCTGGGAGAAGATGTAAATGATGTGTCAGCAAGTGTGATTGTAGCACAGCTGCTTTTCCTGGAGGCAGATGACCCGGATAAAGATATACAGTTATATATTAATAGTCCGGGAGGTTCTGTGACGGCCGGACTGGCAATTTATGATACAATGCAGTACATTAAATGCGATGTTTCTACTGTGTGTATTGGCATGGCTGCAAGTATGGGAGCATTTTTGCTTTCAGGCGGAAAGAAGGGAAAGCGTTTTGCACTCCCTAATGCAGAAATTATGATTCATCAGCCTTCAGGCGGGACGCAGGGACAGGCAACGGAAATCCAGATTGCGGCCGAACACATTCTGAAGACCCGTCAGAAATTAAACCAGATTATGGCTGAGAATACCGGACAGGACCTGGAAGTTATCAAAAGAGATACTGAGAGAGATAACTTCATGTCTGCCCAGGAAGCAAAGGAATATGGATTAATAGACGATGTAATTGCCAGACACTAAAGGCGATGTGAGGTGAAGAGCATTATGGCAGGAAGAGTAAGTGATGATACAGTGAGATGTTCCTTCTGCAATAAGACGCAGGCACAGGTGCGCAAGCTGATAGCAGGCCCAAATGGGGCATATATCTGTGATGAGTGCATTGATGTGTGTGCGGAAATTATTGAAGAAGAGTTCGAATATGACGAAGGAAAAAAAATTGAAGATATCAATCTTCTGACACCGGAAGAAATGAAGGCATTTTTGGATGAATATGTTATTGGTCAGGAGGAGGCAAAGAAAGTTCTTTCTGTAGCCGTATATAATCACTACAAGCGGATTATGGCAGAGCAGGATTTAGGAGTTGAGCTGCAGAAAAGTAACATATTAATGCTGGGGCCTACCGGCTGCGGTAAGACGCTGCTTGCCCAGACACTTGCGAGAATATTGAATGTACCATTTGCAATTGCAGATGCTACGGCACTGACAGAAGCCGGTTATGTGGGTGAAGATGTGGAGAATATTCTGCTGAAGGTCATTCAGGCTGCGGACGGTGATATTGAGCGTGCAGAACATGGTATCATATATATTGACGAGATTGATAAAATTACAAGGAAATCTGAAAACCCTTCCATTACCCGCGATGTATCCGGGGAAGGGGTACAGCAGGCACTGCTGAAGATTGTAGAAGGTACTGTTGCATCTGTTCCTCCTCAGGGAGGCAGAAAGCATCCTCATCAGGAACTGATACAGATTGATACGACGAATATTCTGTTTATCTGCGGGGGTGCCTTTGAAGGAATTGACAAGTTGATTGAGACACGTCTGGATAAGAAATCTATTGGATTTAATGCAGAGATTGCTTCTAAGCAAGAGCGAAATGTGGATGTTCTTCTCCATCAGGTTCTGCCCCAGGATTTGGTGAAGTTTGGACTGATACCGGAGTTGGTTGGACGTCTGCCGGTCACTGTCTCACTGGAGATGCTGGATAAAGAAGCTCTAATCAGAATTCTGACAGAGCCAAAGAGTGCAATTGTAAAGCAGTATCAAAAGCTGTTGGAGCTGGACGGAGTGAGGCTGGAGTTTGATAAGGATGCCCTCTATGAAATTGCGGAGACATCCCTTGCCAGAAAGACAGGGGCAAGAGGCTTGCGGGCGATTATGGAGACAATTATGATGGATACAATGTTTAAAGTTCCGTCTGATGATACAATCAAAGGATGCCGGATAACGAAAGAAGTGGTGAAAGGAACGGGAAGCCCATTGTATGAATGTGATGGGGAAGAACGCAGATCATTCCTGACATCAGAGAGTGCATAGACCAAAAGCAACTTGGTGAGGTATTGTCGAGCCTAGTGCGAGGTCGTTCTTTGAGCTT
Organism: Ruminococcus sp.; assembly: GCA_013911065.1. Lineage (GTDB taxonomy): Bacteria > Bacillota > Clostridia > Lachnospirales > Lachnospiraceae > Muricomes. Next base: position 62,922 of record JACERV010000031.1, on the reverse strand, counting down.
GGCGAGGTGTTTTCGAGCTTAGGGAAAAGAACTTCATGAGAGATTAGGGCGGGTGCAATGGGAAAACCATGTATCCGCTTTTTTACTTTATAGGATGCGCATCCTATAAAGTAAAAAGCCCTCCGGGCGGGATGTGCACTGGCTGTATAAGAAAGCTGCCGCTGTGCGGCCAACCCAGGCGCGAGTTTCGCGAGCGAAACTCTATTTTGTATAATAGGAAAAGGAGAGAATATGAAGAGTGAGACGCAGAGCCTTCCTATGGTGGCACTTAGAGGCATGACGATTATGCCGGAGATGATTGTACATTTCGATGTGAGCCGCCAGCAGTCCATAGCGGCGGTTCAGGAAGCTATGGTAGAAGATCAGAAGATTTTTATGATAACCCAAAGAGAGACGGAGACAGAGAAGCCCGGCCAGGAGGATTTGTTTGAAGTAGGGACTATAGGGACAATTAAACAGATTATTAAGCTTCCCAGACAAATTGTACGGGTTCTTGTAGCAGGAGAGACAAGAGGGATACTTGAAAGAATCGAGTATGAGGAACCTTATCTGCGTGCAGAGGTGGAAGTAGTTGATGATGATCATGCTACGATTCCTGAGGATTTGAATGGGAAGGCCATGGAGCGTGGACTAAAGGACATGTTCGTAGATTTTGCTGCCAAAAATGGAAAGTTGTCTAAAGAGGCAGTTGCCCAGATATTAGAGGTAAAAGGTCTGAAAAAGCTTGTGGATGAAATTGCAGCGAATATACCTTTGTTCTATACAGATTTGCAGGAAATTTTAAATGAGACGGATTTCTGGAAGAGATATGAAGTGCTTGCCTTTAAGCTGGTGAATGAAGTACAGATTATGGATATTAAAGAAGAAATCCAGCTAAAAGTAAAGGAGCGGGTGGATAAGCATCAGAAAGAATATATTCTTCGAGAGCAGTTAAAACTAATCAGGGAAGAGCTGGGGGATGATACTACGATTTCTGATGCGGATGAATTTGAAAAGGCTGCAAAAGCATTAAAGGCACCGAAGGAAGTGAAAGAAAAGCTGGCGAAGGAGATCAGCCGGTTCAAGAGCTCGCCGGGCAGTCCGGCAGAGAGCGGCGTAATTCGTACTTATATTGAGACGCTTTTAGAAATGCCCTGGAATAAGGCGGCAAAGGACAGCAGTGACCTTGCATACGCCCAGGAGATCCTGGATGCAGACCACTATGGACTGGAACAGGTTAAGGAGAGAGTCTTGGAATTCCTGGCTGTCCGATCCTTGACTAAGAAAGGAGAAAGCCCTATCTTATGTCTTGTAGGACCTCCGGGAACAGGAAAAACATCCATTGCCAGGTCCCTTGCGACAGCGCTGAAGAAACCCTATGTTAGAATTTCTCTTGGCGGAGTCCGGGATGAGGCAGAAATCCGCGGACACAGAAAAACTTATGTAGGCGCAATGCCGGGAAGAATTGCGAACGCCATGAAAATGGCGGGTGTAAGAAATCCGGTGATGCTTTTGGATGAGATTGATAAAGTAAGTACAGATTATAAGGGGGATACATTTTCCGCTCTTTTAGAGGTACTGGACAGCGAACAGAACAATAAGTTCCGTGACCACTATCTGGAGGTACCCCTGGATTTGTCGGAAGTATTGTTTATAACAACGGCAAATACACTTCAAACCATACCAAGACCTCTTCTGGACCGTATGGAAGTAATTGAGGTCAGCAGCTATACTGAAAACGAAAAATTTCATATTGCCGTGGAGCACCTGATTCCAAAACAGATTCAGAAGCATGGACTCAAGGAAGAACAGTTATCCTTCAGTAAACAGGCAATCTGGAAGATGGCCCGGAATTATACGAAGGAGGCAGGAGTCAGACAGTTGGAAAGAAAGATTGGAGATATCTGCAGAAAAGCGGCAAAAGAGATACTGACAATAAAGAAAAATAAGGTTATAATAACAGAAAAGAACATCCATAAATATCTCGGCAAGGAGAAGTACACTTATCAGATGGTGAACACATCTGATGAAGTCGGCATTGTGCGGGGACTCGCATGGACCAGTGTAGGAGGAGATACACTGCAGATTGAGGTGAACAGTATGCCTGGAAAAGGCGATATTATGCTTACTGGACAGCTTGGTGATGTGATGAAGGAGTCTGCAAGAACCGGTATCAGTTATATACGCTCTGTAAGTCAAAAATATCAGATTGCAGAGGATTTCTTTGAAAAGCACGATATTCACATGCATATACCGGAAGGAGCAGTGCCGAAGGATGGCCCTTCAGCAGGTATAACTATGGCAACGGCTATGCTGTCCGCTATAACGGGACATAAGGTCAGGGCGGATTTGGCAATGACTGGTGAGGTTACACTCCGGGGAAGAGTACTTCCTATCGGCGGGCTCAAGGAAAAACTGCTTGCTGCTAAAAATGCCGGCATTAAGACTGTAATGATTCCAAAGAAGAATCAGGCAGATGCAGAGGAACTTTCCTCTGAGATCACAAAGGGGCTGGAAATCCTTCCTGTGGAACATATGGATGAAGTATTGAAGACGGCACTTGTAACAGAGACATACGCAACGGGAAAGTAAACAGGAGAATTATATGGTAATCAGGAATATTAACTTAGAAACAGTCTGTGGAATCACAAGCATACTTCCAGATAATGATAAACCGGAAATCGCATTTGCCGGCAAATCAAATGTAGGGAAATCCTCTTTAATTAATGCCCTGATGAACCGGAAATCCTATGCCAGGATTTCCTCTACGCCAGGGAAAACCCAGACAATCAATTTTTATAATATCAATGAGGAGATGTATCTTGTAGACCTTCCTGGCTATGGATACGCTAAAGTTTCCGAAAAGGAAAAGGCTCAGTGGGGGAAGTTGATTGAACGATATCTGCATGGTTCCAGGCAGCTGAGGGCAATATTTCTACTGATTGATATCCGGCATGAGCCATCTGCCAATGACAAGATGATGTACCGGTGGATTGTAGACCAGGGATTTAAGCCTGTTATTATAGCTACAAAACTGGACAAACTTAAAAGGAGCCAGGTGCAGAAGCATGTAAAAATGGTCAGAGAGGGCCTGGAGCTGGAAAAAGATTCTGTTGTCATCCCTTTCTCTTCTGCGACAAAGCAGGGAAGGGATGAGATATGGGAATTCGTAGAGACAGAGTGTCTGGAGAGAACTGAGGTGGATTAACGATGGAAAGCAGACGACGGCCCTATTGGCAGATTGTTGTGAGTCTTATTTTTAGCCTGGCGGCGACAGCCGCTTTTATAATTATCGGGATAAAAGCCCTGGGCTTTTTGATGCCGTTTGTAATTGGCTGGATTATATCCGCAATTGCCACTCCGGTAGTTAACTGGCTGGAGACGAGACTGAAGATTGTGAAAAAACTGGGTTCGGCTCTTATTGTAGTTGTAGTGCTGGCCCTGATTGTAATGTTAATTTATTTTGCGTTCAGCAGGATTACAGCGGAGGTAGGGGACCTGGTTGAGAACTTCCCAGGTTTATATGCCCAGCTTGAAGTTGGGTTAAGGCAGATTGGAAATACGATGTCAGGCGTTTTTTTAAGACTGCCTGAGGGCGTACAGCATGGATGGAATGCTGTGGTAGAAAACCTGGATCAGTCCATGGGCAATCTGGTTACCAAAATCAGCCGTCCTACAATGACTGCAGCCGGAAATTTTGCTAAGAGCCTCCCTTCTTACCTGATTTCTTTTATTGTAGTAATGATGTCGGCTTATTTCTTTACAGTAGAGCGGGATGAGGTAATCCAGTGGATGAAAAAGGTGTCACCGCCTTCTGTAGCAAAGCGTATGGATCTGGTCATGGACAACCTAAAATACGCGGTAGGCGGATATTTCAAAGCACAGTTTAAAATTATGGCAATTGTGTTTGTTATCTTATTTGCCGGTTTTGCAGTACTGGGAGTGCATTATTCTGTATTGATAGCATTTTTGATAGCATTTCTGGATTTCCTTCCCTTCTTCGGGACGGGAACTGCTATGATACCCTGGGCTCTTTATACGGGGCTTGTGGGAGATTATAAAATGACAGCTTCTCTTATTATTATTTATATTGTGACACAGTTAGTACGTCAACTGCTTCAGCCGAAGCTGGTTGGAGACAGTATGGGGATGAATCCGCTGGTAACATTGCTTCTGCTTTATGTAGGCTACAAGGTGAGCAGTGTAATCGGAATGATTTTGGCGGTGCCCATTGGAATGGTTCTGATTAATATGATCCGGGCCGGTGCTTTTGACTATATTCTGGATGATGTGAGACTTTTGGTGGAGGGCGTCCTGGGATTGAGAGAAGAACCGGACAAAAAGTAGTGTTGAAAATGTGAGAGAAAAAGATAGAGATAAGGTCCTGGGAACGCCTGCTGTAAAGCGTTCCCAGGACCTTATCTCTAGTGTTTTATGTCCGGACTCCCATTTTATTTCCTACTGATTCCGGTTTTTACAGAGAATTGCATTGATATATTCTCCGGTATAGGAGTTTGGATTTCCTGCCACCTCTTCCGGGGTTCCGGCAGCCACAATGGTTCCGCCTTTGTCGCCTCCTTCGGGGCCTATGTCTATAATGTAGTCGGCAGTTTTTATAACGTCCAGGTTGTGTTCGATTACAATAACCGTATTTCCGTCTCCTGAAAGACGGCGCAGAATTTCCGTAAGTTTATGGACATCTGCGAAATGAAGCCCTGTTGTAGGCTCATCCAGGATGTAAACGGTTTTTCCTGTACTGCGCCTGCTTAGTTCTGATGCCAGCTTTATTCTTTGAGCTTCACCGCCGGACAATTCTGTAGAAGGCTGGCCCAGGCGGATATAGGAAAGACCTACATCATTTAAAGTCTCCATTTTTCTCCGGATACTGGGAACATGCTCGAAAAACTCGAAAGCTTCTTCTACAGTCATATTCAGGATGTCATAGATGTTCTTTCCTTTATACTTGACCTCCAGGGTTTCTCTGTTATAGCGTTTTCCGCCACAGACTTCACAGGGGACGTATACATCCGGCAGAAAATGCATCTCGATTTTCAGGATTCCGTCACCGCTGCAGGCTTCACAGCGTCCGCCCTTAACGTTAAAGCTAAATCTCCCTTTTTTGTATCCCCTGGATTTTGCATCAGGAGTCGCAGCAAATAGATCCCGGATTAAATCAAATACACCTGTATAGGTTGCAGGATTGGAGCGGGGAGTACGTCCTATGGGAGACTGGTCTATGGCAATGACCTTGTCCAGCTGGTCCAGCCCCTCGATTCTCCTGTGTTTTCCGGGAATGGTTCTTGCACGGTTCAATTCTTTTGCCAGTTTCTTATAGAGAATTTCATTAATCAGAGAACTTTTTCCCGAGCCTGATACCCCCGTCACGCAGGTCATGATTCCCAGGGGGATGTTCACGTCAATATTTTTAAGATTGTTTTCACTGGCTCCGATTACTTTGAGAAAGCCAGTAGGTTTTTCACGGTTTTCAGGAACCGGAATCTGAATTTTGCCGCTCAGGTATGCTCCGGTAACGGAGTTTTTATTTTTCATAATTTCTTTGGCTGTACCTATAGCAACAACCTCGCCGCCGTACTCACCGGCACCCGGACCGATGTCAACCACACAGTCCGCCGCCAGCATCGTATCTTCGTCGTGTTCTACCACAATCAGTGAATTTCCAAGGTCCCGAAGGTGTTTTAAAGTCACAAGAAGCTTGTCATTATCCCGCTGGTGCAGACCAATGCTTGGTTCATCCAAGATATATGCAACACCAACCAGCCCGGAGCCAATCTGGGTAGCCAGCCGAATGCGCTGTGCCTCCCCTCCTGATAAGGATGCAGCGGCCCTTGCCAGGGTCAGATAATTAAGTCCTACATCCATCAGGAACTGAATACGTGCGGTAATTTCCTTCAGAATCTGTCCGCCTATCATCTGCTGGGTATCTGTCAACTGAAGCTCCTTTAAAAACTTTTGGAACTTTGCAATCGACATGGCTGTGGACTCCGCTATATTCTTTTCGCCGATGGTAACTGCCAAAGCTCCCTTTTTCAGTCTCTGCCCTCCACATTCAGGACATGGGGTAATATTCATAAAGCTCTCATATTCTGCTTTCATAGTTTCAGAACCAGTCTCACGGTAACGCCTCTCCACATTCTTAACCAGTCCTTCAAATACAACGTCATAAACTCCTTCGCCCCGGTGTCCTTTATAGTAAACTTTTATGGACTTCCCGTTTGTACCATGGATAATGACGTCATGTATTTCTTCCGGATATTGTTCAAAAGGGGTATCCAAATCAAAGTGATACTCTTGGCACAGTGCATCCAGGATAGCTCTGGTAAAGCTGGATTTATCTGTACAGGACTGCCAGCCGGTTACCACAATTGCACCTTTGCTAATGCTAAGGGAGGGATCCGGTATCATCAGGTCCTCAGAAAATTTCATCTTATATCCAAGTCCGAAACATTCTGGACACGCTCCGAAGGGATTATTGAAAGAAAAGCTTCTGGGCTCAATCTCTTCAATACTGATACCACAGTCGGGGCATGCAAAGGTCTGACTGAAATTCATCGGTTCCCCACCGATAATATCCACAATAAGCAGTCCCTCTGCCAAAGTCAGTACGCTTTCCACAGAATCTGTCAGCCGTTTCTCGATTCCTGGCTTTACGACTAAGCGGTCTACAATAATTTCAATATTATGCTTGATGTTCTTTTCCAGAGTGATTTCCTCGGATAATTCATATAGATTACCGTCAATTCTCACCCTTACATAACCACTTCGCTTAGCTCTCTCCAGCAGCTTGACATGAGTACCTTTTCTCCCTCTGACAACAGGTGCCAGAAGCTGGATTTTCGTGCCTTCGGGAAGATCCATTACCTGGTCCACCATCTGATCTACGGTCTGTTTCATAATCTCTTTTCCGCAGCTGGGGCAGTGGGGAATCCCAATTCTGGCGTAGAGCAGACGGAGGTAGTCATAAATTTCTGTCACGGTCCCCACGGTAGAACGGGGGTTGTGGTTTGTGGATTTCTGATCAATTGAAATTGCCGGAGAAAGTCCCTCTATGCTTTCTACATTCGGCTTTTCCATCTGTCCCAGGAATTGTCTTGCATAGGAGGATAAAGACTCCATATATCTCCTCTGTCCTTCTGCATAAATGGTATCAAAGGCAAGAGAAGACTTTCCGGAGCCGCTCAGCCCTGTTAGTACTACAAGCTCATTCCTGGGGATATCCAGGCTGATATTTTTTAAGTTATTTTCATTTGCGCCTCGTATTTTAATGTACGTTCTGGCGTCCATTTTTTTTCCCATTTCTGTTCCTTCCTGTTTCCTGTTCAGGCCGTACCGTGCACCACGCTGCACGGCATCGGAGCCATTAAAGTATCGGCTTCAGGACATCCAGCCCCTCGCCGTAGGGGACTTAAATGGGCTGGATGTCGTTACAGTGCGCACCCGTCGGGCGTGAACTGTAACCCTTCCTGTCAGCTGTCTATATTGTTCAAGGTCTTTTTTAATTCAACTAGTTTGTCTCTCAGTTCTGCAGCGGATTCGAAATCCAGTTCCGCGGCCGCCTTCTTCATTTGCTTTGATAAATCGGCAATTAATTTTTCCAGTTCTTTTTTACTCATGGATTCCGGATCTTTTTCCAGCTTCAGCTCCTGAGCAGCGACCTTTTTGGAAATACTGATTAAATCACGAACAGCCTTTTGGATTGTCTGAGGTGTAATACCATGTTCTTCATTATACTTCATCTGGATTGTACGGCGTCTCTGTGTTTCTTCCATTGCGATTCTCATGGATTCTGTAACGATGTCTGCATACATAATAACATGACCGTCTGCATTTCTTGCAGCACGCCCTATCGTTTGAATCAGCGAGGTTGCTGAACGAAGGAATCCCTCTTTGTCAGCATCCAGAATAGCGACCAATGTAATCTCAGGGATATCCAGTCCTTCACGCAGAAGGTTGATTCCCACAAGGACATCAAATACATCCAGGCGCATATCCCGGATAATTTCGGTCCGCTCAAGGGTGTCCACGTCAGAGTGCAGGTATTTTACCCGTATTCCGACTTCACGCATGTAGTCTGTTAAATCCTCAGCCATTCTTTTTGTGAGTGTGGTAACAAGCACTTTGTTTTTCTTTGAAACTTCCCGGTTTACCTCTCCAATCAAGTCATCAATCTGTCCCTCTACAGGACGGACCTCCACCTGCGGGTCCAGAAGGCCTGTGGGGCGGATTACCTGTTCGGCCCTCAGAAGTTCATGTGCTTCCTCATAGGGACCCGGGGTTGCAGAGACAAACAGAACCTGATTTATCTTACTTTCGAATTCTTCAAAATTCAACGGACGGTTATCCTTTGCCGAGGGCAGACGGAACCCGTATTCCACAAGAGTTGTTTTACGTGACTGGTCGCCTGCATACATTCCGCCGATTTGAGGAATCGTCTTGTGAGACTCATCAATCATAATAATAAAATCATCGGGGAAATAATCAATCAGGGTGTAGGGCGGCTGTCCCGGAGCAAGTCCTGCCATATGGCGGGAATAATTCTCGATTCCAGAGCAAAATCCCGTTTCCTTGAGCATTTCGATGTCAAAATTTGTGCGCTCTGCAATTCTCTGCGCTTCCAGCAGCTTATCCTGGCGTTTGAACTCCTTTACCCGTTCTTCCAGCTCTTCCTCAATAGCGGTCACAGCCCGCACAATATTTTCTTTATCTACTACATAGTGAGAGGCAGGAAATATGGCGGCATGTTTCAGTTCGTCCTTAATCTCTCCTGTGAGGATATCAATTTCAGCAATCCGCTCTACTTCATCACCAAACCATTCAATTCGGATTGCTGTATCGGCAGAATTGGCGGGTATCACTTCCAGTACATCACCGCGCACACGAAAGGTTCCTCTATGAAAATCCATCTCATTTCTATCGTATTGAATCTCAATTAGTTTTGCCATTACTTCATCTCTGTCCCGAATCATGCCCGGACGGAGAGAAACTACCATGTTTTGATAATCCATCGGGCTTCCAAGGCCGTAAATGCAGGAAACACTGGCTATGATAATCGTATCCCTTCGTTCTGCCAGTGCCATAGTGGCAGACAGGCGGAGTTTGTCAATCTCATCGTTGATGGCAGAATCTTTGGCGATGTAGGTATCAGATGAGGGTACATAAGCCTCAGGCTGATAGTAGTCATAATAGCTGACAAAATATTCTACTGCGTTATGGGGAAAGAACTCTTTAAATTCCCCGTATAATTGTGCCGCTAATGTTTTATTATGGGCTATAATAAGAGTTGGCTTGTTCAGCTGCCGGATAACATTGGCCATCGTAAATGTTTTGCCTGAGCCGGTAACACCCAGCAGAGTCTGGCACTGGTTGCCTTCCTGAAAACCCTTCACCAGTTCAGTAATTGCCTGAGGCTGGTCGCCGGTAGGGGAATATTCAGATATTAATTCAAAATGATCCATGAAAGCTCCTCCTTTATGAACTCATTTGTAAGCGTAAAAACTTTTGTACTAGATTTGATTATAGCAGAATATATTAAAAAAGTACAGCAAAAAATCGAATGTCTGTTCTGTGTTTTTGCATATCATCAGGCATCGCTGTCTGGGTGGGTATAAAAATACTGCCGTTGGTGCCATACTAATATCATCTATGTTAAAAAAATCGAATTTTGTAAAAACCATTTTCCTAATCATTAAGAAAAACTAAAAATATGAAAAAAGGGTTTCCATTTTGGGGAAATTTTATTATACTATTGGTGCAACTTTGGAAAAGCTGTGTTAGCAAAATGAATAAACAATACTATACATCTGGAAAATTTCTGCGGTTGGCAGTGAAATACGAATGAGCAGCGAAAAGAGTAATAAGGGTTTGTAATGGAAGGGAGAGTTAAAATGTCTGTAGATATCGGAATAGATTTAGGGACAGCCAGTGTGCTTGTGTATGTAAAGGGGAAGGGTGTTGTACTGAAAGAACCATCAGTGGTGGCATTTGACAGGGACACAAATGTGATCAAGGCAATCGGAGAGGAGGCCCGCCTGATGTTGGGGAGAACACCAGGGAATATTGTAGCTGTACGTCCGCTCCGCCAGGGGGTTATATCTGACTATACTGTGACGGAAAAGATGATTAAATACTTTGTGCAGAAATCTTTGGGCAGGAGGACATTTAAAAAACCGCGCATCAGTATCTGCGTGCCAAGCGGTGTTACTGAGGTAGAAAGAAAGGCAGTGGAAGAGGCTACTTTTGCTGCAGGGGCAAGAGAGGTACATCTCATAGAAGAGCCGGTAGCGGCTGCCATCGGAGCTGGAATTGATATTTCCAAACCTTGCGGAAATATGATTGTAGACATCGGAGGAGGTACGGCAGATATTGCAGTAATTTCTCTGGGAGGGACTGTAGTAAATACCTCCATCAAAATTGCCGGTGACGATTTTGACGAGGCAATTGTCCGCTACATGCGTAAAAAACATAATCTTTTGATAGGAGAGCGTACTGCGGAAGATATTAAGATTAAAATAGGGACAACATATCCTCTTGTAGAGGAGGAAAAAATTGAAGTCAGGGGCCGGAATCTTGTCACAGGACTTCCCAAGACGGTTACGGTAACCTCTTCCGAGACGGAGGAGGCGCTTCGCGAGGCCGCAGGGCAGATTGTGGAGACAGTGATTGCGGTACTGGAACAGACCCCTCCGGAGTTATCTGCGGACATCCTGGACCGGGGGATTGTTCTGACCGGGGGCGGCTCTATGCTTCGCGGCCTGGAGGAACTGATAGAAGAGAAAACAGGGATTCATACAATGACTGCCGAAGATCCCATGAAGGTTGTGGCAATCGGGACCGGTCAGTTTGTGGAGTTTATGAGCGGCAGAAGCGATTTCTAAGGAAGAATGTCGGGATGGGACAGACTACTTCAAAAGGTGTGGAAGATAATGCCGGAAGAAGTCTGTCTTAACTTATGTATAGAGTATATCTGTTCAGAACCATGAACAGTTACTATAAAGTACATAAGCACGGAGGAGATACTTGTGGAAGTAGTTACCGGATATGTGGAACATATTGTGTTCCGGAATGATGATAATGGATATACTGTATTCAATCTGGAAAATGAAGAGGGAGAAATGACCTGTGTCGGGAATTTCAACTTTATAAATGAGGGAGAGATGCTGGAGCTGCATGGTGATTTTGTGAATCACAATGTATACGGAAGCCAGCTCAGGGTCAGTTCCCATGAAGTGAAAGAACCAGAAGATCTGGTTTCCATTGAGCGGTATCTGGGCTCAGGCGCGGTAAAAGGTTTGGGCGCGGCTTTAGCTGGAAGAATCGTCAAGAAGTTTAAGAAAGATACCTTCCGCATTATAGAAGAGGAACCGGAGCGGCTGGCAGAAGTAAAAGGAATCAGCGAGAGAAAAGCGAGGGAAATTGCAGGACAGGTGGAAGAGAAAAAGGATATGCGTAAAGCGATGATCTATTTGCAGAAGTATGGGATTTCTACCACCCTGGCTGTTAAAATTTATAAATATTATGGAACAAAGTTATATCAGGTTTTGGAAGAAAACCCTTACCAGCTGGCTGACAACATAGAAGGTGTAGGGTTTAAAACGGCTGATGAAATTGCTTCCAGAGTAGGAATTCATGTAGATTCTGATTTTAGAATCCGAAGCGGTATTTTTTATGCACTGCAGCAGGCGACAGGAGAAGGGCATATTTATCTTCCGGAACAAGCTCTGATGGCACGCACAAGGCAGCTTCTTGGAGTGGAAATTCAGGACATGGAAAAATATATTATGGACCTATGCATTGAGAAAAAGACGGTACTAAAAGAAGTGCAGGGAGAAACCAGAATCTATCCTGCCCGCTACTATTATCTTGAACTGCATACTGCCAGAATGCTCCATGATCTGAATATTGATTGCAATATGCCGGAGGATATTATGGAGAAACGGCTGCAGCAGGTGGAGGAGAAAGAAGCGATTTCTCTGGATCCGATGCAGCATAGGGCGGTCATCGAATCTATCAAGCATGGACTATTGGTCTTAACCGGAGGACCCGGAACAGGAAAGACCACAACAATTAATACGATGATACAGTTTTTTGAAAGTGAAGGCATGAACATTCTTCTGGCAGCTCCCACAGGAAGAGCTGCAAAACGGATGACGGAGACCACCGGATATGAGGCGCAGACCATTCACCGTCTTCTGGAGGTCAGCGGGAACCCTGAAGAAGAGGGGAATGTAAATGGATTCATGAGGAACCGTCAGAATCCACTGGAAACAGATGTGCTGATTATTGATGAGATGTCTATGGTAGACCTGACACTGATGCACGGGCTTTTGTCTGCAGTGGTGGAAGGAACGCGGCTGATTCTGGTGGGCGATGTGAACCAGCTTCCGTCCGTAGGTCCTGGAAGTGTCCTGAGAGATATTATTGCATCAGCCAGTTTTCCGGTTGTGACATTGACAAAAATCTTCCGCCAGGCAGGAGAGAGCGATATTGTAGTGAATGCCCATAAGATTAATGCGGGTCAGCCGGTTGTATTAGATAATAAGAGCCGGGACTTCTTTTTTTTGAAACGGCAGGAGCCGGATGTTATTATCAGTGTGGTCATTACATTGATACAACAGAAACTTCCTAAATATGTAGATGCTTCCCCTTTAGAAATCCAGGTTATGACACCGACCAGAAAAGGGCTGCTGGGTGTGGAACGTCTAAACACCATTTTACAGAAATATCTGAATCCTCCTTCACCGGGAAAAGCGGAGAAAGAGAATGGACAGCGCCTGTTCCGTGTAGGCGATAAGGTCATGCAGATTAAGAATAATTATCAGTTGGAGTGGGAAATCTGTACAAAATTTGGCCTGACTGTGGATAAGGGCATGGGGATTTTCAATGGTGATATGGGAATCATAACAGCAATTAATGCCTATGATGATACAGTAGAGGTTGAATATGATGAAAAAAGAAAAGTAAAATATTCATTTGAAATGCTGGAAGAGCTGGAGCTGGCCTATGCCATAACTGTACATAAATCTCAGGGGAGTGAATACCCTGCTGTCATCATTCCTCTGCTGCAGGGCCCCAGGATGCTGTACAACAGAAATTTGCTTTATACAGCAGTAACACGTGCAAAAAAATGCCTGACAATTGTAGGGAGTGATATAACATTTCAGGAAATGATACAAAACAAAGACGAACAAAACCGCTATACAAGCCTGGCAGAGCATATCCAGGAATTTTAAATCTTCTGTATCCGCCTGTCTGCCCTTTCTGCAGGAAGATATGCTCAGAAGGAGTTTGTGCGGCCTGTAAGAAAAAGACGGTATATATTGGAGAACCCCGCTGCATGCGCTGTGGGAAACCCGTGAAAAAAGAAGAACAGGAATATTGCAGGGACTGCCTGAGACATCCCGCATCCTATGAGCAGGGACGCAGCGTGTGGAGACATTGTGAACCTGTCTCCCAGGCAGTATACAGGTTCAAATATAAAAATAAGAGATATTACGGCAGGATATTTGCGGCGGAGATGGCAAAGTCATGCGGCAGTCACGTTCGCAGATGGGGAATTGAAGAAATTATTCCAGTTCCTCTTCACCCGGCCAGGAAAAGGGCCCGCGGATATAACCAGGCAGATATACTGGCGGAGGAATTGAGCAGGATTCTGGATATTCCTGTGAATAGAAAAGTCTTGTACCGTGTCCGAAACACAAAGCCCCAGAAGAATCTGGATAATATGCAGAGAACTCGTAACCTAAAGGGTGCTTTTGCAGTATCAAAACAGCAGGGGGTGAAAAAGGCTGTACTGCTTGTAGATGACATCTATACAACAGGGAGTACCATACATAAAGCTGCTTATATGCTGAAGCTTGCAGGCGCTGAAAAAGTGTATTTTTTAACTATAAGCATTGGACAAGGGCTCTGAATATATGATATACTAAAAATGATGTTTAAACAGAACTTCCTTAAAATATGTTGGGGTGACGAAATGTTAGATAAAAATCGAATCAGGCTGATGACGAAGATGGCAGGGTATGAGAAGTCTCTGGCACCGGAAGATTTAAAAATCAGCAGCTATTATAAAAAGGATTATACGAGTCTTAACACATTGATTACAGCTATTTGGATTACCATCGGATATGTGCTGGCAGCAGGCCTTATTGTAATCAGCAATATAGATGCGTTATTGAAGGATCTCACAATAACAAAGTTTATTATAGCCGTATCAATTGCAGTTGGTGCATATCTTATATTACTGATAGTATACTGTGTCTGTGCCTCTGGTTTTTACAGATCAAAGCATAATCAGGCGAAGCAGCGCGTAAAGAAGTATTATAGGGAGTTATCCCATTTAGGAAAGATGTATATGAAGGAGAAAAAATAAGAATATGAGCACATTACTTGTCTGGAAAGAACAACTGCAGAAAATCTACGCCAGGTTTTCCACCTATATTATAAAAGTATTACAGTTTATTTTAGGACTGTGTGTATTTGGCCTTATCAACTCCAATATTGGCTTTATGAAAGCTGCTTCATCGATACTGTGTACAATTGGGCTTTCAGCAGTTTGTGCATTTCTGCCTTTGGTTGTGATGGTGATTGCGGCCACAGTACTGATAATGCTGCATTTCTATGCATTGTCTATGCCCATAATGCTGGTATCTTTGGTTATTTTTCTTATTATGTACATTTTCTATTTCAGATTCACACCGAAAAGGGCATGGATTGTTCTTTTGACTCCCATTGCATTTTCTTTAAAGGTGCCATTTATAATTCCGGTAGCCTTTGGTCTTTTAGGAGGACCAATCTGTGTATTTCCGGCTGCATTTGGAACAATTGTTTATTATATACTGCATTATGTGAAAATGTCTTCTTCTGCTCTCAAGGGAGGAGATGCAAAAGGATTAGTGGATAGTTTGATGGCTTTTGCAAAGCAGTCTCTGACTAATAAGGAAATGTGGGTCATGGTTCTGGCAGTTGTTGTCAGCCTTTTGATTGTATATGCAGTACGCACAAGGTCTGTGGACCATGCCTGGAAGATTGGCTCGGCAGCAGGAGCTATCATTGCCATTGTCATTGGAGCTGTGGGAAATGTGGCTTTGGATGTTCATCTCTCATATGGTTCTATGGTATTGAGTGGAGTGCTTGCTTTCGTAGTGGGCTTAGTTTTGGAATTCCTCTTCTTTTCTGTAGATTATTCCAGTACGGAGCGTATGCAATTTGAAGATGATGAATACTATTATTATGTAAAAGCGGTTCCAAAGATTGTCGTGTCTGCGCCTGAGGTAAGTGTAAAACATATTAATGCAAGACAGGAACAATTTGAGGGAGGTGAAGGCGGCAAGGGGACAATGGCTGCCAATACTGCAAACAAAAAAGGGACTGTAAAATCCCGCAGGCCGAAAGCAGGGCCTGTTGTTCCTAAAGCAAGAAATAAAGCAGGCAGAGTAGATGCTGGCATGGCAGCAGACGATATTTTGCTGACCAGAAGCCTTACAAAGGAACTGGGATTAGATAATTTGGAGGATAATCTTACAGAGGATTCCCGCCGTTTCTAAAAAGAGAGGATTTTGGGTATCTACTTCGCCATAAGTGCAAATAATTAAGACAGGAGGTGGCAGAATGGAACAGTGGATTAGAAATTTTTTTGACAACTATGTAAGTGACATGTACTTTCCGAATGTCCACCTGACTGATGTGATAGAGATTCTCATTGTAACAGTCATTGTATATGAGATTATGCTTTGGATGAAAAATACAAAGGCCTGGATGCTCTTAAAGGGAATGATAGTCCTTGCAGCGTTTATATTACTGGCTGCAATTTTTCAGATGCATACAATATTATACCTTGCTAAAACGTCTATCAACGTGCTGGCAATTGCCGCCGTGGTCGTGTTTCAGCCAGAATTGCGGCGTGCCTTGGAAAAGCTGGGAGAAAAAAATCTGTTGAGTAATATCAATCCATTTGACAGAAGCAAGGATAATCAAAGATTTTCTGATGAGACACTGGAAGCACTTGTTAAGTCATGTTTTGATATGGGCAGTGTATCTACGGGCGCTCTGATTGTTGTGGAGCAGGCTATCCGGCTTACAGAATATGAGATGACAGGGATTGAACTGGACTGTAAAGTTTCAACTCAGATTTTGCTGAATATATTCGAACATAATACACCGCTCCACGATGGTGCTGTCATTGTACGGGGAGACAGAATCACATCTGCCACCTGCTATCTGCCGCTTTCAGATAACATGCAGATTAGCAAAGAACTGGGAACCAGACATAGGGCCGCACTTGGAATGAGTGAAGTAAGTGATGCTCTGATTATCATTGTATCAGAAGAGTCAGGTCAGGTTTCGGTCGCAATGGGAGGACAATTAGTAAGAGGAATTACGCCTGAATATCTTGCGTCAAGGCTGAGTCAAATCCAGTATAGAACTTCTGAACATAAGAAATTTACTATATGGAAAGGACGGCAGAGGCATGAAGAAGTATAAGTTTACGAATAATATGGGGCTGAAGGTTATGGCTCTTGTTTTTTCTGCTTTCCTATGGTTGATAGTTGTAAATGTTGACGACCCGGTGGAAGCTTCCACTTTCCGTAATATCCCTGTTACAGTAAAAAATCCGGAAATCGTAACAAATGAAGGGAAAACATATAAAATACTGGATGATACACAGACTGTAACTGTTGTTGTGAAGGCAAAGCGCTCTGTTTTATCCAAGCTGTCCGCCAACAATATTGTTGCAACAGCAGATATGAGTGAGATGCAGATTGACTCGCTGATTCCCATCAGAGCTACGATTCCGGGATATGAGGGCCGTTATAACACGGAGATAATGCCGGTCAATTTGAGAGTAAAGACTGAAGATCAGACAAAAAATGTATTTCCGCTGACGGTCAGTGCATCAGGTACTCCAAGAGATGGCTTTGTTGTGGGTGAAATGGTCACAAATCCTGAAAAAATAACAGTTCGCGGTGCGGAATCACTGGTCAATAGTATAGATAAGGCGGTTGCAAAGGTAGATGTATCCGGCTTGTCCAAGACAACTGTGCTGCAGGCAGAGCTGATATATTATGACAGTAATGGAAATGTGGTGGATAAATCTCAACTAAAAGATAATCTGGGAAGTGAAGGGGTTACGGTAAATGTCCAAGCACTGAACACAAAAAGTGTGGCTTTGAATTTCAGTGTTTCAGGCACCCCGGAATCAGGCTATATTTTCAGCGGACTTACCTGTGAGCCTGATAAAATACAAGTATCTGGAACGGCAGAGGTTTTGGAGGGCTTTGAGGAGCTGGAAATTCCGGCATCAGAGATAGATATAACCGGGGCAGCAGAAAAGCTGGAAAAGACGATAGATATCCTGCCCTACTTGCCTGAGGGAATCCAGCTGGTGGATGAAACTGCAAATAATATTGTTGTGACAATATCTATTGAACAGGAAGGGACACGGACAATTGAGCTTTCGGTAGAGGCTATCCGTGTAAATAACCTGCAGGATAATTTCAGAGTATCTTTTGATGAAAATACGGATATAGAATTACAGTTCAAAGGCATTCAGGAAGTCCTGGACAGCCTGAATATCAGGAATGCAGCCTCTATAGATTTAAAAACATATACAAAGCCGGGCACATACGAAGTACCGGTAAATATAGAAACAGCGGCGAATATTACCCTGACGAAGAAGCCCACTGTAAAGGTGGTCCTGACAGAGAAGGATGAGAAGACAGATCAGGAAGAAACAACGGAGAACAGATAATAGGAGGGACGGCTTAGAGATGGTTAGTGAAAAAGTTACAATTAAGAATCCAACAGGTCTGCACCTCAGACCAGCAGGGTTGTTCTGCAAAACTGCTATGCAGTATGGAAGTAAAATCACCATAGAGAAAAAGACAAAAACGGAAGATATAACTGCAAACGCAAAGAGTGTCCTGAGCGTTTTGGGGGCATGTATCAAAAGTGGGGATGAAATCAGAATTGTGTGTGAGGGTGAAGATGAAGAAGCAGCCCTCAGAGAAATGATACGCATTGTAGAGGATGGTTTGGGAGAATAAAACGGCATGTTGTGCCGGAGCAAAGATAAGGAGAAGAAAATGAGTAAAGCTACATTAGTAATCATGGCGGCAGGCATTGGAAGCAGATTCGGAGGAGGCATCAAACAACTGGAGCCGGTGGGACCAAATGGAGAAATTATCATGGATTACTCCATTTATGATGCTATAGAAGCAGGATTTGATAAGGTTGTATTTGTAATCAGGAAGGATCTGGAGAAAGATTTCAAAGAAATAATCGGCCACCGTATTGAAAAGATTGTGAACGTGGATTATGCTTATCAGGAAGTGGATGATATACCTGATGTATATAAAGAGAGATTCCAGGGAAGAACAAAGCCCTGGGGGACTGGACAGGCCATTCTTTGCTGTAAGGATGTGGTAGATGCACCGTTTCTTGTGATCAATGCGGATGATTATTATGGGAAGCAGGCTTTTAAGGAAGGTTATGAATATTTGACAAGGGAAGCTTGTAAAGATGGCATGGAAATCTGCATGATTAGCTTTGTACTGAAAAATACACTTAGTGATAATGGGGTCGTGACCCGTGGCGTATGTAAAGTTGATGATAAGGGAATGCTGTCCCAAATAGTGGAGACACAAAATATAGAGAAGGTGAATGGCAGAGCCGTTGTGCAGAAAGCAGACGGAATACAGGAGATAGATTTAGAGTCTCCGGTCTCCATGAATATGTGGGGATTAAGGCCAGAGTTTTTCCAGATATTAGAGCAAGGGTTTCAGGAATTTTTAGGTGAGGTAGATGAGTCAGACCTGAAGGCCGAATATCTGCTCCCAACTATGATAGGAGATTTGCTGAAGAAAAATAAACTGGATGTTAAAGTACTGAGATCAAAGGACATGTGGTTTGGAGTAACTTACAAGGAAGATAAAGATGCTGTGGTTTCAGCAGTAAGAGGACTGATTGATGCAGGGATATATCCGGAGAAGTTATTTGAAAGTTAAGGATTGGGAAGAGCATGTGTATCTATAGGCAGTACATGTGCTTTTGTATGTGTGTAAGAATATAGAGGGAAAACGTAAATAGGATATATTATTTAGGGAGATATACAATGAGAAGAAATGTAATAAAATCAGTCATAATTTTATTTGGTATTAGTATAGTAACTTTCGGTTTGGCAGGAAAAGAAAAAGTTGTTTATGCAGCAGATGAAAATTTTATCTCAGAAAGTCTTCAGAACATAGACAATGAGGACGATGCGGAAATGTTAACAGAGCCGCAGGAGGAGACGGAAACACTGATAGAACCGCAGGAGGAAAAGAAAGAAAATAGTTGGAGATTTGAGAACGGGGAATTAATACCAGGAATTGAAACTTATGCTGAGTCAAGCAATGCATGGAAGAAGGTGAATGGGGTTTACATGAATAGTGTTGGTAATCCAATTCCAGGTGCGGTAAGAAAAGGGATTGATGTCAGCTATCATCAGGGGAAGAATGGGAAAATTGACTGGAATAAGGTGAAAGCGGATGGAATAGATTTTGCTATTATCCAATGCGGATATGGGGATGATTATTCTTATCAAGATGATGTTGACTGGGCATATAACGTGTCTGAATGTGAACGTCTTGGTATTCCATATGGGGTTTATATTTATTCTTATGCAACAAATACAACTATGGCAAAAAGCGAAGCGAATCACGTACTTAGACTGATTCGTGGCCGTAATTTAGCATATCCTGTATACTTTGACATGGAAGATGAGACTACAGTGAATACAAGTGCAGAAATGAAGGGCAACATGGCTAAAGTTTTCTGCGACACGATATCGGCGGCTGGATATAAAGTGGGAATTTATGCAAACTTAAATTGGTGGAACACATATCTTACTAGTCCGGTGTTTGACAATAGTTCCTGGTCTAAGTGGGTTGCTCAGTACAATACAACCTGTGATTATGGTGGTTATTATGATATCTGGCAGTGTTCAGACAAAGGTAAGGTAGCAGGAATCAATGGGGCGGTGGATTTGAATTTTTGGATGGAAGTTCCATATGTAGATGTAAGCAGACAGGGCTGGTATTATAATGCGGTCCGTTATATGTATGAGAGCAGGATTATGACAGGGTTGAATCCAATCAAGTTTGGACCGTCTGAGAAAGTAAGCCGTGCACAGTTTGCAACAATTTTGTATCGTATGGCGGGCTCCCCCCAAGTGTCGTATTCTAAAGTCTTTCCAGATGTATCGGCTAATCAGTTTTATACAGATGCAGTACTGTGGGCTTCAGCGGCAGGGATTACAACCGGATATGAAAATGGCCGGTTTGGTCCAGCGGATAATATAACCCGTGAACAGATGATGCTTATGATGTACAGATATGCAAAATATAATGGATATGATGTTTCAACACAAGGAGACCACAGCCAGTTCAGGGATGGACATACGGTCAGTTCATTTGCCCTGGAAGGAGTCCGTTGGTGCGTGGGGGCAGGCGTTATTACCGGAAATGATGATGGAACGTTGGGACCCAGGGCTTATACGGACCGGGCGTCTGTTGCTACCGTTATGACACGTTACTTAGAATAAGCAAAGAAAAACAGATAGTTGTATATGATACTCAGGGGAAATTACGAACAGGTATGATGTCTATTATCAAGTGCATATACAAGATTATGGATGGCTAGGTTGGACTCAAAATGGGAATAATGCAGGTAGTTCTGGCAAGTCAAAACGATTGGAATATATACAGGCTGTACTAGCAAAGAAGGGTGGAAATCCACCGGGAGCCAGAAGAAGTCCCTATTTATAAAAGAATACTCTTCGTTTCGGCGAGATGCCGAATCATTGCGTAAAACTATGACACAAGGGGCATGTGTATCTAATAGTAGGTGCATGTGCTTCTTGTGTATATAACGAAGAGTTTAGTGAATGGTGGTAAAAAATATGGAAGAATATTATGATAAAGAGACATTAAACAAGGTACAGAAGGCACAGGCGGAAATTTTAAAGGATGTTCTGGATTTGTGTGAAAGGTATAAAATAGATACGTTTCCTATTTTTGGAAGTATGCTGGGAGTTGTGCGCCATCAAGGCTTTATACCTTGGGACGATGATATCGATATCGGAATGTTTCGGGAAGACTTTGTACGCTTTGAGAAGGCAGCAAAGAAAGAATTAAGTGAAAAATATGAATTTCTTACCTGTGAGACAAATTCAAATTATGCTTGTACAGTGACACACTTTCAAAAGAAAGGAACAAAGTTTATCTCGTGGGATGAAAAGGATTGTAATTATAGTAGAGGGATTTTTATAGATATCTTTATATATGATCATCTTGCGGACGGATACTTGGCAAGAAAATACCAGTATGCTGTGACATGGTTTCTAGGGCGTTTGTTGTATTTGAGTGGAGATGCTACTCCATTCATTCCTTATAAGGGGGCCAAGAAGAGGCTAGTAGAATTTATATGTCACACAGTACGAGTTGGTCTTCGAATATTGCACATTACCCCGATAAAAATTTATCGGAAGTTTCAAAAGGTTTCACAGCGATATAATCATAAGCAGACAGAGTATTGTGCTCCCTTTGATGCAACCATGCCATGGGCAAGTGCTATGAAAAAAAGTGATGCTTACCCCATGGAAAAGCGTGATTTTATGGACTTTTATGTTCATATTCCAAGAAATGCGGATCAAATTTTGACTAGAATTTTTGGCGATTATATGAAATTACCTCCGGAAGATAAACGTGTGAATCACAGACCATATTTGATTGAGTTTGGAGAGGAAGAGTAGAAGTATGCCAAAGAAGTCAATGACGTTGAATCTTGTTATGAATGGAATAAAGACACTGATGACAGTTTTATTTCCACTGATTACATTTCCCTATGCATCCAGAGTTCTGGGAACGGCTGGTATAGGGAAGGTGGAGTATGCAAGTGCTATTATTTCTTATTTCGCCTTGTTGGCATCTTTGGGAATCAGTACTTATGCTGTGCGGGAAGGTGCGGGCATCCAAGAGGATAAAGAGAAGTTTAATAAGTTTGTCAAAGAAATACTCCACATTAATTTGTTCACCACTTTCACTGCATATATAGCATTGATTGTGTTCTTAAACCTCCCAATCCTTCAGGATTATAGGATGCTTTTGATGATATTTGGAATAGATCTCCTGTTTACAACCGTGAGCATGGCGTGGCTTTTTATCATCAAGGAAGAATATGCATACATTACAAAACGTTCTATCTTTTTTCAATTTTTCTCTCTCATTTTGTTGTTTCTGTTAGTAAGAAACAGAGAGGATTATAACTGGTATGCTGCATTATGGGTGATTTCCAGTGGAGGTGCGGCCATTTTAAATTTATGGCATTCTAGAAAATTTGTGGATTGGAAAGCAAAGCACACTTATGAATATCGAAAGCACTTAAAACCAATTTTGCTTATATTTGGAACAACACTTGCTGCGACTATCAATACATCCATAGATAAAACGATGCTTGGAGCGATGCTTGGGGACTCTGTTGTAGGTATATATACAGCGGCAGTAAAGCTCAATCTGGCAATCAGCATATTGATGGGGACTATATCAGCGACGATTCTTCCAAGGGTTTCCTACTATGTGGGAAATGGGCTAAAAAGGGAATATGAAAAGCTGATGAAGTCATCGGTGGACATCCTTTTGATGATATCTATACCAACAGTAGTGGGTATGATTTGTACAAGTGACATTCTGATTCTATTGTTTAGTGGTAAGAGTTTTTTATCAGGAACAATGGCGGCAAATATTTTATCAGTGAGAGTCGTAATAGAGGCGGTGAATAAGATTATCGCATATCAGGTATGTATACCGTATAAGAAAGACAAGGAAGTACTCTTTTCAACTACTGTCGGTGCAGTGTCTAATTTTGTGGCCAATTTGGTGCTGATTCCAATAGTAGGTGTGACGGGGGCAGCCACTGCAACCTTACTCTCAGAAATTATTATGTTTTTCATATTAATGCGTTATGCGAGAGACATTATAAAGCTAGGGGTTATGTTTGGAAGAATGCCAAGCTATATCATGGCAAGTATTTGGTTTTTTGTTGTTCGATGGGGAGTAAATGCTAGTGTACAAGGTACGTTTCTCCGTTTGTTTATAACAGTATCAATTTGTGTTTGTGGCTATTTTGCAATCTTATTATTGATAAAAAATCCATATTTGCAGGAGTATAAGACGAGGATTTTCAATAGGATTAAGAGATAGGAAGGGTAAGGCAATGAAAATTACAGTAATCGGTGGTGGAAATGTCGGCACGTTGATGGCTGCAGAAGCAGCCCACAAAGGGCATGAAGTAACAGTGTATACGTCTAAGTCTGAACATTGGAAAAAGGAAATTGAGGTTTACAGTGCGGAGGATAAATTACTTCTGACAGGGCAGTTGTCTAAAGTGACGGATTCAATGCAGGAGGCGTTGGAAGCAGCTGAGTATGTCTGGGTTGTAATTCCAGCCCAGCTTTTATCGGACTTGGCAGAGAAAATGTTGCCTTATGTCCGTATAGGGATGAAAATCGGCATTGTGCCGGGAGGTGGTGGAGCTGAATTTGCTTTTCAAGGATTAGTTAAAAAGGGTTGTATTTTGTTTGGATTACAGCGTGTACACAGCATTGCACGTTTAAAAGAATATGGAAAAGCCGTGTATGAGCTTGGAAGAAAATCCGACCTACAGATTGGCGCAATACCCGCAACTCAAACAACAGACATTTGCAGAACAATGAAAAAGATCTTTGATATGCCTTGTCAGGCTCTGGACAATTATTTGTCTGTGACATTGACTCCTTCTAATCCTATCTTGCACACTGCACGTTTGTATTCTATGTTCAAGGATCATAAGCCGGGTGATGTTTATCCAAGGAATTTCTTGTTTTACGAAGAATGGACGGATGATTCCTCTGAAATGTTGATTGCCTGTGACCGGGAACTGCAGGAGCTTTGTACAGTAATTCCTATGGACTTGGGCTCTGTTATGCCGCTTAGGGATTACTATGAAAGCCCAACCGCTGATGCCATGACCAAGAAAATCAGAGGAATCAAGGCATTTAAGGGCCTTACTTCACCGATGATAGAAATGGAAAGGGGCTGGATTCCAGATTGGCACTCACGATACTTTACAGCGGACTTTCCGTTTGGATTGAAAATTATCAAGGATATTGCAAAAATGTTCTTTGTTCCGACTCCGAATATAGATATTGTGTGGGACTGGTACAAATCGGTTGCGATGGAAGATGGTATGAAGGTGTTCGAAACAGAACTTACCTCAAAAGAATTTATGAAACTGTACAGATGTGAATAGAGCATCTAACTTATATGATAAGAAACCATTGATATGAATGTAATTGCACTTGGAATTTATTTGATTTCAATGTTAGTTTAAGGAGGAAAGTATGCAGGGATTGATTTTAGCAGCTGGAATGGGCAAACGTCTTAAGGATTTGACAGAGAATAACACGAAATGCATGGTGAAGGTCAATGGGGTGGCATTGATTGACCGTGTGCTCCATCAGCTGGAGAAATTACACCTTTCACGTATTGTTATTGTAGTCGGTTATGAAGGCAAAAAACTGATTGATTATATTGAGACTTTGGGAATCCAGACACCGATTTGCTATGTGGACAACCCTATTTATGATAAGACCAATAACATTTATTCGTTGGCTCTGGCAAAGGAATATCTTTTGAAAGAGGATACACTTCTGCTTGAATCGGATCTTATTTTTGAGGACAGTGCATTGGAGGTTCTTCTGGATGACCCAAGGGAGACATTGGCTCTGGTAGACAAGTATGAAAGCTGGATGGATGGTACCTGCATTAAGATTGGAGACGATGATTCTATCGAGGCATTTATTCCGGGAAAGAAGTTTGTGTTTGAAGATATCCCGCAGTATTACAAGACGGTCAATATCTATAAGTTTAGCAGACATTTTTCGGAAACGTATTATGTGCCGTTTCTCGACGCATATTCCAAGGCACTGGGAGACAATGAGTATTATGAGCAGGTACTCCGTGTAATCACGATGCTGGATACCCCTGAAATTAAGGCGAAAAAGCTAGAAGGGCAGCTCTGGTATGAGATTGATGATCTTCAAGATTTGGATATTGCTTCTTCCATGTTTGCACCAGATGCAGACGAAAAGGTAGCCAGCATCCAAGCAAGATATGGTGGATATTGGAGATATCCACACCTGCTGGATTTCTGCTATCTTGTAAATCCGTATTTCCCGCCGCAGAAACTAATGGATGAGATGAAAGCCAGCTTTGAAACTCTGCTCACGCAGTATCCGTCTGGAATGAAAGTAAACAGTCTGTTGGCAGCTAAGAATTTTGGTATCTACCAAAAACATGTCCTAGTAGGAAACGGGG
Source organism: Ruminococcus sp. (assembly GCA_013911065.1). Lineage (GTDB taxonomy): Bacteria > Bacillota > Clostridia > Lachnospirales > Lachnospiraceae > Muricomes. The sequence goes on along the minus strand of JACERV010000031.1, from coordinate 37,537 downwards.
CAGCGGAACTGATTAAATGTCTGATGGAAAAATTGACTGGAAAAATTGGTTTTATCCATCCTACATTTGAAGAGTATCCAAACCGTTATGCTGAAGCCAAGAGTGTAGTATATGTACCGCATAATGAAAATCTGGCATATGATGCGGATGAACTGATGGATTTCTTTGGCGGGACTGACATTGAAACCTTGGTTCTTATTAATCCTGACAATCCGAGTGGTAACTATATTAAGAAAAATGATGTGCTGCGTTTGATAGAGTGGTGTGGAAAGAAAGGTATCCGTATCATTGTAGACGAGTCATTTGTTGATTTTGCAGAAGAAGCAAATAGCACACTCATAGATGAAACGATTATCAATGCACATAAGAATTTAATTGTAATGAAATCTATATCTAAATCCTATGGTGTTCCAGGAATCCGTCTGGGTATCTTAGTATCTGCGGATGAAGAATTGATAGCCAGTATGAAAAAGGAAGTAGCTATCTGGAATATCAATTCATTTGGCGAATTCTATATGCAAATTGAAGAAAAGTATAAAAAGGACTATGCTGTTGCACTTGAAAGAATCAAGGCTGTTAGAAAGCAGTTTGTTGATGAACTTTCTACAATTCAAGGGCTTCGGATTGTGCCATCTCAGGCGAATTACCTGTTGGTTGAAATCACCAGTGGTATGACTGCAAAGGAACTGACGAAGGTTCTGCTTGTGGGATATAATCTGTTCATTAAGGATTTAAGTAAAAAGATCCAAATGGATAATAGGCAGTTTGTGAGATTAGCTGTTAGGAATAGTGACGATAATTTAAAGTTAATAACGGCGTTAAGGGATATATTAGAGGGTTTTTAAAAAATAAATATCGCACAATGCAGCGGGCATTAAAAAAGCTGCATTGTGCGATGTTTCTTTGTCATATATAATTTCAATAATTTTGATTCTATTTAAAAACCTGACATCTTGTAAGTTATAGATACAATTTTTACACTTCGAGATTAATAGAATAAACGTATTTATCAGCCACTTCACCATCTCAGGTAGCATGAAGCTCTTCGATAAAACGTTTGTAATCGGTTTGCCGCCTCCCAGAAATCTTTTCGCGGAGGAAGTGATAAGCTTCCCTACTCTTTCGACTTATTCGTTTCGGATATGCCGTTGCTACTTCTTGTTTTTTATCGAGTAGGTAACACTGAGCTTTTGCTCCAGTCCGTTTTCTTTGTTTTATAGAGCTCTGATTGAATGAAGTCCACCAAAAAGCTTTTTATTTTTACCAATAGTTTTAACAGGAGAGAAACGGGTGATAACTTTGCGTTAGTTTTCTTTTTCTTGCTCTTTTATATATGTCTGTAAGAAAAAGTGGTGGAAAAAGTGATGAATAAGTGGTAAGATAGGCATGTTAGGGTGGAACATAATATCCTGAAAATGGAGCAGATGATAAAATGGTGGGAAAATACCTAAGTAAATACTTAGATATGATAAAAAAGTTATATGAAAAATATATAGTTCTTGATAAGAAATGGGGAGTTGTTTCAGGGTGCCTGTTTCTTTTATTTCTGATATTCTGGAAGATGATGCCGAAAAATTTTTCTACAATTCATGAGCATATCATGTTAGCATTTCTTGCAGATTGTTTTTTGTGCATAACTTTATTTATAAGAATACAAATTTCTGAGCACTACCAGAGAATATTTTGCGGATTATTATTGCTGGTAGCTCCGGTTTTATGTTTTCTGAATACGGAGGTAGCTGCCGGAAACCAGATTCGCAAAATGGAGTTTTTGATGGTGGTTTTTAATTATACTCTTTATTTTATGATCTTCCTCCTTCTATACATGGTAACAAACCGGATACAGATTGCAATAAGTTTGGGAATGATTATATGTACGGTTTATGCACTGGCAAATAGTTTTATTGCAGAATTTAGGGGAAACGGTATCCGTACAGCAGATATTTATGCATTGAGGACTGCACTTAATGTGTCAGAAGGGTATGATCTTGTGTTTATATATCACAGGGCTTATATTATCCTGATTGCATTTGCGGTGATACTTTTAGCGCTCCGCTGTGAATATCAGCAAAAAAGTATAAAGAGAAGAATTGGGACAGGAATTGTAACTTTATGTTATCTTCTGGTCTTATACAATATTTTCTGGAATGAAGAATTTATGAAAGAGAATACAGTGAAACCGTTTATATGGGAACTGACAGAAAGTGCCCAAAAGCATGGCGCATTTCTTGATTTTGCGGCAGGAATACCTGGTTTGAAAGTAGAAAAACCAGAGTCCTATTCTTCTGCTAAAGCCCAGGAGTTGAAAGAAAAGAGGGCGGAGCAGGATAATTGCAGCTTAAGTATCAGTACGGGGTTAAATGGTAAAAAGCCGGATATTATAGTCATTATGAATGAGAGTTTTTCGGATTTAAGCCTGCTGGGTAATTTTGAGACGGATGAAAAGTATTTGGAATATTTTAATGGCCTGCAGGGGAATGTAGTCCGCGGATATACAAGTGTGCCTGTATTTGGAGGGCTGACTGCAAATACAGAATTTGAATTTTTAACAGGGTTTTCAAATGCGTTTTTTCCAAGCGGAGTTATGCCCTATCAGAATTATGTGAAAAATAATACGCCGAATTTACAGAATCAACTCTTGAACCAGGGATATTACAGTATATTTATGCATCCCATGAATTCAAGTGGCTGGAACAGGAAAAATGTTTATCAGGCGTTTGGGTTTGATGAAACATATTATATTGAAGATTGGGAAAATGTAGATACTATTCGAGGCATGGTGTCAGATAGCGGTAATTATAAGGATGTCATTTCAAGGTATGAAAAGGCTAAAGAAAAAAATGAGAATGTATTTCTTTTTAATGTAACTATGCAGAACCATGGTGGCTATGCGAATGGAGGATATGAGAGTACCGTACATATTACAGATTTGGCAGGAGATTATCCCCAAGCAGAACAATATCTGAGTTTAATCAAGGAATCAGATGCCGCATTTGAAGAGTTAATTACGTATTTTTCACAAAGGGAAAATCCGGTGCTTATCTGCATGTTTGGCGATCATCAGCCCTCCGTTGAAACAGGGTTTTATGAAGAAACCCAGCAGAGTTCTGGGGATTCTGATGTTTTAAAACAGGCAAAAAAATATCAGACGCCATATATTTTGTATTCGAATTATAAGTTGGAGGGACAAACTTGTGATAATATGAGTGTAAATTATTTGCAGATACTTCTTATGAAAGCAGCAGACTTACCGCTTAATGATTATCAGAAGTATTTAGAAAATTTATATGAATTATATCCTGTAATTAATGTGAATGGAGTCATGAATCGTGAAGGAAACTGGTATAGTTGGGAAGAAGCACAGAATTTCACGGAAATTCAGGAGTATTCTATTGTTCAATATAAAGAATTATTTGACAGATAGACTAAAAACGGGATGAAGATTCTAAGGTTAATAAAAGATAATGAAAAGGGGAACATAATGGGAAGAGCTTATTGTATTTTTTCAGCTCAGTATCTTCCGCATATGGGCGGTGTGGAACGTTATACTTACAATCTGGCAAAAAAACTAATTGAGTTGGGAAATACGGTAACGGTGGTGACATCAAACTTACAGCAACTTGCAGAATATGAAAATATGGATGGTATTTCTGTATACCGGCTGCCTTGTTTTGACTTATTGGACGGCAGGTATCCTGTTTTAAAATGTTGCCCCCGGTTTAAAGCCATACATCAGGATTTAAAAAATAAAAAATTTGATTTTGTCATTGTGAACACTCGGTTTTATATTCACTCTGTTTATGGACAATGGTTTGCAAAAAGCCAGAATATTCCGGTGATTACAATTGATCATGGCAGCAGCCATCTGTCGGTTGGGAATCCAGTGTTTGATATCATCGGCGGGGTCTATGAGCATGTCATTACGAAAGTAGGACAGTTATTTTGTAAAGATTATTACGGTGTCTCCAATGCTTGTGTAGATTGGCTGAAACATTTTCATATCAAAGCAAAGGGTGTGCTGTATAATTCAGTAGATATAGAGAGTATCGAAAAAGTACTAGGACAAAATGAAAAGAAATACAGGGCAGCTTATGGAATTGATGAAGATGCTGTAGTAATTACGTTCACTGGACGGTTACTGCCAGAAAAGGGCATCCCTCAGCTAATCAATGCTTTTGAGCAGCTTCAGAAAACTTACAGGAATACATACTTATTTTTAGCGGGGGACGGAGGGCTGGAGGATTTTGTAAGATTGCATGAAAATAAGCACCTGATACCTTTGGGAAGAAAGTCGTTTGAAGAGGTGATGATTTTATTGTCAGAAACAGACATTTTCTGTCTTCCTTCATTTTCGGAAGGGTTTTCTACCGCTATTCTGGAAGCCATTGTCTGTAAATGTTATGTTGTGACTACAGAGCGGGGCGGTGCAAGAGAAACCTTTCCAACAGATGACTATGGAATGGTGATCCAAAATAATAATGCCAGAATATTGAAGGATGCTTTGGTGAAGGCTATTAACAATCGTGTGAAGAGAGAGGAAGCAGTAAAATTGTCTTATGACAGGCTGAAAAATAATTTTACATGGGATATTGTATCTGAAAAAGTAAATGAATTGCCGTAAAATAAATGAACAGGGAAAGGATGCATACAAGCACAAAAGAGGGAAGGGATTAATCTATGCAAAGTGAATTACTAATCGTGATACCTGCGTATAACGAAGAGGAAAACATTGAAAACGTGGTAACGTACATTCGGGATAATTATGCTCAGTACGACTATATCGTTGTGAATGACGGCTCCAGAGACAGAACTGCGGAAATATGCAGAGGTAAGGGGTATGAATTGTTAGACCTGCCAACAAATTTAGGATTGGCAGGAGCTTTCCAGGCAGGATTGAAATACGCATACATCAAGGGATATTCTTATGCTATCCAGTTCGATGCAGATGGACAGCACAGACCAGAATTTATTCAGGCAATGCTAGACAGGATGGAGAATGGGTATGATATTGTTATCGGCTCCCGTTTTTTAAATTATAGGAAAAGTAAATCACTGAGAATGATAGGAAGTAAAATACTGACGGTGGCAATAAAAATGACTACAAAGGTAAGAGTTTCAGATCCCACTTCTGGCATGAGAATGTTTTCGAGATCAATGATTAAAGAATTTGCACAAAATTTGAATTATGGACCGGAGCCGGATACGGTATCCTATCTTTTAAAAAATGGTGCGAAAGTCTCAGAGGTGCAGGTGAAGATGGAAGAGAGACAGTTTGGTGAAAGTTATTTGAATTTGACAGGTTCTGCCAAATACATGATAAAAATGTTGGTTTCCATACTCCTTGTACAGAATTTCAGGAAAAGAGGATAGAAAAATCATGTCAGTTTTAATTAGAGTTCTATTAATCATTAGTGCTGTATTGATGCTCGTGTTCATGTTAAAAAGAATACGTCAGGCAAAGTTGAAAATTGAATATACCATATTTTGGATAACGTTTGCAAGTATTTTAGTTGTTATGGGTATTTTTCCGGAAGTATTTTATAATATTTCCTATCTTCTTGGGTTTCAGTCACCAATTAGTATGGTGTTCCTGGTGATTATTTTTGTATTGATTATTAAAATGTTTTTTATGACTTTACAGATATCACAGTTGGAATATAAGATTGATGCACTGGTACAGCAGATTGCAATAGACAGGAAAATAGATAAAGAGGAAAAAAAGGAACAAGCAGAATAATGAGAGAATATATAGTTTGTTTTACATTTTGGATAATTTTTACAATACTGTTATGTATGCTAGGGAGAACAGTCACAAAAGGGAAAAAAAGCGGAGCATATGTGCTGACAACAGGATATCTGGTATATAGTTTTCTAATAGCTGTTGGAGGTATGGTAACACAGTTTATAAACTTGCCGTGGACATCTTTTGCAGGTTATCTTGTTGCAGTTTGGGGAGTATTGGTAGGTTATATCCTGTATAAACAAAGAAAGAATTCTGCAGGGGGATTCCGGATTAATGTCGGCCAGTATATAAAAGACAATTGGGTCATCTATGTTATTTTAGGTGTGCTTGCAGGAATGCTATTTTTTTATTACAAAAGTTTTTGGTTGGGGAACCATTTGGATGATGGTTATTATATCACAAAGGTAGCAACCTTACCATATACACATACCGGCTATGGGACGAATTATTCAGTAGGAGTGGCAAATGCCGGATTTGATGCCTACATTTTAAATACATGGGAATTGGAAGCTTCTGTTTATGTAAAATTTCTGGGCGTTAAACCCACACTCTATTTACGTTTATTTCAATCGGTATTCTACTATTATTTATTCTTAAACATGGTGAAGGCTTTTGTGGAAAATATATTGGGAAAACTTAAATTTGGTGTAAAAACGCAACTATTGCAATATCCAGTCGTGATAACGCTATTATTTGGTATATATTATATTTTTTTATCAGAAACTTCCCTGTTGCCTCTTGTCGATATGTTTCAGTTTAATTCAGGAATGTTCTTGGGTTCTACTATGACTAAAATGTCAGGAATGCTATTGTTATTGTTTTATTATTTAGATGCTGACAAATTGACTTGGAAGATGGTGATGGGGGTTACATCTATTTCTATTGTGCTATTGTCAAAATCCACAATTGTACTGCCCATTATTCTAGTGGTTGCAAGCGCTTATCTTGTTACATGTCTGTTTTTCAACTATAATAAAGGAGGAAAACTATTTGCGGTTGCATTTATATGTGTTTATATCGCAATAGCGGTAGTGCTGCCAGGCGTGTCCAAAACACAGGGATGGGTGTATTCTGAAGTGTGGAAGGCGTTACATTCACCAATCATTATTATTTGCCTAATTATATTTTTATGTAGTTTCTGGCTAAGAGAAAAAGTTGTAAATCGAATTAATTGTGTGATGATTTTGAGTGCGGTATTTATGTGGATGCCAGAAGTAAATGATATTTTTGAATTAAGTTCGGGTTATACATTTGTTGCAGTAAGAGCATCTATGACATGGATATATACATTCATGGTGTTAAATTCTATTTATTTATGCGCAATACTGGTGAAATGTGGTATAAAAGAGAAGAACATAAAAATTGGATATCTTGGCTTACAAGCTATATTGGTGTTTGTATGTATATTTGGATTTATTTACAGTGGGGATACACTAATGCCTGGAAGCCCAATGAAAGAAACAGATATCAAAAATAGCTTGAAAGTAATTTTGAATAATCGGTATTTTATTCCAAACTCAACCATTTTATTAGGTGAGAAATTAGAACAATTGTCAAAAGAGACAGAAGAACAATTATATGTTGTATCTTCGGAGTGGGTTAACATTGACCAGACTCCGCATGGGATGGCGGTTATGTTAAGAACTTATGCGCCAGATATTATTTCTGTGTCTGCGACAGCGCGTTATCCAGTAAATAACGGTTCGCCTTTAGAATCATATGATCAAAATGTATATGCTCAATTTGTTGCAGAACCGAGTGAAGAAAATGGCCTGGCTTTTGAAAAAGAGATAGATAAGGTGGGGGTGAACTGTATTGTTGTGCAGGATGAAAAGTGTTCCAAATGGCTGAATGATATGGGGTATGAATTGTACTCAATAACAGAGGATGGTATTTATTATATTTGGTACTGTTCATGAGGTTATGAAGCCTCTTTATTCTTGCTATTTTGTTTCTGCAATGTTATACTAGGCTGAGATTATTTAGTGGAGGTAGATATGAGAACATATTTAGTAACCGGTGGGGCCGGATTTATAGGATCAAATTATATTCACTATATGTTTAAGAAATATGATGACGCAATTCGCATCATAAATGTGGATAAGCTGACTTATGCAGGTAATTTAGAAAACTTAAAGGCTATTGAGCATAGAGAAAATTATACTTTTGTAAAAGCTGATATCTGCGATGCAGATGCAATTAATAAAATTTTCGAGGAAAATGAGATTGACCGGGTTGTACATTTTGCTGCAGAAAGCCATGTTGACAGAAGTATCAAGAATCCAGATGTGTTTGTAAAGACGAATGTGCTGGGAACCCTGGTAATGCTTAATGCGGCAAAGGCATCATGGGAATTGGAAGATGGTACATTCAGGGCAGATAAGAAGTTTTTACATGTTTCTACAGATGAGGTTTATGGCTCTTTGGAAAATGAAGGAGAGTATTTTTATGAGACGACTCCATACGATCCTCACAGTCCATATTCAGCAAGCAAAGCTTCCTCTGATATGCTGGTGAAATCATATATGGATACTTATAAATTCCCGGCAAATATCACGAACTGCAGTAACAATTATGGACCGTACCAGTTTCCGGAGAAACTAATCCCCTTAATTATTAACAATGCATTACAAGGGAAAAAACTTCCTGTTTATGGGGATGGTAAGAATGTACGTGACTGGTTATATGTTGAAGATCATGCCAAGGGAATTGACATGGTACAGGAAAAAGGACGCCTTTTTGAGACTTATAATATTGGGGGGCATAACGAAAAACAGAATATTGAAATTATCCATATCATTCTGGATACATTGCAGGAAATGCTGCCGGAAGGCGATGAGAGAAAAGCATTAGTGTCTGAGAAGCTTATTACTTATGTGGAAGATAGAAAAGGACATGACAGACGTTATGCAATTGCTCCGGATAAGATTAAGGAAGAGATAGGATGGTATCCCGAGACTATGTTTAAAGATGGAATCAAACTTACGATTAAATGGTTCTTTGAACATGAGGAGTGGATGAAAAATGTAACCAGCGGCGGCTATCAGAAGTATTACGAAGAGATGTATAAATAACTTAGTCCAAACAGGCAGTATCGGAAGATACTGCTGGTTTGCGTTATACGAAAAATGGAGGTAGGAGAATGAAAGGAATTATTTTAGCAGGTGGTTCAGGTACAAGATTATATCCATTGACACAGGTGACAAGTAAACAGTTGCTTCCGATTTATGATAAACCGATGATTTATTATCCACTTAGTATTTTGATGGAAGCTGGAATCAGAGATATTCTGATAATCTCTACGCCTGAGGATACACCTCGTTTTGAAGAGCTTTTAAAAGATGGAAGTCAATTTGGAATCCGTCTTCAATACAAAGTACAGCCATCACCGGATGGCCTTGCACAGGCATTTTTACTGGGAGAAGAATTTATTGATGGAGATAGCTGCGCAATGGTATTGGGTGACAATATTTTCCAGGGTCATGGATTGCGGAAAAGACTTAAGGCGGCAGCAGGAAAAGAAGAGGGGGCAACTGTATTTGGATATTATGTAGATGATCCGGAAAGATTTGGCGTTGTGGAATTCGATAGTGAAGGAAAGGCGGTATCTTTGGAAGAGAAGCCTGAAAATCCCAAATCTAATTACGCAGTAACCGGGCTATATTTTTATGACAGTCATGTTGTAGAATATGCAAAACAAATTAAGCCTAGTGCAAGAGGCGAATTGGAGATAACGGATTTAAATAGGATCTATCTTGAAACAGGAAAGCTGGATGTAACATTGCTTGGACAGGGGTTTACGTGGCTTGATACTGGTACACATGAGTCTTTGGTAGATGCGACTAATTTTGTGAAGACAGTAGAAACGCATCAAAATCGAAAAATTGCATGTTTAGAGGAAATTGCATTTTATAATGGATGGATTGATAAGGAAAAATTACAGGAAGCATGTGAATTATATCAGAAAAATCAGTATGGAAGCTATTTGAAGGATGTATTAGATGGAAAATACATCGATCAATAGTCATAAAGCAGGGGAGGAAAAGCATGAAGGTATTAGTTACGGGTGCAACAGGACAGCTTGGCTATGATGTGATGAATGAACTGAAAAAACGTGGACATACCGGTGTAGGGACTAATACGAAAGAAATGGATATAACAGATGCCGAAAAAGTAGAGCAGGTTATTACAGCTGCGGGTGTAGAAGCAGTAATTCATTGTGCTGCCTATACTGCAGTGGATGCGGCAGAAGATAATGAGGAGCTTTGCCGAAAGGTAAATGTTATTGGTACAGAAAATATTGCGAAAGTCTGCAAGGTGAATAATCTCAAAATGATGTATATCAGTACGGACTATGTGTTTGACGGGCAAGGAGAACGTCCATGGGAGCCGGAGGATGAAAGACACCCATTGAATGTATATGGACAGTCCAAATATGAAGGTGAGCTGGCAGTAGAAACAAATGTGGAAAAGTATTTTATTGTCCGGATTTCCTGGGTATTTGGTCTGAATGGAAAGAACTTTGTAAAAACCATGCTGAATCTTGGAAAGACAAAGGACGAGATAAGCGTAGTGAATGACCAGACTGGTTCTCCCACCTATACGTATGACTTGGCAAGACTTCTAGTGGATATGATAGAAACAGAATGTTATGGGCGGTATCATGCTACGAATGAAGGTTTGTGCACATGGTATGAATTTGCCTGTGAGATTTTTAGGCAGTCAGGAATTGATATTAAAGTAAATCCTGTGACAAGCGATAAGTTTCCGGCAAAGGCCAAACGTCCTTTTAACAGCAGAATGAATAAGGATAAGTTAAATAAAAATGGATTTGTACATTTGCCAGGATGGCAGGACGCACTGAAGAGATATCTTGCGGAGTTGTAAAAAAGCCATATATGGGGAAGAGACGATTTTAATCAGTATCTTCCCCATATAGACTATCTTTGAAATAATTTCCTAGTAATCCAATCTTTTGCATAAGAGAAGGTGTTTATAATTAATTCTATTTCAATATAACAATAACAAAGCAGGTGCCGGAAATGAAATGGTACCTTTTTTTGTGCTTTTAGTGAAGTAAAGCCCTCTATGAGTCCCTTTCGGTAATCTTCTCCAAATCCAATTCTACAAAAAAACAGGTATTTGATACAGTATCCAATCATCAGCGGCAGGAAGTTTAGAATCAATTGAAGCAGCGGCATGTTTTTGTAGTTCAAATATACGCTGTTCCGGGCTGATAACTTTACCTTAAAGGTATTATATTTGGAGCCACTTGTCCCGCTGCCGACATGATAGACAAGTGCATTAGGGCAATACGTATTTTGGTAACCATAGATTTTAGCGCGGTACCCGATGTCAATGTCTTCCAAATATGCAAAGTGGTTTTCATCAAAATGTCCAATCTCATCAAAAACAGAACGTCTGTAGATGGCGGCCCCTGCACAAGCTGTAAAAATAACGGAAGGCTCAGTATAGTTTGTGACGGGACGGCCGCTGCCCCGGCATATTCCCCAGCCAATCACAGTGTACAGGTCTCCGGCACTATCAATAAGATCTGGGTGATACATTTGAATCATCTTACTGCTCACAGAAAAAATACGGGGTGATTTTTGGATAGCTCTCAGCATTTCTTCCACATAATGGGAATCGACGACAGTGTCATTATTTAATAAAATTACATATGGGGTATTAGTTCGGTGGATTCCCTCATTTACGGCCCTACTGAACCCATAGTTTTTGTCCAAAGAAACAACTTCAATATCGGGATAAATTTCCTTCATATAAGAGAGACTATTATCAGTTGATGCATTGTCTATGACTAAGACTTTAAAGTTAGAAAGGGTTTGGTTTTTTAATGAATCAAGACAAGGCTTCATATAATGTTTCCCATTATAATTTGGAATAATAATTGTAACATCCATTGATGAGTATCCTCAATTTCTATAAGATTTTTTTATTATAACAGAGAATAAGATAGGATGCTATCATTTCTTAACAAAAATCTAAGCCAGGTAAAAGAAGTCTCTGCTGGGATGGAGAAATATCAGATAAAGGCATATTACAAAAATATTAAGGGAATGTTAAGTTAGAGATAGATTTCACTTGTCCTTTTGGTAAAAGTATTGTATCATATAACAGATAATTTAGTCGCAGCTCAGCCACAAGTTTAGTTTTGTCTTGTTGCATCGTACTTTAGCTGAACTGTTATCAAAATGAAGAAAAGCAGGGTGAAATTGGTGATTAAGGATAATCAGAAGTATTTTAACCGTATACAGATAGTAATAGATGGCTTGATTATTGTGATTTCGTATACCTTGTCATGGTATTTGAGATTTAGAAGCGGTTTTTTTGATATAGATGGGTGGTATCTTCCTTTAGGAATCTATTTACGGGCATTAACTTATATCGTTCCAGGATACTTGGTTTTATACGGATTTTTTCAGTTATATACTCCAAAGAGAGTACAGGGAAGGCGCCTGGAGGCCTGGCATATCACTCAGGCAAATGTGATAGGCCTAATGGGCTTTATCTTAATTTTGTATTTAACAAAAGAACAGAATTTCTCCAGGACGATGATATTCGTATTCTTCCTTATCAATGTCTTTTTGGAAGTTTTAGTCCGTAATCTAATACGGCTGTTTTTAAGAAACATCAGAAAAAATGGATACAACCAAAAACATATGATTCTGGTAGGTTACAGCAGGGCTGCGGAACAGTACCTTGACAGAATTGCGGCAAATCCCGAGTGGGGATATTCCGTGAGAGGAATCCTGGATGACCATCAGCCAAGAGGTATGGAGTACAAAGGAGTAAAGATAATAGGCAGCATTGATAATCTGCTCATTATTCTTCCGCAGAACAGGGTGGATGAAATTGCCATCACTTTGGGAATCGAGGAGTACCATAAATTGGAGTATATTGTAAATATGTGTGAAAAGTCCGGTGTTCACACGAAGTTTATTCCTGACTATAACAATATTATTCCTACAAGACCTTATACAGAAGATTTACTGGGTCTGCCAGTTGTAAATATCAGACATGTTCCTCTGAGTAATACGGGAAATAAAGTTTTAAAGAGAGCAATCGATATTTTTGGAGCCGTATTTGCATTGCTTTTGTTTTCCCCAGTTATGCTAGTTACTGTTTTAACTATTAAGCTGACATCTCCGGGGCCTCTGATATTTAAACAGGAAAGAGTGGGGCTTCAAAACAGACCTTTTGCTATGTACAAATTCCGCTCCATGGTTGTGCAGGATGCCGATAAAGAGAAAAACAAGTGGACAACCAAGGATGACCCAAGGGTTACTAAAGTTGGAAAATTCATAAGAAAAACAAGTATTGATGAGTTACCACAGCTTTTGAATGTGTTAAAAGGCAACATGAGCCTGGTTGGTCCAAGACCGGAACGCCCGCTGTTTGTTGAGAGGTTTAAAGAAGAAATTCCCAGGTATATGGTAAAACATCAGGTACGTCCGGGCCTGACCGGGTGGGCACAGGTAAATGGATACAGGGGAGACACATCCATAAAAAAACGTATTGAATTCGATTTATACTATATTGAAAACTGGACAATTGGTTTTGACTTCAAGATCTTGTTCCTGACTTTTTTTAAAGGTTTCGTTAATAAGAATGCTTACTAAAACGGGTTATAATAAGGGGAATTAAAATGGCAGGAAAGAAATCCAAAATTAAGATGACAAGGCAGCAGCATGCCTTGTTACATAAGAAAAAAATGCGGAGGAGGATTATTCTCCTCGTAATGGAGGTTATCATTCTTTTGGCTTTGGGGGCAGCAGCATATGCAATGTCCAAATTGGATAAGCTTGAGTATCAGACATTAAATGAAGATGATTTGGAAATTTATCAGGACACGGGTGATTATACCAACATAGCTCTTTTTGGACTTGACTCCCGAGAAGGGGAACTGGATGGCGGTGTACGAAGTGATGCTATGATGGTTGCCAGTATAAATAACAAGACAGGAAATGTGAAAGTAGTATCTATATTCAGGGATACTCTGACCCAGCAAAGTGACGGGACTTATGAGAAAGCAAATTCAGCTTACTCTTACGGCGGCCCCCAGGAAGCAGTTGCTCTTTTAAACCGTAATTTTGATTTAGACATTAAAAAATATATGAGTGTTGATTTTAATGCTCTGGCTGATGTCATAGATTTGCTGGGCGGAATCGAACTGGAACTGACAGATGAAGAAGTCTTCTGGACAAACGGGTATGCTACGGAAACCGCGAAAGTAGTCGGGCGTACCACTACGGAGCTTACACAGGCTGGAAAACAGACTCTGGATGGAATTCAGGCTGTTTCCTATACCCGTATCAGATATACAGAAGGGGACGATTTTAAGAGATCTGAACGGCAGCGGCTTGTATTGCAGCAAGTGGTTGAAAAAGCGAAAAGGGCAAGTTTACCTACTTTAAATAAAATTATTGATCAGGTATTGCCTCAGGTCTCAACAAATCTTTCTACAAGTGACTTTATGGGAATTGCAGCAAATGCTGTAAAATACCAGCTTGGGGAGATGAAAGGTTTTCCATTTGACGTTACAACATCGGAAAATGTAATCGGTTTAGAGGGCTCTTATGTTGTAGCTATTGGATTTGCTGACAATGTAAAGCAGATGCATGCGTTTCTATTTGATAAGAATACCTACCAGCCATCAGAGAAGGTACAAAGCATTGACAGTGATATCATATATCTTACGGGTATAGACGGGAATGATTACGCGGCCCCTGCAGGAAATGAAGGCAATGAGGATGCAAATAGTTATGCCGGCGATGGTGGCTATACGGATGATGGAAGTTATGACGATGGAAGCAGTTATACGGATGATGGAACTTATGGCTATCAGGATAACTCCGGGACTTATGACTCGGAATGGTAACAGAGGAAAATGAATGGATATCAGGAAAGTTGACATTATAATACCAACGTATAAGCCGGATGAGAAATTTGAAATATTAATCCGGCGTCTGCTGTGTCAGACAATTCAGGTACAGAAGATTATTGTGATAAATACGAAAACCGATGTTTTTCCGTGGGATACAGTAGGTCTTGATTCACGGATTGTAGTAAAAGAAATCAGTAAAAGTGAGTTTGATCATGGCGCTACCAGGCGTATGGCTGTGAGGTTATCCGATGCAGATATTGTGATTTGTATGACCCAGGATGCCATACCCCGGGATAACCGGCTGGTTGAAAATCTGATTATCCCATTTGCGGATGAAAGTGTGGGTTGTGCTTATGCAAGACAGTTGCCGGATGAAAACTGTGATGTGATCGAGCGGTATACCCGGCAGTTCAACTATCCTGCTGAGGGGTGTGTAAAGGATTTAAGCTTCGTGGAAGATATGGGAATTAAGGCATTTTTTTGTTCCAATGTATGTGCGGCTTATCGGCGGTCTTATTATGAAGAAACAGGCGGCTTTGTGAAGCGTGCAATATTTAATGAAGATATGATTATGGCTGCACATATGATGAAACTAGGATATAAATGTGTTTATGCATCGAAAGCAGCGGTAGTACATTCTCATAATTACAATTGTATACAGCAGTTTAAAAGGAATTTTGATGTAGCCGTATCCCAGACAGATCATCCCGATATATTCCAGGGAGTTCCATCTGAGAGGGAGGGTATACGCCTTGTAAAACAGACTGCGGCATATCTTATCAAAATAAAGAAACCTTGGTTAATTGTAGAGCTGATTGTTAAAAGCGGCTTTAAATATATGGGCTATCTTTTGGGGAAGAATTACAGAAAGCTGCCACTAAAGCTTGTGGTAAAGCTCTCTTCCAATCCTAAATATTGGATAAATGTGAACAAAGAATCACAAAATTGTGATTGAAGTTTGTGAGGAATTATTGTATGATAAAGTGCAAGAGTGAAAAATTAAATATGCTTTTTTGAACATTGATAGTTCAAAAAGTACGAATATTGTCAAAAGGGGTTTACGATGGCAAAAAGAAGATATAGAAGACGCAGAAGAGCACAAAAGGGATTCATAACATGGGCCCCCTGGAAAAAGGCACTGGCGATAGTCGGTGGAACTCTGATTTTATTGACAACGGCGGGGGTAGCATTTGCTGCATCCAAGTTAGGTAAATTAGAAACAACGAAACTAGATACGACGAAGTTGAATATTTCGAAAGAAATAGAGCATAATGAAACCGGATATCTGAACGTAGCACTGTTTGGCCTGGATTCCAGAGATGGTACTCTTACTGCTGGTGACCGCAGCGATACAATTATTATTGCCAGCTTAAACCGGGAGACAAAGGAAGTAAAGCTTTGCTCAGTGTTTCGTGATACCTTGCTGGAGCAGCCCGACGGCAGTTACAATAAAGCAAATGCAGCATATGCAACAGATGATGCAGAAGGGGCTGTGGCCATGCTGAATAAGAACCTGGATTTGGATATACAGCATTATGCTACGGTAAACTTTAATGCCCTGGTAGATGTGATTGATGAACTGGGTGGAATTGAAATCGATTTGAAGACTCCTGAGGAAGTACAACTTGTGAACGGGTATGGTAATGAGACATCCAAGGTGACTGGAAAAGAATTAAAATTGCTCGATCATACAGGGAAACAGCTTTTAAATGGGGTACAGGCCGTTTCTTATTCCAGGATTAGATATCAGGTTTTTGATGGAGATCCTCAGGATGGAACTGATTTTAGAAGAGCGGAACGGCAGAGATATGTGTTAGAACAGGTTGTGAAGAAAGCACAGACAGCAAATTTATCAACATTGAACCGGATTATTGATAAAGTCTTTCCAAAAGTTGCTACGAATTTTACATTGGCAGAGATTTTGGCTTATGCAAAAGATGCCTTCGATTATAAATTAACTGATATGAGTGGGTTTCCATTTGACAAGTTAACGGCAACCTTATCGGGGGTTGGAAGTTCTGTGGTTCCGGATGATTTAGAAAGCAATGTAATCCAACTACACAAGTTCTTTTTTGAAGATATCGCTTATAGCCCTTCATCTACAGTAATTTCAATTAGCAGTGCAATACAGTCTTACGCGACAAATACAATACCGGATGAAGAAGCAGTGTATTACGAAGATCCGGTAGGCAATTACAATTATAGCGATCCAGGCACGGGAACAGGGTATACGGAACAGCCTACAGAACCAGATTATGGGAGTACAGATGGAACTACAGGGGATGGCAGCAGCACCACAGATGGAACTACAGGGGACGGCAGTACCATAGATGGAACTGCAGGAGGCAATCCTGATGCATCAGGCTCCGGGAGCGGAGACGGCACAGGGGATTCTGGCAACGCGCAAGGTACAGCAACTGAAGGATAATTAAGAAGCAAAAGAGGTAAGAGGTAAGATGGAGAAAATAATTAAAAAGATAGGCGGCATATTACTGGTATTGTGTTTGACTGTATCATGTCTTTCATTTGTAACATTTGCGGCTGAAGGGACTCTTCAATTTTCGGACCCGTCGGCAGCGGCAGGAGATAATGTAACAGTTGCTGTGAAAGTGAATACAGGTGGAGGTGCTATTGGCGATGTTGACCTTACCATCACATATGATACATCAATTTTGAAATTTGTGAGCGGTACGGGTGCAACTGGCGGAGACGGCACTTTACAGTTATCTTCAAAAGGGGATGGTACCTCTTCGGAGGCTAGCTACTCCCTGGAATTTACTGCATTGAAGGAAGGTACCGCTACACTGGAGGCATCAACATATACGGCCTATATGTATGATGACAGCTCTTTGAATCTCTCCCTGGGAACTTCAGAGGTGACGATACAGGGGGGGACTCCGGTTACTGATACAGAGAGTGATAACAAGGATGGTAACTCAAGTGGCGGGAGTCTTCAGGTGACAGTGGATGGAAAAACATATACTGTCAATGAAAACTTTACAGAAGCTGCAATTCCCAGAGGATTTACAGCTACGGATATGGAGCTGGACGGGACATCGACAAAAGCAATGATGCAGGAATCAAGCGGGCAATATATGTTCTATCTTGAAGATAGTGATGGTAATTCAGACTACTTTCTTTATAGCATGGATGACGGTTCTTTTACCCCGACTGCCGTAGTGGATATAAACTCGAATGTGTCAATCTATCTGATGAATCATGAGGGTACAACAGGGCTTCCCTCCGAATATCAGGAGACTACAACAGATATAGATGGAAAGGTCTTTCAGGTGTGGCAGAATATGTCAGAACAAGAGTATTATCTTATCTATGCATTGAGCAGTGATGGAAATAAAGGATATTACCAATATGATACTACAGAAGGCACATATCAGAGATATGCAGCGCCGGTAGTGGTAGAAGAGAAAAGTACGAATACTTTGGTGGATAAGGTTATGAATTTCCTGGAAAAGTATTTGACTATAGTTATGTGTGCTATATGGGGAGTTTTCCTGTTTCTTCTGATAATTATCATCATATTAAGTGTGAAATTATCCCACCGCAATCAGGAATTAGATGACTTATATGATGAATATGGGCTTGATGATGAGGAACACGATGATGACGATAATCTGCCCCGTGTAAAGAAGAAATCACGTGAACAATTTATTGGCTTTGATGATGACGATGATGAAGACTTTGAAGATTATGAAGACAATGATGACTTCGAAGATTATGAAGACGATGAGGATTATGAAGGTAATGATGACTTCGAAGATTATGAAGACGATGATGGTTTTGAAGAATATGATGATGAGTTTTCAGAGGAAAAGTACAAGGCAAAACCTGTGCGCAAGCCAAAGAAAAAACAGGATGATGATTATTCTATGGATTTTATAGATATATAGTTTAAAAACAAGGGTGTTGCGGGTGGGCAATACCCTATAATATTTAGTGGATAATTGTGAAATAAGTTTGAAATTCTGATTCAAATAATATTATTAGAAGAAAGAGGAGAAGAATGGGAAAAATAAAAGTTGAAACATGTGATATCGAAGGATTAAAAGTTATTATTCCAACTGTATTTGGTGATGAACGCGGGTATTTTATGGAAACATATAATTACAATGATTATAAGGCGGCAGGAATTGATTTGGAATTCGTACAGGATAACCAGTCATGTTCAAAAAAAGGTGTTCTGAGGGGACTGCATTATCAAATTAATTACCCTCAAGATAAATTAGTCAGAGTGATTAGTGGTGAAGTGTTTGATGTTGCTGTTGATTTGAGGAAAGATTCCGAAACATACGGAAAATGGTATGGTGTGGTTCTGTCTGCAGAGAATAAGAAACAATTCTATATTCCTAAAAATTTTGCACATGGATTCCTGGTCTTGTCTGATTCAGCAGAATTTGCGTATAAATGTACCGACTTTTATCATCCCAATGATGAGGGGGGGATTGTATGGAATGACCCTGACATTGGAATTGATTGGCCGATTCCCGAAGGAATGGAACTAACAATTTCTGAGAAGGATTGCAAGTGGGGCACAATCAGGGAATTAAAACATTAGGTATATCGCAGGAGGAAATGTTTTGTCAAGATATATTCAAAATTTTTTGAAATTTAATCCCTTATTGGGTGAACTAGTTGCCAGAGATATTAAGATTAAGTATAGAAGGTCAGTACTTGGTGTGTTTTGGACTCTGCTGAACCCTTTATGCATGATGATTATACTATCAATAGTGTTTTCAAATTTGTTCAAATTTGATATTGAAAATTTTCCGTTATATATATTGAGCGGACAGGTTATCTTTAATTTTTATTCAGACTCAACATCTGGAGCAATGTCATCTATCATTGGCAGTGCGGCTTTGATTAAAAAGGTATATGTACCTAAATACTTATTTGTTATTTCCAGAGTGTTTTCTAGTTTTATAAACTTAATGGCCTCATTTACTGCATTGCTCATTGTAATGGTGGCAACCAGAACAGAACTGCATTGGACAGTTTTTTTGGTTCCTATACCATTATTTTTACTTGTACTATTTTCATTGGGAATCGGTTTGGCTCTGGCAGCGATTACAGTTAAGTTTAGAGATATTATGCATTTATATAATGTATTTGTTACGGCGCTGCTATACCTGACTCCTGTAATTTATCCAATGTCAATTCTACCCCCTTGGCTATATAAAGTTGTTATGTTAAATCCGATTACAAATATATTAATGATGTTTCGTGATGTAATGTTAGAAAATACCATATTTAATATGACTTCCTTAATAATAGCAATTCTTGAATCATTATTGTCATTGGGTGTTGGCCTGTATATTTTCTATAAGAATCAGGACCAGTTTATTTTAAATATTTAGGAGCTGTATATGGATAAAAAAACGGTAGTAAAAGTAGAAGATGTCTCTATGAAATTCAACTTGTCGTCAGAAAAGTTTGACAGCTTTAAGGAATATGTTATAAAAAGTTTAAAAAATCAGGTTTCTTATGATGAATTTTGGGCTTTAAAGCATGTGTCTTTTGAAGTAATGCAGGGGGATTCTTTAGGACTTATCGGGTTGAACGGAAGTGGAAAAAGCACGATGCTTAAAACGATAGCAGGCGTATTAAAGCCAACTGAGGGAGTAGTGACAGTTAATGGTAATGTAGCTCCGCTCATTGAACTTGGGGCAGGATTTGATTTTGATTTGACAGCGAAGGAAAATGTTTATCTGAATGGTGCACTTTTAGGATATTCCCGTAAAATGATGGATGGTTACTATAATGACATTGTGGAGTTTTCGGAATTAAGTGAATTTATGAATGTGCCAGTGAAAAATTTTTCTTCCGGTATGGTATCACGTTTGGCATTTGCAATTGCAACAATAGGGACTCCGGACATACTGATTGTAGATGAAGTGCTTTCAGTCGGAGATTTTCGTTTTCAGCAGAAGTGTGAAGGGCGGATTCGCAGAATGATGAAAGAAGGAACTACAATTTTATTTGTATCTCATAGTATTGAACAAGTAAAGTCTATATGTAATAAGATTGTATGGCTTGAAAAAGGCCGTTTAAAAAAGTTTGGTAAGACGTCTGAAATTTGTGAAGAGTATAGTAAATGTTATTGATGAGGACCGGGAAAATAAAATGAGAAAAGTTAGAAATATAATAATAATTATTCTGATTGTAGTAGCAGCATTTTTTTATGCCCATATAGAAAAAAATACTTTGGTGTATGATAAGAATGTTGATAATAGCCAATATATTGCAACAGGTATTACAGATCGGATTGAGCAGACCTTTGTGTGTAAGGAAGAGACCTTGGACGGTTTTCGAAGTAAATGTCAGGTTGTAGGCAATGTGGCAGATATGAAAATTCAATATTCTCTGGTAAATATGAAAACCGGTGAGATTGAAGCAGAAGGTATTGCAGATGCAGCGGAAATAAAAAACAGCAAATTTTACTTTTTTGAATTCGATACAGTAAAAAATTGTAAAGGCAACACATATAAGGCCGTGTTGGTAAATGAGAAGGCTGACAAGGAAAACGGTATCGGATTCTTTTTCCAACCCAAAACTGAAAAAGAAACAAGTTTGGCCGTTAAGGGAGATAATATAACGGGAACAATGGTTATAAAAACAGTAACTGACAAATTTGATATAGAAACATTTATTGTGCTTTTGGTTTTTGTTTTATATGTAGTAGTTTTTATCAGGTTTTTATATAAATTATTCAAGTAGTCAGATTGAGAAAGTGAAGGATTGTATGGAATTTAAATACTATATAGATCAGAAAAAGTTTAGAGTGAAACCAACAGGAAAATATATACGTGTCAATGGCTGGTGTTTTGAGAAGGAGGGCGGACATTTTACTTATGAAACCGAAATAAATGGAAAACCGTCGGTGAATAATGTAAAGCGGATTGTTCGTCAGGATGTTCAGAATAAATTTAGCAAAAAATATAAAGTGCCGCACGACCCGGGATTTCATATCAAGACGTATGTTGATGATAATGTAATACCTGAAAGTTATTGTCTTTATCTTTGTCAAGAGGACAGCAGAAAATGTATTCTGTCAATGAATAAAAGGGAACTTGAAACATTAAAAGATGAAAGTACAATTTCTTATAATATTGATTGGATACATGTAGAACAATTGAAGATAACTCTCTCTGGCTGGGCTGTATCTACAGAAGGAGCCGATAAAATTTATGTTTCTATAAAGGACGAAAATGGAATTGTACAAGAAGCAAAAATACAGAGAGTGAAACGTCCGGATGTAGAAAAAACAGGACTAATTGAAGCAGAAGATATTGAATGTGGTTTTACCATAGAGTTTATTTATGACGCACGAAAATGTTATTCTCTGGTGATTACAGATGGTATAAAGAAAAAAAGTATTGGGTTAGATCCTGTGAAGCTGAAGAAATACCAAGGTATTCAGAAAAGTAAACAATTTGCAGTACAGTTTGCAAGGAATCTGAATACAAAGAACATTAGAAAAGGAATGAAATATTTAAAAAAGAATGGTCTGAAAGGTTTAAGGAAACATATATGGTCTTTTGTAAACGCTGAGGGGAAATCCTACCAGCAGTGGTACGAAGAGAATAAGGCTACAGAAGCAGAATTAAAAAAGCAAAGAGAAAGAATATTCGGCTGGCAGCCTAAAATTAGTATTATTGTTCCCACATACAAAACCCCGGAAAAGTTTTTACGTGATATGATTGATTCTGTTATAAATCAATCCTATACTAACTGGGAACTTTGTATTGCTGATGGAAGCGGCGGGGATAAGGCTGTGGAAGACATTCTGTGTGAATACGCACATACAGACAGTAGAATCCGATATAGCATTCTAAAAGAAAATCTGGGGATAGCCGGCAATACTAATGCTGCTCTGGATTTGGTGACTGGAGAGTATGTGGGACTTTTTGACCATGATGATATACTGACACCGGATGCACTTTATGAAATAGTAAATGCGTTGCAGGAAAGCCGTTATGATATTCTTTATACAGACGAAGATAAAATGTCTGGAGATGGGGGAGAATTTAATGATCCCAATTTTAAACCTGATTTTAGTATGGACTTGTTTCGTTCTCATAATTATATTACACATTTTTTTGTGGTTAAGGCTGATATTATCAGAGAAGTTGGTGGTTTCAGAAAAGAATTTGACGGTTCACAGGATTATGATGTAATGTTTCGGTGTATTGAGAAAGCGAAACATATTAAGCATATACCCAAAATACTTTACCATTGGAGAATTCATATGAATTCGGTGGCCGGAGATCCGTCAAGTAAAATGTATGCCTATGAAGCCGGGAAACGTGCTATAGAAGAGCATCTGCAGCGGGTTGGAATTAAAGCAACAGTAGAACATGTAGGATTGTGGGGAATGTACCATGTAAAATATGAAGTGGTAGGAGAGCCTAAAATCTCTATCATCATACCGAATAAAGACCATATAGAGGATTTGAAAATCTGCATCGATTCTATTCAGGAAAAGAGTATTTATAAGAATTATGAATTTATAATTGTGGAAAACAATAGTGAAAAAGAGGAAACTTTTGAATACTATAGAAATTTAGAAAATAAGTATTCAAATATTAAAGTAGTTTACTGGGAGGGGAAATTTAATTATTCATCAATTAATAATTTTGGGGTTCAATATGCTTCAGGTGATTATCTTTTGTTTTTAAATAACGACACAGAGATAATTACAGGAGACGCCCTCTCTGAAATGCTGGGTATATGTATGAGGCAGGAAGTAGGGGCTGTAGGCGCCAAATTATTGTATGCGGATGATACAATTCAGCACGCGGGAATTGTTATAGGATTTGGTAATTATGCTGGACATGTCCATATAGGACTGAAACGTGATGACTATGGTTATATGGTACGTGCAAGGATAAACTGTAATTACAGTGCAGTTACTGCTGCTTGCTTAATGACAAAAAAGGAATTATTTGAGAAGGTTGGTGGTTTTGACGAGCGGTTTGAAGTAGCCTGCAATGATGTAGATTTTTGTTTGAAGTTGCGGGAGGAAAGTAAATTAGTAGTATACAATGCTTTTTCAGAATGGTATCACTATGAGTCAAAGTCCAGGGGATATGAAGATACTCCGGAAAAGTTAAAGCGCTTTGAGAAGGAAGTAGAAAGATTCCAGGAAAAATGGCCGGAGATACTTGAAAAAGGGGATCCGTTCTATAATCCTAATTTTGCAATAAACCAGGCACCGTTTACACTAGCCTGAAACATATTAATAGAATAGTTTAGTTATAAGAAGGGAGTATAATATGTGTGGAATAGTTGGATATGTGGGTGAGAAACAGGCAGCGCCAATTTTACTGGATGGCTTATCAAGGTTGGAATACCGGGGCTATGATTCAGCAGGAATTGCTGTATATGATGGAAAAGAAATTGAGATGAAAAAGTCCAAAGGACGTCTGAAGGTATTAGAGGAACTGACGCATGATGGGGCAACTTTGCCGGGTGCTATTGGAATTGGACATACAAGATGGGCGACCCACGGGGAGCCTTCCGATACCAATGCACATCCCCATTTTAACAAGGACGAAAGTATTGTTGTAGTACATAATGGAATTATAGAAAATTACCTGAAGCTGAAAAATAAATTAATCGGCAAGGGATATCAGTTTATATCAGATACAGATACAGAAGTTATTGCTCACCTGTTGGATTATTATTATCAGGGAAATCCGCTCCAAACCATTACAAAAATCATGCATCGTATGGAAGGTTCTTACGCTTTGGGAATTATGTTCAAGGATCATCCGGATGAGCTTTATGCGGTGCGTAAAGACAGTCCGCTGATTGTAGGAAAGTCTGAGGGCGGAAGTATTATTGCATCTGATGTGCCTGCAGTATTGAAATATACAAGAGACGTCTATTTCATAGAGAATGAAGAAATCGTCCGAATGACGGAGGATTCCATGGAGTTTTTTAACGTGGATGAGGAGCCTATTGAGAAGGAATCTGTCCACATCGAATGGGATGTAGATGCGGCTGAAAAGGGTGGATATGAGCACTTCATGCTGAAGGAAATGTATGAGCAGCCCAAGGCTATTACGGATACATTTTCTCCGAGGATTAAAGGTGATGAAATTGTAATTGAAGAATTAAACATGACAGATGAGGAGATAAAGAACATCCGAAAAATTATGATTGTTGCCTGCGGTTCAGCATCCCATACTGGAATGACAAGTAAGTATATATTTGAAGGAATGGCAAGAATCCCGGTAGAAGTTGATTTAGCATCGGAATACCGATACCGTGACCCGATTATCGAGGAGGGAACCTTGGTTGTCATTATCAGCCAGTCAGGCGAGACGGCAGATTCATTGGCTGCCCTGCGGGAGTCCAAAGCGAGAGGAGCAAAGGTTCTTGGTATTGTAAATGTGGTAGGAAGTTCCATTGCAAGGGAAGCAGACAATGTGATGTATACATGGGCAGGTCCTGAAATTGCCGTGGCAACTACGAAGGCATACTCCTGTCAGTTGATTGCGCTGTACCTGCTGGCTATGAAGTTTGCAAAAGTACGGGGAAAAATTACAGACGCAGAATTGAAAAGTTATATAGAAGATTTAAAACGAATTCCAGACCAGGTGGAGCTTCTTTTAAATAATAAGAACAGAATCCAGAAGTTCGCAAACCGATATCTGGCGGCAAGAGACGTATTCTTCATCGGAAGAGGAATTGATTATGCCATTTCCATGGAGGGTTCCTTAAAGTTAAAAGAAATATCCTATATTCATTCAGAGGCATATGCGGCAGGTGAGCTGAAGCATGGAACCATTTCTCTGATAGAGGAGGGGACCCTGGTTGCAGCAGTGCTGACGCAGGAAGATTTGTATCAGAAAATGATTAGCAATATGAGAGAAGTGAGTACCCGTGGGGCATTTGTGCTTGCAGTGACCAACGAAGGAAATGATGAAGTGGAACGTGCTGCCGATTATGTTATTTATATACCTAAGACGAACCGGTACTTTACAAACTCACTTGCAATTATACCCTTGCAGTTGTTCGGCTACTATATTTCTGTGGGCAGAGGCTGCGACGTAGATAAGCCGAGAAACCTTGCAAAATCTGTTACAGTAGAGTAATTCTTATATTGTTTCAAACTTTGTTAAATAATTAAACACACTTCTATCACAAAGAGCGGCTATTATATCAATATAAAATACAAGAGAAAGAAGGAGTTTATATGGAAAATCAGTATAATTATTATAATCCTGAAGGACAGCAGGGAGATATTCAGTATAATAGCCAGCCAGATAAAAATTACAATAGAAGGCCAAAGAAAAAAATGCCCAAAGCTGTTGCGGTGACCGGATTTGCTCTGTTATTCGGAGTGGTGTCAAGTGCTACATTTTTGACATCAAATATAATAGGAAATAAGGTGCTCAGGCTGAATGAGCCGGCCAATTCTTCTTCTGAGAATGCGGCATCTGTAAACAGTACTGCACTGACAACTACATCAAATGTAGTAACATCCGATGTATCCGGTGTTGTTGAGCAGGTAATGCCGTCTATTGTATCTATTACAAACATGAGTGTTCAGCAGGTACAAGATTTTTTTGGAGGGGTTTCCCAGCAGGAAAGTGAGAGTGCAGGGACAGGAATCATCATTAGCCAGAATGACTCGGAATTACTGATTGTAACAAATAATCATGTGGTACAGGGCAGTGAGACTCTGACCGTCACATTTCATGATAATACCAGTCTGGAGGCTGATATTAAGGGAACAGACCCTGCACACGACCTTGCAGTAATTGCGGTACCAGTGAACACAATCTCCAAAGATACAATGAATGCCATCGCAGTGGCTACTTTGGGAGATTCTACAAAATTAAAAGTGGGAGAGCCTGCGATTGCCATCGGGAATGCACTTGGATATGGACAGTCTGTTACAACAGGCGTTATTAGTGCCACAGACCGCGGAATTATGGCAGCAGATGGGGCAGCTAGTGGAGCAGTAAACAGTGATGTAAAACTGATTCAGACAGATGCAGCAATTAATCCCGGAAACAGCGGCGGAGCTCTGGTGAATGCAAACGGGGAGGTAATTGGAATTAACTCCTCTAAATTGGTGGCAAGTTCAGTGGAAGGTGTAGGATATGCAATTCCAATCAGTGATGTATCTGATATTATTACGAATCTGATGAACCAGCAGACAAAGACCAAAGTTGCCGAGAAAGACAGAGGATATATTGGCATCCAGGGATTTGATGTGACTTCAGAATATGCTGAAAGATTTAATATGCCTCTGGGAGTATATGTTACTGACGTTGTCAGCGGAGGTGGTGCAGATACTGCCGGCATGACAAAGGGTGGAATTATTACTGGTCTGAATGGTATTACGATTGACAGCATGAATACCTTGCAGGAACAGTTGAAGTATTATGCAAAAGGTGATACCGTGACACTGACCGTCCAGAAAGCTGAAA
Organism: Ruminococcus sp.; assembly: GCA_013911065.1. GTDB lineage: Bacteria > Bacillota > Clostridia > Lachnospirales > Lachnospiraceae > Muricomes. The sequence continues at coordinate 10,428 of JACERV010000031.1, read as the reverse complement.
ATAACGGCGAATATACGGAGCAGACCTACAAGGTTATATTGGGTGCAAAGTCAGAATAAGAAAAATAGGATAAAAGAGCTACATGGATGAAAACTAGGCTATAGAAACTGAAAAAACAGTTTCTATAGCCTAGTTTTGTAAGTTTAAACTGAAGACACTAATTTTAAAGAAGGGAACAAAAGGTTGCCGGAAAAAGTTGGAGATGATATACTGATAAAGATTGATGGACATATTTTGCTTCAATACTTTAAATTTGTAATGAGGGGAAGGAATATGAAAAAGGTATTTATTCATGCATATGCAGCAGGAAATTTAGGAGATGATCTTTTAATTAGAATATTGTGTGAGCGCTACCCCAAAGTACATTTTAGAATATGTGCGGATGAATCTTATAAAGAAAGATTTAAAGATATAGGTAATTTATCAGTCTATTCTCCTGCGGATAAATATGTGAGGCTGATAGATAAAGTGATTAATAGGATAAAAAGTACAGACAGAGGGTTTTGGAAATTATTATTGAAAACTTCTTATGCAACCGTACATATCGGAGGCTCAGTTTTTGTACAGCATCAGGATGACTTTGGGGCAGCTTTTCGTTTAGATGAAGAGTTGAGTGCCAGAAGCAAGAGGATTTATGTTGTTGGAGCCAATTTTGGCCCTTATACAGATGAGCAATATTACCGGAAGTATTATGAGTTGTTACAGTGTTACGAAGGCGTATGCTTCAGGGACAGATATTCTTGGGGATTATTTCAAGAATTACCAAATGTGGTTTATGCACCTGATGTTGTATTTAATTACAAGGCAGATATTTTCGCATCTGAAAAAAAACAAGTTCTTATCTCTGTGATTGATATGAAAAATAGAACGGGAAAATGGGGAATCAGCCAATATGACCAATCATATAAAAAGTTTATTATTAACCTTGCGGATGAGTACATTAAAAGGGGATATCATGTAAAGTTTATATCATTCTGTAAGTTTCAGGGGGATGAGAGTGCAATAGAAGAAATCATCACTTTAGCCGGAGGCTGGCAGAAGGGACAGGTTTCAGTTTGTTATTATGAGCAGAATATTTCTCAATGTATCAGAAGTTTTGCGGAATCAGAAATTATTATAGGAACCAGATTCCATAGCGTGGTGTTGGGGTGGCTTATGAAAAAGAAGGTTTTTCCTATTGTGTATGACAGTAAAACAAAGCATATGCTGGAAGATAATGAAGGCTCATTCTATTTGGAGTTGAGTGAATTAGAGCAGGATGCGGGACAGATAGTACAGAAGATAGATGAAATAAAAGTCCCGGATATTGAAAGCCTGGTAATTGAATCGGCTAAGCAGTTTCAAATATTGGACAAGGTTTTGAGCAATGAGGAGAATATTTAAGATATACGAATATAGTAAGAGGAAAACGGGATGGGAAATGAACTGGTAAGTGTATTAATGGTAAACTATAACCATGAAGATACAATAGGGGAAACAATCGAAAGTGTATTAGGACAGAGTTATCGGAATATTCAATTTATCATTGTAGACGATGGATCGACTGACGGTTCCTGTGACGTTATCCGGAAATACTCAGATGAAAGAATTGAATTATATGAGCAGGGAAAAAACCAGCATATTTGTTATGCTACTAATTACGGATTCAAAAAGGTAAAAGGGGAATTTCTTGCAAGAATAGATAGTGATGACGTGTGGTATCCAGAAAAACTGGAAAAACAAATAGAGTTTTTGGAGAGTAATCCGGATAGGAAAATTTGTTTTTCATGGATAGACTTGATAGATGAAAGAGGACGGAATATCAATGAAGAGTGTAGGGAATTACAGGCTCTTTTTGAAACCAAGTTCACAGAGCAGAAGGATTGCCTTCATACATTCTATTTTATTGGCAACTGTCTGTCTCACCCTTCTGTATTAATGAGGACGCAGGTAATGCATGAAATAGGGGATTTTGACCTGGGATATATGCAATCTCATGATTTTGATTACTGGGTGCGGATTGCAAAGAAATACCCTATTTATGTGATACCGGAAAGGCTTCTTGCGATGAGAAGGTTTATCGGAGACGGAAAAGAAAATACAAACAATAGCAATCATTCGGAAACTAGTAATGTGCGTTTTTTCAATGAATATATGGATATTCGGGCACACTTTTTTGATGATATGGATAATCAGCTTTTTTGTGAGACGTTTCGGGAAGATTTTTTATGCAGAGATTCACAAACTGAGGCAGAGCTAGAATGTGAAAAAGCATTTTTGTTGTGCCATCCTATTTATTCGGAAACGTTAATACCGCCGGCTGGTATACGCAGGTTACATGAATTATTCAGAAAGCCAGAGATGCTTAGACTCCTGGAAGAAAAATATCATTTTACGATAAAAGATTTTTATGAGATGACAGGAAAATTCATGTACTGCAATCAAGTTATATATAACCAGTTGTCAAAGAAGAAAAAGGAGGTTAGTGAGTTAAGGAAGGAGGTTGAGAGACAGAAAGGAGTGATTGATGAATACAAAAATTCTACAAGCTGGAAGATTACAGCGCCATTGCGAAGAGGGGGAGAAATGATTCGCAAACATGGCAATTCATGAACTTAGCCGATAATTTATCAAGAGTTACCAAGAGAGGAGTTTAAATGATGCAAAAGAGATATAAGACACATAAGATACTTCCGTACATTATGGCGGTGTTCCTCTGTTTGTTTGCTGGAATATGGTTTTCGACAGATGTAAAAGCAGAAGAATATGGGGATCGTCCTGTTACAGGAATGGATGAAGAAGGTAATGTTTACGAAGTTGAGCCTGAAGTGGGCTGGGTGGAAGAGGGTCCCACTCCATTTGCCGAGAATGGTGAGATGGTAGTAAACTTTAATACAAAAGGTAATGCAACCACAAGTTATACGGCAGATACCGGAGATGCGGGATATACGAATGGTGCATTTGGAGCAGATGCGGCATACCTGGGAGAATCGAATGGCCAAGTAAAGTTTATGCTTTCCGGAGTCATAGGATTTGTGAAAAAAAATGAGGTACAGGTTATCAATAAGGCATCTGCAAAATCTCTTAGTTACTATACTGTTTCAGGAGGAAAGCTAATACATAATGTTACTACAGACTTAAACAAGAATAGTTATCCTAGTAAATTAAACTGTGGTCCGGCACCTTCCTATCTTGCGGAAGGCGGCCAGTATTACAGCTATGATGGACATTATTTCTATGCATCAAACCAGTATGGAGTCATGCTGAATGACTATAGAAATAATACCAGGAGTAATTCCATCAATCCGGGTAATCCTTATTATAACTATTATCAATATCTTCCTATGCGCAGCACCAGTGTATATTCTGCATCAGCATTGGATGGAATGATAGCTGGTAAAAAGGATCTATCCGGGGACTCGAAGTTACGTGGTATCGGTGCTTCTGTGATAAGCAGCCAGAATACCTATGGTGTTAATGCACTTCTGACAGTGGGAGTGGCTGCTAACGAAAGTGGCTGGGGAACAAGTGAATTCGCAAAACAAAGGAATAATCTTTTTGGTATAAATGCAGTAGATAGTAATCCGGGAAATGCATATTCATATTCCAGTGTGAGTGCTTGTATTAAAGCGTTTACCGAGACCTACATGTCTAAAGGGTATTTAAAGCCAACTGATGGAAGATACTGGGGAGGATTTCTGGGAGATAAAGGCAGCGGAATTAATGTATGCTATGCTTCTGACCCGTACTGGGGGGAAAAGGCTGCGGCAAATGCGTGGATTCTGGATGAAATTGGTGGAAATAAGGACCGGTACATGTATACGATTGGTATAAAAGATACTCTTTCCAATAGCCATCAGAATCTGCCAGTAAGAGCGGGGAGCAATACAGGTGCAGCGGTTATGTATAATACAGGCACACAATCGAACACATCCTTTTTGCTGTGGGATGGTACAGCTCAAAATGGTTTTTACAAAATCATGAGCGACGGAGTACTGAACAGTTCAAGGACGGGCATTGATGGAAGCACTGGGAAATATAACTTCAGTAATATGTATGGATATATTGCATCTAACAGTATTATCATTGTGAATCAGGGAACGAATCTGGGAAGTGTGGATAAATTCAGAGATGTGAGTGAAGGTCAATGGTTTTATGATTATACTAAGTTTGTATATGACCGTGGTATTATGACTGGAATGGATATGTTTTCGTTTGGTCCTGCTATAAATTTGGACAGAGGGCAGTTTGCAACCATTTTATACCGTATGCAGGGCTCTCCCGCTACATCATATAGTAAAGTATTCCCTGATGTGCCGGATGGATATTTCTTTACCTCGCCTATACTGTGGGCTTATAACAATCAAGTTATAACCGGATATGAGAATGGCAAATTTGGACCATCGGATATGATTACCAGGGAGCAGATGGCAGTAATGATGTACCGTTATGCAAAGTTTTGTGGTTTAGACACAAGTGATAGTGGCAATCTTAACAGTTTCCCGGACACAGGTAAAGTAAGCGCATTTTCAAAAGAAGCAATGACTTGGGCTGTGGGTGCAGGCTTAATCCAGGGAGACCAGGGAAAGATAAATCCACAGGGAAATGCCAGCCGTGCACACTGCGCAACTATTATGACAAGGTTCATGCAGAAATACGGATTATAGAGCAAAGAAAGAGGGAAAAGATATGGTGAAAAATTTAAAAAGTATATCATTGGCATTCATGTTGGTGATAGTTGGTGTTTTTGCATTTGGATTCAGTTCTCAGGCATCCGGAAGGTTTGAAATGACGGTGAAGCCGATAGGTGAGGTGACACCAGGTGCGGACGCTATATTTACTGTTACAGTGAAGAATAATACGAATAATACTTATGGAGCAAAAGAACTTGCTTTTGTATTTGGCAATCTTGATGATGCAGATGATATGAGTAGTTTTTCCTGGTTGGATAGCGAAGGGGTAATAACAGGACCAGAAGAACCCAGTGTTGTTATATATGACAAGGTACTTGCACCTAAGGAAGAGGTGGTGTTTACATTTGCAGGAACACTTCCGATAACCTGGAATGAGGATAGTTGCATTACGGTATTTGCTTTTTATAATTACGGAGCAAGAATGCTGGAACTGGCATTATATTCGGACTTGCCATATTCAGATGTGTCCAGCGCAGACTGGTACATAAATTATACAACATTGATGTACCAGACCCAAATTATGACTGGTATGACTAGTGATACGTTTGGGGGAAATGTAAAGCTAAGCCGTGCACATTTTGCAACTATACTTTGGAGATTTGAAAACATGCCTGAGGCAGCATATGATGCGAGTAAGTTTCCTGATGTGCCGGACGGGACATTTTACACTAAGCCAGTTATGTGGGCTAATAATAACAATATTATCACAGGATATGAAAATGGAAAGTTTGGAGCAGCTGACCAAATTACCAGAGAGCAAATTGCTGTTATGATGTACAGGTATGCAGAATTTCGTAATTTAGATACAACCTCTGCAGACGTGTTAGGTTCATTCCCGGATGGAAATAAGGTAAGTGGATTTGCAGGTGAGGCAATGAAATGGGCGGTACATCAGGGGTTGATTAGCGGAAATGGCAACGGAACACTAAATCCGCAAGGTACAGCCAGCAGAGCGGAATGTGCGGCTATTGTCAGCAGATTTTTGCTGGGAACATTAGAAGACTTTAACGATTATGTAGAAGGATTTGCGGCAGAAGAATCTGAAACAGAAGGATTTGCGGCAGAAGCATTTGCGGCAGGAGAATCTGTGGCAGAAGCATTTGCGGCAGCAGGATTTTAGAATTCGGGATTAAGGCAAACAAAATAGGGCAATGCTGCATGGTTCAGACTAGTAGCGTTGCCTTATTTAATAAAAGATTGATAGGGGTTATAATGAATATAGTAAAAAGAATAGTCGCAGGTTTTGTGGCGGTTGTGATGACAGCGAGTATGAATCTACATGAGGTGCAGGCAGTGGAAATACCCGACAAGCCATATTTGGGTTTGGATCCTTCTACAGTATTTGACAGTGAGACCGATATCACCGGCATACCAGATTTGCAGGTTTACAGCGATAATGGTGCGATTGTCCAAATGGAAGGCTCTAAGAAGGGCATTCAGGGTACGGAATGGGTATCGGCTAACGATGCGGCAAAACTGGGTATCAGGCATGTGCTGATTAATTTAGGTATGAGTCCTATTTTAATCAACGGAGATACAGAATATACATATAATGGAAAGGTCTATAAGTTTAATTCTAATTATTTAAAATCATATGTAAAAAATGTACAAGCCTTGAATCGTATGGGAATAACAGTAACAGTTGTGCTGTTGATGCAGGATGACCGAAATCTGGAGGGATGGGAAAAACTGGTTTATCACCCGGAAAGAGGACATAATTTCTATGGGCTTAGCACAAAGACAGAGGATGTAAAAGATACTTGGAGGGCATTATTTGGTTATCTGGCGGGAGTGTTTGGACAGGCTGACTGCAATATCGAAAACTGGATTTTGGGAAATGAAGTCAACATGCCTTCCGCTTATAATTGGACAGGAACGTTGAGCCTTTCGACGAATGCAAAAGTTTATGCACAGTCCTTTATTCTTTTATATGATGCACTGCAGAACCAAAATTTGGCAAATCAGAATAAGCCGGCAGCAAAAGCTTATATTTCCTTGGATCGAAGTTGGAATAATACGGCGGGTTATACAGGGATGGGGGCAAAAGGTTTTCTGGACCAATTTGCCAGAGAAATCAACAAGATTCAGAGTCAGGTCGACTGGTGTATTGCCTTTCACCCTTATGCGGTAGTTATGGACCCGACAAATCCCAAATTTTCGGAAGCCGATAAATTACTATGGGGAAATAATAGATATACTCCTAATAATCTAAATGCAGAATTTGTAACTGCTGCAAATCTCAATGTACTGACAGATTATGTGAAAAATACATATGGGCCTCAGCATCGAATTATTTTGTCAGAACAGGGATTTGATGCTAAGGGTGGCGAAGAGTATCAGGCGGCCAGTTTGGCCTACACATTTTATGCGGGTCAATTTAATGATATGGTTGATGCGGTGATTTTTAGAAGTTGGCGGGATCATCCCGAAGAATATGGACTTCAGCTTGGAATTTCAGGAAGAAAAGCACATCAGGTATTTCAGTATATGGATACCAATATTTACGGCGGGGCCACAAGTTTGTGCCTGAAAAAAATTGGGATTCCAAACTGGAAAGAGCTGGTACAAAACTTTGCGGTACCAGGAATGGGATATCAGGATGTGACGTATCATAGCTGGTATTTGGGTGCAGTAAATGCAGCGAGCAGTGCAGGTTTGATGACTGGGATGAATGAAGACTTTTTTGGAGCAAGCGGAAGTCTTGAAAGAGGACAGTTTGCGACAATATTGTATCGCATAGATGGAAGTCCAAAACAAGATTATATAAATAAATTTCCAGATGTACCAAATCAATACTTTTTTTCGCTTCCAGTTAGTTGGGCGAGTAATCATGGAATCATACAGGGATACAGTCATAACCATCTATTTGGAACAAGCGATGAAATTACCCGGGAACAAATGGCAACTTTGATGTATCGGTATGCACAGTATAAAGGAAGGGATATAAGCGGAAGAGTTGAGTTAAGCCGATTTAGTGATGGGGGAAAGGTCAGTTCCTTTGCCCGGGAGGCTATGCAGTGGATTGTCAGTGAAGGAATTATCCAGGGGGAAGGAAGCAATGGCTTGCTGAATCCTCAGGGAAAAGTCAGCAGGGCGGTATGTGCTACGATTATTCAGCGTTTTATGGCTTTATAGGAAAATAGGAGGACGAAGAAGGTTGCGGGAGTTTATAACAAAAAGTAAAAACACAGTTAGAGCATTAAGTATAATGGTATTGCTTTGTATTTTAACTGTGGAGAGTGTATTGCCTGTATATGGTGCTGACATAAAAAATTCGGATTTGGACAGTTCAAATAATGTTTCTGCTTATGTACCGGATGAACTTCTGGTTATGTATCAGGAAGAGGTTACTGACGGGCAAGTAGAAGCTATGGTCGAAGAACAGGGAGATGAAGGGATTGAAGTCCTTTCCAAAACAGAAGAAGGAACAATTGCTGCGGTCTCTATTTCAGGGGATACTTCTGTGGAGGAAGCAATAAAAGAATATGAGGCAGATGAAAGAGTGGTATCTGTGACGCCAAATTATAAACTAGAGCTTTTCGGTGATAATTCTGTAAATGACAGTTTGTATTCAGAGCAAAGTTATTTAGAACAAATGAATGTTCCGGGAGCATGGAATATTGTGAACAAAACTTCACATGAAAAAGTGAAAGTGGCTGTTTTGGATACAGGAACAGATATTGGCCATCCAGATTTAAAGAATGTTCTAAACGTTCAGGACAGCAAAGAGGTCTTGAGTTTAGATGGAACCTTGGGACCGTTACAAGGTGATGGATACAAAAACGGGGTTTATTCTCCGGGTGGGGGGCATGGTACCCATGTTACAGGGATCGTTGCAGCAGAGGCTAACAATGGACAAGGCATTGCAGGTGTGGGAAGTGCCTTGGATAATTCTGCAATTGATTTGATTTCGGTAGATGTTTTTTCGGAAAATTTAACAACGAATGTGAAGTATGTTATCAAAGGGTTGGAGTATGCAAAAAATATTGGGGCTAAGGTTATCAATTTAAGTCTGGGTATTAGAAAAAATGAAATTGGAGACAATGACATCTATCTAAAGGAGATGTGCGATAGTCTGGCTAACCAGGGCATTATTATTGTATGTGCAGCGGGCAATTATGGAACAGGAGATAATGGGAGAATAGACGTAGTTCCATCAGATTACGATAGCACTATTAGTGTCATTTCTGTTGACAGGAACAATCAGAAACCTCAAAGTTCTTGTTATGGGTCATTAAAAGATATATCCGCTCCTGGAGAGGCTATTTATAGTACAGTTAAAGGCGGAAATTATGCGTCAATGAGCGGCACTTCTATGGCAGCACCTGGAATAACAGGAATTATTGCTATGATGTGCTCTTTGGATTCAAGTCTTGACGTTGGTAAGGTCAGAGGCGTTCTGAGGAATACGGCGACGGATATTGGCACAACCGGCTATGATATATATACTGGTGCAGGGCTGGCAAACGCAAAAAAGGCAGTTGAAGCCGTTGCCCCTGAAGGGGGCGGGGCAACAGAGAATACAGTATTGCCTTATGGAGATGTAAAAGAGAGTGATTGGTACTATGAAGCTGCTTCATATATGTATAATAAAGGCATTATGACTGGCCTTAAGCCAACAGTTTTTGGCCCGGCGGGCAAGGTGAGCCGGGCACAGTTTGCGACAATCCTATACCGTATTTCAGGGGCAGACAGCGTCAAGTATTTTTCTAAATTTCCTGATGTGCCAAAGGGCCAATTTTATACAGATGCGGTGATGTGGGCTGCAAGTGAAGGCATTATCAAGGGATATGAAAATGGATACTTTGGCCCTGGTGATTTGATTACACGTGAGCAGATGGCAGTCCTATTGTATCGATATGTTCAATATTTAGGAGCAGACGTTTCAAACAAGAATAGCTTGGAACATTTTCCGGATTCACGGTTTGTGAGTGGCTTTGCACTGGAAGCTATGCAATGGGCTAATGCGGATGGTGTTATTATGGGAAATGCGGATTCCACATTGGCACCGAGGGCTTATGCCGACCGTGCATCCTGTGCAACTATGATGATGCGCTTTATGAAAAAATATTAAAAATATATTAGCATTGTTTCATGGAAAAGCTATTGTCTATGAAGCAGTGCTTTTTTAGTTAGTCCACCTAAGATAGATAGGTTTGAAAGAACATTAGAGTAAAGGCAGGCAAGAATGCCCCAAAAGTCATTGAACTTCTGAGGCACCCATTTAAGTTTCATTATTGGAGCATTTTATTGATTTACTTATGTAATTGGATCAGTTAATGTTCCTTGACAGTTCTTCGATATAAACTTCCCACAAATCAGTACTAAAATCCATTTCCTTCGTGTCATCTCCGGTTACCTGGCTGGACAGGATATTTTGAATCACATCTGTTTCAAAATAATGAATTTTTTCAGATTTACATTCCTCATCAATGAGATAAATTATACTGTATTCCTGTGAACAGAGAACTGCCATTTTAGGAGGTTCTCCGTTTAAAATTCTGATTTTATCAGGGGTTTCCTGACCAATATATAAATTGAACCGCTGGAGATAGGGAACCGCTTGTCCGGCTCAAAGTTAACAGCCCCAATAAGAGGTACAATTGCGTTGCCTGTAGCACAAAAACCGTAAGCGTTTAATTTCGGGGTAGATTTTCTTACCCCGAATTTATCTTTATAATGATTGCTAGGAAATGCTAACATTTCACCGCACCTGTTGTACTGGAAGCGAGCATTTCACTCTATTTTGAAGGAG
>JACERV010000030.1 GCA_013911065.1 Ruminococcus sp. | reverse complement strand
ATAATCTGTTTTTTGAATTCTTCAGTATATTTAGTACGTTTGTGAGCCATAGTGGACACATCCTTTCTTATAAATTATTGTAATGTGTCGCGATTCTCGTGTCCACTAAATAATACTAACACCATTTATAATGCAGACATTAGAGGGCTGTATGTAAAAATACAGAGGCAAAAGTCTAGAAATAACCAATAGTATATGCAGTGTATATACTATACTAGAACAAAATTAGTTTTAGTAGAAGGAGTAAAATCATGAATAAAAATGAGGATATATTACAACAAAGTTGTAATAATAGGCCCAGCTGCAATTTTTGTGGATGTAATCCATGCTGTTGCCGCCCCAACCCCATATGTCCGACGGGGCCAACAGGTCCAACAGGTCCCGCAGGTGGACCGACAGGACCTACCGGCCCAACGGGAGCGACTGGTGCGACCGGCCCGGCAGGTGTAACAGGAGTGACGGGAGCAACCGGCCCGGCAGGTGTAACAGGAGTGACGGGAGCAACCGGCCCGGCAGGTGTAACAGGAGTGACGGGAGCAACCGGCCCGGCAGGTGTAACGGGAGTGACGGGAGCAACCGGCCCGGCAGGTGTAACGGGAGTGACGGGAGCAACCGGTCCTACAGGCCCGACAGGTGTAACGGGAGCGGCTGGTGCGACTGGCCCGGCAGGCCCAACGGGAGCAGATGGAGCAACCGGTCCTACTGGTGCAACGGGAGTAACCGGCCCAACGGGAGCAGATGGAGCAACAGGTCCAACGGGAGCGACTGGTGCGACCGGCCCGACAGGAGTAAATGGTGTCACAGGTCCAATAGGTCCAACCGGCCCGACGGGTCCTACAGGTGTCGTAGAGCCTGGAACAACACTTTTTAATGTGAATGGTCCAGTTGGTTCGGCAACAGTAGGGTTAGGTGAGAACCTAACATTCCAGTCCTCTACACTGGACATTACAGTAACACCAGGATCTGCAATTGTTACAATAGAGGATACTACTCCAGGTGGCCCCACTGGAGCAACCGGTCCAACGGGAGCAGATGGAGCAACTGGCCCAACAGGCCCAACAGGAGCGAATGGAGCAACCGGTCCGACAGGAGCAGATGGAGCAACCGGCCCAACGGGAGCAGACGGAGCAACCGGTCCAACAGGAGCAGATGGAGCAACCGGTCCTACTGGTGCAACGGGAGCAGACGGAGCGACAGGTCCAACGGGAGCAGATGGAGCAACCGGTCCAACAGGAGCAGATGGAGCAACAGGTGCAACAGGAGCAACCGGCCCAACAGGAGCCACGGAAGCATTCATTTATGCTCAAGTATATTTTTCTTATTCCTTGCAATAAAATACATTATATTTAACTTTTATTTAAATTTGTAAGATATAATAGGTTCAGAGGTGAATGCTATGAGCAAAATTATGATAGTGGATGATGACCCGAATATTCGTGAACTTGTCCGGGTGTTATTGAACAGTGGAGGTTTTGATGCATGTGAAGCCGTTGATGGGCGTGATGCCCTTCGTATTATCACGGACGAGAATCCGGATATTGCTGTTATTGACCTTATGATGCCGAATATGGATGGCTATGAGCTTTGCCGTAATTTGCGGAAATATTACGAAAATCTACCGGTACTAATGCTGACGGCAAAAGGTGAGCTGCCTGCAAAGGTTAAAGGTTTTGAGGCCGGTGCAGACGATTATCTTACAAAACCATTTGAAGGTGATGAGCTGCTCCTGCGTGTGAAAGCTCTCTTGAGGCGCTATAAAATTGAAGCATCACAGGTGATTCATATTGGTAATGTGACGATTGACCGTAACAGTTATGCCGTGATGACTGGCGGCACAAATGTGGACATCCCGCACAAAGAGTTTGAACTACTTTTTAAACTTGCGGGGTTTCCCGGGCGCACATTTTCCCGGGACCAGTTAATTGAGGATGTTTGGGGTTATGACTTCGACGGCAACGAGCGAACCCTTGACGTGCATATCGGAAGGTTAAGGGAGCGGTTTCCTTCTGAGATTTCCGGGCTCAAAATCACTACTATACGTGGGCTGGGATATCGTCTGGAGGTGGTTTTGTGAGAAGAGAAAGCCGTGCAAAAGCTATATTGATGCTTAGTAAGTTTATCATTACAATGACGGCATGTGTTGCGGCAGGCCATGGTCTAACGTCACTATTTAAATTATCCGGCCTATGGCAGACGGTATGTTCATTTTTGACCGGTATAGTGATATTTATATTATTTGCTTTTATATTGCACGTGGTGGGCCGGAACTCGCGTCATGAAAGACATGATGTGAAACAGCATGGTACTCTGCTTGACGCGATGGAGAGAATTGCCCAGGGTGATTTTTCCGTGTTTGTGCAGACTGACGATTATGTTCATGCCGAGCTGGCTGATGCAATTAATAATATGGCGAAGAATCTTGGTAATCTGGAAACAATGAGACAGGACTTCATATCGAATGTATCTCATGAAATCCAATCTCCGCTCACGTCAATCAGTGGTTTTGCTGTTCTGTTGAAAAGACCCGGGCTGCCTGATGATGAGCGGCAGCGGTATGCCAGTATTATTGAAACCGAGAGTAAGCGGTTATCTAGTTTAAGTGACAACTTACTGAAATTATCCTCTCTGGACAACAACCCGGTTATTAAAAGTGACTTTCGGCTTGACAGACAGCTTTCAAACGTTATCCTGATGCTTGAACCTCAGTGGTCGGAAAAAAATCTAGCTGTTGAAGCAGACTTGAAAAAATGTATGATAGGCGGTGACCAGGATTTGTTGTCGCAGGTATGGGTTAATCTGCTTGTCAATGCAATAAAGTTTACGCCTGAGGGTGGTGTTATCTTTGTTTCGGCGAATGAGAATATTGTAAAGATTGCCGACACAGGCATCGGTATTTCGAAGGATGATTTACCACACATTTTCGAGAGGTTCTATAAGGTTGATAAGGCACGTGACCGGGCATTGGGCGGTAACGGCCTGGGTCTGTCTCTTGTGAAAAAGATTGTGGAGCTTCACGGCGGAGGCATCACAGTTGAAAGTGAACCTGAAAAAGGCACAGTGTTTACAATCCGTTTAAGTTAAATTTAACCTCCGTTTAATTTGGGGTCCTAGAATAGGGCCATCAAACGAAATGGAGGTACTTTTATGAACAAAGTGATAGAGGTAAACAATCTTATTAAGCAGTACAAAGGCATGAAAGCTCCGTCAGTGGACGGAATCAGCTTTGGGGTAGAGCAGGGCGAATTTTTCGCCTTTCTTGGTCCTAACGGGGCGGGGAAAACAACCACGATTTCTATTTTGACGACGACCCTCTCGAAAACGAGCGGAGAAGTGAAAATAGCAGGGTTTGATGTAGAAAAAGAGTCGCGGCAGGTGAGGGAAAAAGTAGGGATAATCTTTCAGCAGCCAAGTCTTGATCCTAATCTTACAGCGGAGGAGAATATCCGCTTCCATGCCTGCCTGTACGGTATGTGCGGCTACCGTCCGACTTTTAAGCTTATGCCTGCTGCATACCGCCAAAAGGTTATGGAGCTTGCGGAAATCATTGGTATCGAGGGCGCACTGTTTCGCCCGATTAAGAAGCTGTCAGGCGGCATGCAGCGCAAATTAGAGATCATCCGCAGCCTGATTCACACGCCTGATGTTTTGTTCCTTGATGAACCGACACAGGGACTTGACGCAGTAAGCCGCCGCAGCCTGTGGGAATACATTGACGATACGCGCAGGCGTTATGGTACAACCGTTTTTCTCACGACACATTATATAGATGAAGCAGAAAAGGTAGATAAGGTTTGTATTATCAACCACGGTAAAATCGCAATATGTGCTTCGCCAGAGGAGATGAAGCGCACCGTCAATTTTGACCCAACCCCAAAAATCTGCCTGCCCTCATTGGAAGACGCATACATTGAATTTTTAAATGGAGGTACAGCAGCATGAGTGAAATGACTTTGACACGGAAGAACTCGCGGGTTTTTAGGGAATTAAATACAACTTTAACAGTTATGGCACGAGACATTACACTCCTGTTTAAATCACCAGGCAGCCTGATCATGAGTCTTGTCATGCCTCTTATAATGATGGGGATGATAGGCGGAAACCTCATGCAAAATATGGCAGGCGGCTTAGGTTTTGATTTCGGCGGCTTTATGCTCGTTGGTATGCTTGTCAATATGCTGTTTATGATGGTATCTATGAATATGACATCACTCGTTGACGACCACGAAACGGATTTCAATCAGGAAATGCTTGTTTCACCGGTATCGCGCTATTCTCTTGTAATTGGAAAGATTCTTGGAGCAACATTTGGTGCAATTGTGAGTATGGCTGGAACCCTGATTGTAGGGGTGATTATGGGCATTACGCTTCCTGGTGGAAAGTTGCTGCTGATTCTGGCACTTGCACCGTTGTTCTGCCTGTCAGGAGGCGCACTTGCAATGATTATGATTGGTCTTATTAAAAGTAAAAAGACAGCAAACATGGCGGTCATGCTAATCACAATGCCGCAGATGTTTCTGTCCGGCGCAATCATACCGATTAACCAGTCAAGCGGTGTTTTGATGGTGCTGTCGAGGCTGATGCCAATGACATACTGCCTTGATCTGGCACGGGCGGTTGTTTACGCCGGAAGTCCTGAATATGACAGTATGGTTATGTTTAATCCTGTAATAAACTTTACTGCAATTACAGTTTTGACAGTGGCATGTTTGATTATCGGCACATTTTTCTATGCAAGAAGCGAGAAGAACAGATAATTCCTTCTTAATTAAATGAAGCAGTGAAATCGATTTTGAGAAGAGTAGTAACATCGGACGATGAATCATCATACCTTAGGAATGGAGGGAACTTTTATTTCTAAGGCGGTTTTCTCCTATATGAAGGGGGGACCTATGATGATTACAAATGGCGGACTTTCAGCTATGAGCCGGCAGAATATCGAGACAATAGACAGGAATGAACTGGTGGAATTGTCTGTGATTCACATAAGACAGGACTTGTCCGGAGAAGAAAAAATATTGCATTTTCTGGAGCAGGTAAGGAACCCATATTGTTTTCTGAGCAGCGGGGTACCCGTGAAGGTTTGCTTTACTGATAACGGCCCGGAACTTGCCCAAATGCTGGAAAATTATTTTATTCGTCTAAAACAAGGCTGACATTTTATCAATAGCACGGCATAATAATATTATGGTTATGCGGGATTGGAGGTAGAATGGCACGCATACGAAAATCACAAGGGTCTGAAAAACCGATACAAAAGAAAATTGTCTGGTACATTGCACTCTATATCCGCCTTTCTAAGGATGACGGAAGCGACGAAAGTTTCAGTGTAACAAATCAGAAGAAGGTTCTCACAGAATATGTAGAGAACTTTTTTCAGGGGAAATATGTCATTGCTGATTATTATATAGATGACGGGCGAACAGGCACAGATCATGACCGCCCTGATTTTCAGCGCATGATACATGATGTGGAATGCGAAAAAGTCAATTGTATTATCTGTAAAAATCTGGCACGTGCTTTTCGTAACTATGCAGATCAGGGCTATTTCCTGGAGAGCTATTTCCCCTTGCATGGCGTCCGTTTTATTACTCTTGGTGATCCAAAGATAGATACATATTTGAATCCCGAGATAATTAATGGTATGGAGGTTCCCATTAATGGACTGATGAATGACCGTTTCGCCTATGTGACCTCCAGCAATGTACGGAGAACCTTTGATACGAAACGCCGCAGCGGGGAATTTATTGGAGCTTTTGCCCCATACGGATATGTAAAGGATCCTTCAGATAAAAACGCTCTTATTATTGATGAGGAAGCAGCTTCGGTTGTACGGAATATTTTCCAGTGGTTTGTATATGGTGATGGGAGTACTGAAATTGTGACAGATGAAGAGGGAACAGAACGTGAAGTTCTAAAGGGCAGCATGAGCAAAGAGGGAATTGCCCGTAAGCTTAATGAAATGGGAATACCAAATCCTACACTGTATAAGATGAAAAAAGGCTATAGGTACAAAAATCCCCATGCAAAGGAAAATGATGGTCTTTGGATGGGTACCTCTGTTTCAAGGATTTTAAAAAATAAGGTTTATATCGGAACAATGGTGCAGGGCAGGCAGCGGGTTATCAGCTATAAGGTGCATGACATGGTGAATGTTCCGGAAGAGGAATGGTATCAGGTGGACCATACTCATGAGGCTGTCATACCATTAGAACTTTTTGAAAAAGCACAGGGACTGCACGCAAAAGATACACGGACGGCGCCGGGGAAAACGGAAAAGTATCTGTTTTCTGGATTCCTCAAATGCGCGGATTGTGGTAAGTCCATGACCCGAAGAACTTCAAATGGATTCGTGTACTACAACTGCTCCACCTATAAACGGAAATCAAAGGATAAATGTACAAAGCACACAATACGTCTGGATGTGCTGGAAAAAGCCGTTCTTCTTGCTATCCAAAAGCATATTGAACTTGTGGAAAATCTGGAAGTAGTGCTGAATAATATCAACCAGGCACCTGTAGTTCAAACAAAAACAATCTGGCTTGAGCCTCTTTTGAAATTTCGTGAGCGGGAACTTGAAAAATTGGAGGAGTTAATTTCCGGCCTGTATATAGACTGGAAGAATGGTGATATCACCCGTGAACAGTACAGGAAGATGAAAGAAAAGTTTGAGCAGCAGGAAGTACAGTTAAAAGAGAACGTTGGACATATCCGGAAAGAACTTGGTATAATATCAGGGGACACTACTTTCTGCAATCCGTACCTTCAGACCTTTCTGGAGAATAAAAATATTCAAGAGCTTTCACAAGGGATATTAGCAGAGCTGGTGGATTGTATTCTAATCCATGAGAATGGAGGAATCACAATACAATTCAAAATGGAAAATCAGTATAAATGTCTTAATTGGACTATTTGAGCATAAATGATTGGAGCCACCGGACCCACAGGACCAATCGGAGACAGCGTAGCCCTCTCAGGGCTGCAGGTGCAGCTTCAGGGCAGCAGTGGTGGTACGGTTAACGACAATAGTAATGTGTTATTTGATACTACAATTAATTCCCCTTCACCTGATATCGTTTATAATGCAGGGATCGGGACCTTCTTTATCAATAGAGCGGGAAATTATTATGTTTCCTGGTGGGTCAATACTGATGGTGCACAAGCAGAGACTTCCGTTGTTTTCGGAATAAGAATCATTTTGGGAGGCTCAGATACTATTTTATCCTCATCACCTGAACCAATAGTAACACTGCAATTAAATGGAAGTGCTTTGATTACAGTGACTAATACACCAACTACGTTTAGTCTTTTCAATAATACTGGCGCGCCTGTTATTTACGGTGAATCAGCTATTCAGGCAAACCTGACTATTATTCAGGTTTCTTAAAATAGAAATGATAATAACGAAGCGTTGAGTGACAATTTATGTTAATATAAATTAGAAGATAGGGAAGAGTAATTCTGCAGGGAAGGCGGAGCCGTTTATATACCCCTACAGAATCGGTCTTCCCCTATCGATTTTGTTGAAGAGTTATTCTTTTATATTTTGAATTTTAAGCATAATATTCTGATAAATCTTATCTTCTTTTAAATCAATTTTTTTAGATCTGTTGATGTAATCAGAAAAAAAGTCAGGCGTTTCATTAAAGAACCTTTCCTGAGCCTCCTCGGGCAACCCGGCAATATACATATCGTAAAATTCGAAATCATCCATAAAAATAAAGTCCCAAAACCTTTTTTGCTGCTCTAAATTCATATTTGGCTTCATATTGAATCACTCCCTAAAGATATTATAGTCGTTAAATAGACTATAGTCAACCCAGAGAGTGGATAATATCCTATTAAAAGGGAGGGTGCATATGATTGATTATAGTCCTTTTTGGATAACACTACAGAATTCGGATGAGTCAACTTACACACTAATTAAGAAGTACCGCATATCAAGTTCGACCATCAACAGGCTAAGAAAAAATAGTCCAATCAGTACGGTGACTATCAATGATTTGTGCAACATTCTAAATTGTAATATACAGGATATTGCTCAATACATTCCATGTGAGAGTGATCAGAAGATAGAAGCAGAAGAGTAAGTTTTGATAATTAATCTTTTGCTCTATATTGACAATTTATTGGTATTAATATATAATACCAATTAGAGAAAGATTGTCGCGGTGAACGGAAAGAGGAAAATATTATGAAGATTTTTCAAAAGGGCTTTAATTATTCCCAGGATGGCTTTGGAAACCGCTTGGTTTACCACCTTCAGGGCTGTAACATGAAATGTCCCTGGTGTTCCAATCCGGAGGGAATGAAGGCGGAAGGGGTGCTGGTAACAGATAAGCAGTGGCTTTTAGCGGAAGTCTGTCCTTATCATGCGATTCACGATGGAAAGCTGGACCGGGATGTATGCCGGCTTTGCAAAGGGCATGAATGTATCACAAAGCACCGGACGAAAGGAATCCGCCTTTCTTATGAGGAAATGGATACAGATACGTTGGTAGAAGAAGTGCTTTCCAATCGTCTTATGTTCTATGACGGAGGGGGTGTCACCTTTACGGGAGGTGAAGCTACGGTACAGTTTACAGAACTTTTAGAGGTGCTCAAAAGGCTGCGGGCAGAGGGAATACACACGGCCTTAGAGACAAATGGAACACATCCCCGCCTGTCGGAATGTTTTCCATATATAAGTCAGCTGATCATGGACTGTAAATCGTGTGATGAGGAGAAACACCGTCAGGCAACAGGAGTTTCAAATGAACGGGTTATGGAGAACATACGAAAAGTCGCCGAAACCCATCCTTGTGTACATATCAGAGTACCTCTGATAGGGGGTGTCAACGACAGTACGGGGGATCAAAAAGAATTTCTGGAATTTTTCAGGTCTATAAATGGAGAAAACGTAACCTTTGAGATATTGCAGTATCATGAATTTGGAAAAGGAAAATGGAATCAGTGCGGATTGGAATACCAAATGACAGAGGAGGCCCATATAAGTGATGAGACAGTAAAGCAGTTCAGAGAGGCAATTGCAGAGGCTGGGCTGAAATATATGCGGACTTAGCGTATATTTCCTGAATATGAATAATAGTAGTTCAAGAAAACATGTATAGGCAGATGCCGAAAGTAACTTATTATAAATGCAGAAAAGAAAGAATTAAAAAGATGGAGGAAAAAGATGTTAGAAAATGGATTATCAGCCCAAAAGATTACGGATTTGGCGAAGAAGAGATTTCAGGAGGAAAGAAGTATTGACCACTTGGAAGGATGGTTTCTGGCGAAGGAGACCATGAGACGGTGTGATGAGGAGTTTAAGAATGAACCTGATTCCATCCGTATTGCTAAGACACTGAGAGAGGTCGCAAGAGAACTGCCCCTGTGGATCAGCGATTACCATATGTTTGCCGGTACACAGGACGATGCATTTGCACGGTCTTATGCATTGATTAACCCTGCTTTTACTGTGGATTCTTTCAGCGGATATTGTGACCCGGTGGCAGTATTTGGGGACATTGATCCTATAGGAGATATCACCCAGGAGAGAATTGACAGCCTGAAGGAGTATAATAATCAAACACAGTTTGCTGATACACTGCGCAAGGCTTATGATATAGCGGGAGACAGTACAAGCGAGGCTATCTTTTTTATTGAGCAGGTAACGGGACACCTGATTCCAGATGTGCGTCCTTTACTAAAATACGGAGTGCAAGGTGTAAAAGATGAGATACACCGGAATATGGAAAAGGAAACGGATAAGGAAAAAAAGGTTTACTTCCAGGCAATGGATATTGCCTTAGATACAGTGCTGATTTTGGCGGAAAGATATGCAGAGCTGGCACAGGAAAAATACGAGAAAGCGGCCCCCCAGGAGAAGCCCAGGTATTCTCTGATGGCGGAAACACTAAGAAAAGTTCCGAAAGAAGGGGCAAAGAACTTGTATGAGTCCATCCAGTCTTTCCTTTTAATCTGGCAGACGATGTGCCTGGAGCAGGCTCCGAACCCATTTGCATTCTCCGTTGGAAATGCAGACAGGATTTTTGAACCATACCGTGCAATGGGGCAGACAGACAGGGAGACGGCTGCGGCACTGTTTAAGCATCTGCTTGTATTTTTCAATGTTGCGGACAGGAGCTGGGCAATTTCCCAGAATCTGATCATCGGAGGAAAATCAAATACAGGAGAAGATATGACAAGTTTATCTTCCTATGCTCTTTTGGATGCGTATTATGACATGAATCTTCCACAGCCTATACTTTCCGTAAAGCTCCATAAGAACACACCTCAGGAATTATATGAGAGCCTGGGCAGATTTTTCTTTACACCCGGCTGCCTGACCCCTTCACTCTTTAATGATGATGCTGTTTTCCCTGTACTTCAGAATGTAAGCGGGGTAAGCCCGGAAGATTTGGAAGACTATTCCGTGGCAGGCTGCCAGGAGCCACTGATTATGGGAAAGGACAACGGCAATACAACAAATAGCTGGCTGAATCTGGGGAAAGTACTGGAGCTGTCTTTAAACGGAGGCGTATCCACCATAACCGGCAAAAAATTGGGCAAGAGTGATGAAGAGCTGGGATACACAGACAAAAAAGCAGTACTTGAGAATATCAGAGAGATATTTTACCGTAATTTAGAGGAGTACGTGGATAAAATGACTGCCTCTGCAAACGCCGCATCTGAGGCAATCGGACTTCTACAGGTTCCATTTTTATCAACCATGATGGGCGGTGTGGAGAGCGGCATTGATACCAGGGATACAAAGAAACAGGGGACCAAATATAATGGAAGCGGATGTTTGATTCATGGACTGTCCGTACTTGCAGATTCTTTTGTAGCAATTGATACTTTGCTGAAAGAGCGCCCCCAGGATGCAGAGCGGCTGATAGAAGCATTGCGGACAAATTTTGAAAATGATTCTGAAATGCAGCAATACCTTCTGACTGCTCCTAAATTTGGCAATCATATAGCGGAAGTAGATGACGAGGCAGCCGAGATTGCAAACCGGGTCAGTGACATGGTTGCATCCAGAAAAAACTATTTAGGCAATCCATTCCGGGCGGACTGGGCTACCCCATCTACCCATCTTCTGTATGGATATTGGGTGGGAGCTACACCAGACGGAAGAAAAGCCAGAGAACAGTTAGGTTACGGTGTGGACCCGCTGTATGGAGAAGCACATCAGGGGCTGGGCTTCAGGATACTGTCTAATATGAGGCTGCCTTTTGAAAAGATGAACGGAGGCTATGCGTCTCATTTGGGAATTAACCCCAATTATTTCAAGACAACCGATTTTGAAGGCAAGGGACTTGAATTCCGTGATAAAATTATAAATCCGCTGTTTTATAATCCGCAGAAAGAAGGCATATCTCCATTCTATCTGTATGTGAATGTGACAACACCTGGAATGCTCAGAAAAGTACTGGCAAACCAAAAGAAATATGCACCCAGCGGAGTGTATATTATGAGGATACATGGAACATTTGTAAATTTCCTGGATTTATCACCAGATATTCAGGAAGATATCATCAAACGGCTGGATTTAGAATCTACCAGTATGTAGAGACAAGGGGGAAAAGATGCACTATTATATGGGAATAGACTTGGGGACTTCCAGCGTGAAATCTCTATTAATGAAGGAAAACGGGGAAATTTTAGGCACCGCACAGGAAGGATACGATATTATAAAACCAGAGCAGCAATATGCCCAGCAGGACATGAACCTGCTCTGGCAGGCCACCTGCAAAACGATCCAAAGGCTTCTTGGAAATTATCCGGAGGCCAGGGATTCTATCAAAGGAATTGGATACTCTGGACAGATGCATGGTCTGGTAATGCTTGACAAAAACGGAACTCTTCTTGGAGATGCAATTATATGGGCTGATCAGCGCAGCGGAGAAGAAATCCGGGGCATTTATTCTGTGATACCAGAGGAAGAATATAAACAAACATCTCTGAATTCAGTGAGCACCGGTTTTTTGATTAGTTCTCTGATGTGGGTAAAGAAGCATGAGCCAAAAACCTACGCAAATATTTCTAAAGTGATGCTTCCAAAGGATTATCTTCGCTATAAAATGTGCCAAGAGTTGGGGACCGATGTGTCTGATGCTTCAGGAACCGCTATTTTTGATACGAAAAACAGGCAATGGGCATGGAAGTTCATTGACAGGCTCGGGCTGGAAAGAGAGTTCTTCCTTCCATGTCATGAGGCTTATGAGATTGCAGGTGAGGTGACCCCTGCGGGAGAGAAGGAAACAGGGCTGCGTGCCGGAACAAAGCTTGTATACGGGGGCGGTGATACCTTTATGCAGGCCGTGGGAAATGGTATCGTATCTCCGGGAACACTTTCTTCCAATATCGGGACAGCCAGCCAGCTTTCCTGTTCTCTTTCAGAGCCTTTGTATGACCAGAAATACCGGACAAATACGTTCTGTCATATACGGGAGGACAGATGGCTTTTGATGGGTGCCAATTTAAGCGGCGGAGTCGCGCTGAAATGGCTGATGAATAATATCCTGGATATGCAGTCTTATGATGAAATGACTGCTTTGGCGGAAACTTCTCCTGTGGGAAGCGGGGGACTTCTTTTCCTGCCTTACCTCAGCGGAGAGCGCACCCCCTATAATGATCCGGATGCCCGGGGGATTTATATGGGACTTACTTTAAAACATACAAAAGCAGACTTGATTAGAAGTACGATGGAGGGAATTATCTTCGGATTGAAAAACTCTCTGGAGATTTTTCAGGATATGGGTGTAGAGTACCATCGTATTCTGGCATCAGGCGGAGGCGCAAGGGGGCTTTTGTTCCGCCAGATCCAGGCGGATATGTTTGGAAGGGAAATCTATACAAGTACCGGAAAAGAACAGGCGTGTGTTGGAGCAGCTATCACGGCAGCGGTAGGAACAAAAGGGTATTCCTCCTATGAGGAAGCCTGCAGTAAAATTATCCGCCTCAGTGAGGATGTAGTAATACCTAATACAGAGAATCAAAAAATATATGAGGAAAGATATCAGGTTTATAAAGAACTGTATCCAAGAAATAAAGAGTTGTTTGTTTGCAAAAATCATTCCTAAGAGCTATAATGACTTGTATGAGTGAAGAAAATTTATATATTAATGTAAAAAACAGGATATGCGATGCTATTTTCAATGGCATATACCAGGAGGGCGAAAGAATACCTGCAGAGCGCATTCTGGCGGAGGAGCTGGATGTAAGCAGGGTTACCCTGCGCAAGTCACTGGAGCTTTTGGAACAGGATAATCTGGTTATAAGAGAAGTGGGCAGCGGCACGAGAATTTGTTTCCACAACTACGGAACTGCCAGCAACATGGATATGATTGTGCTCATTGCCCCGGCAAAGAATCCGTTTTTCTCGGAATTTATTGCACATTTTCAGATGTATGCGGAGCAGGAAGGTTCCATGCTCCTCTATGTGGAAAAGCCCCACAGAGAATCCCTGGAGAACTGCCTGTACAGGCTGTACAAAAGAGGGCTTCAAAATGTGGCGGTGTGGCTGGAGGATCTTCCGGTGGACGTAGAAAAGCTGAAAAGGCTCCGGGCTCTTGGAATGAACATGGTTTTTTTCGATACAGACAAAGGAATTCCTTATGCGGACTGTGTGGCACTGAATAATGACAAGGCCATCCAAGTCATTTATCATACACTGAAGGAATTGGGATATTCTAATATCGGATATGCGGGATGGGACCGGAAAGATATTTATAGTATTTCCAGACGGGAGAAGGCTTACCTGAAAGAGTCAGGGGAACAGAAAGTGTTTCTGCATCTTCCATGGAAGTACCAGAATACAGGCAGCCGGTTTATTCTGGATTATATGAAATCCTGCGGGGACAAAATTCCACAGGCTGTCATCTGCGGTGACAGAGAAAATGGGGCGGCGGTATCGGATGCGGTACGCCGCCTGAAGCTGCGCGTTCAGGTAGCCGCGGTGGATGATTTTCCAGAGGCCGGAAGACGGCATGTAATTACTTATGCCCAAAATCTAAAAGAAAGTGTAAGGCAGATTTACAATTGTCTCCAGGCGCAGAATCAGAAGGGTATGGAGTGGGCAGCGGATATGTATCTGGTAGATGGCACTTTGGCAGGAGTGCCCAAAATTTAGATTAAAGGTGAATCAAGGTGGGATGATCTGGAAATAGCGGTAATACGCCCATTGTTTTTATGGAACAAAATTTCCTTAGAAAAACCCCCCTTTTTTTGTGAAAGTTTCTGTATTGACTCTGTATGCTGTAAAGTGGTAGTATTATTTGTACCGATACATTATATAGTTTGTTGCAAGAGCGGCAAACACTAAATATAGAAAAACAGCAACTAGAAGGGAGAGTCAGCCATGTTGAGGATTATAAAAAAGGATGGGACAAAAGAGGATTTTAATGTACAGAAGGTAGTGGTAGCAGTAAATAAGTCAGCTTACCGCGCTTTAATCAGATTTACAGACCAGGAGCTGGATTATATCTGCCAGTTTGTAGAGGAAAAAGCAAACTCTATGAATATTGCAGATATCCCTATTGCAGAGATGCACAATATAGTGGAGGGCGCTCTGGAAAAAGTGAATCCGGTTGTAGCGAAAAGTTACAGGGATTACCGGAACTACAAGCAGGATTTCGTACAGATGTTAGACGAGGTGTATAAAAAGAGTCAGTCTATCATGTATATAGGGGATAAAGAGAACAGCAATACAGACAGTGCCCTTGTATCTACAAAGAGAAGCCTGATTTTTAATGAACTGAACAAAGAATTGTACAAGAAGTTTTTCCTTACAGTAGAGGAGATACAGGCAATTCGTGAAGGTTATATTTATATTCATGATATGTCTGCCAGAAGAGATACAATGAACTGCTGTCTTTTTGACGTAAAAAGTGTATTAAGCGGTGGATTTGAGATGGGGAACCTGTGGTATAACGAACCTAAGACGCTGGATACGGCCTTTGATGTTATCGGAGATATTGTTTTAAGTGCAGCAAGCCAGCAGTACGGAGGTTTTACTGTACCAAGTGTGGATGAGATTCTGGAGCCATATGCGGAAAGATCTCATCAGCGCCTGCTTGAAAAATACAATGGACTGGGGCTTTCACAGGAAAAGGCGGAAGAGATTGCATGGAAGGATTTGGAGCGGGAGATGGAGCAGGGATTCCAGGGATGGGAATACAAGTTCAATTCTGTTTCTTCCAGCCGCGGGGACTATCCGTTTATCACAGTGACAGCCGGGACACGCACTAGTATATATGGCAAGCTGGCAACCTTTAAAATGCTGGAAGTTCGCCGAAAAGGGCAGGGCAAAGAAGGACATAAGAAGCCGGTGCTTTTCCCTAAAATTGTATTTTTATACGATGAGAACCTTCATGGTCCGGGAAAGCCGCTGGAAGATTTGTTTGAAGCAGGTATTGAATGCTCCAGAAGGACCATGTATCCTGACTGGCTCAGTCTGAGCGGAGAGGGATATGTGCCAAGCATATATAAAAAATATGGCAAGATTATCAGTCCCATGGGCTGCAGGGCATTTTTATCCCCGTGGTATGAAAGCGGGGGCATGGAGCCGGCAGATGAGAAGGATGAGCCGGTATTTGTCGGTAGATTTAACATTGGGGCCATCAGTCTGAACCTGCCTATGATATATGCAAAAGCCAAGCAGGAGAGCAAGCCGTTCTTCGAGGTTCTGGACTATTATCTGAACCTGATTCGAAAGCTTCACCAGAGAACTTATGCTTATTTGGGAGAATTAAAGGCGTCCACCAACCCTCTGGCATATTGTGAGGGTGGTTTCTATGGAGGGAATTTAGGGCTATATGATAAGATAAAGCCTCTCCTCAAAGCAGCAACAGCATCTTTTGGCATTACAGCTTTAAACGAGCTGCAGCAGCTCCACAACCAAAAATCTCTGGCGGAGGACGGCGCCTTTGCACTGGATACGCTGACTTACATCAATGATAGAATCAATGCATTTAAGAGGGAAGACGGACATCTGTATGCTATCTACGGTACACCGGCTGAAAATCTCTGCGGGGTGCAGGTGCAGCAGTTCCGTAAAAAGTATGGAATTATAGAAAATGTATCTGACAGAGAATATGTAAGCAACAGCTTCCACTGCCATGTAAGTGAGGAACTTACACCGATTGAGAAGCAGGATTTGGAAGGACGGTTCTGGAATCTGAGCAACGGCGGCAAGATTCAATATGTGAAGTATCCGATCAACTATAATATAGAAGCTGTGAAATCCCTTGTCAGACGGGCTATGGCAAAAGGGTATTATGAAGGAGTAAACCTTTCCCTTTCCTATTGTGATGACTGCGGTCATCAAGAACTGGATATGGATGTATGCCCCCAGTGCGGCAGTAAAAATCTGACAAAGATAGACAGAATGAACGGATATTTGTCTTATTCCCGCGTAAAAGGAGACACAAGGCTTAATGACGCCAAAATGGCGGAAATCGCAGAAAGGAAAAGTATGTAACATGCAGTATCACAACATTACAAAAGACGATATGCTCAACGGTGATGGACTGCGGGTCGTTCTCTGGGTAGCAGGCTGTTCCCATGGATGCAGGGAATGTCATAATCCTGTCACATGGGACCCTGACGGAGGACTTATATTTGATCAGAAAGCGAAAAAGGAAATATTTGAGCAGCTTGAAAAAGACTATATAAGTGGTATAACATACAGCGGAGGAGATCCGCTGTTTGTTTCCAACAGAGCCTGTATTACAAAACTGTCAAAGGAAATCTCGGAAAAGTTTCCGGATAAAACCCAGTGGCTTTACACAGGATATGAGTGGGATGAAATTAAAGACCTGTCTGTTATGAAATATCTGGATGTAGTAGTAGACGGAAGGTTTGAAATTGACCAGAAAGATACAAAGCTTCACTGGAAAGGCAGTGCGAACCAAAAAGTAATTAATGTACAGGACAGCCTTGGCAATCAGAAAATCGTGCTGCACGATTCTTAAAAATAAAAGAGGCTGCAGAGAAGACTGAGAAATTTCATTAGGAGAGAGACACCATGCAGAAAATCGCAAAATTTCATAAAGTAAGTCTTGAACAATTTAAAAAGGACTGGATAGATACGTTTGGACCGGAAGACGAGGCGGAAATCCAGAAAATATATGAGGATATTAAGCTTCCGAAAAGAGCAACCTCCGGTTCCGCGGGCTATGATTTTTATACCCCGGTCCGTCTGGTACTACAGCCCGGCGAGACAATCAAGGTACCCACCGGAATCCGTGCAGAAATGGAAGAAGGCTGGGTCCTGAAATGTTATCCGAGAAGCGGACTTGGATTCAAGTATAGATTGCAGTTAAACAACACAGTAGGAATCATAGACAGTGATTATTTTTATTCTGACAATGAAGGACATATGTTCTCCAAAATAACGAATGACACCAAAGAAGAAAAAACCGTGGATATCGGCAAAGGAGAAGGCTTCATGCAGGGCATATTCGTAGAATATGGAATTACAGTAGATGACGATGCTGCGGCAGTCAGAAACGGCGGCTTCGGAAGCACCACTCAGACTGGAAAATAAAAATGACGGGCCAAGCGGCCCTATTAACCGAATACTCCTCTTTTCAAAATATGCTTATAATTTGGCAGGCTTTGGGTATTATATCCATAAGCCATTATGTGAACACAAGTTGCAAAGCAACATGGGTTCATGAGCAAGTAGCATAGCGGATTGCGAATGTCTGCTTTACAAGGGGGTATTTATTTATGATTGAGAAAAGTACGAAAAAGGTCGGCAGTTCTTTTCAGGCAAATATAGAATATATGAATCAGATCCTGCCGGTGCAGGAAAGTTTTGATGTAATCCAAAGAGATATGATAGTTGGCGGGAAGTCAGCATCCTTTTATTTTATTGACGGATTCATGAAGGATGAGACTATGCTGAAGATTATGACTACATTCTTCGCTATAAAAGATAAGGATATGCCAAAGGATGCCACTTCATTTTCGCAGAAATATATTCCCTACGTTGAGGTGGACATTATTTCCAGCTTTGACCAGGTAGTGAGAAATGTTCTGTCTGGAATTACCTGTCTGTTTATCGAGGGGTATGAGGTATGTATTGCCATTGACTGCCGGACCTACCCGGCAAGAAGCGTGACGGAACCAGACAAGGACAAATCCCTCCGCGGTTCAAGAGACGGGTTTGTTGAGACGATTGTATTTAATACGGCGCTGATGCGCAGGCGTATCAGGGACCCTCATCTGATTATGGAGATGACAGAAGCGGGACAGACGACCAGAACGGATATTGCACTTTGCTATATGTCTGACAGGGTAGATCAGGAGCTGCTGAAAAATGTCCGGAACCGTATCAACCAGCTTCAGGTAGATGATTTACGGATGAACCAGCAGACACTGGCAGAGGCGATGTTTAAAAGAAAGTGGTTTAACCCCTTCCCCAAATTTAAGTTCACAGAAAGACCTGATACGGCTGCCGCATGTCTTTTAGAGGGGAAGGTCGTGATTATGGTGGATAATTCGCCGTCTGCAATGATTTTACCTACATCTATTCTGGATATGATTGAAGAAGCCAATGATTATTATTTCCCTTCAATGACAGGGCTTTATTTAAAAATAACCAGGGTGTTAGTTACTCTTCTTACTGTATTTTTAACGCCTGTATTTCTCTTTTTTATGCAAAACCCTCAATGGCTTCCAGATATATTTTCTTTTGTGGCAGTGAAAGATACCGTTAATATTCCTTTGATTTTTCAGTTACTCATACTGGAGTTATCCATAGATGGGCTGCGGCTTGCTGCATTAAGCACACCGACTATGCTCAGTATGCCTCTGAGTGTGATTGCCGGTCTTGTTATGGGCGAGTTTTCCGTAAAGTCAGGATGGTTCAACGCAGAAATTATGCTATATATGGCCTTTGTGGCGGTTGCAAATTATACACAGCCTAACTTTGAATTGGGATATGCATTGAAATTCATGCGCCTTCAGCTTTTGATATTGACAGCATGTTTTAACGGAATAGGCTTCATCATTGGCTGTATTGTAGTAATCTGTTTCCTTGTGTTTAATAAAACCTTATCGGGAAGAAACTTTTTAAATGTAAAATTACAGTAATGGAAGTTTATCAGGATGCTCCCTGGAGGGAGCTCCTTTTTTGCACAAAAGAAGTCCATATCCCATAGCCAGTAAAGCGGCGGCAAACTGCATGACGTGAATCAGGAGGCTGTCTCCTGTGTAAAAGAGCTGATACAGCCAGGTGCCCCACAGATTAAACAGTATATGGTATGCTATGGACAGGTATATGCTCAGTCCCGCATGAAAAATATATCCACAGAAAAGTCCTACCAGAAATGCATAAATCCCCTGTACCAGATTCATATGGTACAGCCCGAAAAGAAGCGACTGCAAAAGGTTGGCAGCCCAGAAGGGAAATACCTTTTGTGCGTAATGCAGTGTAACACCCCGGAAAATCAATTCTTCGCAGACAGGCGCAACAATCAAGGAGTAAAGAGCGAGAAGTATTGTGATATCATCCATTCCCGCACTTTCCATCAGGCTGTCATAAGCAGAATACCAGGAAGGTTTCAATATGGAAATAAAACTAATAAAATAAGAAATAATGGACTGCAAGGCCGGAACCAGCAAAATAATGCCGATGATTGTTTTTACATGGAAAATCTGGCCCGGTCTTCGTTTAGGCATATGACGGGGAACGGCTGATATAAAATACCATATTCCCATCAAAAGGGCAGCAGTTATCCCGTAAGAAAACATAACAAGTGTATTAAAATTGCTGGTCATCAGACTATCCATGTAATTTTGAAGCTGGAATCCGGGGGAATCAAAATACATAAAAACGGCCTGAAATAGCATACAGATAAAACTTAGAATATATTGCAGTATGATTCCTGCGATAAAAGGAAGCAGACAAAGTAAGATGCCTCCAGTCTTATTGAGTATTTTTTTCATAAACAGATAGCCTCACTTTCTTAAAATAAGATATTTTCAAAATATCCTATTAGAAATATAACATTTTCTGTGAATGATTGCAATTCAGGGGCATTAAATCGGAATTCTCTGCTCTTCTGAGACTAAAAAATTTTTGCCTAAAAGGGAAAAAGATGGTATGATAAGGAAAATGGAATACAGGAGGACGGGTATGAGAGAATTTGTAGTTTCAGTAAACAGTACCGTTGATTTACCGAAAGAATGGTTAGAGGAGAGGAATGTACAGGTTATTCCTTTAAAATATACGATTGACGGGGAAACCTATACAGATATGCAGGGACTTACCGGCAAAGAATTTTTTGCAAAGCTGAGAGAAGGGCATATGTCAGTCACATCTCAAGTGAATCCTGAGGAAGCAAAGGGAATTTTAGAGCCATTTTTGAAGGAAGGAAAAGATATTCTTCATTTGGGCTTTTCTTCCAGCCTGAGCGGTACTTTTAACAGTATGAGAATTGCAGGTGAGGAACTTGCGGAAGAATATCCTGAGGCAAAGATTATCATCATTGATACGCTGTGTGCGTGTCTCGGAGAAGGCCTTCTCCTTTACAAGGTGCTTGAGCTGAAGGAAAAAGGTAAGAACATTGACGAAATCTCCCGGTGGGTGGAAGAGAACAAGCTTCATATCTGCCATAATGTCACCGTAGATGACCTGAATCACCTGCACCGCGGGGGAAGGGTGTCAAAGGCCACTGCAATTGTGGGGACTATGGTGCAGATTAAGCCCATTATCCATGTGGATAACGAAGGCAAGTTACAGGTAATTGCGAAAGAACGGGGAAGAAAGAAATCCCTGAATAAAATAGTAGATATGGCAGCAGCTCAATCAAAAGGCTGGGAAAACGAGATGATCATGATTACACATGGTGATTGTATCGAAGATGCCGAGTACGTAGCAGGCCTTGCAAAGGAAAAGCTGGGGGCAAAAGAAGTTTTAATTAACAATATAGGCACAGTAATCGGAAGTCATACAGGTCCTGGTGTTGTAGCGCTTTTCTTCATGGGAAATGAGCGTTAAGAACCGGCAGACAATAAAGCCTGGGCGGGGAGGCTGATATAAGGTCCGGTACCTGCCCGGCAGTGCTTTTGTTAAGCGGCAGAATTTAAATTTATAATAGATGTTATTAAATATTACCGGAAAATATGTTGACATTTATCGGAAAATATGATAACTTATATTTTGCGTGAAGCAAAAACAAAGCAGAGTATCCACTCTCACCATAGCACAATTGGGTGACTATTGGTTTGATATTGAAGCGTTCACATAGTTTTCCGGCGGAAAAGTATGTATGCCAAAATACGAGTGGAGAATGTTCACTCGTTTTTTTATGTAATGAGGATTCTTTCCTGTTTTCGGGAAAGTCCTGTGGAAGTTTTTGATTTGCTTTCGCAGAAGGAAGCTAGAGGAAATTCATTTAACGGAGGTATACGACAATTAGCGATTTAATGATTAATGAGCAGATCAGAGACAAGGAAGTCCGTTTGGTCAGTGAGGATGGGGAACAATTAGGAATCATGTCATCTAAGGATGCCCTGAAGATGGCTATGGATGCAGAGCTTGATTTGGTGAAGATTGCACCGATGGCGAAACCACCGGTCTGCAAGATTATTGATTATGGCAAGTACAAATATGAGCAGACACGTAAGGATAAAGAGGCCAAGAAAAAGCAGAAGACTGTCGAATTGAAGGAAGTACGTTTATCACCGAATATTGATACCAATGACTTGACTACAAAAGTGAACAATGCAAAGAAGTTTATTACAAAAGGCAATAAAGTAAAAGTAACCTTGCGTTTCCGTGGAAGAGAGATGGCGCATATACATCAGAGCAAGCACATTCTAGACGATTTTGCCGCTTTGCTGGAAGACGTTGCGTCTGTAGAAAAACCAGCAAAATTAGAAGGCAGAAATATGAGCATGGTTTTAACTGAAAAACGTTAAAAATAAATCTACGGGTGTTTTGGCACCCAAGTCAAGCGCACAATGAAGGAGGAAATTATCATGCCAAAAATTAAAACAAATAGAGCGGCAGCAAAACGCTTTAAAGTAACAGGTACAGGAAAGCTGAAAAGAAGCAAAGCATATAAAAGCCATATCTTAACCAAGAAGTCGGCCAAGAGAAAAAGAAATCTTAGACAGCCGGCTATCACAGATGCTACAAATGTAAAAAACATGAAGAAAGTATTACCATATCTTTAAGATTTGGAAGTGGATGAAGGAGGATTAAGAAATGGCAAGAATTAAAGGCGGAATGAACGCTAAGAAAAAACATAACAGGACTTTAAAATTAGCAAAAGGATATAGAGGCGCACGCTCCAAACAATACAGAGTTGCAAAACAGTCTGTTATGAGAGCACTCACATCTTCTTACGCAGGAAGAAAACAGCGTAAACGTCAGATGAGACAGTTATGGATTGCACGTATCAATGCGGCTGCAAGAATGAACGGTCTGTCCTACAGCAAGTTTATGCATGGGCTGAAGCTGGCTGATGTTGATATGAACAGAAAAATGCTGGCAGAGCTGGCAGTAAGCGACAAAGAAGGATTCGCTACACTGGCTGACGTTGCAAAAGCAAAGATCGCATAATAAAAATTATATAAAAGCTCGTATAATGAAGTCAACAATTTTATACTATAAGAGGTATCAATAAATTATAGTATAAAACTGTTGACATTTTTAATTTACCATGCTAAAGTCTTTTTAAACCTATGAGGAAGAGCAAGTACCTTTTATACTTACCAAACAGAGAGCCGCAGGCGGTGGGATTGCGGCAGGAGAAGATATTTGGGAATGGGCTTCTGAGGGCGAACTGAAGGATTCAGTAGGTGAGCCGGAGAGAGTACTCCGTTAATAAAGTCAGCATATGCCAGTATGCATGAGAGGATGCACAAGATGCATCAAGCTGGGTGGCACCGCAGGAGTTTTGATGATTCATACTCTTGTCCCTGCAATAGTTTATTGTGAGGGATAAGGGTATTTTTTTATGTAATAGGAAATTATAATCTACTTATCCCGGTAAAAGAGAAAGGAGATTTTTATATGAGTGAGAACAAGATTCCCTATAAAATTTATCTGGAAGAAAGTGAAATGCCAAGAGAATGGTACAATGTACGTGCCGATATGAAAAATAAACCGGCGCCCCTTTTGAATCCGGGGACATTACAGCCAATGACAGAAGAAGAGCTGAGCGTTGTATTCTGTGAGGAGCTGGTAAAGCAAGAGCTGGATAATGACAACCGTTTAATAGAGATTCCTGAAAAAATACGTGACTTTTATAAAATGTACCGTCCGGCGCCGCTGGTGAGGGCGTACTGTCTGGAGGAGAAATTGCAGACTCCGGCAAAGATTTATTACAAGTTTGAGGGGAATAATACGAGCGGAAGCCATAAGCTGAATTCTGCAATTGCTCAGGCTTATTACGCAAAGGAACAGGGCCTGAAAGGCGTGACTACAGAGACCGGAGCGGGACAGTGGGGAACAGCATTATCTATGGCATGCTCCTATTTAGAGCTGGACTGTAAGGTATATATGGTAAAATGCTCTTATGAGCAGAAGCCATTCCGCAGAGAGGTGATGCGCACATATGGGGCAAGTGTTACTCCATCCCCGTCAGAGTCAACAGAAGTCGGAAAGAAAATCCTGACGGAGCATCCTGGAACAACAGGGAGTCTGGGCTGTGCTATTTCCGAGGCAGTGGAAGTAGCAACAAAAACAGAAGGCTACAGATATGTATTGGGAAGTGTTCTGAATCAGGTATTGCTGCACCAGTCTGTAATTGGTGTGGAAGCCAAAGCTGCAATGGATAAATACGGAATCAAACCGGATATCATCATTGGATGTGCAGGGGGCGGTTCTAATCTTGGAGGCTTGATCTCACCGTTTATGGGTGAAAAACTCAGAGGCGAAGCAGATTACCAGTTTATAGCTGTAGAACCGGCATCTTGCCCAAGCCTGACACGTGGTGTTTATGCATATGATTTCTGCGACACAGGAATGGTATGCCCGCTGGCAAAAATGTACACCCTGGGAAGTGGATTTATTCCATCTGCAAACCATGCAGGAGGTCTCCGGTACCATGGAATGAGTTCAACCTTATCACAGCTCTACCATGACGGATACATGGAAGCACGTTCCGTAGAACAGACATCCGTATTCGAGGCGGCAGAGCAGTTTGCCAGAGTGGAAGGAATACTGCCTGCACCAGAAAGCAGCCATGCAATTAAGGTGGCAATTGACGAAGCTCTGAAATGTAAAGAAACAGGGGAAGAAAAAACTATACTCTTCGGACTCACAGGAACCGGGTATTTTGATATGGTAGCATATGAAAAATTCCATGACGGTGTCATGGAGGACTATGTGCCCACAGATGCTGACCTGAAGGTTGGATTTGATGGAATCCCAAGATTTCCGGGAAATATGGAATAGGGAAAACTTTAGAAATAAATCAAAAATCCTCAGGATGAACAGTAGAGTCATCCTGAGGATTTTTAGCTTTGTATTACATCCATTCTCCATACCGGCGCACATAGATTCTTTTGATGAATTGTACGCATAGGAGATAACCGGCTGATATTAGGGCTAACCATGGGATAAATGAAACTGGAAGCTGCATCATATCAAGGCCAACTGCAAAGTTGCTAAAGCTTATTATCAGCGCTGCCGCTGCAACAATAAATGTAGATAAGAAGAGGGGGATGGATGGCATGCTTTGCAGAAAAGGAACCTTAGCAGTGCGGATCATGTGGATGACCAACACCTGTGATACCGTCCCAAATATAAACCATCCGCATTGAAACAACGGGGATAACTCCACCGTATTTGCTTTAATTACCCACCACATTACAGCAAAGCATAAAATATCAAAGACAGAGCTCACTGGTCCCAAGAATGCCATAAAGGATTTAATCGACTCTGTTTCCCATTTACGGGGCTTTTGGATATATTCTTTATCCACACTGTCGAAGGGCATTCCCATCTGTGAAAAATCACACAGGAGGTTCTGTGTTAATATTTGCACCGGCAGCATCGGCAGAAACGGAAGGAAAATGCTGGACGCGATGACTGAAATCATATTGCCCAAATTTCCGCTTGCGGCCATTTTGATATACTTTATGATGTTGCCGAAGGTGCGGCGGCCTTCGATGACGCCTTCTTCAAGTACCATAAGATCCTTTTCCAGCAGGATGATATCTGCGGTTTCCTTGGCGATATCCACGGCACTGTCAACAGAGATACCCACATCAGCCTGATGCAGGGGCGGCGCATCGTTAATACCGTCACCCATATAGCCAACCGTATGTCCTGCTGTTTGGAAGGCTTTTACCACACGTTCTTTTTGAGAAGGAGAAAGCTTGGCAAACAAATCACAATTCTTTACCGCATCCAGAAGTGTGGCGTCATCCATTTGCTCAATGTCATGTCCGGTAAAAAGACGGGAAGCGTTCACCCCCACTTTGCCGCAAACCTTTACAGCCACTCCTTCGCTGTCTCCGGTGAGGACAACAGTTCTTACACCGTGTTCCCGAAGTGCAGTGATTGCAGTTTTAGCACTTTCTTTTGGTGGGTCAAGAAAACCTACAAAACCAATCAAAACCATATCTTTTTCGTCTGCCACTCCGAAAGAACCACTGCCGGGAACCTCATTTTTCTGAGCTACAGCCAGCATCCTTAATCCTTCAGTGTTGTACTTTTCGTAGGTATCCAGTGCCATTTGCCGGGTCTCCCCGTCCATTGGCAGAACATGTCCGTTCATTTCTACGAAGGAAGAAATCGCCAGGATCTCTTCTACGGCTCCTTTTGTGATAAGCTGCCGTTTTTCGTTTTTATCGGTTAAAACCACACTCATCCTGCGGCGCGAAAAGTCAAAAGGGATTTCGTCTACGCGGCTGTAAGCATCCAGGATATTAGAAAGCCCGTTCTGACCGGCCCGGTTAATGATGGCAATATCAATCAGATTTTTAAGCCCGGTCTGGAAATAGCTGTTCAGGTATGCATGACGCAGGATACGGGTGTCATCCTCACCGTGAAGGTTCATATACTTTTCCAGTATAATCTTATCCTCAGTCAGTGTTCCGGTTTTGTCGGTGCACAGCACATCCATTTCACCAAATGTCTGGATTGCACCAAGGGTGCGTACAATCACCTTGTGCCTGGACATGGAAACCGCCCCTTTGGCCAGTGTTGAGGTCATGATGACAGGCAGCATTTCCGGAGTAAGCCCCACGGCGATACTAACGGCAAATAGGAATGCGTTTGGCCAGTCACCCTTCGACAAGCCGTTAATCAGAAACACTACGGGAACCATCACCAGCATCATGCGGACCAATAATTTACTGACCGAATCCACACCTCGTTCAAAGCTGGTTTTCGCCCGGTCACCAGAGAGGGACCTGGCCATTGAACCGAAGTACGTATTGTTTCCGGTGGCTAGTACAATGGCCGTGGCGCTTCCGCTTATAATGTTGGATCCCATGAAACCGATATTGTGTAAATCAGTTAATGCATCATTCTTTTTGCTGCATATGCTGCTGAACTTTTCTACTGGATTGGACTCCCCGGTCAGCGCTGCCTGGGCAACAAAAGTATCTTTTGTGGTTAAAAAACGCACATCCGCAGGAATCATATCGCCTGCAGAAAGCTGCACAATATCCCCGGGAACCACCTCATCCATTGGAATGTCAGCCAGCTTTTCATCCCGCCAGACATCCGCTTTGTTGGAGATCATTTGAGATAATTTTTCAGCAGCGGCATTAGAACGCTGGCTTTGCACAAAGGCAACTGAACTTGACAGGAATACCAACGATAAAATAATAATGACGGTGAGATAGTCGGGTTTTTTAGATGCTACAACATCCGTGAAATACGTAACAACAGCAACAAGCAGCAAAATAAAATTGAAGGGATTGATGACTGCCTCCCTTAACCTGTGAGGCAATGTGTTTTTATTACCTATGGTAATAACATTCCTTCCGAATTCATCCTGCCTGTTTTCCACTTCATTATTTGTGAGGCCGGATTGGGAGGCTGACAGAAGAGTAAATAAATCTTCCGGCACCAGAAAAGCGCAGGAGCGGAGTTTGGCTTCTGAGTCATGCTTGTTTTTCTGAATCTGTCTGGGAGGTTTTTTTCTTTTTATGAAGTTCACTGAAACCATTCCTTTCATTATCCATTGTCTTATTCTCTTATTATGAAATGTTATGGGTATAACTATCCATTTTATTCTGGATAAAAGGCGAACAAAAGTTTTGCGGCCGCATCGGGTTGACATGACTTTTGATATATGTTACCCTTTTACCAGAGCATAAAAAACTCAGTGAATTAATTTTTGCTGAATTTCCAAAAGGAAAACGGGGGAACCATTTTCTGGGGTGAATTAGTTTGCGCAGCAAACCATAGGGAAGTTTCTAACCGAACCCGACAGCTAACCTCGTAAGCGTGTGAAACAGAATTATAACTAACTATTCTTTCAAGTAAATAAATCTTTGATTTATTTACTCAGACTTAAATTAATACGTTTGTTTTTCTTTTGGGCCTTACAGCCCTGTTTGTGTTATCAAAATCCAACTAAATAAAATTGAATAAGTGCTGTAAGCGTTTTTTAATAATGCTCTTAACTATATTTTAGCATATTTAATTTAGTTTATTTATGCAGAGATATCAGAAAGGAGAGATGTTATGGGTACTTTTTACTCAAAAACAAAAAACGTAAGAAAAATTTGTCTCGTGTTGTTGGCAGTAAGCATGGTTGCGTTCTCTTTTACCGGGTGTGGGGATGCTGGAGAGCAAGATGGTGCATCCAACAGCAAAGCAGGTGAAACTACACTTGAAAAAGCAAAGAGAGAAGGCTATGTAACGATTGGCTTTGCCAATGAAAAACCATACGCTTATCAGACAGCGGAAGGAGAGCTGACAGGTGAAGCTGTTGAGGTTGCCCGTGCAGTTCTTGAAAACCTGGGTATTGGTGAGATGAGAGGTGTGCTGACCGAGTTCGGCTCTTTGATTCCCGGGCTGCAGGCAAAGCGGTTTGATATGGTTACCGCGGGCATGTTTATTACCCCGGAGCGGGCAGCTGACGTGAGCTTTGCAAACCCTGAGTACAGTATAGGGGAAGCGATTGCCGTGAAGCAGGGAAATCCTCTGGATTTACATAGCTATGAGGATATAGCAGAACATGAAACTGCTACTGTTGCCATACCGGGCGGGGCAATCGAATATGATTATCTGGTTGCTGTTGGTGTACCCGAAGACAGACTTGTAACGGTGCCGGACATGCCATCTGCTCTTGCAGCCCTGCAGGCAGGACGTGTGGATGTCATTACTGCAACAGGACCGTCCTTACAGGAGACATTGGATACAGCAGGAGATCCGGATATTGAGCGGGTGACTGATTTTACACAGCCTGTTATAGACGGGGAGAGTGTCAGGGGATATGGAGCGACCGCTTTCAGAGAAGACGACACAGATTTTGTTGAGGCGTTTAATGAAGAGCTTAAAAAATTGCAGGATTCTGGAGAATTACTTGAAATCATTCAGCCCTTTGGATTTACAGAAGAGGAACTTCCGGGAGATATAACAGTGGAAGATGTAATTAAGTAATGAATATTCGGGAAAGAAGGGAGTGGAGTGTTTGAGTACATATGAAATATTTGTCTCTCTGGCTAAGGTTGGCTTAAAGGTTACCCTTCAGGTTACATTTTCAGCAGCTGTTCTCGCACTTGTGTTAGGGGGTATATCAGGATTAGCACGAATGTCCAAACATAAAATAATTCGTTTTATTTCAAGTGTATATATAGAGATTTTCCGCGGGACTTCCCTGTTGGTTCAGTTATTCTGGATGTATTTTGTACTTCCCATGATGGGCATAAGACTTTCGGCACTCACAGCCGGGATTCTGGCCATAGGATTGAACTTTGGCGCATATTGCTCTGAAATTGTTCGAAGTGCCATACAAGCTGTGCCGAGTGGCCAGACAGAAGCATGTATAGCGCTGAACATGACTAAAGTTCAGCGTATGAGAAGAGTCATCATACCTCAGGCATTTGTAATGATGATTCCTAATTTGGGGAATCAGCTTATAGAGCTGCTAAAAAGTACTTCTTTGGTTTCAATGATTACATTAACTGATTTGACTTACCAAGCCAATATTTTAAATGCCACTACCTTTGAGACTACTAAAATCTATAGTATGCTTTTGATTATATATTTCATAATCGGGCTGCCACTGTCCAAAGGAATGAAATTATTAGAGCAAAAAGTTTCAGAAGGGAGAGTCTAATATGTGGAACTGGGATTACGCGTTTTCTATACTCCCTCAGATACTGGCGGCTTTAAAAATTACGGTAAGTGCAACATTTTTCGGGTTTTTACTTGCTTTACTTTTGGGATTGATTTTATCCATTTTAATCCGGGCGGACATAAAGGCTGTTTCCCTTGCCGTAAAAGGAATTGTACAATTTATAAGAAATACACCTCTTTTGGTACAGCTTTACTTTATTTTTTACGTATTTCCTCAGTTTGGAATAACTTTTAAACCTTTTACTGCCGGTATTCTGGGATTAGGGATTCATTACAGCACCTACTTATCGGAAGTATTCAGGAGTGGAATTGAGGCCGTTCCCGCGGGCCAGTGGGAAGTTGTAAAGGCTCTGAATTTTTCACAGCCTCAGGCATGGACAAAAATAATTTTGCCTCAGGTTATACCCCCTATTATTCCAGTGATAGGAAACTATCTGATTACAATGTTCAAGGAAACTCCGTTGTTGTCCGCCATAACTTTGGTTGAAATATTACAGACAGCTAAAATAATCGGGGCTGGTTCTTTCAGATATCTGGAGGGATTTACCATTGTAGGAGTTGTATTTTTCCTGTTAAGTTATTCCTCTTCGCAGCTGATTAAGAAACTGGAAGTCCGGCTGGGCAAAAGTAACTGATTAACATGGAAAGGAGCAGATTATGACACCAATTGTCAGTTATAAAAATATTACAAAGGCATATGGAGAATTGGAAGTGTTAAAAGAGATAGATTTTGATATTTATCCGGGAGAGAAGGTGGCCTTAATAGGCCCCAGTGGTTCGGGAAAAACAACGTTGGCAAGGTTATTGATGACATTGGAAGAACCAAATTCCGGAACCATAGAAGTGGAAGGCAAAGGCTTATGGCATGAAGAAATAAATGGAAAACTTGTGAAAGCAAATGGAAAACATCTCAGAGAAATGAGAAAAAGCATTGGTATGGTCTTTCAGCACTTTTATCTGTTTCCTCATATGACGGTTTTAAAAAATGTGATGGAGGCTCCGGTAACAGTGTTGGGACTCTCGAAAAAGAAAGCAAGACTTCAGGCAGAAGAGATGCTGGAAAAGGTTGGATTGGGAGATAAACTGGATGTTTATCCGGCTCAGTTGTCCGGCGGACAGAAGCAAAGGGTTGCCATTGCCAGAGCACTGGTCATGAAACCTAATATTATGTTATTTGATGAGCCTACTTCTGCTTTGGATCCGGAGCTTGTAGGTGAGGTTTTAGAAGTGATCAAAGAAATAGCTCTTGAAAGTGACATGACGATGCTGCTGATTACTCATGAAATGGATTTTGCAAAAGAAATTGCAGACCGGGTGGCCTTTTTTAATGAAGGAACCATAGCAGAGCAGGGTACTCCGGAAGAGATTTTTAATCATCCTAAAACACCGAGACTTCAGACATTTTTGTCAAGGTTTAATCCTTAGAAAGAAGTTAAGGTGATATAAAATTATATGAAAAATAGATATAAGAAATTTACAGAAATATATAATAAATTTATCAAAACCTGTTGACATTTGGGAAAATAAATAGTAAGATATCATTCGTGGCGTGTGAATGATAAATATCTTACACCGTCACGGAATGCGGAAGTGTCGGAACTGGCAGACGAGCAAGACTAAGGATCTTGTGAGCAATGCGCTCGTGAGGGTTCAAGTCCCTTCTTCCGCAGTTAATTGGAACGCCTGTAGTAAAGTGGATGTCTTTTTGCTAATCCTTTACTGCAGGCGTTTTACTATTTTTGCAGATTCTTATTTCATACTCTGTACATAAGTTTTTATTGAAGGACGTGTTTCTTCCTAACTATCATTATGAGTTAGGTGAAAACACGCCTTTTTTTGTACTACTGTATACAGGACAAAAAAATGCTATAATTCTATTAATTATTTGCCTGTGTGTGAATTTGAAAATTGGTATAATGGTAAAAGAAAGCCAAAGGGGAAAGAGGAATGAAGCATTTTAGGAACAAAAGTATGAGGATTTATGTTATCGGTATTATTACGCTTCTATTGGTAGCAGCAGTTATGACGGTTGTGGAGGTTTTACTGGATAAGAAGCTTTCTCACAGTGAGAATGGAGCAGAGAACGAGAAGAAATATACTTATCATATTGCAATGATAGGAGATGGTTCTGCCCAGGATTCCTTTTGGGAATCTATCTATGAAGGTGCTCAGGAGGAGGGCGGGCAGTATGGCATGTATGTACAGGATTTTGGCGCCGGGTTGTCTCAGAGTTATAGCAGTATGGAACTGCTTCACATGGCAATTGCCGCCAATGTGGATGGTATCATTGTAAACCCGGACAACGGGGAGGAAATATCTGCCCTTATTGATACGGCAGTACAAAAAGGCATACCGGTAATCACGCTTTTAAACGATAACTTCAACAGCCAACGCATGAGTTTTGTCAGTACCAACGACTATGCCTTGGGCGAACTGTATGGCGGACGCCTCATTAGACTAATAGAGAATCGGGATTCGTTGCAGGAAAACCAAAACTCTTCACAGAAAAACAAAGACACTCAGCAGACTAACCTAGACTTCGAACAGGACAGCACGGCAAATGATCGCACAAAGATTACAATTATGGTGGGGTCCAAAGAGGAAGAAGCCGCACCTAACCTTCTCTATTCCGGCATCCGGGATTCCGTGACCAAGAGCCTGCCAGGGCGTGAGCTTCTGTGGTCTACTGTTACTTCCGGCAGCGGAGGAGAATTTGAGTCAGAGGAAACCATAAGGAATATTGTGCTTGATGATAATGAGCGCCCGGACATTATTGTCTGTCTCAATGCAATGGACACCATAAGTGCCTGCCAGTGCATTATTGATTACAACCTGGTAGGAAGAATCTCTATCATCGGCTATTATACCTCAACGGAGATACTGGATGGAATCCAGAAGGGAATTATAGACTCTACCATTGTGGTTGATACAGAGGAAATGGGGCGTGTAAGCATTCGTGGGTTTTACGACTATTTCACCAAAGGATACGTCAGTGAATAT
This sequence comes from Ruminococcus sp., assembly GCA_013911065.1. Classification (GTDB taxonomy): domain Bacteria; phylum Bacillota; class Clostridia; order Lachnospirales; family Lachnospiraceae; genus Muricomes. The sequence goes on along the minus strand of JACERV010000030.1, from coordinate 36,909 downwards.
CTTCCAGTGGAGTCGAGCTTGATTACGCTGGATAATATAAATGACTATGTGAGGCGGGACGATGAGTAAAAAGAAGAGTAAGGACTGCAAATCTATCCAAAGGAAGCTGATGGAGATATTTATACTTGTAATCGCGGTTGTTTTAATGGTAAATATATATATTTACATCAGACTGAATCGGACCATACAGGAAATCGACGGTGTGTACAGCAGCAACATCCAGCTTAATGAACTATCGGAAAACCTGGCAAACCTAGAGGGAATGCTGGGCCAGTATCTCAATACGAAAAGCAGTGATTCCCTGGAATGCTATTACATGTACGAGCAAGAGTATCGGGATAAATTTTCACAATTGAATACAGAAACAGTGAATAATCAAACCAAGCTGGCAGAAAAAAATATTTACAATATTTCCATCACCTACCTGGAAAAAACTGGGGATGCCGTTACGGCAAAACGGGGGAGAAATGTGGCAGGATACAATGAGCTGTACCAGGAGGCACAGCAGCTTTATGATTATCTTCAAACGAGTATCCACAGCATGAATACAACCGTGTTTTTGGAGAATTCACAGAACTATTCCTTGCTGAGGGTTTCGCTGAATTATGTGATTCTCATCAGTGTTTTACTGCTGGGGATTGTGGTGGCGGCTGCCGCATTTTGGACTATTGCCATGACAAGAAGCATCATAAGCCCCCTGGTGGAGCTGGCAGATGCAGCAAATGAGATTGCAGGGGGCAACATGGAGGTTGATTTTCCTATTGTGGAGACAAAGGATGAAATCAGTACGGTGGCTAAGGCGTGCAATAAAATGTTGGACAGTATCCGGGAATATATCAGGACAACCAGAGAGAATTATGAGAGGGAAAGTCAGTTGCTGGAAAATGAGCTGGTTATGAAAAATGACTTGAAGGAAGCACAGTTGAAATATCTTCAGGCACAGATTAATCCGCATTTTTTGTTTAACAGTCTCAATGCGGGAGCGCAGCTGGCAATGATGGAAGGAGCGGAACAGGCATGTAATTTTATACAGAATATGGCTGATTTTTTTCGCTATAATGTCAGAATGATTGACAAGGATACGACCTTAAAGGAAGAACTTGAGCTGGCAGATAATTATGTTTATATTCTGAATGTAAGATTCTCCGGGGAGATCCATTACCATAAGCAGATAGATGACCGGCTGATAAGTATTTCCATGCCAAGTATGATTTTACAGCCTGTCATTGAAAACTCTGTAAATCATGGTATCCGTGGCATGGAAGGCAAAGGGGAAATTCGTTTGTCCGTGTACAGCGACGGAGAGTATATCTGTATACGGGTGACGGACAATGGAACAGGTATTGAGCCGGAAAAAGCAGAAAAAATTATGAGGGGTGAGAGCGCCCACAGCCAGCAGGAGAGAGATTCGGCGGGAATCGGACTGGATAATGTAATAAACCGCCTGTGCCGGTACTATAATGTGCCGGACGGTTTTCACATTGGCCCGGCAGAGACTGGCGGAACAGAGGTAGTGATTTACCTTCCCAGAGAACAAGGAGGCACAGATGATGGCGAAGATACTCATATGTGATGACGAAGGAATCGTGCAGGAATCATTAAAATTCATTATCCGCAAGGGATTTGAGAATGAATGTGAAATAGAGTCTGCAAAAAACGGGCGGGCAGCCATAGAGCTTGCGGAAGCATTTCGCCCGGACATCATATTTATGGACATCCAAATGCCGGGAATCAACGGAATTGAAGCTATGAAGGAAATCAGAAGAGAGAATAAAAACGTTATTTTTATTGTCATTACAGCCTATGACAAATTCGAGTATTCCCAGCGTTCGATAGATTTGGGCGTAATGTCCTATCTAACAAAACCTATTGGAAAAGATACGGTGACTGAGGTGCTGAGAAAGGCGCTGGTCCGGGTGAAAGAGCGTAAAGCAAAGGCGAAGTACGATTTGGAAGTAAAGGAAAAGATGGAGGCGGTCATCCCGATTATTGAAAGTGGTTTCGTCTACAGTGTACTTCTGGAGGAGGCCGGAGAAGAGGAGCAGACCATATACAGGGGGCTTCTGGATATTGAAACGGCATACGGCTACGCTATGGTACTGGAATGTGGGGATGAGCTGCGAAAAGGTGTTTTGGCCAACACGGTTGGTTCGGGAATCCGCCTTCAAAAGCATTATATGATATTTCGGGAAATTATTAAGGAGACAACAGGCGGCGCTGTGGGTGCTCTCATGGCAAATAAAGTCATTGTATTGGTGCCCTGTGAAAATAAAGAAGAATCCTATGATGAAAGAGTACAGAAAATTGATACAATCCGGGCGGTGCTGCGTAAGCTGGAGCAGCAGATTGAGATGAAGTTCAAGGCTGGAATCGGCCTGGTGAAGCCGTGGAGTACAGTCATAGAATCCTATAAAGAATCTCTAGAGGCGGTCCGGCAGGGAGTGGGAAAGGTAACTCATGCAAAGGATCTGTCCGTAGGCTGCATTTACGAAGGAAATTACCCTATTGAAGTAGAAAAAGAGCTGTTTGCTGCGGTCTCCCGTGGGGACGAGCAGCGTATGCGTAAAATGTGTGTGGCATTTATGGAGTGGATGCGGGGAAGCACAGAGGGATTAAATAACGTGGCACGGCTGAAGGTCATGGAGTTCGTACTGTTTGCCGAACGGACCGCGTATCTCCAGGGAGCTATGGTGTATCGTCTGGAGGCCCGCAGTGGATACCTGGATATGATTATATCATTGCAGACCTACGAGGAATTGAAGGTATGGTTTATTGAGAAAATGTCCGCCGCCTGCAGGCATGTATCCATGAAGCAGCAGGAGAAGACCGATAATGTGGTGGAAAAAGCAGTAGTTTATATTAAAGAGCATTTTTCCGGTGATCTGTCATTGGAAACGGTAGCCCAGCACGTAAATATAAGCCCTTATTATCTCAGCAAGCTTTTCAAGGAGGCGGAGGGCGTCAATTACATAGAATATGTGACAAAGCTTCGTATTGAATATGCCAAGCAAAAACTGGGCAACAGCGGTAAGAGTATCAAGGAGATCTGCCATGAATCCGGGTACAGCGACCCCAATTATTTCAGCCGTATTTTCAAGAAATGGACGGGGGTAACACCGACGGAATACAGAGAAGGGGGGAGAGCAGATGAATAGAAGGAAGAGAAAAACTGCCGTAATCTGTATGCTGGCGGTATTGCTGCTTACTTCTTGCAAGACGGCAACAGAAAGTCCGGCAAAGTCTGAGAAAGTGAAAAATGAAAAACTAAAAATAGGAATTACATTTGACACCTTCGTGCTGGAGCGGTGGACAAGGGACCGGGATATTTTTGTTTCAACGGCACAAAAGATGGGGGCTCAGGTGGATGTGCAGAACGCTAACGGTGATGTGGAAAAGCAGGAGCGTCAGATTCAGCAGTTTATTTCTGAAGATGTGGATACCATTGTGGTGGTTCCGGTAGATTGCTATGCTTTATCGAATGTGGTGACTCAGGCGAGAAACAAGGGAATTAATGTCATATCTTATGACCGTTTGCTGCAGGGAGCTGGGACAGATTTGTTTATTACGGTGGACAGTGTAAGGGTAGGTGAACTTATGGCGGAGACTATGAAGGAAAAGCTGCCGGGCGGAGGCGACATCATTATAATAGGCGGACCGGAGGAGGATACCAACAGTGTGGATGTGATAAATGGGCTTAAAAGTGGATTGGAAGGGAGTAATTTGAAGATTGTCAGTGAAAGCTATGCGAAGTCATGGGCGTCGGAGAATGGATTTCAGGCGGTCAGTGAGGCGTTTCAGGATATCCGGGAGTTCGATGCGGTGATGTGCGGAAATGATGGGTTAGCTGGGTTTGCAATAAAGGCTCTGAGCGAGCAGCAACTGGCAGGCAAGATAGTCGTGACGGGACAGGATGCAGATTTAGAGGCCTGTCAGAGGATTGTGGAAGGGACGCAGACCATGACGGTATATAAGCCTATAGAGGAACAGGCACGGATTGCAGCTGAGTGTGCGGTGAAGATGGCGAAGGGGGAGGAGGCAATCGGAGAACTGGTTGGATGGTCACAATACAGTGAGAACGAAAAAGGGAATGAGATACCTTATTATGGGCTGGAACCCGTGTCAGTGACGGCAGAAAACATAGATAAAATCATTATAGACTCTGGATTTCATGTGCGGAATGAAGTATATCTGAACGTGGACTAGAGGGAAGACTGTATAGGGAGTACATTTATTTTGTTGATAATAGCACAGTTAAAAAGAGACAGGCAAGAAAATGCTAGTCTCTTTTTTTGCCCCCAAATGTGATGGATTCGTGCGGATGATTGCAATCATGTCCTGTCCATATGCTGTTATAGTAAAGCCATCAAAAAAACAAATGGAGGGAACATTATGAAGAACAGAGTAAAGAAATTAATTGCAGTTGGAATGGCATCAGCTATGACATTTTCACTGGCAGCCTGCACCAGCGGAAGTGACGCGGGAAACTCGGATTCCGGAAAGACTGAGAATCAGGCCGAGAAGAAGCAGACAAAGGCCGGAACCGGCCGAATTGGGGTGGCAATGCCTACTAAGGATTTACAGCGGTGGAACCAGGATGGCGAGAACATGAAGAAGCAGCTGGAGGATGCAGGATATGAGGTTGACCTGCAGTTTGCCAGTAATAATGTGGAGACACAGGTTTCACAGATTGAGAACATGATATCCGGCGGCTGTGATGTGCTGGTTATTGGCTCTATTGACGGAGATTCTTTAGGAACGCCGTTAAAGACAGCAGAGGAAGAAGGGATTCCGGTTGTTTCTTATGACCGCCTGATTATGAATTCTTCAGCAATTACATATTATGCAACATTTGACAATTATCTGGTGGGCCAGAAACAAGGCGAATATATTGTGGATGAGCTTGATCTTGATAATGCTGCAGGGCCTTTCAATCTGGAGATCTTTACAGGAGACCCCGGTGACAACAATGTGAATTTCTTTTATGGCGGTGCTATGGATGTACTCCAGCCTTATATTGACGATGGAAAACTAGTTGTTCAGTCAGGTCAGGTACAAAAGGAAGAGGTTGCCACGGCAGACTGGTCCACAGAAAAAGCTCAGTCAAGAATGGACGCAATCCTTGCTTCAAACTATGCGGATAAGAATTTGGATGTGGTGCTTTGTTCTAATGATTCGACAGCACTTGGCGTCGAGAACTCTCTGGAAGCAAATTATGATGGCGAATGGCCGATTATTACAGGTCAGGATTGTGACAAGCCAAATGTAAAGAATCTGGTGGCAGGAAAACAGTCCATGTCTGTATTCAAAGACACAAGAAAGCTTGCAGAGCAGACAGTAAAGATGGTGGATGCAATTATGAGTGGTTCAGAAGCGGAGACAAATGATGATGAATCCTATGATAACGGAACAGGTATCATTCCTTCTTACCTCTGTGAGCCAACGGTTGTAACACTGGACAATTACCAGAAAATGCTGATTGATTCCGGTTACTATACAGAGAGTGACGTTAAATAAGAGTGCTGAACTAGGGGTATTAAGTAGGGTGTTAAAGGGAAAAGACAAGTTCAAGGGCAGACGGGGAGCTTTGTCCGTCTGCCTTTGTAAAGGAAAGAGAGGCGTACAATTGGCAGGTATTTTATTAGAAATGAAAAATATTACCAAAACGTTTCCCGGAGTAAAGGCTTTGGATAATGTAAATCTAAAGGTGAAAAAGGGAGAAATCCACGCTCTTGTGGGTGAGAATGGTGCCGGAAAGTCTACATTGATGAATGTGCTGAGTGGCATTTATCCGTATGGCTCTTACGAAGGAGACATTATTTATGATGGTGAGATTTGTAAGTTTAGCAGGATTAAAGACAGCGAGGGTAAAGGGATTGTCATTATTCACCAGGAGCTGGCTCTGGTGCCGGAAATGACAATCGGTGAAAATATGTATCTAGGCAATGAGCAGGGAAAGAGGGCGGCGATTGACTGGAACAGGACATACGGAGAGGCAGATAAATATTTAAAGCAAGTTGGTCTTGCTGAATCCTCCCGCACGCAGATAAAGGATATAGGAGTGGGAAAACAGCAGTTGGTTGAGATTGCAAAGGCATTGGCGAAGAATGCCCGGCTGCTGATACTGGATGAGCCGACTTCTTCCTTAAATGAAGCGGATTCACAGGCACTGCTGGAGCTGCTGCTAGGGTTTAGACGACAAGGGATGACCTCGATTATTATTTCTCATAAATTAAATGAGATTGCTTATGTGGCAGATAAAATTACGGTAATCAGGGATGGCTCCACCATTGAAACCCTGGACAAAGAAGAGGATTCTTTTACAGAGGACCGGATTATCCGGGGAATGGTAGGACGTGAGCTGACAGACCGTTTTCCAAAACGGGAACAGAAAAATATAGGTGATGCAGCGCTTGAGGTAAAAAACTGGACGGTACATCATCAGGTATACACGGATAGAAAAGTAGTAGATAATGTGTCCATGTATGTCAGAAAAGGGGAGGTGCTGGGCGTTTCAGGGTTGATGGGCGCAGGGCGCACGGAGCTGGCCATGAGCATATTTGGCAGAAGCTACGGTAATGATATTTCCGGACAGCTCTATATTAACGGCAGAGAAGTGGAGCTGCAAAATGTGCGGGAAGCCATAGACCATCGGGTAGCCTATGTAACAGAGGACAGAAAAGATAACGGACTGATTTTAAGTAACCCAATCCGTGTTAATACAACTCTTGCAAACCTGCAGGGGGTCAGCAGTCATGGTGTTATTGACAGGGATAAAGAAATATCCGTGGCAGAGGAGTATAGGATAAAATTAAAAACCAAATGTCCCTCCGTGGAACAGAATGTGGGGAATTTAAGCGGCGGCAACCAGCAGAAGGTTTTACTTGCGAAATGGATGTTTGCGGAACCAGATGTACTGATTTTGGATGAACCCACCAGGGGAATTGACGTTGGCGCAAAATATGAGATTTATTGTATTATCAATGACCTTGTGGCGGCAGGAAAATCTGTAATCATGATTTCCTCCGAATTGCCGGAGGTTTTAGGGATGTCGGACCGCATTTACGTTATGAACGAGGGAAAGATCGTAGGAGAGCTGGACAGCAAGGAAGCAACCCAGGAAAATATCATGGGGTGCATACTGAAATCAGGCAAAGGAGAGTAAATTATGGAAAAGGCAAAAGTTTCAGCATTTTTAAAAAAGTATACAATGGTTATTGTACTGATCATTGTAACCTTATTTTTCACATGGAAAACCGGTGGAAGGATGCTGCTTCCGCAAAATGTAAATAACTTGATTTCCCAAAATGCGTATGTATTTATACTGGCAACAGGTATGCTTTTGTGTATTTTAACCGGAGGAAATATTGACCTGAGTGTTGGCTCCGTAGTGTGTATCGTAGGCGCCGTAGGTGCCACATGTATGGTAAATCTGAACATGAATATTTTTGTGAGCATACTGATTATGCTTGTAACCGGGCTTGTGGTTGGTATATGGCAGGGATTTTGGATAGCCTACCGGAGAATTCCCCCCTTTATTGTAACATTGGCGGGTATGCTGATGTTCAGGGGGCTTTCCAATATTGTCCTGGACGGTTATACCATTGCACCGATGCCGGATAATTATCTGATGCTGTTTAACAGTTATATTATCGACTTTTTCCGGGGAGAGAGACTAAATACAACCTGTCTGCTGGCGGGAGTTCTGGCTGTTGTAATCTTCGTTGCTAACACATTGCGGGGCAGAAGGGCAAAGGTAAAAAAAGGATATGCAGTTACCTCAGCAGGCAGTGATATTATTAAATGTGCGGTTATTGGGCTGGTTATTGTGCTGTTTACCTGGAGACTGGCGCAGTATAAGGGCATTCCTAATATTCTTTTGTGGATTATCATTATTGTACTGATATACGGGTATATCACTTCAAAGACAACGGTAGGACGCCATCTGTATGCGATAGGGGGAAATGAAAAGGCTGCACAGCTTTCAGGTATCAATACAAATAAAGTATATTTCCTGGCGTATGCAAATATGGGACTTCTGGCTGCTGTTGCCGGAATGGTTACGATTGCCCGGTTAAGTTCCGCAAGCCCTACGGCCGGAGATGGCTATGAAATGGATGCTATCGGTTCCTGTTTCATAGGTGGTGCATCGGCTTATGGGGGGAGCGGAACCATTCCTGGTGTTATCATTGGTGCCACTTTGATGGGTGTTATTAATTTAGGGATGTCCATTATGGGAGTGGATGCAAACTGGCAGAAAGTTGTCAAAGGGGTTGTATTGCTGGCGGCGGTAATCTTTGATGTGGAATCTAAGAAACGGGCAAAATAGGATGTGCTGGAATCCATATCTAATGATTTAGATATCATGAAATCAATTACGACTGAGTTTAGTACATCTGGTGCTGCGTACAAATATATTGAACAAGGATTGGTCAGGTGAAAAATAATATTGCATATATCCTCATTGAGAATGAGGAATACAGTTGTTTTTCATGAAAGTGTCGCTAAAATTTCCGGTTAGCCTTTTCGTCCAGTATCTATGGACGATTATTTTATACAATAAATTTAATAGTCCATTGGCAATGAACGAAAAAGTTTTGTCCTTTGTGTGTATATGGAGGAATGATTCGTGCAGAAGTCAACAAATTAGAAGAGGGGCGTGATAAATACATTGATTACAGTAAGCGTCCGAAGGGACAATATATCAGTTACAGGCCATGCAGGCTATGCGCCGCCGGGGCAGGACATTGTATGCGCGGGCGTAACAGCGCTCACACAGACATTGGCGGCATCTCTCGACAATCTGACAGAGGATGATGCAGACTATACGCTTGCCCCAGGCATGTTTATTTTAGAAATTAAGGATTTATCAGCAGAAGCAAGACTGCTGGTAGATTCTTTTTTTATGGGTATCTGCAAAATTGCAGATGCCTATCCGGAGCATACCCGGATTGTCCAGGCGTGGATGACGTAAAAAGCTACGGATAAAAGCCAGGCGTGGAAGCTATAAGCTACGGGAAACAAAGGGTAAGTTTCAGGAATGGAGGTAAAGATGAAAAACAAAGTATTTTTTGCATTTGTTAAATGCGATTAAGAGAGGAGAGGAAGATGAATAAACAACTTGGATGGTCGGTGCTTATAGCCGCCATACAAAAAAAGATTCAAGATAATACTGGTCTGGCGTGCTTGTCTGTAATGCCGGCCAATGCAGAAGGTCCATTCTATTTTACGGAAGTGGTGGGGAAACGTCCGGCACATTCAAAGACAATGTACAAGGATGTGTTTACGGTTTGGATCCACACGATAGCAGAGCCACCAGAAAAGGAAGGGGAGTCCTCTGTACCCATTTACGAGCTCATTCAAAAACTGGAGGAGGCTCTGACAGAAGATATTGAGCTGCCGGAAGATGTGGAATTAATCAGGCAGACAAATCTCGGAATTCCGGCTATTAAGGCGGAGGAAACAAGTGACACACATACCGTGCTCGCGTACGAGTTTATGGTATGCTACGGATTACAATGTAAAGTTTGAAAAGGAGAAAACAGAATGAAAGAGAATAAGATTCAGGATTTACAGTTGTTTGCGGATGTTGTACATGATGGTGGGGCGTATTGTGACCACAGTAATACGGTAGAAAAGGCAATAGCCGGTAAAGACATTTTGCTTGCCATATGGACGGCAGACGGCACAAAACTGGTGGCAATTAGCGGTCAGCAGGGGCTTACAATTAATCGCAGTGCAGATAGTATTGATATTACCAGCAAGGATACTCAAGGGGGCTGGAAAAGTAAGATTGCCGGAATGAAAGAGTGGAGTATCGACAATGACGGCATATATGTTCCGTCTGACGAGAGCCACACCGAATTGTCAGCAGCTTTCGATAGCGGAACACCCGTATGTGTAAAAGTATATAATGGAAAAACGAAAAAGGGCATGTTCGGTGGTCTTGCAGTTATAACAGATTATCCAATTGAAGCTCCCTTTGATGAGACGGTTACATACAGTATAACCCTTGAGGGAATGGGAGCATTGGTCGACCTGCTTGCAAATCCATCTGATACGGATACAATTCCAGGGGGGCAGTCATAATGATGACATTTGAAGTAGAAGGAAAAGAGTACGAATTGAAATATAATGTGAAGAGGACAGATATTATCGAAACCGTGACAAAGACTCCGGTCATGCTTAATCTAACGAAAAATGACGGGGTCATGTCGAGGGTAGACCTTGTAAATTATATTGCGTATGGCACAAAAGAGTCGGGCACAGAAGTTTTTGTGAATCCAAAGCAGGGCCGTGAGCTTGCGGAAAAGTTAATGGAATCAGAAGGATATTCTAAGTGCCTAGGCATGGTTCTTGCAACGCTGCAGGAGGACTGCGGTTTTTTCTTCCGGGACGCCTAGTAGAATTTGAGTATTTCTCTACGGAGGATACCGAGGAAGACGATGAATATAGAGAATTGGCAAAGTCCTATCACAAGGATATGGATTTTGCCTTTTTTGCCGTCAACTTCGGATACAGCAAAGAGGAATACGGGGCGCTTACCTGGCGGGAGAAAGCGTTTATCTACAAGGCATGGGAAGATAAAATTGTTCGGGATTCCTATAATCTGTACAATGCCGTCTTTACAGCAGAATATAATGCAAATCGTCCGAAGCGGAAAAAGGCTCTGAAGCTGTGGAAAAAGAGGAGCATTCGCAAGGCGAACATGGAAACTATAGAAAACAACCTGAACATAATCCGTGAAATAGAGGCAGATGAAAGTCATGATTGGGTTCATGAAGTGTACGCAGCGAACGGAATGGAAGGATGGAAAGGAGGAGTGGCCTAATGGAAGACTATGTGTTATCGGCAAAAATAACAGGAGACGCAGGCAAACTTGAAAAGGCGTTCCGCGCGGCCGAAAAATCAGCACAGTCATTTGAAAAAAAGATAGAAAGCATGGGGAAAGGATTTTCTGAAGCAGGAAAATCGTTAGCGGCCCTGGGAGCCAGCCTGACAAGCCAGATAACCAGACCTGCAATGGACGCTGCTTCCGCCCTTGCCGGTGTCACTGCGTCCGTAAAAAATACAGCGAACGGACTGAATGAGGCGGCTGCAGCCGCAGCCGTCGCTGCTGCAGGTGTGGCACAGGCAATAGAAGGTCAGACTGTATCGGGGGAAGTGTCCAATATAGAGAAAGCGGTTCCCTCAATTGGGGAGAATTTCCTCGGTGTAGCAGCAGATGTAAACAGTTTCCTGGGACAGGTGTTATCCCCCATTACCACCTTCAAAGGGCACATTGGAAGCATTAAGGGAATCGTGGAAGATGTGAGCGGGGCATTTGGGAAGCTGCATAAAAGAATCGTAGACATGGGTGGCGTTGGAGCATCGCTCTCTAAAGTATTTGGGGCCATTACGAGTCCTGTAGGGCTTGTCGTTATTGCTATCGCAGCATTGGCAGCAGTTTTCGCATATCTAATGACAACAAATGAATCATTCAGAGAGTCTATCATGAACTCTGTGGGAATGGTGATGAGCGCGTTTATGCCGGTCATACAACAGGTTGGTGAGCTTCTGGGAAATCTGGCAGCTACAGTAATGCCGTTAGTACTTAATGTTATCAATCAACTGGCACCTGTTTTGGCACAAATTGCGCAAATGATAGGGCAGATTATCGCGGCATTGGCTCCAATGATAGCACAATTAATAGGAGCATTGTTACCGGTAATAACCAATATAATTACAGTGGTCGCAAATGTCATTCAGTCAATCATGCCGGCTTTGATAGCTATCATTAATGTTATAATGTCTGTAATTCAGGCATTAGTACCAGTGATTATGGATATTCTATCGATAGTTATATCCGTAATTTCAGGTGCAATATCAGTAATAAATCCAATCATCTCATTTATTGGATTGGTTATATCAATGATTATGTTAATAATTACTCCTATTGTTACGTTTATTGCCGATATTATAGCCACAATAGTGAGTGTCATCGGGACAATTATAGGAATAATAACAGGTATTTTTGCAACTGTATTTAGTATTGTTTCAGGTGCATTTACTAATATATCCAATTTTATATCACAGATAATAACCGCCATATCAACTGTGATTTCCACGTTGACAAATATCGTTGGCAGTGTTTTTAACGCAATCTATTTCATCATATCAGGCATCATGACTAACGTTGGAGGTTTCATTTCTGGAATTTTCAATGGAATTCAAACAGCTTGGAATGGACTGGCTTCATTTGTAAGCGGCGTCTTTGGAGGGATTTCTTCAGCAGTAGCGACTTTAGTAGATTCGGTTAGAGGTTTTGTGAATGGTGTGATAGGTGGGGTAAATGCAGCGGTTGGTTTAATTAATAAGATTCCGGGTGTATCAATCGGTTATATTCCGTATCTATTACATGGTACAGATGACTGGTCAGGTGGTTTTGCCAGAATGAATGAAGGTGGGCGCGGGGAATTAACATACTTACCAAATGGAACCCAAGTGATACCACATGACGTATCTATGAAATATGCGAAAGAAGCGGCAAGAAGGAACACTTCAAGTACCGATTCCCCGGAAATTGATTATGACCGGCTCATAAACGGGATGGTTTTCGCGTTATCAGGTGTGAAGGTAGAGCACATATCTCATATCAATGGAAAGGCCATTGCAAGAGAATTAACTCCGCTTATGAATGATAAATTAGGAGTAACCCAAAGAAGGGAGGTAAGGGCATAAATGTCAGGTATACAGATTGGAGAAAAGCATACAGAAAAGGATTGGGGACTGATTTGGACAGATTTTAAAATAACAGCCCCAGAGGCTCAGACTACGACCATCCAAATCCCAGGCCGTGACGGATTATTGGACTTGACAGAAGCGCTTGGAGATCGAATAAGATTCAATAACCGAACTCTAAGTTTTACCTTTGTACTATACGATAAGGACATGAAAAAGTGGCATAAAACCTATTCCAATATCAGTAATTATTGCCACGGGAAAGTAAAAGATATCATACTGGATACGGATGAAGAGTATTATTGGAATGGGCGTTGTGTCTGTGAATCTACAAAAGAAGACGCCAGATATAGTTCCATTATTATATCTGTAGATGCCCATCCATACAAGCGTGGGGTAACCTCCACTGTTGATGACTGGCTTTGGGATCCTTTTTCTTTTGAGGACGGGATCGCACAAACATTAAAGAATATAAACTTTACAGATACTCTCTCTATACCCGTTTTTGGATTCAATATCAATACTGCGATAAAGATTACCTGCAACAAAGCAATGCAATTAGAGCATGAATCCAAATGGTATCATTTACAGGCAGGAGAGAATGCTTTGAAAGAACTTAAGCTGCAGGCGGGAGAAAATACCTTCAAATTTACCTGTACCGGAAATGGAGCAGTGACAATAGACTTTAGGGAGGAGAGACTATAGTGTATAAGGTTTATTTAGACAATATCATTATTTATGACCTGGCACAGGAAATCTCTTTGATAGAGCCAAAAGTGTCACTTGAAGAAAATAAAGCGGGTTCATTTGAATTTGCAATTACCCCAGATAACACAGGTTACGGGCAGATTAGAAAATTAACGTCCTCCATTGGTGTGTACAAATTAGAAAAAGGCAAGGAAATTGAAATATTCAAAGGCCGGGTGCTGGAAGTGGAAAAAGATTTTTATAATATAAAGCAGGTTTACTGTGAGGGTGAGCTTGCTTTTTTAAGTGATTCCATCCAGCGTCCGGCAGAATACCATGATGTGAGTGCCAGGGAACTTTTAGAAATTTTACTGGATGAGCATAATTGCCAGGTAGAAGATGATAAAAAGTTTGAAGCTGGAATTGTCACAGTTCATGATAACAACGATAGTCTGTATGAGTATACAAACTGGGAAACAACCCTGGAAGATATCAGGGCTAAGCTGATGGACAGCCTTGGCGGCCGCCTATCCGTAAGAAATGAAGGCGGTGTAAGATATCTGGACTACCTGACCGATTACAGTTATATCAACCAACAGGTTATTGAATTTGGCGAAAATCTGCTGGACTATTCGGAAAACACCAGTGCCGCTGATATCATAACCTGTCTGATTCCGTTAGGTGCAAAACTGGAAGAAAGTGAAGTCGAAGGTCTGGAAGCCTATACGACCATAGAAAGTGTAAATGGCGGAAAAGAGTATATCACTCTTGGAGATGCAATGGAGCACTATGGTTGGGTGACAAAAGTACAAAAGTGGGATGATATAGCTGTTCCTTCTGATTTATTACGTAAGGGAAAAGAATATTTAGAGAAGAACCAGTATGAAACAATGACCCTTTCCCTTTCGGCAATTGATTTAAATTTATATAGTGTCGAGTTTGAACGGATAAAACTGGGTGACCAGATTCGGGTGAAGTCAAACCCCCACGGAATGGATATGTTTTTTCCCGTAACACAGATGATTCTATATTTGGATCAGCCGGACAAAAATACCATTCAATTAGGAAAAACACAGAAGAACCTTACGAGTCAGGTAACCTCTGGCAACAATGAAATAAAAAAAGAATTGGATTATACCAGACAAACAACAACCTGGTTGCAGAGTGCCATTGATAATGCAACACAGATGATGACTGGGAGCAAGGGCGGCTATAAAGTAACTGAATTTGATGATCATGGCCGCTGGCTGCGGGACTTATATATGAATGCTGAAAGCAAGGATTTGGCTACACAGGTGATGCAGATAAACATGAATGGTATCGGGTTTTCCAGCACTGGCTTTAATGGCCCATACAAGAACGCCTGGACAATAGACGGCGTACTCTTGGGTGAATTTATCAAGGCTGGTTCTGTAAGTGCAGAAAAGCTATCTGTGGAATATAAATCTGGCGTAACTTCTGAAATTACGGCTAAGTTCAATGTGGCGAATAATCTTATTTCAGCGGAAGTAACCAGGGCAAAGGGTGTGGAAAGTCAATTATCCGCATCATTACAGATTCAAGCCGGATTGATTGAAAGTAAAGTTTCCCAAGGGGAATTTGGCAGCTATATGCAACAATATTATGACCGGGTTATTTATGGATTTAACCAAAACAGCAAGTACGTACAGATTAATCCCGGTGAGATTGCAGTATATGATAACGGCGTTACGAATAGTAAGAAAAGGGCAGTGTTTAATGAGTCTGGAAACCATTTTTACAGAGATGGTTATTATGTGGGAAAAATAGGAACCAACCAATGGAAAACGAACAATGCATTTAAAGGATTAGAATTTGACCTGGAGTACCAAGGGAAGTATATGACATGGTGTTATATGAAAGCTGAAAATAATGACTATTATACAACCATATGGACATTTTCGCGGGAAAACAGCGCTTATGATGAATTGGGTTTACATGCCGGATGTGATATTGATATGCATAATTGGACGTTAAAAAATGTAAAATTAGAGGGTGTAGTTGCGGGAGGTTATACGGGCTGGAGCGGAACCATACCAATTATAACTGAAATCCATAGTACCGGAGGTGGTGGGATTGGGTGGTCATACAGCAGTATCAAGGTGGCCAATGGCATTATTATATCAGCCCCCAGGTAAGGAGGAGAAATGAAATGGAATTAAAAATCTTAGAGGGTGAAAAGCCTAAAGAAGCAAAAGACGCCGAAGTGGTCACAGTGGAAATGGAGGGAGTTTTATATGCCGGAACAGAATCAAAATCAGAAGAAAAAGAAACCTATAACAGTGGGGATTGAAGAGTTTAAAGATGGTTTGAATCAGGTGGTAACAGAATCAGGATTACCGCCTTTTTTATTGGAGATGTTGTTGGGGGAATACTTAACCGGAGTACATCAGGTGGCACAGCAGGAATACATGGAGGACAGGTCACAGTGGGAAGAATCATGTAAGGAGAGTGAAACAAATGGCTGATATCAGCAAGGAGTTACAGGTATGGCGAGAAGCCGTCTACGGGAAGGATGTCAGGGAAGCCGAGATTATCCTAAATAAGAAGATGAATGCAGAGGTCGAAGCCGGAACTGCCAGAATAGAAGAATACGGCAGGAAAGAAGCGGAACGAAACGCCGCAGAACAGTCCCGAAGCACTGCTGAAGCTTGTCGTGTTACAGAAGAAAGTATCCGAAAACAGAATGAAACAGCACGCAGTACGGCAGAAACCAGCAGGAATGAGTCGGAATCAGTTCGCGTCACAGGGGAAAACACCCGTAAGCAGAACGAAGCAGAGAGGAGTACGTCAGAACAGTCCCGAAGCACTGCTGAAGCAGGAAGGGCAAACTCTGAAGCAGAAAGGGTAAGCGCTGAAGTGGGAAGGGAGTCGGCTGAGAGTGAAAGGGTAGCAGAATTTAACGCCCTGAAAGCTACTTCCGAAATAGCTACAGACAATGCAAATACATCCGCAACAAATGCCAATGGAAAAGCTACAGTGGCGAGCAGCGCTGCAGTAGCAGCCAATGATGCGGCGGACAGGGCAAATGCGGCCGCACAGTCAGCAGAAGATGTAGTTGCAGGAAAAGGGATGGTTTTGGCAGCAGAGAAGGGGGCAGCGAATGGGGTTGCCACTCTGGACAATGATGAAAAAGTACCCCTCTCACAACTTGGGAATGCAACAGCAGCATTAGTTGGACTGGGAAATGTACCTAATCTAGCAACTAATGATCAGATGCCAACCTTCGCCCAGGCATCTACGAGGGAAAATATTGAATCTGGAGAGAAAGTAAGTACCTTATTTGGAAAGATACAAAAATGGTTTGCCGACCTTAAATCCGTTGCATTTTCAGGTAGTTATAATGATCTGTTGGATAGACCAGCTCTTGGGGAGGCGGCATCCCAAGCCGTGGTAAACAACCTGACAACCAATGAGGAGGGAAGTGTACTTGATGCCAGACAGGGAGTCGCAATAGCTGATTCACTTAATGCACTAAATCACAATTTAGAAACACATAAGGCATTAGCATATTCAGGTAAACTGCCTGTCTTAAATGATACACTTTTCATTGATACCACAAATCCTTATGCCGATATCAATATGACAAAACATCGCCTGTATACTGGGAGCGGTACAACAAATATGCCCCCAGGTTGCACTCTAGGCATACGCGAGTTTTTACATTTTAACGATAACTGGTTTGTTTTAAAAATAACTGAACTATCACCACAATTGGGGCGTACATGGTACAGACGTTATGATAGAGCTATATCACAGTGGGATGCTGCATGGGGAGATAACGTAAATATTAATATGACGTATAAGGGATATAGTGCAAGCTCCATTACTTCCAAAGCAACATCTAGTGCCCTGATTGTAAGAGCAAATGCATACGAATGTAAATGTAACGGTTTTTTGCAATTAAGTACTAATGATTATGCACATAATGAAATTTTGTTCAAACTTCCATTTAAACCGATAGCTGCAATATATTTTCCAACCTCCATTTCAGGAAAAGCGTTTTATGTTAATGGTTCAGGGGAGGTTGTAAATAACGGGGCACTTACTCTTTCCAGTTCAACTTATGTGTATTTATCTTTTAACTTTGCTATTGGTGTTTAAATTACTGAAGATATCTTATATTTTAAAACACATCAACTTTTGTATATCCAAAATAAAATATCAGTAACTCTGATGATACAGTAAGCGCAGAGCCAGTACCAACGCTCATACCAGTTTGGTCGATAGTCCAAGTCAAATCACCTTTTGTTTTTATAGCAATTTTTCCAGTTTGTGGCTGGGACCCTCATATATATACTAGCTTTTCCGGTTCCAATGTTTAGTTTCACGCTTGTGAAACCTGCTAAGTTATTGCTCATGTATTGAAGGAATTCTTTTTTGAAGATTAACCAAGAGAAAACAAAGGTAGTACATATTAGATAGGTGAATGTCTTGGGTATAGTTTCTATAGATATAAAGAAAATGTAGATTAAGAGTATACCCGAAATAAATAGCGAAAATGAAGGTAAGGCAAAAATGGATAGTTTTCTCCGCGAATGTGAGAAACTATCCATTTTTTTACTACAAAGGGCAAGGAGCTACACTCCTTAACTAAAATTAATCAATTTGTGACAACCCTATTATTATATGTCCAGAATATGTTCAGTGAACTCTGATATAATTTATAAATTATATCATGTATACAGAAGACTAGATATAGAGACTTGTGCCGACCAGGATAAGAACTGAATATACAATGAGATGAGAGAGTGGGAAATATTGATGGCACAGAAATTTTTAATGACCGCACGGTGAGATATTGAAAGCGTTCGATTGTTTATTCAATCATATAAGAGGCGGTAAAGTTTCTCGAATACAGAGACGGAAAATACCTTTATGTACAAAAGAATACAGTACATAAAGGCCTCACAGGATATAAAGATATTCAGAGAATGAGGCTTGAACAGGTAGTTGACAGGAAGGTCTGCCAAAATATAAAAAATAACCTGGCACAATGTCTCAAGTGCGGCAAGCCGGTCAATTAT
Source organism: Ruminococcus sp. (assembly GCA_013911065.1). Classification (GTDB taxonomy): domain Bacteria; phylum Bacillota; class Clostridia; order Lachnospirales; family Lachnospiraceae; genus Muricomes. The sequence goes on along the minus strand of JACERV010000030.1, from coordinate 18,460 downwards.
GAACAAGAATGCGGAACAAAGATCGGGTAAACCAGTGGCACGCAAGCTGTGCGGCATGTTCTACGGGGCAAGCTGTCTCTGTACAGGAGCTTACTGCTTCTGAGGAAAAAGTTGTAGAGTAGGCGGAAGAAAAATTACACCAATATAAAAACAGCAAGATAGCGAGTAGAATAAGCTGGAGAAGGAGTAAATAATGGCAATAAACATAGGAAACAAGGTTTGTGCTCGGAGCGGGTGATTCACCTGGAAAATATGTTAGTGTAAAGTTTTAGTAGGAAAGTGACAGTATCCGTTATTTCACAGATAACATAACAGCAGTGCGGAGACGGATACGAAAAGAAGAAGGGGTAAGCGGTTGCAGTGCAGAAGGTCATGTGAGTCATATTTTGTCTGCCAGAATGAGTTCCAGACCATTAGGCTGGAGTATAGAAGGTGTAGACAAAATGGCGCAACTAAGAGCGTATTACTGGAATAAAGGAGATATTCTGGAGTTAGTGCGTTATCAGAAGAGGGAATTACAGATGGCGGCTGGAGCAGAGGAGATTGTATTAACAGTAAAGGCTGCATTTGATGAGGGAGCAACGGACAGAGCTGAGTTACGGAAATATTTTGATGTAATGACTAAAAGAGTAAGTAGCCACCAGACCAGAAAAAGAGTCTGGTTTTCATCTGGCATCTGGGGATTGTAAAAATAAAAAAAGGTATAGTATAGGGGAATTCTAAAGCACACCCAGATGGACTCTGTCTATTCAATTCCTACATTAAATTTACGCTATCCGGAAAATACCGAATTCTTTCTTTATGTGGTAAATCGTGGTATTATAAGTCAAACAAGAATTTATCGGAGTAAGCAAATGACTAAAATACATGATGAAAATACGATATTATTGCAATCACTAAAATCAGACTGTTCAAAATGTAGTGGATTGTGTTGTACAGCATTGTTTTTTTCAAAAACAGATGGATTTCCAGAAGATAAATCGGAAGGAAAACCTTGTATTAATCTTCAAAAGGATTTCAGATGTAAAATCCATAGAGAGCTTAAAAAAAGCAAAATGAAAGGCTGCATTGGATATGATTGTTTTGGCGCAGGTCAACAGGTAACACAATTCATTTATTCCGGGCAAACATGGCAGGATGTACCAACCCAGGCAAAAGAAATATTTAATGTGTTTATAGTGGTGTTTCAACTATATCAAATACGTTACTTTTTACTAGAGTCCATGACAATTCTTCCTGCAAAGATATTGAAAAATGATATGAAACCTCTGATAGAAGAAAATGAAATGATATGTGATTGCAAACCCCAAGATATTATAATGTTTGATATAGAAAATTACAGAGACAGGGTAAATGTTCTTTTAAAACAGGTTTGCAGTTTGCTGCAGAAGAGCTTGTGCTGTGAAAACAAAAAATGTCCATCTGATTTTCTTGGGAGAAATTTTAAAAATAAGGATATGAGAGGCTTGGATTTGAGCACAAAGTTATTAATTGCTGCAAATTTCAATAATTGCCTGTTTGATGGGACAATTTTTCTAGGGGCTGATACGCGGGATGCGGATTTTAGTAATGCGGATTTAAGAGAAGCAGTTTTTTTATCACAAGGACAAATAAATTCTGCCAAAGGTAACCGAAATACCAAACTGCCCCAATATTTAGATTATCCGGTTACATGGAGATAATCTATTTAATAAAACATGTTAAAGCTACATTTTTTGTTGGGATAAGCCAATGAAAATGTAGCCTTTTATTTTGTCTTAATAAAATTTTTTGATAAGGACATACTGCTATTAATGAAGTGCCGATATAACATGGCACAAAGGCAACTTGAATAAGGAGAAAAAATGAAAGCAATTGTTTATGAAGGAATTAACAACGTACAAGTTGCACAAATGAGTGACCCTAAACTGGAAAAGCACGATGACATTATCATAAAGGTTACATCCACAGCTATCTGTGGATCTGATCTGCATCTGGTTCATGGATTTGTCCCCAATTTAATCAAAGGGACACCCCTTGGTCATGAAACTATGGGAATAGTATTAGAGACTGGAAGGGACGTCACAAAGGTCAAGGCCGGCGACAGAGTAATCATTCCGTTTCCTGTTGCATGTGGGCATTGCGCTTTCTGTGAAAGCGGATTGTTCAGTCAATGCGATAATTCTAATGAACATGGCGAAGTTGGTGGTTTGTTCGGATATGGAGAAGATTTTGGAGGATATGCCGGTGGGCAGGCCGAATACCTTCGCGTTCCATACGCTAATGTGGGACCTGTTCAAGTTCCAGAGGAGCTTTCGGATGAACAGGCACTCTTTCTCACTGATATACTGCCGACTTCTTATTGGGGAGCTTCCATCAGCCAAATTAAACCGGGGGATTCCGTTATTGTTTTGGGTTGTGGGCCTGTAGGCCTGCTTACACAAAAATGGGCAGCCTATATGGGTGCCGGCAGAATTTATGCTGTAGACTGTGTGGATTACCGATTACATCACGCTCAAAAGCATAATGGGGTGGAAACAATTCATCTTGAAGAGTGCGAGGATACCGGTGCTTATCTCAAGGAATTAACACATGGAGGTGCAGATTGTGTTATTGATTGTGTAGGTCTTGACGGTAAAATGTCTGTTATGGAAAAAATCGAGTCAGCATTCAAGCTGCAAGGCGGCTCCAAGTCTGCTATTGAAATAGCATCTAAGTCGGTAAAAAAGGGTGGAAATGTAACACTGGTCGGCGTCTATGGCGGACCATACAATCATTTCCCTCTTGGTGAATTCCTCAGTAGAAATATTACGTTGAGAATGGGCCAGTGTCCTGCACAGCGATATGTAGATCCAATAATGGAATTAATTAAAACTGGAAAATTTGATGCAACTGATATTATATCCCATACACTCCCTTTGAGTGAAGGGAAGCACGCATACTCCATCTTTGACAAAAAGATTGATAATTGTATTAAGGTGATATTAAAGCCTTAGAAGAAAATAGTAGAAATAGGAGTCCCATAATGAATATAAAAATAAAGAGAACCAGCAAATGAGCGATATTGTAAACAGTCTATTTTATACACTTGAATGGCATTTGCTAAATGATAAAGCACCATCTGAATATTGCACCTCTATTGTTAATACGCCAGATATGGAGATATATCCGTTTAATTTGATAAAGCGTATGCAGGCTACAAAACAGTCCCCCCAGCATCATCCGGAAGGAAACGTGTGGAATCACACTTTGCTTGTAATAGATCAGGCAGCAAAAAGAAAGCAGGAGAGCACAAACCCCCGCGTTTTTATGTGGGCAGCTATGCTTCATGACCTGGGCAAACCTGCTGTTACCAAATCCCGGAAAGGGAAAATCACTGCGTATAACCATGACAAAATAGGGGCGGTTTTAGCAGAAGAATTTCTTAACACACTAGATCAAGAGCCGGCATTTATAACGGCCGTGTGTAACTTGGTTCGTTATCATATGCATATTCTTTATGTGGTAAAAGATTTGCCTTTTGCCGATATAAATGCAATGCTTGAATCTGTGGACATTTATGATATTGCCCTGTTGGGATTGTGCGACCGTTTAGGGCGTACAGGTGCTGACAGAAAAGCAGAAGAAGACAATATCCGGTATTTCCTGCAACTATGTAAAAAGCGGGGGGAAAGAAGAAAGGGAACACAGTAATTTTACCGGAATCAGTTCGAATTCTAAATCTGCATCATAACTCCTCTAAGAAGCCCTTGTAAACGGAGGAAAATATTGCTATAATACAAAAGTAATTTCATAATTGCAGGGGAACTAATTTAGTTGAGAAGGAAGTGCACAAAAGTGCCAGTTCTGACCCTTTGAACCTGTCGGTTAACACCGTGGTAGGGAGCAAATGGACAAAGTAGAAAGAAGATGCTTGGGTTTTGCGGCCCGGGCATTTTTTTGTTCATGTACGGAAGATTCTCCAAATCCCTGTATCATCGTAATTGTAAAGGAGAAAAAACATGAGTGTAAAACAAGAAGCAGCAAAACTGAATACCAAAATGAGAAATACCGTCCCTCTCGTTCACAACATTACCAATTATGTGACGGTGAATGACTGTGCCAATGCGCTTCTGGCAATCGGAGCTTCACCGATTATGGCGGACGATATTCTGGAAGCAGCAGATATTACAGCCATTTCTTCGGCACTGGTTATTAATATCGGCACCTTAAACCAGAGAACTGTGGAGTCCATGATTTCTGCCGGGAAGAAAGCAAATGAACTGGGAATTCCGGTGGTGTTTGATCCGGTAGGAGCAGGAGCATCGAAGCTTCGCAACGAGACAACTCAGAGAATTTTGGAGCAGGTGAAAATTACGATTCTCAGAGGAAATCTCTCGGAAGTATCCTATGTGGCAGGACTTTCGGCGTCTACAAAAGGAGTGGATACGTCGGAAGAGGACGAAGACAAGGATGCCCAGGCAGTTGCTATAGCAGCGGCAAAGAAGTTTTCTTGTACAGTGGCAATTACGGGAGCTGTGGATGTGATTACAGATGGAAAACGCGTGGCGAGGATTTCTAACGGGCATCCGATGCTCTCTAAGGTGACAGGAACCGGGTGCATGACAAGTGCAATCACGGGCGGATATGCCGGACTTAGAGAAAATGCATTTACAGCGGCAGCAGCAGGCGTTATGTCTATGGGAATTGCAGGTGAACTTGCATTTGAGAAGGCGGGAGAGCTGGGAACCGGAAGTTTCCATATGGCGCTTATTGATGCACTTTCTATGCTGAATGAACAAATAATAGAGGAGATGGGAAACGTTGAAGAAGAATAAGATTGATTATACACTGTACCTTTGCACGGACAGGGAACTGATGAGTACGGAAACTCTGGAAGAGGCAGTGGAGCAGGCCATTAAGGGCGGGTGCACCGTAATCCAGTTGAGGGAAAAGGATTGTACCTCACAGGAATTCTATGAGACTGGGAAAAGAATTCATGAAATCACAAAAAGATTCAATGTGCCCCTTATCATTAATGACCGTGTTGACATTGCTCTGGCTGTTGATGCAGACGGTGTGCATGTGGGGCAGAGCGATTTGCCTGCGGCGGTTGTGCGCAGCATCATCGGTGAAGATAAAATTGTTGGGGTTTCCGCAACAAACCTTTCAGAAGCGAAACAGGCAGTATTGGACGGGGCGGACTATCTGGGGGTAGGAGCGATGTATCAAACAGATACAAAAACAGATGCACAGACGGTTACGATGGAGGAGTTAAGAGCAATCCGCAGTGCGGTGGATGTGCCGGTTGTGGTAATCGGAGGCATCAATCAGAAGACTCTGGACAACTTTAAAGGTATGGGCATCGATGGCCTGGCAGTCGTGTCAGCAGTTATTGCAGCAGATAACATTGAGCAGGCGGCGCAAGATATGGCGGCAGCGTTCAGGGAGTAAATATGAAAGAATTTAAAGCAGCAATATTTGACCTGGATGGTACACTTTTGGATTCCATGGGAGTTTGGGAGACAATTGATATTAAATTTTTAGGGAAAAGAGGAATCCCCCTTCCCGACGACTATCTGGAAATGATTACGCCTATGGGGTTTGAGGCAGCAGCAAGATACACAATTGAGCGTTTTGGTCTGAGAGAAGAGCCTCAGGAGCTTGTGCAAGAGTGGTACTCCATGGCAAAGGATGCATATGCAAATACGGTCACATTGAAGCCAAATGCCAGGGAGTATCTGAAGATGCTGAAAGAGAACGGTATACGGATTGCGGCGGCCACCTCGTCGGATCCTCAACTGTTTGGTCCGGCACTTTTAAATAATGGAATTCTTTCGTACTTTGAGCATATTATAACAGTTCATGATGTCACGCGTGGAAAAGGATATCCGGATATCTATGAAGCAGCGGCGGAGCGGATAAATACAAAACCGGCGGATACAGTGGTGTTTGAGGATATTCTAAAAGGTATTAAAGGGGCAAAGGCCGGCGGTTTTCTTACGGTAGGAGTATATGACAGGTATTCGGAGTATGAAAAGGATGCAATGATAGAATTGGCTGACTATTATATTCATGATTTTGGAGAACTGATGGAAGGAGAACATAGAATAAGATGAAAACTGTATTGACAATTGCAGGAAGTGATTCCAGCGGAGGTGCCGGCATTCAGGCAGATATCAAAACAATTACGGCACACGGGTTGTATGCAATGAGTGCAATAACGGCCCTGACGGCACAGAATACAACAGGAGTTTATGGCATCATGGAAGTGACACCGGAATTTCTGGCAAATCAGCTGGAGTGTATTTTTAAGGATATCTATCCTGATGCCGTGAAGATCGGGATGGTGTCTTCGGCGGCATTGATTGAAGTAATTGCTGACAAATTGAAAGTATATAAGGCACGGCATATTGTGGTGGATCCTGTAATGGTATCCACAAGCGGAAGCCGCCTTTTGGCAGAAACCGCTTCAGAGACATTAATCAGGAACCTTGTTCCGCTTGCTCAGGTTATTACACCGAATATTCCGGAGGCGGAAGCGCTCTGCGGGGCGGACATAAAAAGTGTCGGTGATATGGAGCGTGCGGCTGTGAAAATTGCCGAATTTACGAAAGGCGCGGTACTGATTAAGGGTGGGCATAACTTGAACGACGCAAATGACCTGCTGTATGAAGCCGGAACCCTGGAATGGCTGAATGGAGACCGCATTGACAATCCAAACACACATGGGACAGGCTGCACACTTTCATCTGCCATTGCATGCGGCCTTGCGAAAGGCAGCACCCTTCCGGAAAGTGTGAGGGCTGCAAAATCATATATATCAGGAGCACTGCGTGCAAATTTGAACCTGGGTCACGGGAGCGGGCCTCTTAATCACATGTTTGATATCTAAATTATAAAGAGGGAATGTAAAGTGAAAGAAAAAGGAACATCAACAATAGGGAATGGATTGATTTGGTTTGGGGCTGCGGTATCAATCGCTGAAATATTGACAGGCACATATATAGCCCCTCTTGGTATGAGAAAAGGGATTACGGCAATTTTACTAGGTCACCTTATAGGGTGTGTGGTATTTTGCCTTGCCGGCCTCATTGGCGGGCAGACTAGAAAAAGTGCAATGGAAACTGTAAAAATGTCATTTGGTGCAAAAGGTGCTCAGTTGTTTGTAGTGTTGAATATTCTTCAGCTGGTAGGCTGGACTGCCATCATGATTATGAATGGGGCAAAGGCAACTGCCGTGATTACAGGGAAATTGTGGGGGATTGATCAGATTTGGATATGGTGCCTGGCAATTGGAGCACTTATTATTGTATGGATTGTCATAGGAATTAAAAATATCAATGGATTGAACTATGTTGTCATGGCAGCTTTGTTTATTTTGACAATCGTTCTGAGTATGGTTGTATTTAAAGGTACACCAACGGCTATTATGGAAGAAAGCATAAGTTTTGGTGCGGCTGTTGAGCTGAGTGCGGCAATGCCGCTGTCCTGGCTTCCGCTCATCTCAGATTACACAAGAGAGGCAGAAAAACCTGGGCAGGCTACGGTAGTCAGTGCTGTTGTCTATTTTTTTGGAAGCTGCTGGATGTATATCATTGGAATGGGGGCTGCTATTTTTACCGGGGAAACAGACATTTCTAAAATTATGCTGCAGGCAGGGTTGGGAATTGCAGGGGTTGTGATTTTGATTGGTTCAACAGTGACCACCACATTTTTGGATGCATTTTCCGCAGGCGTAAGTGCCGGAAGCATTTCCCGGAAGCTGAAAGAGAAGGCAGTTGCTGTAGTTGTATCTGTGGCAGGTATTTTGTTAGCTATCTTTACCCCAGTTCAGGGGTTTGAAAGCTTCCTATACCTGATTGGATCGGTTTTTGCTCCAATGATCGCCATTCAGATTGCAGACTACTTTATTTTGAAGCGGAAAAACAACACCGGAAGTACTGATTGGGTAAACTTGATTTTATGGGGTGTTGGATTTTTAGGGTACCGGCTGTCCATGAAAATTGACACTCCGGCAGGGCATACATTGCCTATTATGCTGCTGATTATTATATTGTGTATGATTGTACGGAAGGCTGGTGTATCGCGGGGAAAAGAATAAAAATAGAATATCCTTGAAATCCATATTTTAAACTCTCATAGATGTCGCTATTTCTTGAATTATGTCGTATACTGTGTTAAGATAATCACGATCAAAGATATAAAATTATATCTTATTTAATGAACGAAAGAATGAAAGAAATACGAGGGGGAAATTTTTTATGAGAAACATGCGGATTACCCTGAAACTACTGTTTATAAGTATCCCCGCGTTAATTGCTCTTATAGCAGTTTCCGTGGTGTTTACTTTCAACATTAATTCCGTCAATAGTGATACAAGGAATACACTATATGATGAGCTCTTCGTCCCTACGGCAGAGCTCATTAATGCGGACAGGGATTTTTACCAGGCTTATGTGGCGGAGGATGAGTTTATTCTTCTCCGGACACAGGGTAATGCAATACCAGCAGATAAGAAAGAAAGCCTTACTGCTGATTTTACCGAGAATGCGGAGCAGGTGAGGACACGTTTTGAAGATGCGTATGTCCATATCCAGGATAACCGGGAATTATATGAAAATTTTCGGCATCCGTCAGAAGGCGTTACACTTAAAGAACTTTATGACCAATTTAAACATGGTTATGACGAATGGAAGGGGAGCTATGACCCAGCCGCCGGAACCGGGGATTACGAGGCTCACCTGGCTGCTTTTACTTCAGCCAGGGAAAACATTAATCTTATGACTGAGATTCTTGAGGCATATGCAGAACACAGTACCTCTGAGATTCAAGGGCAGATTAAAAGTACTACCGTTACATCACTTATCGTTGTGGGAATTATTGTTGTAGTGCTGGCTGCACTGTCAATCCGTATTCTTTTTTATTTAAAAAAGAATATACAGTACATAACTGGTATCAGCAGACGTATTGCGCAAGGGGAATTGGCGCTTACAATTAATGAAAAGACTTTTACAAGAGATGAAGTCGGACAATTGTCACAGGCAATGGGGCAGATTTTAACCAAGCTCGGTGAGTATTACAACTATATAAATGAAATAACCTCAGTGCTGGAAACTATGAAGCAGGGAGATATGAGGATACAATTGTCCCAGACATATGAGGGTGAGTTTGCTTCTATAAAAACAGCACTGCTTGGAATTTCCTCGTCCCTCAACCAGACATTAAGTTTAATTAATACTTCCGCTGAACAGGTCAGCACCGGTGCTTCTCAAGTTGCCGGCGGAGCCCAGGCCCTTGCGGCAGGGTCTACAGAGCAGGCCGCCTCAGTTGAGGACTTGAATGCCTTTGTTGTTAGAATCTCAGAACAGTCTGCGGAAAATTCTGAGCATGTAAAAGAGGCATTTCACTATGTGGACGAAGCTGCCTCAGGCTTACATACCGGAAATGAGCATATGAGTGACCTTACCCAGGCAATGACAGATATTAGCTCTGCTTCAGACCAGATTGCCAATATCACGAAGGTCATTGAAGATATTGCATTCCAGACCAATATTCTGGCACTCAATGCTGCAATCGAAGCAGCCCGGGCCGGAAGTTCAGGAAAAGGTTTTGCAGTCGTGGCAGATGAGGTGCGCAGCCTTGCTGCAAAGTCTGCAGAAGCTGCCAAACAAACTGGAGAGCTGATTCAAAATTCTATTGCTGCCGTATCCAAGGGCACGCAAATTTCTGAGCAAACAGCGCAGATTTTACAAGATGTAGGGAAAAGTGCCTTCAAAGTAACAGAAAGTTTCACGAAAATTGAGCAGTCATCTGCCCAGCAGGCGGATGCAATTGAGCAGGTAATGATTGGGCTTACACAAGTATCCTCTGTAGTGCAGACAAATGCTGCAACTGCAGAAGAAAACTCTGCCACAAGTGAAGAAATGTCTGCACAAGCCGACGTGCTTCGTCAGGAAGTTGGAAAATTCAGGCTTTATGCTGAACATGAAGAAGATACTTTAACAGGTTCTCTGCTTGATGAAACTGTTGAAGGGGACGACATTATACAAGAAGCAGTATCTGACTTTGGAAAATATTAAGGGAGACTTGAAAATGAAAACAAAAGAGAAAAAGGTCATTTCTATAAAACTAAAGCTTATGATATTCACAATTGCACTGATTATTTCACTAATGATAACGAATCTGGCTGCCGGACTTCTGACAAGTTATCAGGGGATTTTGAAAAATACTCGAGATGACCTTACCTCCATAGGTGAGGTTGCGGACATGGCTCTGTCTGCAAAGCTGGAGTCCTTAACGGGAGAAATACAGAGGGCGGTGGATACGGCAGATACGGTTGCTGCCACAGCTTCTGACACTGAGCTTGGTGTTTTGGCGGAGACGAATGGATGGCGATATCTTGCCCTGGCAGATTCAGATGGAAAGATAACAAAAGGTCCCTCCGCTTTAAGAGGTAATATGGTTCCTTCTGAAGATCTTTTTCAGCGGGCTTTGCATGGAAAGACGGTGATGTCTTCCCCCTTCACAGATGAAACAGGAGAATTTGTAATAAATGTATACATACCACGGGGCAGGGAAGTTTTGATTGCCGGTGTTGACGGCATGTACTTAAGCAATATGGTTGCAGACCTCCGTGTTGGAAAAACAGGAAATATTTTCATTGTAGATAAAACAGGAACAATGATTGCTAACATGCGTCCTCAGCTTGTAGAGGAAGGGCATAACTTTATTAAAATGGCAAAAACGGATAAAAGTTATGCTTCTGCTGCAAAGGTTTTTTCAAAAATGATAGCCGGTAAGACGGGTGTTGGGTCTTACACCTATGGAGGTGTAGAACGGTACTGCTATTACGCCCCTATTGAAGGAAGCGCGGACTGGTATTTCGGAGTAGCAGCACCAATTAAAGAAATGACTACTTCGATTTATACGGTTGCTCTGGGAATGGTGATTGTTTCAATCATTATAGCCATCTTTGGCATTTTTATTTCCATCTGGTTTGCCAAAAAGATTGCAAATCCAATTATGCGGATTACAAACCGTATGAAATTACTCTCAGAAGGTGATCTGACGGAGGAAGTTCCCAAAATCAAAAGCAGAGACGAGATTGGTGAACTTGCTTCGAGCATTGACAGCTCCATTTCCACCTTGTCCATCTACGTGGAAGATATCACCAGAAATATGGAGGAGATTGCAGCAGGGAACCTCCAAACCGGACCGGGTCAGGACTATATTGGAGATTTTAAGCGGATTGAAACTGCCATTTATGACTCTGTTGAAAATCTTTCCGAAACACTGGCTCTTATAAATACTGCCGCTGAGCAGGTCAGCGCTGGTTCCGAGCAGGTTTCCAGCGGCGCACAGGCCTTGGCATCAGGCTCTGCGGAGCAGGCAGCATCAGTGGAAGAGCTAAGTTCCTCCATTACCCTCATTGCAGACCAGGCAGAAGAAAATTCTGCAAATGTCAAACAGGCTACAGAATATGTGGGCCAGGCGGGTGTTGGTTTGAATGACGGAAACGAGCATATGAAAAAGCTTACTGGTGCTATGGCGGAGATTGACTCCTCGTCCAAGCAGATTACAGGCATCATCAAGGTTATCGAAGATATTGCTTTCCAAACCAATATTCTGGCTCTGAATGCTGCTGTTGAGGCAGCCCGTGCAGGAGATGCCGGAAAGGGCTTTGCAGTAGTTGCCGATGAGGTACGGAATCTGGCTGCAAAATCGGCGGAAGCCGCAAAGCAGACCACAGCTCTGATTCAGCACACGGTTTCTGCTGTAGCTGAAGGAGCACAGATAACAACCCAAACGGCTCAAATTCTACACGACGTAGAAGAGAAAGCGGTTCAGGCGACAGAAAGTATTGTAAAAATTGAACAGGCATCCATTGAGCAAACCAGTGCCATTGAGCAGATTAAGCAAGGTCTTAACCAGGTATCTGCTGTGGTACAGACAAATGCGGCTACCGCCGAAGAAAACTCTGCTACAAGTGAAGAAATGTCAGCACAAGCTGCGGTATTGCGTCAAGAGGTGGGAAAATTCAAGTTACATAATGAGTAAAATGACGGGCTGTGATAATTCACAGCCCCCGTTTTCATATATTTAGAAAAAATCAGAACCCAACTGCAAAGCAATTTGCATAATTTTCATTTGCTTTATCCCAGTTCACTACGTGGAACCAATCGTCAATATAATCGTTTCTCATATTATAATGTTTTAGATAATATGCATGTTCCCATACATCTACATTAAGTACGGGGCACATTCCCATGGGCAGAGGGGTATCTTGATCCGGTGTTGTAATAATTTTAAGCTGACCGTTTGCATTTACAACAAGCCAGGCATATCCGGAACCAAAAACGGAGAGCCCAGCCTCTTTCAACTCTCCTTTGAGTAAATCAAGACTGCCGTATTCATTTAAGATTGCTTCACCTAATTCTCCTGTAGGAGCCGGCGGCGCAGGATTTGCCAGATTAGAAAAATAGAACTGGTGATTAAAAACACCGCCTGCATTATTTTTAACCTCAGTTTGAATCTCTTGCGGAAGACTGTGGATGTTTACGAGAAGCTCAGACAGTGTCCAATCTTGAAATTCGGGATAGTTACTTAATACATTGTTTAGATCATCTATATAAGTCTGAAGATGTCTGTCATGATGTAATTTCATAGTTTTTTCATCAATATACGGCTCCATGGCATTATAAGCATAAGGCAGGGGCGTGTTAACAAATTTATAATGTTCGTACATGTTATGTTCCCGTTTTTTTTATTATATGTGCTTAAAGGGTACTATGTGAAAGACAATAAAATGATATAGCCTTTTTACTTTACTACTGGGCATAAATATTTGGCTAAATTACTTAAAAAGTACAGGTTTCTGCCGATAATATATAAATACGATGAGTTGTATCATCTGGATAAAAATCAGGAGGGCGGCGATGAGAATTAAAACTGGAAAGATATGGTCCATAATGAGAGAAGGACTGAGAATGTGTGGTATCCTGCTGATGGTTCTTGCTGTTATGTTAAGTGTAAACATGATTACAGTACAGGCACAGGGGATTTATGTGTCAGAAGATATAGATGACAATGCGATAGAGAGGGAAGCAGCCAAAGAAGCAGAAGAAATAGAAGGACTTCTCGAATCTGGGGCAGGGTCAGGAAGTACATCTGAATCGGGAGATGCTGCACTTGGGACAGAAACATTAGCGCCTGTGACACCCTTGGGGGAAGAGCTGCAGGGGATGACCGACGGGACGGTTGATGTCAACAATGTCTTGCTGAAAAGTAAGATGATGCAATTGGCTGCAGAAGCAACAGACAATACTTTAAATATTGGAGATGGCGACATTGTTCTGAAGGAAGGCGGAGCATATACACAGACGAGTGGGGCGACAGTCGTGTATGAGGGAACTGCAGCGGAACAAAAATTCACAATTGGCGGATCAACGAACCAATATAATATTACGGTAGAAGCGGGAGCAAGGCCTGAAATTACACTTACTGATTTAATGAGTGATTTGTCAGGTCTTACACCCGCTGGGAAGAGTTCCATTTACATAAAAAAGGGTGCCCAGGTTACTCTTGTTTTAGAAGATGTAAGTACAGGCTCAGTTCTGACAGGCAGCCAATATATGCCGGGAATCATTTTAGAGGATGGTGCCACACTTCAGATTCAGGGCAGCGGAAAGATTCGGGTGTACGGCGGCGGCGGTGCGTATGCCATTGGAAGCAACCAGGGCACTGCCGGAGGGGCTCTCTGGGTAGGTGGAGGAGCAGATTTTCAGGCATATAGTAACCGGACTGACGGAGCACTCCAGGTGAAACCTTCTTCTACTGCTAGCATGAAGCGTATTCTTCAAGGAACTTTTGCATCGGCTCAAGATGATAAGATTATTGTACAAGCTGAAAACAGAGATAAAAGAACTGAGAAATATGTTATGGAGCTTCCAAAAGGATATCTATCTTTTTCTACTTCTACGACAGTGGCAGGGGGAGACTATGTCTCCTATATTGCGGATATGGCAGGGGCAGAAGTGAAGGATTCCATGCTGCTGGCAGATGCTTCTAATGCGAGCCGTCACAGCTACAATCTGAGCGGGGCGGGAAATACGCTGGCGTCCCTGGTAAATCTGGCGAGCCGGAAGATAACCTATACGGTAACTTTTGATGCTAATGTAGGAACTTTTCCAGGAAACGGTCAGGGGAAAATGTTGAAGAGCGGTGTGGGGTATGGAACAGTGATTGACGAACCTTCACCACCTCCTCAGAGAAATAATCATCAATTTTCGGACTGGCATAAAACAAAAGACTCCTTTGAGACAGGAGATCGTTGGGTATTTGGAGCTGGCGGTGACAGCGTGGTAAGAGATACACTGATTTATGCCTCATGGAAACCAGAAAAATGTACGGTTAAATACATTTCGGTGAATAATAGTGTTGTAAAAGAAGTAGGCGAAAAAACATTTGGTGATACAATAAGTGGCAATCCTGATGATGGAGAAATCCCTTCTCTTAAAAGGGACGGATTTACACTTGTTGGCTGGCTTGCAGAGGATGGTTCCGAATGGGTATTTGGTACCGGCGGGACAGCAATTACAAAAGAAATAACTGTGTTGAGGGCAAATTGGCTTGCGGATTGTAAAGTGACGTTTCATGCAAATGCAGGAACAGATACGGTGACGAAAATGCCAGATCCCATCACAGTGCCGGCTACTACGAAGATTCCAGCGGTGGATACGCCTCAGCGGCCCGGTTACCAGTTTATCGCATGGTATACGGATGCAAAGTGTACAAAGCTTTGGGATATGGGGGTAGATACGGTAACAAAGAGTATGACGCTATATGCAGGCTGGGGTGCCGATAAGACAAAAGTAACCTTTCATGTAAATGAAAAGGAAAGCGTAGATCCTTTAACGGTTGACGTTGATTTTGGACGTACTATTCCTGAGCCGAGTGCATCCAGGGATCCCCGGACAACATTGCCCACGAATTATGTGGTGGAAGGATGGTATACGGATAAGGGGCTGACCAATAAATGGAATTTCTCCGAGGGTCTGAAAGACTCTGACGGACTCTTGGATCTTTATGTGAAGTGGCGCCAAGCAACATGCTACGCAATTTTTCAACCAAACAATGCTGATGCGCGTCCTCAGGAGGAGCAGAATCGTTCGGTTACCTATGGTGAAAGTCTGAAATCTACTTATGACCAGGAGCTAGAAACTATACTTGCGGAGCTGTTTACAAGAACAGGTTATGAGGTGAAAAGCTGGACTACCAGCACCGGAAAGGCATGGGATATGTCTACTCCGTTGACAGGAGATGTTGTGCTGAAAGCACAGTGGACGCCGGAACAATATACGATTAACTTTGAAGCACCGAACGAGGAGGGATGTCCTGCGGTGCCGTCCGGTGAAGGTGCCAAGCAGATAATCTATGGAAAAACCTTAAGCAGACCCAACTATCCGGGGAGCGGGCAGAAGTGGCTGGGACATACATTTCAGGGCTGGTATACTGATGAAGACGGAGGAGGACGGCAGTGGAAGTTTTCTGATGAACCAGGTGCGGACAAGGTAGAAGGTCCTATGACTCTTTATGCATACTGGACACTGGATGAGTACACAGTCAGCTTCCAAACCTACCAGGGAGATGAGAATCCGCCGGAAGCTGAAACGGGTCTCCATTATGGTGATCCAATACCAGAACCATCCGAGCCGTCCAGAGACAGATATGAATTTTTAGGTTGGATGACAGAAGATGGAAGGCTGTGGGATTTCAGCAGTGATACAGTGACCGGAGATATGAGCCTATATGCAGGGTGGCAGGGAGAGCCGGTTGACGTGATTCTAAATGTAAAATACGAACCGGAGAATGAGGATCCCGGAAAAGTGGTTCAAGTGGAGCTGGAAGGTGTTCGTTATGGAGATTTCCTGACAAAAGAGCAGGTAGAAGACCAGGATGCAGCGGCAACAAAGCAAAGGCCGGGATATACGCTGAACGGCTGGTATACAGGAGACGGATATCAGGACGAACAGTTATGGAATTTTGCGGAAAATCAGGTCCTCCCTGAAGGAAATGAGCTTATGCTTTATGCCCACTGGACGTGGGATGAATATACGGTCCAGTTTGTAACTTATAAAGGGGACAGCAGTGTTCCTTCTCAAAATGGCCTCCGTTACGGTAATCTGGTAACCAGACCGGTGCCGGATCCGTCCAGGGCACATTATACCTTCGATGCATGGTATACAGCCCCGGACATTGCTGACGAGACAACTGCCTGGGATTTTGCAAAATCAACGGTAACGGGAGATATGAGTTTGTATGCGTCGTGGATACCCGATGTGTATACACTTTCCTTTGAGACAAACGGTGGCTCCGGCTTAGAGCCGGTGGAAGTGACTTATGGCACATACATTCCGGCTGACAATCTGAAAACTACCAGAGTAGGATATGTACTTACCGGATGGTACCGGGATGCAGAGCTCACGCAGCCATTTCTACCTGCCTCTGAATACGTAGATAAGACGATGACAATTTATGCGAAGTGGGAACTGCAAAAATATACAGTGCGTTATCATTACAGAGCATCCGAGGACAGTGATGAAGAAGAGGTGGTTACTTATAAGGAAGCCTATAAAGTAGGTGATTACCTGCCTAATCCAAATAAGAAGGTACCTCATAAAACTCTGAGCAGCTGGTATAAGGATGACGCTTATCAGGATAAATGGGTATTTAAGCGGGACAAGGTCCAGGGAGATACAGACTTATATGCATACTGGTCAGATACAGAGTACACAGTACATTTTGAGACCTATGATGGCACAGAGATTAAAGATATAAAAATGCTGTGGGGCGACCAGCCGGAGCAGCCAAAAGACCCTGTAAGAACAGGATATACATTTACAGGCTGGTTTAAAGATGCAGAGGGGAAAAATCCGTGGAGCTTTGAGGAAGACTTTGTAGAGGGAGATACTACAATTTACTCCGTATGGGAAGCAAATTTGTATACAGTAAGCTTTGATACTGCCGGTGGTTCTGAGGCCCCGGAATCCCAGACAGTGGCTTATGATTCTCTGATTGCAGAGCCAGCAGCGCCTACGAGAGACGGATTTGTCTTTGACGGCTGGGGAGCAGACGGGAAGATATGGGATTTCAAAAAAGATACGCTGAAAGGGGATCTTACTTTGACGGCTCAGTGGTCGGAACCGGAAAACCCAGGAGGTAATCCGGGTGGCAATCAAGGAGGCGGAGGCCAGAGCGGTAGTGGAAACGGTAATGTAGGAACGGCTTCAACAGGAACAGGCACACAGAATTCTGGTACAGGGACCGATACAGCAAACCAGGCACTGAAAGATGCCGCCAACGCTATAAAAGAAATTCTTACCGGAGATAAGGCACCTTTGACATATTCTATTGCGGGAATCATATTGGCCGCAGTCGGTATCATTGGAGCACTATACAAAAAGATAAAATAAGAAAGGAACCAAAAACATGAGATATGAAGTGACAAAAGACCTGGAAACAGGAAATGCACTAATTGATTCCGAGCACAGAGAGTTGTTTAAAATGGTAAATAATCTGCAGGATGCCTGCACAAGAGGGCAGGGGCGCAGCCAGGTAGAAACAGCCGCCAAATTTCTTGTAGATTACGTAAAAAAGCACTTTGGCGATGAGCAGAATCTTCAGATAAGCGTGAAATACCCGGGTTATCCGGCACACAAAAACTTTCACGAAAATTACATATCACAGATATCGGCAGCGGCTGATACAATTCTTGCCAGAAATGCAGATATTGCATCTTTGGCCGAGCTGAACAGAATGATTGGCCTGTTGATTGCCCATATCCGCACAGAGGATAAAAAACTGGCAGCATTTATTGTAAGCCAAAAGAAATAGAGATAAGTAAAAGAGGAAAAGAGAATGAAATATGAATTAACAAAAGACTTGGAAACAGGAAACGCACTGATTGATTCCGAGCATAGAGAGCTGTTCCGCATAATTAATAATCTGCAGGATGCCTGCGCAAAAGGGCAGGGACGCAGCCAGGTTGAATCAACTGCCAAGTTCCTTGTAGATTATGTGAAAAAACACTTCCGGGATGAAGAGAACTTACAAAAGAGTGCCGGTTATCCAGGCTATCAGGTGCACAGCAAGTTTCATGAGAATTACATAGCACAGATAGAAGCAGGTGCAAAAGGGATATTAGCCAGTAATGCGGACATTGCATCCCTGGCAGAGCTGAATAAGCTAATTGGCATATTGGTTGCCCATATTCGTACAGAAGATAGAAAGCTGGCGGCTTATGTCAGCAGCCACAAGAAATAAACTGAAAAAAAGCATTTAAACCCCAAAAGTGGTTTAGGTGCTTTTTTCAATGTAAGCGTTTAATTTCGGGGTGTGCCCAGAACTTTCCGGAACCCGATTGATAGGATTCCGGTACGCTAACATTTTACTCTGTCTTATTACTGCATTTTTCCTGGACGTTTTCATTCCAGGGAGCCAA
>JACERV010000029.1 GCA_013911065.1 Ruminococcus sp. | reverse complement strand
TCACGTTTTCTTCTTGCCATAGTAGTTCTATCCTTCCTTTTCTCTGTTGTTTAGTTTAACATATCCTGACAAAAAAACAGAGTGTGAAGTTCATTTTGAACTTACACACTCTATCTTACACTCCCAGTGCCTATAGCTATTCACTTGCCATATCTACCAATGTATTGCCCGCAATTCTGTAAACCGTCCAATCATTCATCACCTCTGCCTCCAGCGATAAATAAAAATCTATGCTTGGCTTGTTCCAGTCTAAGCACCACCATTCCAGTCTGCCACATCCACGTTCCACAGCGATTTGTGCGAGCTTTTTCAGAATGGCTTTTCCATAACCTCTCCCCCTGTACTCCGGCCTTACATATAAATCCTCAAGATATATGCCTGCTCTTCCCAAAAATGTAGAAAAGTTATGAAAGAACAGGGCGAATCCGACTTCGGCTTCATCCACTACCGCAAATATAACCTCTGCCTTTTTCTTTTCGAAAATCCACTCTCTTAACGTATCTTCTGTGGCGATTACCTCATCAAGCATTTTCTCATATTCCGCCAAATCTCTAATAAATTGCAGAATTAACGCTGTATCGGATTCTTCTGCATATCTAAAGGTCAAACTCATCCTAATGTCTCCATTCTATTCTTTTTTCTCCCACCGCCCGGAAGCTCCGCAGGGCAGCACCAGCCCGTTACTGCTTACAGGAAGTCCGATTTCCTGGGAATCTGTGATTCCATTCCAGGCATTCAGCTCTGTGGAAATCATATAGCTCAGAACTGCAGGAGCCAGACCGGTGGTGTAGGAATTCACAAGGAAAAAGATGGCGTCCTTTGATAATACCTGGGTGCAAAGCTGAATCAGTGGATGTATCATATCCTCAATTTTCCAGATTTCCCCTTTTGGGCCTCTTCCATATGAGGGCGGGTCCATTATGATTGCATCATAAGTATTGCCCCTGCGGATTTCTTTTTCAACGAACTTTACACAGTCGTCTACCAGCCAGCGGATAGAAGCGTCTTGCAGTCCGGAGGAGGCAGCATTTTCCTTCGCCCATGTAACCATGCCTTTGGAGGCGTCCACATGGGTAACGGAAGCACCTGCAGCAGCAGCGGCAAGTGTTGCTCCCCCTGTATAAGCAAATAGATTCAAAACCTTTACAGGACGTCCGGCCTCCTTAATTTTTCTGGAAAACCAATCCCAGTTTACCGCCTGTTCTGGGAAAAGCCCGGTGTGCTTGAAGCTAAAGGGTTTTAAGTTAAACGTAAGGTTTCCATAATGAATCTGCCACTGCTGAGGCAGATCAAAAAACTCCCACTCGCCGCCGCCCTTTTTGCTGCGGTGATAATGCCCGTTTGGCTGTCTCCAGCCTTTATCAGTCCTGGGCGTGTCCCAAATCACCTGAGGGTCGGGGCGGACCAGGAGATAGCCTCCCCAGCGTTCCAGTTTTTCTCCTTTTGAACAATCTATGACTTCATAATCTTTCCAATTATCTGCTACCCACATATATTTTTATCCTTTCCTTATAGCCAAATCAGCTCTGTGGCTAAATCGGCTTCAAAGCTAAATCAACTTCTTTCTCCTCATTATATTATCTTTCTAAAACGGATGCAATGGTTTTGCTCAGAACTCTCACCATAAATGCAGGAGTTAACAAAGTGTGAATATAGTTCACGTTTTATCAATTATAATAAAAAAACGGGTGGGTGATAATGGAAGAATTTTTAAAGTGTACTGAAATCATTGAGGATATGTGAATTTATATGGTGCTACCTGAGGTTGCGGAGGACTGCAACGAAAGTTATCTTTACATTTAAGTTTTACGCACCCTATAATATGGATAAGAAGCCTTAGAAAGGGGATTATTTGAATGATTTTTGCGGAGAAACTAATCCATTTCAAAATAGGAAAATGGTCAAAACTATCCCAGGCTGAAGGCCATGTTTGACGTTTTGTTTTTATTAGGTGTAGCTCTTATGGCGGTAAAACTTGTAGTGGTTCTTCTGAACAAATTGATTGGCTGGGATATTGCTCTGGCAGGAGGAGCCTTTCTCTGGAATTTCGGACCTTTAATTCTAATGGTCGTTTCTGGAATCGGCGCAGGTATTCTACAGGAGAAATATAAAAAGGATTAAAAAGAACGGACAAAATGAAAGTGTTTAAAATCCACGGTTGTGAACAGGTGACATATTTCCGCTGCTGGTCAGCCTGTTCATGGATTATTTAACTCGAATTTGAGCTATACAACATCCGGGAAGACCAGTTCGATTTCAAATCCTTTTCCGGATGTGGAGATTGGTCCTATATTCACTTCGATGGACAATGTTTCAGAATATTTTTCCGCAAGATATAGCCCCATCCCCGTTGCATTCTGTCGTTCCGGATGGTTTCCTGTAAAACCTTTGTCAAACAGAAATGGTAAGTCTTCTGATGGGACGCCCTTCCCATTATCTCGTATAACAAGATGTATTTTCTTATCACCTTCATTATCTTTCCAGTTGATGATATTGACAACCCCGTTTTCAGATGCTGTGTACTTGAATGCATTGCTGAGAAGCTGTGAAATGATAAATGCAAGAACCTTTTTATCACTTACAACCTGCAAAGGCAGTAGGTTTACTTGTAATGCAACACCTTTTTCGTCAGAGATTGCCCGAAAATTGTCAAGGCAATCCTCCAAAAAGCGGCTTAAAATGATTCTTTCAAGTTTATATTCTACATGGCTGCTGTGGAGCCGTGCATAATACAGAATCTTTGCTACGCTGCTGCCTACCTCATTTTGCACATACTCCATCCGCTTAAGCACATATGGAGACATGGCATCCTTGTGGTTGCTTAAAACCAAGGCGGCCAGAGATAGCGGAGTTTTGATTTCATGTGTCCATGCCTCAATAAACTCCTGATAGTTCTGCTGTTCCAGCTGCTTGTCCTTTACCATCTGTATTTGTTCCCGCATCTGCACGGACAGCAGCTGAATGCTTGGATGCCAGGAAGAGTTTGCTGTTTCCAGTAACATTTGCTCTGTTTCTTCATCTGGGCTGAGAAGGAATGCTTCCAAAGCTTTTATTTGATCTTTCTGCTTTTTATAGTGAATCCAGTATCCGGTAAGCACAACTATAGTGGTAAAAAGCATCATCATAATAACAACACTTCCAAAAGCTTTGGGTGCTGTCAGCCACATGACAAAGATAAAGAACAAATTTGTTAAAATGAGCAGAATCCCCCAATGTCCTCCTGATTTTAGGTTTACTCTCTGTGATTTCATGTTCTGAACACCTCCAAGCGATATCCCTGACCTCGTATGGTTTGTATGATATCCCGAAGTCCAAGAGTATCCAAGCTTTTTCGCAGACGATTTATATTTACCTGAAGGATATTTTCATCCACGTATTCGCTGCCGCCCCAAAGTGAAGAAAATAAATCCTGTTTATCAACCAATGACGGGTGCTGTTCCATCAAAATTTGCAGAATTTTTCCTTCTGTTTCGGGCAAAATGACATGGGAATTTCTCCAGATTACTTTATAAGTGTCAGTATCCAAAGTAAGCTCACCCACTTGTATGATATTCCGCATTTTCCCGTAAGTCTGAAGCAATCGTTCCACGCGGGCAAGCAGTCGCTCTGGATGGCAGGGTTTTGTAAGAAAATCATCAGCGCCAAGTCCCAAAGCAAGAAGTTCATCCGATAAGGTATCCCGTGCTGTTAAAATAAGTATTGGGAAATCGCTTCTCGCCTTCAGCCATTTGCATAACTCAAAACCGGATTTTCCTGGCAGATTGATGTCCAACACTGCCAAATCAGGCTCACTATCAAGAATTTCCTGCTCCGGTGTTACAAAAGAAGAGATACCCGATACCGAGTACTCCTTTTTCGCAAAGGTGGTCACAAGCTCTTCCCGCAAATAAATATCATCTTCAATTATAATGATTTTGCTCAAGGGCATTACCTCCGGTCTGTTATATTGAGTGCCAGTATTTCACGTCTGCTGGCACGCTCTACAATGTTTATATAAATTAACTGGATGAAGAGAAATAGGAAAAATCCAATTCCCGCAAGTAAAATGACTCTGTGTATTCCCATTCCTGCAGGCAATTTTAAAAAACTGGTGAACATCGACCATATAGCAAAGAAAGCGCTGCAGGACGCCACTCCAACAACAAGCGTAAAAAACAAACGGATTTGTTTTTGGGAGGAGCTGCAAAGGTCGTCTATGCCAGCCCCAAGCGTTAACAAGGTGAGATAGCGGCGTTTATTGGTTCGCTGATACATTAAAAATTTTAACCCGATTACTGTATTGGCAATCAGCATAAACAAAACGCCAAGGTAGATGGTAAGGTAGCTTGCAGCCACGGTGTAGAAAAGATTTCTACCGATTCCGCTAATGTAACTCTCATAGGATAAGCCGGCTGCTTTCAGACAATTTTCCATCGATTGAATTTCCTGCATAAGCCCGTTTTTCTGCACCGAATCTTTACTGAGTAAAACATTCCAGGAAAATGGCTCACTGCTGTTTTTCGCCCAATTCCGGTAATCTTCATCTGAAACAATCATTGCGCTGTAAAGCGTAATCTTTCGGTCGGCGACAATATTCTCATCATAAAGGCTGGGCAGCAGTTCATAACTCTTATTGTCTATTTTCACATAAGCCCCTGCCGAGATCGCACCGCTTAAGGTGTCAACAAAATCGAGGCTGTTTCTGAATGAAGTATATAATGCAATCTGCCTCTCCTTCAACTGTATTGACTCCTTGTTGATGGATTGCAGGAGATTATTGTAGCTTGTTTGTGAGATAATATAGGGATACTCTGATTGCTGGTCAAAATTTTTTATTATAGTGTCTCTCAGATCTGTTTTCGGCTGTGCAGAAAGTGCAGCGTCAAGTCCCCATGAAAATGTATGTGTATCTGTATCGAGCTGGTCGAGAAACATGGGATAGGATGCAGCAATCAAGGCGTCATTTTCAGTAGAATTTAGAAAAGCAGATATATCTTGTTCACTGCCCTCAATAGAAAAATCGACGCTTCTGGTATTCTCTGCTCCTCGTCCGGAGGCGATGCCAATGCCAAAGGATATACATGATAATGCCATCAATAATAAAAGTGATGCAATAGCCAGCTCTTTGTGCTGATGAAGAATGTTTTCTTGTATCTGTCTGCCGGTAAATGTAAACAGACCGGACTGTGAGGGGCCTTTTTTGCGAATCTGGCGTCCGAGAAATGACCCCATGCCCCGATACAGCAAAAAGGTGCCTGCCCCGCCGAATACAAAAATCAAAGTAACAACTCTCAAATCAAAGCTTTTTAACATCAAGATTCCGATTCCATAAGCCGTAATCAAAAACAGCAGCCCAAGGATAAAGCTAATCCAGCCTTTTTTTGTCGCAATGAACTGTTTGTCCGGTGAATCGGTCTGCATCAATTGCATCAGCTCTTTGCGGCCAAATTGGAAGCATAGGAACATCATGGCTGCTATTTGAACTATAATAAAGCCGATTACGGTTCCTAATAGCGCAGGGATGGAAAGTGATATTCTGTGGCCGATGATTCCGATCCCCACCAGTTGGGCCGTGGTAAGGCTGATTCCTTCAGTAAGTAATAAAGCAATCGGCAGCCCAATAAGGATTGATACAACACTGTTCCAGATTGTTTCGCCCATTAACATAGCAAAAAGCCGGCTTTGCTTCATCCCCATCATTAGATATAATCCGAACTCTTTTTTACGGTTATCCATCTGATAGCGGTATGCAAAATAAACCAAAAAGAAAACGAAAAAAAGAGAGATGACGTATACGAGGGGAATTATCAGCATGAGTTTGCTGACGGCACCGCTTTCTATTGTTTTCAAAAATCGCATCACATCCTGACTCTCCAGAGAAAGCAGAGTATAAAATGCAACAATTGCGATAATCAGGGAGCCAAAAAGTAATCCATTATCCTTTCGGCTTTTGGAGGCATTACGTCGGATTTGCTTAAAGAACATTTGCGCTTCCTCCCCCCAGTTGTGCTACAACAGTCACAATGCGTTCATAAAAATTGTCGGTAGTTTCCGTTCTGATGTTCCGCCGCAGCTCATGGAACAGGCATCCATCCTGAATAAAGAGAATTCGGGAACAGAAGCTTGCCACATTTGCGTCATGGGTAACCATGATGATTGTTTTGTGCTGTTCCTTGTGAATTGCAGAGAGCTTATCCATCAAGATTCTAGCATTTTTACTATCAAGCGCTCCTGTCGGCTCATCAGCCAATACGATACTTGGATCCCCGATGAGAGCTCTGGCTGCTGCCACGCGCTGCTTTTGCCCGCCGGACATCTGAGATGGGAACTTGTTTAGAACACTGACAATATCGAAATGATTTGCGAGTTCGCGAAGCTTCTGTTCCCCCTGCTTACCTGTCATGCCATGAAGTGACAGTGGAAGTATGATGTTTTCCCTTGCTGTCAGGTTATCCAGCAGTTCAAATTCCTGAAACAAATAGCCGATTTCTTTGCCCCGGTAATCGGCAAGCGCCCCTCCCTTGAAGGACGAAATATTCTGATGATTTAACATGATATTTCCGGATGTCGGCTTTGTCATTGTGGCAATGCAGTTTAGAAGAGTCGTTTTCCCTGAACCGCTGGCCCCCATAATCCCAAGGAATTCGCCCTCAAGAACGTCAAAGCTGATTCCTTTGAGTGCCGTTGTCTTATGATCTCCTGTTCCGTAGTCTTTGGTGATACTTTCAACCTGTAAAATTCTATTTGAATGCATTTCATATCCTCCTACTAATTCTTAGCCTTTATTATAGCAGGCTATGTGGAAGAATAATACTTACAGATGGTGTAAGAAAGACCTTCGCCGCTCCAGATGCTTCGATTTATTATATTTTGGACTATACACTAGTCTAGAAAAAATACAAGGGCATTTAGTATGAAAAATAGTGGCTTTACTATACTGCAAAACAGTGATAGAATACATCTATAACTAACTTGCGATGAAAGGAGAATCAGAAATGATTACAGTGAATGCTATGGGAGATGCCTGCCCGATTCCGGTGGTAAAAACCAAAAAGGCGATGCAGGAGTTAAAGCAGCCGGATATTGTGGAGGTATTGGTAGATAATGAAATTGCGGTACAAAATGTAATGAAAATGGCGTCAGGTTCCGGAGGGGATGTGACATCGGAAAAGATTGGTGAGAAGGAGTTTAAGGTCATTATCAAGGTGAGCCAGGTGATGGCAGAATTGGAGGCCCAGGAAAAAGAGGAAGCTATGGTGTGTATGCCTGATAAAAGGAAAAACACTATCATTGTTGTTTCTTCCGATAAAATGGGGAGCGGTAATGATGAGCTGGGAAAAGTGCTGATAAAGGGCTTCTTCTTTGCAGTAACGCAGCTTGAAGAACTTCCCCGGTCTATTTTGTTTTATAATGGAGGAGCAGCCCTGACATCTGAAGGTTCGGATTCACTTGATGACTTGAAAGAGCTGGAAGCCCAGGGCGTGGAAATTATGACCTGTGGGACATGCCTTGATTATTATGGGCTGAAGGATAAGCTTTGTGTAGGAACTGTTACCAATATGTATAGTATTGTGGAGACAATGAATCATGCGGAAAAGATTATCCGTCCTTAATCAGAGAAGCGGGAAGGAGAAAATGGCATGAATACAGGGAAAGATATACGTCTGACTCAATATGCGAAGACTTCCGGATGAGCGGCTAAAATAGGTCCTGAGACCCTTGCCCAGGTTCTGGGCAAGCTGCCGCAATTCCAGGATGAGAATCTCATAGTAGGAATTGAAACATCAGATGACGCAGCAATTTATAAGGTTACGGATGATATTGCCATGATTCAGACCGTAGACTTTTTTACTCCGGTGGTAGATGATCCCTATACTTTCGGGCAGATTGCAGCGGCAAATGCCCTGAGTGATGTTTATGCTATGGGCGGAGAGCCAAGAGTGGCTCTGAATATTGTAGGATTTCCAAACTGTCTGGATCCCGAGATATTGGGGGATATTTTAAAAGGCGGAGCGGATAAGGTAAAAGAGGCAGGTGCAGTTCTGGTAGGGGGACATTCCGTCCAGGATGATGAGCCGAAATATGGATTAAGTGTATCAGGTTTTGTGCATCCGGATAAGGTTTTCAAAAATTATGGATGCAAACCTGGAGATGTTTTAGTTTTGACAAAGCAGATTGGGAGCGGACTCATTAATACTGCTCTGAAAGCAGAGATGGCTTCTGAACAGGCTGAAAAAGAAGCGGCCACAGTTATGGCATCCTTGAATAAAAAGGCAAAAGAAGCAGCGGAGGCTTATCCTATCAATGCATGTACAGACATCACTGGTTTTGGACTTTTGGGACATTGTATGGAGATGGCGTCCGCAAGTCACGTAACAATGGAAATCTATGTACGGGATGTAGCATATATGCAGGGGGCTGCAGACTATGCGAAAATGGGATTGGTTCCCGCCGGCACTTACAAAAATAAAGAGCACAGTATAGAATTGGTGGATACAGGAAAGGCAGAAGAATATTATTTAGACCTGCTGTATGATCCACAAACTTCCGGGGGACTTCTTTTTAGCCTGCCTGAGATGTATTTGGAGGACTTTTTATCTGATTTGAAGGAAAAACAGCTTGATACACAGGTGTCAGTTATTGGCAGGGTTGTTGAAAAACAAGAAAAATTTATCCGGCTGTGTTCATAAACAAGCAGTGAAGCGGGCTGGGGATGTCTGCTTGTAACTGTCCGGTACAGGACTGTGCATTTACTGCACAGGATCTGTGAAGACATTAAACATGCTATAGCAAGCCCTATCGCCAAATGGGATTTTCATGGGCTTGCGGCGTATCTGCTCATGGTTCTGAACAGATACGCCGCTTTATAACAGAGGGAGTGGGAATGGATAAGAATATATTATTCCGCAAAATTCCAAAAGTGGATATTTTGATGGAAGATGAAGTGATTCAAAAAATGATAGAGCATTACAGCTATGACAGTGTACTGGAGGCTGTGCGGATAGAACAGGGCAGACTGAGGAATTATATTAGTGCATGTGAAAATGAAGAGGACGCTCAGAAACAGATAGACAGCCTTCTTGAACGGGTGGAATTGACAACTGCAGCGATGCACAGGCCTAATATGACGCGTGTCCTTAATGGTACGGGGACAATTCTCCATACAAACCTGGGACGTGCACCCCTTGGAAGTGAGCATTTAAATCAGATTTCCTATATTGCAAATGGTTATTCCAATTTGGAGTATGATTTAGAAGGGGGAAAACGGGGGGAGAGATATTCGCATTTTGAAAAACTGCTTTGCAGGATTACCGGGGCGGAAGCTGCAATGGCTGTCAATAATAATGCGGCGGCTGTCATGCTGATTCTTAGTTCTATGGCAAAAGGGGGAGACGTGATTGTATCCCGCGGAGAACTGGTTGAGGTTGGAGGTAAATTCAGGATTCCTGATGTAATGGAGCAAAGCGGAGCATCCCTGATAGAAGTAGGATCTACAAATAAAACACATTTGTCAGATTATGAAGGAGCTGTCACGGAAGAGACAAAGGCACTTCTAAAAGTGCATACAAGTAACTACCGTATTATCGGTTTTACAGAATCTGTTCCGGTGGAAGAACTGGTGCCCCTGGGGGAACAGTGCGGCATACCTGTTATTGAGGATTTGGGGAGCGGTGTTCTGGTGGATTTAAGTAAATATGGACTTACTTATGAACCCACGGTACAGGACTCCGTAAAAAATGGAGCCGATGTGGTTTGCTTTAGCGGTGATAAGCTTTTGGGCGGTCCTCAGGCAGGGATTATCGTGGGAAAGAAGAGCTATATAGAGTTAATGAAGAAAAATCCTCTTACGAGGGCACTGCGTATTGATAAGTTTACGGCGTCCGCGCTGGAAGTTGTTCTTAGGGAATATTTATCAGAGGAAAAAGCAATTCAAAATATACCGGTCCTTCGCATGATTACGAAAAAGCTGGAAGAAGTAAAACAAGAGGCAAGAAAATTCCAGAGAATATTAAAAAAGGCAGAACTGAAAGCAGAGATTGGTATAACGGACTGTGAGGCACAGATTGGCGGCGGTTCTCTGCCGTTGGAGCGGATTCCCAGTATGGCGGTAACGATACAGCCCCTGGAAATCAGCACTCCTGAGCTGGAAGAGAGGCTCAGGCACCTTCCGGCGCCTGTAATTGGGAGAACTGTAAATGACAGAATCCTGTTAGATATGCGGACATTTGAAACGGGTTTCATGAATTATTTTGTAAAGATCCTGAAAGAGCTAAACGTTCTGGAAAAGGAAGGAAACGGATATGAAGCACATTATTATCGGAACAGCGGGCCATATTGATCATGGAAAAACCTCGTTGATAAAAGCATTGACCGGCCGGAATACGGACAGGTGGGAGGAAGAACAGCGCAGAGGAATTACTATTGATCTGGGTTTTACTTATTTTGACTTGAAAAACGGAAACCGGGTGGGAATTATTGATGTCCCCGGGCATGAGAAATTTATCAATAATATGGTTGCCGGTGTTGTAGGAATGGACCTGGTACTGCTTGTAGTGGCAGCAGATGAAGGAATTATGCCTCAGACAAGGGAGCATATGGATATCCTGGAAATGCTGGGGGTAAAGAAAAGCATCCTTGTCCTGAATAAGTGTGATATTGTGGACGAAGAGTGGCTGGAGCTGGTGGAAGAGGAAATCAAAGAAGAACTCAGCGGTACTTTCCTGGAACATGCCCCGGTTGTAAAAGTGTCTGCGGCAACAGGACAGGGGATTCCCCAATTGGTTGAAACCATTGAGCATCTGAGCGAGGAAGAAGTGGAAGCGAAGGATATACATACAATTCCACGGCTTCCGGTGGACCGGGTATTTTCTATTTCAGGATTTGGTACGATTGTGACAGGAACACTGGTAAGCGGAATGATTCAGAAAGAGGATACACTGGAAATGTTCCCGAATGGGCAGGAATGTAAAATACGGAGTATCCAGGTGCACGGAGAGACTGTGGACAAATGCTATGCCGGACAGCGGGTGGCGATTAATATCTCTAATTTAAAGAAAAGGGAGATAAAAAGAGGCTGCGTGCTTGCTCCTGTAGGAAGTATGAAAGATTCCCGGCTCATGGATGTAAAGCTGGAAGTTCTGGATTCTACAATGAGAATGCTTTCGAATAATATGAGACTTCATTTTTTCAGTGGTACCAGTGAGGTATTGTGCCGTGCAGTCCTTTTGGGGGACGAGATTCTGGGGCCGGGGGACAGCGGATATGTGCAGCTCCGCATGGAGGAGGATGTGGCATTTCGGCGCGGTGATAGGTTTATTGTACGTTTTTATTCCCCTATGGAAACTATCGGCGGCGGTGTAATTTTAGAGCCAAATGCAGGGAAGAAGAAACGGTTTTTACCCGAAGTCATTGAGAGTCTGAAACAAAAAGAGTCCGGCAGTGCTACAGATGTAATAGAGCTTCATGTAAAAGAGTACCGTGATACAATGGTAGCGGTATCCGAGCTCGCTAAGCTTACAGCCCTTTCCCGGGAAGAAACGGAAGCGGCTGTGGAAGAGCTGGAAAGTCAGGGGCTTGTCCGTACCTTTTTGATGAAAAAGGACATTTACGTCTGGCATAAGGCAGATGAATATGAATATAGAGAACGGATATTGGAAGCTTTGCAGAACTTTGTGAAGAAATATCCTTACCGTTATGGTATGTCAAAGGCGGAAGTTCATAGTACATTCATGAAAAAGGTAAAGCCTAATTTATTTGATAAATATATAGAGCTTTTGGCAGAACAGGGATTTTTAGCACGTCATGAGGAATATCTGGCACCGGCAGAATACAAGGTGAGTAAGGATGAGACTTATGAGAAGGTCAGAAAAAAGCTTTTCAGTGTATTGAAACCTGCCAGATATGATTTTGTAAAGGTTGCAGAAATCAGCTTTGACAGTGTGCCGCTGCAGATTGTGGAGGATATTCTTCTGCTTATGGCAGATGAAGGGGAAATCTTGAAGGTGGCAGATGGAATGTACACTCTAAGTGGATATATGGAAGAGGCCAGGGAAAAAATTATTGAGAAGCTAAAGGCAGATGGAAAGATAACCATTGCCGAGATACGTGATATGTTTGGTACAAGCAGAAAAAGTGCAAAGCCGATTTTGGAATATATGGACAGTATTAAGGTGACTAGAAAAACCGGCGCAGAGAGTGAAAGGATATCGAATCTATGAATTTGAAACAACTAGAGGCCTTTGTATCAATTGCAGATGAGGGCAGTTTTTCCCGGGCGGCTAAAAGCCTCTTTCTGACGCAGCCTACTGTAAGTGCCCATATTTCTTCCCTGGAGCAGGAGTTGAATGTACGTCTGTTTATAAGGAATACGAAGGAAGTCAGTTTGTCAGAAGATGGAAAAATATTGTATAGCCATGCAAAACAAATGGTTTCTCTGCAAAAGCAGATAGAGATGGTCTTTGACAAAACCCGAAAAGAAGGAAGCCATTGTCTGCGTATTGCTGCTTCCAGTGTTCCTGCCCAATACCTGCTTCCGCAGGTACTGGCGCAGTTCAGTGAAAAATATCCTGAGGAACAGTTTAAACTGATGGAGACAGACAGTGCGAAGGTTGTGGAGCAGGTAGTGAATTATAATGTAGATATTGGCTTCACCGGAACCGTGTTTGAAAAAAAACATTGCCAGTATATACCCTTTTATCAGGATGAGCTGATCATTATTACTCCTAACTCAGAGAAGTTTAGAAAACTTAAAGAAGTAAAGGATACAGGAGACGGGCAGCGAGATGAAGATAAAATGTGGATACAGAAAGAGCCTGTGATTTTAAGAGAGGAAGGCTCCGGTACCCGGAGAGAGGCGGAAAGACTGCTGAAAAATATGGGAATAAACCTGGAGGACTTGAACATCGTGGCAAGCATGGAAAATCAGGAGACAATAAAACGCTCTGTCAGCCGCGGAATCGGAGTATCCATCATATCCCGCCTGGCAGCAGAAGAAGAACTCAGAGAGGGAAAAATATTAGAATTTTCTCTTGGCAGCAAACAGGGGAAACGGGATATTAACGTGGTTTACAATAAAAACTTTCAAATGTCTTCCCTGGCAGAAAAGTTTTTGCGGGTAGTAAAAGGGGTCTAAAAGGGGTCTGACCCTTTTGCAAGCCATTTTCAGAATATTCTCAAAATATTAGTTACGGGTAAGTTTTAAGAGGGGAGTGATTCTTGTGATTTACATGGATAATGCAGCGACGACCATGCAGAAACCGGAACGAGTGGCAGAGGCGGTACTTCAGGCCATGAGTTCTATAGGAAATGCGGGAAGAGGTGCAACGGAAGCTGCGTTGGGGGCATCCAGGATCATTTATGATACGAGAGAAAGACTGTGCCGCCTTTTTGGCGGAGAAAGTCCAAAACAGATTGTATTTACAGCTAATTCAACAGAAAGCCTGAATATTGGGATAAAAGGAATTTTAAATCCGGGAGATCATGTGATTACAACCGTGCTGGAACATAATTCTGTCCTGCGGCCATTGTATGAATGCAGGGAAATGGGTGTTGAGCTTACGATTCTGGATTGTGACCCAAAAGGAAATATTTCCTGCGATGATGTGAAGGGTGCAATCCGGGAAAATACCCGGGCTATTGTTTGTACTCATGGCTCAAATCTGACCGGAAATATGATTGATATAGGCGCGGTGGGAGGTATTGCAAGGGAGCATCATGTACTCCTCATTGTAGATGCGTCGCAGACTGCAGGCGTATTTCCGATTGATGTACAGAAGATGAAGATTGATGTTCTTTGTTTTACAGGCCATAAAAGTCTTTTGGGGCCTCAGGGAACAGGCGGAATGTATGTCAGGCCGCAGGTTGAGATAAAACCTCTTCTGAGCGGCGGAAGCGGGGTGGATACTTACAACACCTATCATCCAAAAGAGATGCCGACTGCCTTGGAAGCGGGAACACTGAACGGACATGGGATTGCAGGGCTTAATGCTGCACTTTCCTACCTGGAAGAGGTTGGAATCGATACAATCAGGGAAAGAGAATTGTCTCTTATGCGGCTATTTTATGAGGGCATTCGTACGATTCCGGGTGTAAAGATTTATGGAGATTTTGAGGCAAAGCAGAGATGCCCTATTGTGTCTTTTAATATTGGAGATTATGATTCTTCTGAAGTGAGTGATGAGTTATCTGCAGTCTATAATATTGCAACCAGGCCCGGAGCACACTGTGCGCCGCTGATGCATAAGGCACTTGGAACAGAAGCACAGGGGGCGGTAAGATTCAGCTTTTCCCATTACAATACCGAAGAAGAAATAGAAGTGGCAATTCAGGCAGTTAGAACACTGGCAGCAGACTAGTATGGCAGGGGAAGCCTCCCTAAAAAATGTTATTTGAAATTAACAGGCCAGATGTTATAATAAACATAACGGAATGCAAAAGTGTTAAGATGAATAGCCAGCCAGACACTTTGAACAGTGATTGAAATGCAGCAAAAAATAACTATTTAAGATTTTTTGCAGACTCCATCTTTGCTGAGTTGGAACGGGAGATTACATAGAGTCTCTTGCTTCCGGCCGGAAAGATGGTTTTTAAAAAACTGATAGTTAGTTAAAACTAACTAAAAGCGAGGTGGAAAATGTACAAAATAGCAATATGTGATGATGAGAATGAGTTCAGAGAAACTGTAATGAAAAAAATTCAAGATTTGAATATGGTTGCAGGAAGTATATGTTTTTCCCAATTTGAAACAGGAGAAGAGTTGGTGAAATCCGATATGGACTTTGATTTACTCTTTCTGGATATTCAAATGCCAGGGTTAGATGGTAATAAAACTTCAAAGATTTTCAGAGAACATAATAAAAAGTGTATTTTAGTGTTCTGTACGAATTATCAAACACCAAAAGCGGAGAATTTCAAAGTGTATCCTTACCGGTATATTATGAAAGATATTAAGAACAAGGGACTATTTGAGGAACTGCCTGATATCTTGGAAGAAATGATGGAAAGAGGACGAAAGCATTATATTGTAGTTACACAGGACGGTGTAATAACTAGAGTTCCTTTGGAGAATGTTTTATATTTTACGGTGGATGGGCGGCAAACAAAGATTGTATACAATAAGTCTGGAGCATTTCAATACATATACTGCAGGGAAAGATTGAAAGAGCTTTATCCTAAATTGTGTCAGGGTGGCTTTGAATATGCCCATAGCAGCTTTATTGTAAATATGAGTAACATATCCCGCATAGAAGGAAAGGTCATCATTATGGAAAATGAAGAAAAACTCTACATTTCCAGATCAAAGGCAAAAATCTTTGATGATGCTTTTACACGTTATTTAAACAGAAAGTTTAGAAGGCGATAAGATGGTTTTGGATATTGTCATTTGTGCATTTGAGTTATATATGCTGTTTGACTTAGGTAAAAGTCTGCTTCAGATAAATGGATATAATATTGCAAAGAGACTGGCAATGAATACCCCATTTTATCTCCTGTTCCTATCAGTGAATTCAGCAAACAGCTCACTATTAAATTTAGCAGTTATCCCATTAATTTATCTGATGTTTTCTGCCGTGAATTTTGTGGGAAGCTTCCTGAAAAAATCATGTCTTGCAGTCTGCTACTATATGTTAGCCATATTACCTGAATTCATTTTCGCTTTAATTGCCAATGTGAATTCGGAGTTTGCTTACCGGCTTTTACATAATAATGAAGTTCTGATGTTTATGACACTTTTGCTCATGAAAATGGTTACTTTTATTCTGGTTAAATGTGTAGCACAGATACACAAAAGAAAGTTTTACGAAGAGGACCAGGATAAAGTGTTCTTATCACTGATGGTGCTGCCTTTGGCAACGATTGTTTTATTAAGTGGAATGTTTTATGTCGATGTTCATGTGATATCCCCTACAGCCAAATATATTGTATTGACAGGTGCTATCTTATTGCTCATTGCGAATGCCTTTACATTTTATCTGTTCGATAAAATGTTGATAAATATGCAGAGAGCAGAAAAAATGGAAAGACTCTATTTAAAAAGTCAGCTGGAAAAGCGGCATTTAGATCAATTGAAAAAGGCAGATGAAGAGAGGAAAAGGCTGCTTCACGATATAAATAAATATATAAGAGCTGCCGCAAGCTGCTTTTCAGCAAAAAACATAGAAGAGGCAAAAATCATTTTTGAAAAGCTGAATATTAAGATTCAGAGTACAAATGTTATTGAGTATAGTACAAGTCATATATTGAATGCCATTTTAACAGAGCGGATAAGGGCGGCCGAGGAGATAGGGGTTAAAATTTCCGTAAGAATAGAACCCGAAGTGGATTTTGACTTTTTAGATGAGATTGATATGATTGCCATTTTGGGAAACCTTTTAGATAATGCCTATGAGGCTGCAGCGCCTTTATATGCCGGAGGGGTTATTGATGTTCGGGTATTTACAGAAAACAATGGGCATTTTCTTATTGTTAATATAGATAACAATTTTAAAACCGAGCCGGTTCACAAGTCGGGAAGGTATCTAACAAGAAAAATGGATAAGGGAAACCATGGCATAGGGATTCATACAGTAGAACAGATTGTAAAGCGCTATAAGGGCAGGATGATAATCAAGGTGGAAGGAGATATATTTAAAGTGACAATTATTTTTCAAAGATAAAGGAGTGCCGGATAATGGCACTCTTTTTTACCGATTTTGCAGAGTTAGATGTCGATTGGGCAAACGATATTGTCAACAAAGGTAGAAAGTTGTATAAAAAGGGAAAACGAAAAGGAGATTGAATTATGAAGAGGAAAAACTTTTTATCAAAATTCACATCAAAAGGAATGATTCTAATGAACTGCCTTGCTATGGTAATGGCCGTTAATGCAGTAAATGTAACTTGTTCCTGGATTTGGGGACAGCCGGAAGCACCAGATGAATTAAAGGATAAGTACAGGAAGTTCTGAGATGATTAGGAAGTGGGCAGAGAGGATAGTTTTTATACAAGTATACAGAGGAATTTTGGAAGAAGATAAAAAAGTGACATATGTGTTCGGTTACCAACTGCTCATTGGAAAAATCATCAGTGGTATATTGATGATACTTATTGCAGGCATAATGGGAACATATTGGGAAATGCTGCTATTTATGGCAGCATTCATTCCCCTTAGGCAGTATGCCGGCGGGTTCCATTTTGAAAAAGCAGAAGTGTGTATTACATTTTCTGCGCTAGTGTCTGTAATTATAGCAATTGGGTTTAAAGAGTTGTTTTATACAATACCATTGTATGTATGGATAGGTGTTGTAATTGTTTCTGGGATATTTATCTGGAAATTAGGGCCGGTAGATACAAAGAATAAGAGGCTGGATGATATAGAGAAAAAAGTATATACCTGTCGTACGAAGATTGTACTGGCAGTTGAACTGTTAATTTTTGTTATAAGCGTTTGCCTTCAGATACAGATGGTAAATATAGTAATATCAATTGCGCAGTTTGTAATTTTGGGTGGGATAATTACCGTAGTAATCCAAAAATTTTTAAAAATAGGTTAGTTAAGACTAACATTAATGCCAGGAGGGTACGCAATCATGCAACAGCCAGGGATATCAAGTAAGAACATAGCAAAGACACAATATTTTGACCGGTATGATGTGAAGGAGAAGGGAATAAGGCTTTTCTGCTTTCCATATGCGGGAGGCGGCGCATCTGTATTTCGGCTATGGCAGGAAAAGTTGGGAGATGATATTCATGTTTATCCCGCACATTATCCAGGTCATGAAGAACGAATAATGGAAAAACCGGTGAAGGATATGAATACGCTGGTTACAAGTCTTTTTGAAGAAATGAACAAAGGGATTCAGCATCCATTTGTCCTATTTGGTCATAGCGCGGGCAGCAGGGTTGCATATGAATTAGCGGTACGGTTTGAAGAAGTAAAGCAGAAGAATCTGCGTGGAATTATAGTTTCCGGAGGGCTTGCGCCTAACAGAAGAGAAGTAAATCCAATTTATCAATTGGCAGAGGAGAACTTTTTTAATAGCTTATCCCAGTATGGACGGACTCCGAGAGGATTGTTTGAAAATAAAGATTTGTGGGCAATTTTTGGACCGGTACTCCGGGCTGATTTTACATTAGCGGATACATATCAGGATGAAAAGTATCGGAAAATCCATGTGCCGGTTTTGGCATTGCGGGGAACAAAGGATCCGGAAATATCACAGGCAGATCTGCAGGAATGGAAGCATTATACAACAGCAGAATTCAGACATAAGGATATAGAAGGAGAGCACCTGTTTATAGATACAAATACAGATGATGTATTAGATGTTATTAAAGAACATATCATGCAGGCACTCCTGCCTGACTTATCACTGAGGCTGGAAAGGTAATATATAAGGGATATAAAAATAAAAAGAAAGAATGGCAGGATGGAAAATGCATAGAGAAAAGTACAAAAAGTATCAGACGATTGAAGGCTGGAACAACAGTACAATTGCAGATGCAATGTCTGAATGGTGTGAAAAATATAGAGAATCTATCTGTATTATTTCAAACGATGAAAAGATCACTTATGCAGAGATTGGACGACTAATCTCTGAAACGGCTGCAGGTTTAATAAATATGGGAATTCAGCCGAAAGACCGAGTTATACTACAGCTTCCGAATAGCATAAATTACATTCTTTGTTTCTTTGGGCTGCTGAAAATAGGGGCAATTCCAATCATGGCTTTGCCGGCACACAGAATTAACGAGATAAAGGGTATGATTCATACAGCAAAGCCCACAGGATACATATGCCAGGACCGTTATATGGGATTCGAATATGCGCAGATTATCAGTGAATTGAAAGAGGATAATCAGATACAGCATATACTCCAGATTAATAGTGACAAACCTGTTGCAGACAGTCTGGATATTATAAAGAGAAAGAAATTTCCATGTGTAGAGAATCTGGATATTGCATTCTTATCGCTATCTGGTGGTACGACTGGAATGTCAAAGCTGATTCCACGGACCCACGGAGATTATCTGTATGATACGGAGATGTCAGTAAGAAGATGCGAACTGAAAAAAACAGATATTGTATTAGTAATCCTGCCATTGGCACATAATTTTATTATTGGACATCCTGGATTTCTGGGGACCTTTTCAAAGGGGGCAACGCTGCTCCTAAGTACATATCCGGATATGAATGAGGGGTTAGAGCTTATTGAAGAGTATAAAGCAACATTTATATCCATGGTCCCTTCCATGGCGAAATTGATGCTGGAAATGTTAAAAGAAGATGCATACGACATATCGTCTTTAAGAGTAGTTCAAATTGGAGGTGCATTTCTGGAAGAAGCAATTGCCCAGGAATTAATTGATCTGGATGTATTTACCCTGCAGCAGGTATTTGGTGTTGCAGAGGGGCTGAATACAATGACTGCGCTCTCGGACAGCAAAGAAATCATAAAAGTGTTTCAGGGCAAACCAATCTCACCATATGATGAAATAAAAATTGCAGACGAGAACGGCAATCCATTAAAAAACGGAGAATATGGAGAACTGCTTATCCGGGGACCATATACGATACATTCTTATTACAATAATCCGGAAAATAAAAAATTCTTTACAGAAGATGGATTTTATAAAACAGGCGATCGTGCATACCTAAGTGAAGATGGCAATCTCAAAATCTCCGGAAGAATTACTGAATTAATTAATAAATCCGGAGAAAAAATAATTCCTTCTGAAATTGAAACATATTTAATCAGTATGGATTCAATTAAAGATTGTGCAGTTGTAGGATTACCAGATGAAAATCAAGGAGAAATGATTTGCGTATTTATTGTTTCTGACAATGATATTACATTGAGTGAAGTGAGAAATTATCTTACGGAAAAGGAACTGGCATTATTTAAATTACCAGATTGTGTATTTATGACTGATATGCTTCCTTTAACAAAAATTGGAAAAACAGATAAAAAAAGATTAATTGAAATTGGAAAGGAAAAATTATCTCATGGAAAAGAATAATGAAAATGAAGACTTTAACATAAACAATCGCAGAGATATGTTGCATGATATGCTAAGGACAGAAGAGCTTTGCTATGAATACAATAATATTCCTGCATCTGATATTGAAAAAAGAAATGAACTTCTGAAAAAATTATTCAAGAGAGCAGATGGAGATTTCCTTATATTTTCTCCCTTTAAATGTGCCCTGGGATACAATATTGAGCTTGGAAATATGGTGGCAATAAATAGCTATTGCTGCATATTAGACGGCGGGGAAGTTAAGTTTGGAGATGATGTCTGGGTTGGACCAAATTGCGAGTTTATAAGTTCGGGACATAGTGTGAATCCAAAAAGAAGAAAGGCTGGGTACGGATATGCAAATCCCATTGTGATTGAGGACAATGTATACATCGGCTCCCGTGTAACGGTTGTTTGCCCTGAACATAGAGGAATAACCATAGGAGAAAATAGTGTTATAGGATCGGGTTCTGTAGTAACGAAAGATATTCCGGCAAATGTACTTGCGGCAGGAAATCCATGTAAAGTAATCCGAAGTCTGCCGGAGAAAGAAGAATGAAAATAACGGCCATAACTCTGGGATCTTATGGGGATATAATGCCGTTTATTTTGCTGGGGGAAGAACTGGTAAAAAGAGGATATGAATACCGTCTGGCAACATTTGAAAATTACAGAGATATAGTCGAGAAAAGGGGACTGGTATTTTCGAAAATATCAGGAGATTCGGAAGAAATGGTAAGCCTGTTACTTGGAAATAGTAATAATACACGTTCTGAAGGAATGAATGGAATCAGTTTTCTGCTGGGGAAATACCCGGATCTGTATGATGATTTTTACAGGGCTTGTGAAAAAAATGACCTGATCATCTATATGCAGTTTGGTGCTCTGGCATATCATTTTGCTGAAAAATTTCATATACCGGTGATACGGACATTTGCATTCCCGTTTGATGTAACAAGAAAGTATTGTTCTCTCATGGATACTATGAAACGTGATAGTTTGTCCTGTTATTTTGGAAATATCATGTGCCGGACACTAATGGCCTGGGCGGCGGTAAAAACGGTAAATATCTGGAGAGAGCGCTTAGGACTAAAGAAAATGGGCAGGTTTGGAGATTACAGGAAGATGAACGGAGAAAACATCATTACCCTATATCAGTACGACCAGGTTCTGGCAAATAAAGATAAAAAGTGGGGTGACCATATCTATCTTACAGGAAACTGGATTCGCCTGGCTAAAAACCAGGAGAATGAGGAGATAAAAAAGCTTTATCAGTTTATTGATCAATGTGAAGGCACGGTTTATGTTGGGTTTGGAAGTATGAATTATGATAAAGCTGACGGACTATACCGAAGAATAATAAGGATTTTGCTGAAAGAAAATAAAGGTGTAATCGTGCCGAAAAGCTGCAGGGACCTGATTAACCGAGAATTTAAGAAGCAATCACAGAGAATTTATATCATGGATTATATCCCGTTTGAGCAGTTCATTCACAAAGTAGATGCAGCAATTCATCATGGTGGAAATGGTACTGTGCATGCCTGCATGAGAAATGGAAAACCACAGCTTATTATGGCGTTTGGAGCTGATCAGGTCTTTTGGGGCGGACAATGTTTTTACCTGAGAGTGGGCCCCGCACCAATTAATGTAAAAAAGGGGATAAACGAAACAGAATTTGAAAACAGTATCATTGATTTAATCAGCGATGACAACTATCGAATCAATTCAGAGAAATTTTCCGCGGAAGTAAGTGACAATGGAATTGATATTGCTGCAGATATAATTCAGAAAAAGATTCCACTGAATCAAAAATAGAAAAGGTAGACAGAAAATGAAGAAAGCTTATTTAATAGAGGAATTGAAACAAAAAATTCTAAGCATGCTAAAGCTCAAAGAATTTGACTCGTATACCAATCTTACTCATATAGGCATGAATTCCATCATGATTATGAAAATTTCTGCATTTCTAAAGAAGAGAGGATGCAGAATCTCATTTGGTGATTTAATTGAACAGCCTACATTTAACAACTGGGCAGAAATCATTGAGGCAATTGAAGATGTAGATCAGGATGCTGTAATCCCAAAGAAAAAAGAAACGAAAAGCAGCAGTACGGAAGAATTCAACCTGACAGATGTTCAGTATGCTTATTGGGCAGGGCGCCAAAATGATCAGGAATTGGGTGGAGTAGGATGCCATGCATATTTTGAGTTTGATGGAAATATTGAAGATGAGGAAAGATTAAAATCCGCATGGGAAATGGTGCAGAAAGCACAGCCAATGCTGAGAGCAAAATTTACAGATAATGGAAGACAGATTGTATTAGATGAGCAGCATTTACAACAGGCGGTTATCCATGATTTTAGAAATATGGACATGAAAACATGTGATGAAGCGCTTATGGAAATCCGAACAAAATTATCCCATGAAAAACTGAATGTACAGGATGGAGAAAATATCCATCTGGAATGTGCGCTGCTTCCACAGGGGAAGAGTAAATTATTCGTAGATGTGGATTTACTGGTTGCAGATGTTGCAAGTATACATATTTTGATTACAGAATTAACAAAAGCGTATAAGGGAGAAACGATTCGCACATATGATAAGGATTGCTTTAAAAATTATTTAGAGGCAAAATCCGAAAATTATGAACTAGTGAATCAGGATAAAGAGTATTGGAGTAAGGTGATAGAATCCTATCCTTATGAAGCACCATTGATTCCTTTGCGGGTAAGACCGGAAGAGGTAAAGACTGTAAGATTTCATAGAAAAAGTAAGAAGATAAAAGCGAAAACATGGAAAAAACTGCAGGAAAAGGCGATGACATATGGTATGACACCAGCGATGTTCCTGCTTACGGTCTATAGCTCGGTTATCAGCAGATGGACGAATCAGCAAAAGTTCATTATCAATATCCCACTTTTTGACCGTGATGAGGAAAATCAGGATGTAGAAGGACTGATTGCGGATTTTACAAATCTGCTGTTACTGGATGTTTCAAATTCAGAAACAAAGACGTTTTTAGATTATTACAGAGAAATCAACCATACATTCATTTCAAGAATGTCACACTCCAGTTATTCAGGCGTACAGGTACAGCGGGATATTAACAGGAACAATGGAGGTTCCGAATCAATTGCACCCATCGTATTTGCCTGCAATATTGATTTCCCGTTTGAGACAGAAGCGACAAGAGAAACATTAGGAAAACTGAGCCATATGATTTCCCAGACACCTCAGGTGTGGTTAGATTTCCAGTCATTCTCTGATATGGGAGACTTGATATTGTGCTGGGACTATGTAGAAGAATTATTTGATTCCACAGTGATTGAAGACATGTATTCTTCTATGATAAAAATGGTGGAAACATTAGCAGCCCAGGATGATTGGAATAAAACAATCGATGTATTGCCTGACAATCAGAAAAAGACAAGAACAAATGAGGTAATGGAAATATTGCCGCTGCAATATCCGCAAAAGCATTTGTATTCAGAATTTCTGGAAAATGCAAAAGAAGCTCCGGAATTACTTGCGGTCATTGACAGCATCACTGGAAAGCAGATTCGCTATCAAGAGCTTATGAATACAGGATTGCAGATTGCAGCCAGCTTAAGGGATGCAGGAATCAGGCAGGGGGATTATGTGGGAATCGCTTTACCAAGAGGATATCGGCAGATTTATGCAATTTTAGGTATTTTATTTGCCGGTGGAGTCTATGTTCCGATTGCCGGCAGTCA
Organism: Ruminococcus sp.; assembly: GCA_013911065.1. Classification (GTDB taxonomy): domain Bacteria; phylum Bacillota; class Clostridia; order Lachnospirales; family Lachnospiraceae; genus Muricomes. The sequence continues at coordinate 45,669 of JACERV010000029.1, read as the reverse complement.
GCCCAGGGAGAGAAGAAAGAAAATATATGATCAGATTGGTATCCGGTATGTCGTGAGTGACGCAGAGACGATAGATGGCTGTAAGCTTTTGGAGGATGATGTCAAAGTGGTCGATTTAGACCAGGCGATGTCGGGTGAACTTCAACTGGAAGAACCGGTACAGGTTTCATATGATTCCCCGGCTTATGTCATTATGACATCAGGCTCCACAGGTGTTCCAAAGGGTGTAGAAATAGTACATCAGAGTGCAGTCAATACAATACTTGATTTAAATGCAAAATATAATGTTGGTAAAGACGATACACTGCTGATGGTCTCAGCCATTGATTTCGATTTATCTGTGTATGATATTTTTGGAACGCTTTCCGCCGGAGGGAAAATCATTTCTTTAAGCGAGGAAGATTATAAAAATCCAGATGTATGGCTACAGATGATTGACCAATATAACGTGACCATGTGGGATTCGGTTCCAATCTTATTTGATATGCTTACGACTATGGCAGAGGGAAGAAAAAAATGGTTAAAGATCCGGCTGGCATTTCTGTCAGGAGACTGGATTCCAATTGAGTTACCTGGCCGGTTTTATGCTATCAGTGATGAAACATCGCTGATTGTTGCGATGGGAGGAGCTACGGAAGCTTCTATATGGTCGAATTATCTGGAGGTCCCAAAGACAATCCCATCTGACTGGGTATCCATTCCTTATGGAAAGGCCTTGAAGAACCAAGTGTATCGAATCGTTGATGATTATGGAAGAACTTGCCCCAATTACGTGGAAGGTGAGCTTTGGATCGGCGGTGCGGGTGTTGCCAAAGGATATCGGGGAGATACACAATTAACAGAGAAAAAATTTATTTTGGATTCTAAGGGGATGTGCTGGTATAAGACAGGGGATAACGGACGGACATGGAATGATGGAACAATTGAGTTTTTAGGCAGAAAAGACAGCCAGGTAAAGATTAAAGGTCATCGTATTGAGCTGGGCGAGATTGAAAATGCAGTTAAGAAGTATCCGGGTGTCAGAAATGCAGTCGTAAGCGCTGTAGAACACAGCAAAAACGATAAGAAGATTGTTGCTTTTCTGCAGATAGAAGAAATGGCCGCTGAATTTTACATAGATAAAAAAGGAGAAGAAATTGATTGCCGGAAGATTTTGAATATTTCCAATGAGAAAGGGGGAGTATGGGTAGATTTCCGTGACTGTATCAATGCCATGACATTAAGTTTTCTTAGAGATGTCCTGGAACAATCAGGTATTTCATTTGAAAGAACGATCAGCTTTGAGGAGATTGTGAAAGCAGGGCGGATTTCTGATGAAATGAGGGGCGTGGTATATCGCTGGTTAGAATTGTTAGTGAATGACAAACAGCTTGAAAAAATAGAAGATAACTATCTCAGAACAGAAAGGTTTGGTCAAAAAAAACAAGATATTCATGCACCATTTCAATTCTATGATGAAGTATTTAACAGCCTGCAGGCAGATATTACAGGAATCTTAAAAGGAGAGAAAAATCCCATTGAGTTGTTCTATAAAGAGGATTCTAATATCAGGCCAGATGTTTTAGCAAAGCATATAGCTGGTTATTCTGAAAATATAGAGCGGACGTTGAACCTGATTCATAACATTGCTGAGAAAAGAAAACAGAAAAAGCTGAGAATACTTGAGATTGGCTGCAGGGATAAAGAATTCACAAGAGCAGTGCTTAAGCAAAACAAGGAATGGATTGCTGAATATACATGTCTGGAAAATACAATCTTTTTCCAGAAGGATTATCAGGACATCATTGCTGAATTTGATGAATTGGAATATAAGGCTGGAAATCCAGAGGATATGAAGAACATGTATGCAGATACATTTGATATTGTAATAGCTTTAAATTCGTTACATCGTTTTAACAATATTGGTGATAAGCTGCGGGAAATTTCGGGATTATTAAAGCCGGACGGCTGCCTGATTGGAAGTGAACTAAATAAAGAACTTCTGATTATAGAGGTGGTTCCAGGCATTCTTGAAAAAGGATTCATTGATATGGATCTTTCTATCAGAGGCGGCAGCGTCATACCAGATGTTCAGTCAATGAAACAGCAGCTTGAGGTTTCAGGGTACAAAATAAACTATATCACTGAGGAAGAAGAGGTTTCATCAGACGGCAGCATGTTATTTGTTGGTACATTAAGTAATAAGAAAGAACTAACATTTCATCGCCTGATTCATTATCTGGAAGGAGAGATCCCTTCGTATATGATGCCTTTCGCATTTTATAAGGTGGATCAGCTTCCATTAAATAAAAATGGAAAAATTGACCGGAAGAAATTAAGCAGCATTGTAAAACAAAACATGAAAACACAGGATGAAACGGCATCGTTTTCAGAGAGCGGCCAGATGAATAAGACACAGGCATTGCTTATGAACATCTTCGAGCAGGTGCTGCATGTACAGAATATCAAGGCACAGGACAATTATTTCGCGTTGGGCGGGGATTCACTCACGGCGACTCAGGTCATTGGATTATTGAGGAATCAACATAATATTAATATTTCAATCAAAAATATATTTGAAAATCCTAAAGCACTGGAACTTGCCCGGTTTATTGAACAGAATGCAGACAGTTTAAAAGTAGAGAAAGACGAATCGCAGATCATCATAGATAAAGAAAACGAAAACGAGCCATTTCCACTCACTAATGTGCAGTTTGCATACTGGATTGGCAGAAAAGGTGCATTTAATATGGGGAATGTTTCAACCCACTGTTATTACGAATTTGACTGTATGGAGCTTGATATTCTAAAGCTGCAAAAGGTCTGGAATGATATGATTGCTTATCACGGTATGTTAAGAGCTGTTGTATCTGAAAATGGTGAGCAGCGGATTATGAATAAGGCACCTATGTATTTGATTCAGACGGCAAATCTGTCAGGCTTTGATGAGGAAGCCAAACAGAGATATCTTTATGAGGCGAGAGAGCAAATGTCAAGACAGGTCATCGATGCCGAAAAATGGCCGCTGTTTGATATGAAGCTCACCATGATTGACCAGAATAATTTAAGACTTCATATCAGCTTTGATAATTTAATTTTAGATGGCTGGAGCATGTTCTACTTATTAGATGAAATGGCAGAAAGATATCGTAATGATGATTACAAAGAAGAGGAACTGCAGATTTCGTTCCGTGATTATGTTATTTCATTAAATAAAGCACGCAGCACTGAGAAGTATGAAAAAGATAAAACATACTGGTTATCGAGACTGAACGATTTCAGCAAACAGCCAATGATTCCCCTTGCTAAGAGGGAATCAGAATTATCAGATTATAGATTTTGCCGGAGACATATGCATCTTGAGGCAGATGAATGGGAGAAAGTAAAGTTACTATCACAAAATAGTGAAATCACACCAACAGTATTCTTACTTACAGCATTCTCGGACAGCCTTAGAAGATGGTCTTATAATAAAAGTTTTGCACTTAACCTGACACAGTTTGAGCGGAGCTTTCAGCATCCACAGATCAATAAGCTTGTGGGAGATTTTACAAATTTGACTTTGTTAGAAACAAAATATATTAAGGGCAGCTCATTTATGGAAAGAGCAAAGGCAATCCAGAAGCAGTTGATCAGTGACCTGGAACACTCACTTTATACGGCGGTGGAATTTGAGAGAGAGCTGCGGCACAGAGATGGGAATTTAAAAGATTCTATTATGCCGATTGTGTTCACAAGTGGTCTTGGAATCAATCAGTGGGACGACAATAAGTGGATTGGAAAGTTAAGCTACAACATTTCACAGACACCTCAGGTATGGATTGATCATCAGGTTGTAGAGCAAAATGATGGACTGACACTTAATTGGGACAGTGTTGACGAACTGCTCTCAAAAGAATTGTTAGATAAAATGTTTGACTATTATAAGAGCCAGATTTATTTCTATATAGCTGATCCCCAGAATATGACCATTGTGAGTGATGAGAACTGGGAGATTTCGGAAGGCAGCAGGGCGCAGGAGGAGAAGATTACAAAGTCAGACACCAGTAAAGAAAATGCAGAGCATGATTCCTATACAAATTCAAGTGAACAGAATCCCGGTAAGGAATATAAAGAGAAACTTGCAGTAATCTGGGAGGAACTTTTACAGGTTCCGGTGAAAGATTTCAGTAAGACATTCTTTGAACTAGGTGGAAACAGTCTTGGAATGGTAAAAATGATCAATGAGATAAACGGAGAACTTCAGGCAGATATTACGATTATAGATATTGTAGAACATGATAGTATTGAGGGTCTGGCTGGTTTTCTGGTGGACAATATTGAGGAAGGAATGATTTAGGTTCATGAATAAAATAAGTGATTCCATACAGGGTTCTAAAAGAATTGGTATTCTGGGTGCCACTGGAATAATCGGACAGTCTCTGGCAGAAATATTACAGCAAAAAAAGCTGACTGTATTAAAAGGCAGCCGGGGCTTAGAAAATGGTCCTGATACAAAAAAGGTAAATATTGATGAGCCCCATTCCTTAAAGGAATTCGTAGATAAGTGTGACATCATTATCAACTGCACCGGCCCCTCACTGCTGACAAACCAAAAAATATTACCTGCAGTCGTGAATGCCGGAAAAGATTATATTGATGCCTTTGGGTGGACAAATAGTAAAGATAGTCTGAAACAGGAGGCGTCCAGAATTATTTTAAATGCTGGAAGCGTTCCGGGGATGCTTAGCGTACTAATCCGCAGCATGTATAAGGCAGAAACACAGGAAATGAAGGTTTGGAGCGGGGGACGAGAAGGAGGAAGCATTGGCTCTGTTGGGGATATCATTTTAAGCAGTATAAATGGTTACGGAGAATCAAACTGCTACATTGAAGATTCCGAAACAGTAAAGAACAAGAACTTGTATCCGGAACTCTTTGATGGTGCAGAGGAGCTGCCGGATAAAATCAGTACACAGCTAATCCTGACAAGTGAAATACGAAGTGTTGTAAAGTATCTTGGAGTTCAAAACATCCGGAATTATACAATCTGGGCAGAGGAACGTATGAAACGGATCATAATGTTTGGCTGTGTGGAGGCATCACGGTTAAAGAAAGAAGAGGACCTGAATAAACTATTTTCCACGGTACTTCGTGAGATAAATCAATTAAATAAATCAAAGCAGCCCTGGTTCACGATTGTGATTAAATCAATTGAAGAGTCTGAGACAACTGTTCTCAGACTGGACACAAATGACAGTTCAAAACTTACAGCAGCGATGCTGGCATATATGGCGGATACTCTGATTCATCACGAGGTAGCTGGCGGAGTATACTGGCCATTTGAACTTGCGGACTCGGATGAAGTGCTGCATATGATTCAGAATCTGGGAATATCCGTAGATATTCATGGAGAATTATAAGATGGAAAATAAAATAAGAGTGCTTTTGTGTGGAACAGTTTTTGGACAGATATATTTAAAAGGCGTCCTTGCAAATGAGGATTTTCAACTGGCGGGTATCTTATCTAACGGAAGCGGACAGTCCAGAAAAATAGCAGCCCAATATCAGGTGCCCATTTATAAAGATGTGGATGAAATTACGAATCAGGATTTTGATTTGGCTTTCGTTGTCATTCGTTCTGGAATCGTTGGTGGAGCAGGAAATGAAATCGCACAAAACTTGTTGAATAAGCAGATCAGTGTTGTTCAGGAACAGCCGGTTCATTCAGAAGAAGCTGTGGAGAACTATAAAATTGCAATGAAAAATAATGTCTTTTACAAGGTAAATACATTCTATTCGTATTTACCTTCATCCAGGATTTTTCATAGTAAAATTTGTGAGCTAAAAGCAAAAAGTGAAATCTACAGTATTGATGGTGCCTGCAGTCTTCCGGTGTTACTTCCGTTTATTGACCAGATTGGAAGTACACTGGGAGGAATCAGTCCACATATTTTAGATTATGAACACTGCTTCAAAACAGATGTCCAGAATTATGTATGTGGAACGATAAAGGGTATTGATTTTATGTTCCGTATCCAGAGCCATATGAATTCAGACAACATAAAAAAATATGCGTATATGTTAAATGAAATAAATGTGATGACGGGAATGGGAAATTTAAAATTAACAGAAGTAAATGGACAAGTCATATGGGTATCAAAACCTTATGTTGTAGAGGAATATCTGAGACAGGAATGTAAAGATGAAATACGTAATGTAAATGGCACAGAGATTTTATATGATGCAGGCGGAAAAAAGTACAGCGAGTTGTACCACAGCGTATGGCCGGAAGCGGTAAATAATTTCCTGACAGCAAATAAGGAGTTCATCATAAAGAAAAAATGTGATGCTGCAGATATGCAATACTATATAGCTTTGTGCCGTTTGTGGAAAGATATATCAGATTTTATCAGCAGGTAATTATTAAACTAGGTGGAGGAAATCAAATGAATGAGTTTTTAGCAAGGTGTGAGGCAAAGGGAATCACTCTAACTTTAAAAAATGGCCAGAATATATCATACCGGACCAGCAAGGGACCTATAGAAAAGGATATGCTGAAGTATTTAAAAAAACATAAATCTGAGATTGTCTTATATTTACATAACAATGGACAAGCAGATAAAGATACAGATGGAGCAGAGCTTATACATGATGAGAGTAAGAGATATCAGCAGTTTCCTTTAACAGATATTCAGAGCGCATATTATTCGGGAAGACAATCCGGTTATGAATTAGGCGGAACCGGCTGTTACACATATATCGAAATCAAATCAGACCTGATTGAGGTTATTCGTTTCCAGGACGCATGGCATAAAACCATTATGAAACATGATATGCTCAGAGCTATCATTACCAAGGATGGGAAGCAGGTTGTTAAAAAGGAAGTAGAAATGCCTGCCCTTGAAGTCAGAGAAGTAAATGTAAGCCAGGGACTGGAGAACAGCTTTGAAGTGAAGAAAATACGTGATCAGATGTATACATATGACTTTGCTGTTGCTTCATGGCCAATGCACAAGTTCATCATTAGTCAGGGAAAGACATACTCAATCATTCATTTTTGTGTAGATATGTTAATTGCTGACTATATCAGTATTAATATTATTTTAAATAATATTTTTGATTACTATAATAATGGTAAATTTTCTTCAGAGGCCAATAGCCAAATCACATTTAGAGATATTGTTCTTTCGAGAAAGAAGAATAATAAGAATCAGGCGGCAAAAGAATACTGGAAAGATAAGATTGCAAATAATGAATTTAAGTGTCCGGAATTACCTGTTATCCGTTCAAAAAATACCCCTGATGGAAAAGCAGATGTGGTGTTCGGCAGAAGAAAAATGATGTTAGGCCGTGACAGCTATGCAGCACTGAAAAAAGCAGCTGCCCAAAATGGTGTCACTGTATCAAATGCAGTACTGGCAGCATATGCTTCCATTTTAGGAAGATGGTCTGAAAGTAAGCAGATGTGCATCAATGTAACTCTGATGCAGCGTTCAAATGAAGAAATGAGTATTGTTGGAGATTTCACTTCGGTGGATATGCTTACAGTTTCTGTAGAAGAGGAACCTTTTATCGATCTTGTCAGGAGAATCCAGACTACGCTTTTAAAAGATATGGCACATATGGAGTTCTCTGGCGTTGAGGTCCTGCGAGAAGTCAACCGCTATGTGGATGAAAATAAAATCTTCCCAGTTGTATTTACGAGTACTGTGGGAGAAGAAAAATTAAAAAATTATGCTTCTGACTTAGAAATTATTGAGGGTATCAGCAGAACCCCGCAGGTATGGATTGACTGTCAGGTAATTGAGAGAAATGGAGAGTTGGAAATCCATTGGGATGTGAGGGATGGCATATTCAAAGAAAATGTTATTTCCGATATGTTTACCACATTTGAAAATACAATTAAAAAGATTGTTACAGACAGTGACTGGACAGATAAAGAGGCGCTGAAATTTGCCCCGGATTATTTCAAAGACAGAGATTCCTATAATCATGCAGAAAAGGCTTTTGAAAAGAGAATGCTTTATGATGGAGTACTTAAAAATATAGCAGAGCGTCCGGATGAAATGGCAATTATATTTGATGAACAAAAATATACTTATAGAGAATTCGGAAAATATATTCAGTCTGTAATGCAATTATTACAGAGCAAAAATGTACAAAAGGGAGATAATGTTGCAATCATTCAACCCAGAGGAATCTGGCAGGTTGCTTCTGTAATGGGAGCGCTGCTTTCTGGATGCGCATTTGTACCAATTGATGTAAATCAGCCATCAGCAAGACAGCAGAAGATTATTACAAGCAGTAACTCACGTTTTATATTACTGGCAGATGATACGAACTCCCAGATCGAGGATGCATTCCAGGAAAAGGTGATACATCTTACACTTCAGGATGAAATAAGTCGGGATATTGCTGCAGAACCAACAGCCACACCAGATGATCTGGCATATATTATTTTTACATCAGGCACCACGGGTGTTCCAAAGGGAGTAATGATTACACATGAGGCTGCTGAAAATACGATTATTGATATAAATGAAAAATTCAATGTATCAAATGAGGACGTTTTCCTCGGATTAACAAAATTATCATTTGATTTATCTATTTATGATATTTTTGGCTGTTTTGATGCAGGTGGTACGTTGGTGATTCCAAAAGAAAGCAGTGTCATTAATCCTGTCCACTGGATGGAATTAGTGGAAGAGAATGGTGTTACTATCTGGAATTCTGTACCCGCATTGTTAAAAATGCTGCTTCAGGAACTTAATGAAGGGAATCGGGAGAGAGTTCAGTCGCTGCGATTATTTTTATTATCAGGAGATGTCATTGATAATAAGCTGCCGGGAAAAGTAAGAGAACTGTTAAAAGATTACCAGATGATAAGCCTGGGCGGTGCTACGGAAGGTTCTGTCTGGTCACTGTACTGGAATATTACGGATTTTAATGAGAATACGCTGGTTCCCTACGGAATTCCATTGAGCAATCAGAAAATGTTTGTATTAAATAGTGATTTCAGGCAGTGCCCAAATGAAGTAAAAGGTGAAATATATATTGGCGGCGATGGATTAGCAAGTGGATACTACGGGGACAAAGAATTAACAGATGAAAAATTCTTATATAATGATCAATTAAAAGAACGTCTTTTCAGAACCGGTGATATCGGATATTACACGGAAGATGGAATTCTGATGATCTGTGGCAGAAGAGATAACCAGATTAAGATAAATGGAAACCGCGTGGAAATCGGTGAAATTGAAAGTGTCATCAAGGAAACAAAGGAGGCAGCGGATTGTACGGTCATCTATCACAAACGTCCTAATAAATCAAACAAACTTTTTGTATTCTTAGAGCCATATAAGAGTATGGAAGAGAATTTGGGGCAGGCAAATGAAGTTGAAATCGAAAGATTAAAAGAGGCATGCAATCAGCGATTTGAGGATATCAGCCGGGAAGATTTCATGAGATGGAAAAAACAATCAGATAAAGCCGCGCTGGCTGATATGCTGACTCTATTCGTTAACCTTGGGTTGTTTGATGATGCAGGTAAAAAGCACAGCCGTAAAGAAATCCATAATACAACAAATGAGCAGGCCGAGTTCAATAGGATTGTAGACCGGATGCTGAGAGCGTTGGTTGAAGCGGAGATTTTAAATTGTACCGAGAACATGTATGGCCTGACTGAAAAAGTTTCAGAATATAAGGACCGTGATACGATTTGGGATGATTTTATGGCCATCGGAAATGAGATTAATTATGGTGAAGCCCTGATGCAATATCAGCGGGAATCAGGCAGAAAAATTCTTGAGCAGATTCGCGGAGATATTACGGGACTGTCATTATTCTTCCCTGAGGGCAATACGGATGTAGCTGTCGCAGCCTACAGAGAGAATATGATTAACCAGAGATTAAATTATGTGGCAGCAGATCTGATTAACAATTGCTGTAAGACAGGCGCCTCCATTCTTGAAATTGGTGCAGGTGTCGGGGGAACAACGACTACGGTATTAGAGAACTTAAACTGCAGCAATGTAAGTTACTGCTTTACAGATGTCTCACAGTTCTTTATTAATAAAGCCAAAACCATATATGCGGATTATGGCTTTCTTGATTATAAGCTGCTGGATATTAACAAGGACTATGATGTACAGGGCTTTAAGGATAATGAATATGACATTATTTTATGTGCAAATGTATTACATAATTCACAGAATATTGAGGTGAATTTATCTAAGATCAAAAAGATGCTGAAGCCGGATGGATATTTAATTATCATGGAAGCTACGAAGGAATCTTATCTTCTGACAACATCCCTGGAATTAAAGGGAGGATTAGATGGCTTTACGGATCATAGAAGCAGTGGGATTGATGTATTTACATCTGGAGAGAAATGGATTGAGCTTATTGAGAAGGCAGGCTATAACTGCTATTTCATATTGCCGGAAAATGATGATTTATTATCTGAATGTGGCCAGAGTGTATTGTTTTGTCAGAACAAGGCAGCTGCATTTAGCAAAAAGATGAATGTAGAAGCAATCGAGAAATATATGGCTGCCCGTCTTCCTGTATATATGATTCCAGATCAGATTGAGATTATTGATAAGATTCCGCTCACGGGAAATGGAAAGATTGATCGTAAGGCGCTGAACGGCATTTGCGAAGAAAGGCTGGCATCGGGTAAGAAAGGGGTTGTAAAAGAACAATTCAGTGATGTAGAACAGCAAATATCAGATATCTGGAAATCGGTCTTAAATGTGACTGAAATTAGCAAGAAAGATAATTTTTACTATGTCGGCGGAGACTCTCTTCTGATAACACAGGTGGTTTCTAAAATGAGGGAATCCATTGAGGGTCTGGAAAATACTTCATGGGATGAATTGATGCAGGATGCATTAAATAATCCAACGATTGAAGGAATAGCTGACGTAATCCAGACAAAGACCGCGGAGAAAACACCAGCAAGAAATACATCTGCCCAAATCATCACTAGGCAGACGGATAGCTCAATGGTAGTATATCGGGATAATCCGGAAAAACGGAAACTGGTACAGGCATATCTTCATGCAGGCACAGGAAGACTGGTTGATTATGAATTTCTGATTCCTGAATTGCTGGAGCAGACTTCCGATGACATTTCCGTCGTAGGTTTTATGTATGGAAATAATGAAGAGTACTTATCTGTTCCAGCAGAAGAAGTCATAAAGAAGAGAGCAGAAAAGTATGCACAGCTATTATTAGATATGAAGGCTGAGAGTTATGAGGTGCTGGGATACTGTGTTGGCGGATTCCTCGCATTAGAGACAGCAAGAATCCTGCTTGAAAATAATGCAAATGTGAAAAATGTGATAATGATAAGCTCGGAATTAGCAACGCATATGGTTCATAACCAGATGATTACAGAACTTGCATACGGGACTGCCATTGGCCTGGATATGAGGAAGGCCGGATATGATATCGACATTGTAAAAATGAAAAAATGTATGGAAGATATTTTAAAGGGTGAGCATAGAAATATTAAGAACTCTGAACTTATCACCCTCTCAGGGGAATACGAAGAGTATGGAAAATTATTTACGGCGCTGCTGGATGATACCCATGAAGAGCGAATGAAAAATATATTTGAAAAAGCTGGCGGGGAAAAGTTTAATGGAAATGAAAGTACATTTTCAATGTTCAAGATTTTATATAATGTATTTGAGCATACATTTAAAGCCATGATGAATTATAAGTTTGATGAATTTTATTTTGGAAACGTCTTATACTTAGAAGCGCCCACCGTTAATTCATTTTATCCGGAGACAAAAAAGCCCACCAGCTTTGATGAGGTATGCTTAGGAGAACTGACAATTAAACCAATAGATGGGAATCATGCAACATGCCTTAATAAAGATAACTATCACAAGGTTTTAGATGTTATTTTGGAGACGCTGGATGAAGGGAAATACTGATTATGGATATTAGTCATTTGCTGTATAAGGTGGATAATTTGAAAGAATCTGTGCAAAAATTCAGGGATATGGGGTTTCAGGTTGAATATGGCAGAGAAAAGGAACCTTATAATGCATTAATATACTTCCCGGACCATTCCTATATTGAGTTGATAGAAAATATGCATATTACATCCTTTATTAAGATGCTTTTAAAATTATTCAGGATGAAGGAATACCTGGAAACTTCTTTGGAACAAGAAAAAGTAAGTGAGGGTTTTTTTAGACTGGCATTTCATATGGAAGAAGATGAAAAGGGGCTGCTTAAAAGGAGATATAAAGAAATACTGGAATGCGATACCTTTCTAACTCCTGTTTCAAGAAAGGATATACATGGAAATACTATAAAATGTAAGTGCCTATTGCCAAGTAATGCGAATTATCCGTTCTTTAATACGGCTTTGCGCGGCGGAGATGTATGGAATATTGAACATCCCAATAAAATAAATGGAATTAAGAAATTGGTTTACAGTGCAACAAAGGAAGAAATACGATTTTTTAGAGGACTTTCGATAGATACCAGGATTGAAATTGTTGATGGAAGCAGGGGCATTAGCTATATTGAGTTTAACCATAGTAAATCTCAGAATTCAATCTTCAGATACGGCTTTGGGAAGTGGTTCTAATTTGTAAAACAAATAAAAATTCATTGACAAATTAGATAGAACTAACTATACTAAAAGCTGTACTATCGATAGTACTACTATCAAAGAAGGAGGATTGTTGTGTCAAAACCAGATATAAGTATTGATCCGCGCATTTTGGAATCTGCCAAAAAAGAATTTCTGTCATGTGGCTATGAAAAAGCTTCTACCAATGTGATATGCAAGAATGCGGGGGTGACTTCGGGTGCGTTGTATAAAAGGTATTCCGGAAAAGATGAACTGTTTCGCGCACTGGTTTCCCCTGTAGCTGATAAATTCAAAGATGTATTGAAAAGAGAACAAGATAGTTTTCATTCTTTGTCAAATCAGGAGAAAGAGGCTGCTGCCTTAGGCCCTGAATCACAGGCTGTGGATTTTGTCGATTACATTTACGAGAATTTCGATACTTTCAAGTTACTAATATCATGCTCCACGGGATCTTCTTATGAAAGTTATTTAGATGAATTAGTGGATATTATCGTTGACTCGACCATTTGTTTTATGAAGGAAACCGGACATGAAGCAATCATACAAGGGAAAATAGCAACACCGGAGACGATCCATATTCTAATCAGTTCATATTTGTATGGTTTTTTTGAGCCGGTTACTCATGGGATGACTCGGGAAAAAGCCCGAACTTATGTAGAGCAGCTTAAATATTTCTTTAATGTTGGATGGGCCGATATACTTCAATTAAAAAAGTAAATGCCTAAGGCAGGCATTTATTTTTTGCCAGGTGGTTAGTTCCGCCTAACAATCAAAAATATCAGGAGGAAGTGTAAAGATGAAAGAAAAGGGTGTATTTGTCCGCCTGTTCAGCTATATGGGCAAATTCAAAGTTACAATGACACTATCTATTATTCTTGCTGCTGCTTCGGCTGTAGTGAATTTGAGTGCATTTATTTCTGTTTATAATGTTGCAAAAGAGATTGTAAGGTCTTTAGGAGACTTTTCAAGACTGAATCAGGGCCGTTTAATAGAGTTGGGATGGCAGGCGGTATTCTTAATTTCGTTGTCATTTGGGCTTTATGGAATGGCGCAGCTTTTTTCTCATATAACTGCCTATAATACAGTGGCAAAACTGCGAATCAAGCTGTTTAAGTATATTGGTGCGCTCCCTTTGGGATATCATTCTATCAATCCCAGCGGCAAACAAAGAAAGATTATTGAAAAAAATACGGATAATCTTGAAACACTTATTGCTCATCAGATACCTGATTTTGTTCAGTCAGCAGTTTTACCTGCAGCATTTTTGGTATTCATGTTTGTATATGACTGGCGGCTGTCATTGGTTTGCCTGATACCTATCGTCATTGGTTTTTTGATTCTTGCCTCTATGCTGAAGGGTGAGAGCGAGGGATTTGTGAAACAATATCAAAAATCAGCTGAGGACATCAGCAATGCCGCAACGGAATATGTACGTGGGATTTCCGTTGTCAAAGTCTTTGGGCAGACAGCAAATTCTTTTCGGCGTTACAAAGCAGCAGTAAAAGAATACAGTGATTATATGATTAAATATGCGCTTTCTATGGAGAATACGGACAGTGCGTATAATACGATTATTAACGGAATCTTCTTTTTTTTGATACCAAGTGGAATTATTCTGTTCAATTCCGGCAATAACCCGGAGCGCACCATATTAAGCTTTGTTTTTTTCGCTGTTCTAATTCCAGCTGTGGTTACTATTTTATCAAGAATTATGAAAAGCTCGTCTAACTTAATGATTTCAAAGGCTTCTTTAGATGTCATTGACAAAATTCTGAATGAACAGCCATTATCAAAAACAACGCATCCCAAGGTGCCTGATGATTGCACAATCTCTTTAGAGCGTGTTTCTTTCGCCTATGAAGCCGATGCAGAAAGAGCGCTGAATGATGTTTCACTTACTATACAGCAAGGAACAGTCACTGCATTAGTGGGTGAATCCGGCGGCGGAAAAAGTACGATTGCCAGTCTGATTGCCAGGTTTTGGGATGTTCAGGGTGGTACCATAAGAATCGGCGGCGTTGATGTCAGGGACATGGATTACAATGAGTGGATGAAACAAGTCAGCATCGTTTTTCAGGACACGAATCTTTTCAAAATGTCTATTATAGATAATGTCGCTTTTTACACGCCAAATGCTTCAAGAGAGGATGTGCTGCACGCGCTTCATCTGGCCAGATGTGATGATATTTTAGAAAAACTTCCCAATGGGGCTGACACAGTAATTGGCACAAAGGGAATATACCTCTCCGGCGGTGAGATGCAGCGTATTACATTGGCCCGTGCTATTTTAAAGGATGCCCCCGTAGTTTTGCTGGATGAAGCGACAGCTTTTGCGGATGCGGAAAATGAGCATCTTATTCAAAAAGCGTTGGATGAACTGCTGCGGGGTAAAACGGTGCTAATGATTGCACACCGCCTGTCTACCGTCATTCATGCAGACCAAATTTGTGTGTTGGAACGTGGAAAGATTGTAGAGAGAGGAACACATACAGAATTACTGAAATCAGATGGTATTTATGCCAATATGTATGAAGAATATCAAAATAGCATTTCCTGGAGGATTGGAGGAAAGCAATATGCTTAAAAAAATCTATCGTTTAACCGATGAAGGGAACCGGGCAATTATAAAAGCCAGTTTATGTATGTGTCTGTTCAATCTTGCCACTCTGCTGCCCGTGATTTTGTTTGCCCTGATTACAGATGAGATGCTGAACCGTTATTTTGGGTATACTGCGGGCAGCATCTCCCTCTGGGTATATTGGGGCATAGCGCTAATTGTTTTAGGAGCTATCTTTTTGGCTTATAAAATTACTTATCGTAAGAAATACCTTACATCGGGCAAGGAAGACTCAATTCTGCGTATGAAATTAGCCGATAAAATACGCAGACTGCCGCTATCCTACCTTGGCAAGAGAAATTTAAGTGATTTGACATCTGTCATTATGGATGATGTTGCAGTTGCCCAAAACACTCTTGCAATCGTTGCAACAGAATTTATTGGTGGTTTACTATCCGGAATAATTGCTCTTGTAATCTTATTCTTTTATGATTGGCGTTTAAGCTTGTGTTTAGCGGCATGCCTGCCAATAGCTGCAGCCGTGATGGCACTATGCCGTGTGATTTCTGAAGGAACAAACAAGAGAAATAAGCAAAAAAAGCTGGACATCAGTGATGGTCTGCAGGAGTATTTAGAGAACATAAAGGTTTTGCAGACATCGCCCAATATGGAAACTTACCAGAAGACTTTAGAAAGCAAAATCAAACGATTGATTCCCGGGCAGATTTTATATGAACTTTTGTCAGGAATTACCATATCTATTTCCTATAATACGATGCGTTTAGGTTTGGGATTGGTCATCATTGTGGGCTCAACACGTTTGATTTCCGGTCAAATCAGCACAGTAACTTTTCTGCTGTTTTTGTTCATTGCAGTCCGAATTTACGAGCCTCTGACAAAGGCATGTGAAATGTTGGGAGAATTGATTTATTCCCTGGTTAGTGCCAAAAGGATTCGTGATCTTCTGGATTACCCTGAGCAGACAGGACAACAAGATATTCAGTTGTCCCAACAAGATATTCAATTGCCCCAGTTTGATGTTACTTTTGACCATGTGAGCTTTGGCTATAATCAGGAAGATGTAATCCATAATGTTTCTTTCACCGCTAAACAAGGCGAGATTACAGCCATTGTGGGACCATCGGGATGTGGGAAAAGCACTCTGTGTAAACTGGCTGCCAGGTTTTGGGATGTTCAGCGGGGAAGCGTGTCTATCGGGGGCGTGAACGTGAATAAAATCGATCCGGAGGTGCTTTATAAAAACTATTCCTTCGTCTTCCAAGATGTCGTTTTATTTAATGACACGATCTACAATAACATTAAAATTGGAAAGGAAGATGCTACCCGGGAAGAAATTATGGCCGCGGCAAAACTGGCCCGCTGTGACGAGTTTATTGAGCGGTTACCCAAGGGATACGATACTGTGATCGGCGAGAATGGTAAAACCCTATCCGGTGGTGAGCGGCAAAGACTGTCTATTGCCCGTGCATTTTTAAAGGATGCACCAATTATTCTTCTAGATGAAAGTACAGCTTCTATTGACCCGGAGAATGAAACGAAAATTCAGGAGGCTATCGGGAAACTGATTAAAAACAAGACAGTTCTGATTATTGCCCATAAACTTCGGTCTATTGTGGACTGCGACAAAATTATTGTCTTAAAAGAAGGGCATTTGCTTGAATCAGGAATACATGAAGAACTTATGGAGGAACAAGGCTTATATCATCGACTGTACTCCCTGCAGAACGAAAATATAGCATGGACAGTTAATTCTCTCTCATAAATCAATCATTTTTCGTATTTATTCAGGGTTCTGAACAGATACCATTTTTCAAAGAAAGGAATTTTGAAATGAAAAAACAGAAAAATACCAACACGTTGAATGGAAAAGATCTGATGACGGTCGGAATCTTTACAGCTGTTTACTTGGTCATCTATATTCTCGCATCCTGTGTATTAGGAATAATACCAATTGTGTCTATGCTAATGAGTTGCTTCAGCAGCATTATTTTAGGCATTCCGATGATGCTGTACTTCAGCAAAATTAAAAAATTTGGCATGGTTTTAATTACATATATTGTGAATGGAACTGTAATGGTACTTTTAGGGCTGGGTGTTTATTCGTTAACTATCGGAATAATTTGTGCGTTGATTGCAGAACTGATTTTACGTTCCGGGCAATATCAAAGCGCTAACAGGGCTATTTTAGCCTTTGCAATCGCCTGTGTCGGAGCAAATGCAAATACGATTTACTGGGTTACGGGCAGTGCACAATTTCTTGAAAGAACTGCAGCCTCTATGGGAACGGACTATATGACTACAGTTGTAAATTATTTTAGTTATCCATGGGTGCTCCCTGGGGTAATGCTGTCTGCTTTTGCCGGCGGTCTTCTGGGAGGGCTTTTAGGCAAGTCTGTTTTGAAAAAGCATTTTATTAAAAGTGGGTTGATTTAATGGAAACAATATTGCGCAATACGCGCCCAACAGCAAGACAAATGTATTTAGATCCCCGTACAAAAATATTTCTATGCCTTACGGTTTCCTTTGTTATGCTTGCAGGTGACGGCATGGGGACTATGCGCTATGTCCAGCCGGTTTTAGCAATCGTTCCATTGGTTTTCCTTCTTCTTTTGAAAAAACCATGGATTGCGGTTTATTATGTGGGAATGTATATTATTACAACAACGCTTCCATATCTATTGCTGCCTCACTTACCATCCATTGTAAACTTTCTGTTTACCGGAGTTATAGCAGTATGCACACAAGCGCTGCCAAGTATGTCGATGTTCTGCCTCTTGATACTAACTACAACGGTAAGCGAATTTATGGCGGCAATGGACAGTTTACATATACCAAAGAAGCTTACGGTTCCTATTTCTATTATGTTTCGGTTTTTTCCTACAATTAGGGAGGAATATGCGGCTATACGGGATGCTATGAAGCTTCGGGAGGTAGGCTCCTGGCGTAATCCGATTGAAATGTTGGAATATCGGCTGGTTCCCCTTTTAATGGGATTGGTTTCTATTGGAAATGATTTGTCGGCTTCTGCTTTAACCCGGGGCTTCCATGCACCGACACGCCGCACGAATGTGTGTCCCATCGGATTTCATTGGCAGGATGCAGTTGCGTTTATATTCTGCATGGTTGTCATTGTTATTTTTTCGCTGTCGCTTTTGCTGGGATGGTAGGGGAGGAGAGAACGTGATTCAGGTTAAAAATGCTTCTTTTAAATATGAAAATGCTATAAGTGGGGCTGCTGTTGAAGATATCCATGCAGTGATTCCAAAGGGAGAGGTTGTACTTCTGTGCGGAGAATCCGGCAGTGGCAAAACTACATTCAGCAGACTTATCAATGGTCTGATTCCTTCTTATTATGAAGGTGAATTAGAGGGAACTGTACTTGTAGAAGGACAAGATATTCAAGAGGTTGAGCTATATGAGCTTGCCCCTCACGTAGGTTCTGTTTTTCAGAATCCAAAGTCTCAATTCTATACATTACAGACAGACACAGAAATTGTGTTTGCCTGTGAAAATATTGGAATGGAAAAGGCTGATATACTTAAAAGGTTTGATATAACAGTAGAATCTCTGCACATCCAAAATTTGCTGGGGAAAAGCCTGTTTGCACTTTCAGGCGGTGAAAAACAGAAAATAGCCTGCGCTTCTGTCAGCTCATTACTGCCGGAAATATTTGTTTTGGATGAGCCTTCTTCCAATCTTGACATCGGAACTATACAGGAACTGCAAAAAATCCTTCTTTCATGGAAAGCCCAGGGAAAAACAATTATAATTGCAGAACACCGCCTCGCATGGCTGCGCAGTATTGCAGACCGGGTTTTATTCTTCAAGAATGGCAAAATTGCCCTGGATTTAGCGTCAGATTCTTTTTGGGAAAAGACAACGGCAGAAATTCATAACATGGGGCTTCGTGCTCACAGCCGTTTTTATCCGGAACATAAGCGAAAAGCAGATAGCCATGAAAAGATTGAGTTAAGAGACTTCCGGTTTTCCTATGGAAAAACTCCGATATTAAACATTCCATTCTTAGAAGTTCCGGAGGGTGCTGTGGTTGCAGTTTTAGGAGATAACGGAGCCGGAAAAACGACTTTTGCCCGCTGTCTCTGCGGGCTGGAGAAAAAGGGGCAAGGCACCCTGATGTATAAAAGCGCTCCGTATATTGGGAAAAAGCGTATAAATCTTTGCTATATGGTAATGCAAGATGTAAATCATCAATTATTTTCAGAAAGTGTGCTGGAGGAGGTCGTACTTGGTGCAGATATTCCTACGGATGAGAAAAAAGAAAAAATTGCTGGAAAAATCCTATCAGAGCTTGACTTGTTAGAATATAAGGATGCACATCCTATGTCCCTTTCTGGCGGACAAAGACAAAGAGTTGCGATTGCCAGCGCTGTTGCATCTGATAAAGAAATTATTGTATTTGACGAGCCAACCAGTGGATTGGACTATCGGCACATGAAAGAAGTTGCAGAGAACATACACCGCCTTTCTTCCTTAGGAAAAACAGAATTTATTATTACCCATGATCCCGAATTAGTAGCTGCGTGCTGCGACTACTTTGTCTTCATAGAGAGTGGAACAGTCACTCACAGCGGAGAATGGACTTCAGATAACATACAATTCGTGGGGGATTATTTTAATCTAATATAAAAGCTAACTGAGAAATAAGCTTAAAAGCTTGATTAAGGAGTTTAATCAATGAATGAAGTAGTTAGTAAAGTAATATTGTTTATCGGGCTGATCCTGTTGGGGTACGGCTTGAAGAAAAAAGGTATATTTAAAAAAGAGGACTATAAAATTCTTTCCAACATTGTTTTTATTATTACGCTCCCGGCAGTATTGATTACTAGTTTTCAGGAATTCATTTTTCGGCCTTCAATGATTGGATTTGCAGTATTAGGAATAGTAATGAATATGTTAATGCTGATAGTTGGCAGATTTGTTGGAAGAAGTAGGGGATATGCCGTTAATGGAACTTATATGCTTTGCTGCAGCGGCTATAATATTTCCCTATTTGTAATCCCATTTGTGGCAAGCTTTTTGGATGTAAAATATCTTTTAATAGTTGCAATGTTTGATATTGGAAACCTTATTATGGGTCTTGGCGGCAGTTGTATCTTGGCGGCAGGACTTTCAAAAACAAAAGCAGTTATATCAAAAAGAGAGCTTGTAAAGAAATTAATCACAAATATCCCCTTTTTAGTTTACCTGATTATGTTGTGTATGGCGGCAATGAAGCTTAAATTGCCGACGGTAGTATATGAATTTACTGCTCCGATAGCAAAGGCCAATACTATTATTATTATGTTAATGATTGGAATCATTTTTGAGTTTCAAGTAAGAAAGGGACAGTGGCGGGATGTGCTTACGGTTGTACTGACCCGATATAGCTGTGCAATAATTATATTAGGAACATTATTTTGGTTTTCACCACTTTCTGATATGCATAGTAATGCACTTAAGATTATTGCGTTTGCTCCGGTAACAACGATATCACCGATTTTATGTCAGCGGATGGGATATGATTATGAGTTGGCTGGAAAATTGTTTTCTGTGTGTATTCCTATTAGCTTAGCGGGGACAAGCTTGCTGGCACTATTTTCTCCGTTTATTTAGGCACAAAAAATATTCCGATTATATGATTAAGTAAGATTTCCGAAAAAGGCAGAAATATCTTTTTCGGAAATTTTTGTGATTTGGAAAGTAGAGCTTTCTAAACTACATACGGAGCAGATATAAGAATCCTCCTCCCAGGTATAGAAACAACCGGAGGAATGAGACAACGTGTCAATGGCAGTCAGATTACCGATAAGTCCTGTTCGGTTCCTTTTGGCATAGGCTTCTTTGCGTGTCCATATCTCAAAAAATCGTTTGTTTTGTAATGATTTATCAGAATAAATGTATTCAATTTCATTGGGATGAAAGACCTGAGACATGATTTCGAAAGGTGCGTCTTTGTTTAATTCAATATCGGCACCTACCTGATGCTTTGTAGAGAGACAGCAGAGAATAGCATTTTTTGTATGAGAAAAACTAAAATCCAGGTGTGGATTGGAGGCTAAGACAGGTTTATGATTTTTCTCACAAGAAAAAAGCAGAGCTTCGTTAGCAAGACCCGTGTTTTTCAAGATGGCCATGCGTGTCAGCAGAGCAGCATACAAAGAAAGCTTCTGGTCAGAAGCAAAATAATATTTTGAAATACGAGTCTGCCTCTCTAAAGATACATGCTTTAAAAGGCTGTCTTCAGTGTCAGACCATTCCATAGAAGTAAGTGACAAATAATAGATTTTCATAAAGGCCCCCGCTTTCTGTACAGCCTCTTTTACTTATTTATCCCGGGGATTTTTCCAAAGCCAGAAAGCGATGACAATTCCTACTATATATAAGATGCTGATGAGGATGGTTGGATTGTCTTTCAATAAAAAGACGACTGCCACAACGGCGGCAAGGGAAATGGTTAATTCAAAAGCCTTTAAAATCCTCTTTTCACGGGTATCTTTCACGTCTTGCAGAAATTCACTGCGTTTTTGCTCAAGCTTCAGATACTCCATGAGCTCTCCCTTGTCTATGCGGGAAAGAATCCACTCGTCTCTTGAAAACTCCTTGTCCTTTCTTTTAAAGCGGAAAAGGTTTCCGGAAGGAGATTCATCTTCCGGAATTACAGGCATGTCTTCTGGGATTACATGTATTTCCTCCGCAGCTGCATTCATCTTTTCAGATTCAGCGGCTGATTCTTTAGGAGTCACAGGAGTCTCTGTGCCGGTATTGGGCACGGTAGATTCTGCTGGTTTTTCAGTAGTTTCTTCATTTGTAAAAAGTATATGTTCGGACACGGATTATCCTCCTTATCGTAGTTTTTTCTATCATACCAGTTTTCGACAGAAAAAACAATAAACCGACAAAAATAGATAAGTTTTATCTTGAAGTCTAAATTCCCCGCTGAAAATTATCCAGTACGTGAGGCAGCAGCTTGTCGCTGTATTCCCACAGGGAATATTTTCCCGCGCACAAAGCCCAGTCATAGAGCAGTGCTCTCTCATACATGGCATAGATTTTGACAAGCTCTTCCACAGTGGAGGTCGATTTGAATTCACCGGATTCAATGCCGGAAGCCACAACTTCTGTTACTATCTGGAAATAATAACGGTCAGCATCCAAGAGGGAGCGATTGTCTTTGGTTATTAACTGAGAGGAGAATAGTGATGCAAGCAGGTTTAAGTCAATGCTTTCCTCAATCATGTAAAATAGCTCATGGTTCAAAAGGAGCAATTTATCTTTAGCAGAGAGGGACTGATCCAAGGTAGGAAGGATCTCCTCATACTTTTGATCAAAAAGATCAGAAAGGGTAGCGAGGAGGGCGTCTTTTCCCTTGAAATAGTGGTAGAAAGTTCCTTTGGATGTCTTGGAAAGCTTGAGGATATCTTCTACAGTCGTTTTTTCGTATCCATTTTTATAAAATAAGGTCCAGGCAGCCTTTATGATTCTGGCTTTGGTTGTTTGTTTCTTCCTAGGCATAAAACACTCTCTTTCCTTTTACTGTTTTCCTTTTTGTTTCTTATTATAGTATAACATAAATTTAAAGTTATGACTATGTAAAGAATAGAGTAAATGCAACGGAAAAACTTTCTGGTACGGATTAAATTTACAAAATTTCTTGCGGGTTATAGAGAATATCTATGAAGGATATCTGGAATAATATCTTTTAGACGTGCTTTTTGAGAGTGGTCAGTACTGCAAAATAAATAAAAATTGACAAAAAACCTACAAATAGACCGGGTTCTAGTACAAAGTTCAGTTTATGTTAATTATTATGTTTAAAAACACTTGAAAAATCAATGATTATTTGTTAAGATATAAATCGTGGAACAGGTAAGGAAAACTGTTAAATTGCATGTGTAATTTGGAAAATTTTATGACAGTTAACAAAACAAGAGGTACCATAGTATTAACATGGGGGTAGAAGGGTAACTGGTGTGCCTCCTGGTCTTCAAAACCAGTGTTGGGCGTTCGTAGCGTCCTGGGTGGGTTCGATTCCCACATGCCTCCGCCAAAAAAGCGTTTGTGAAATATTTCTCAACAGGATGTTATAGAAATTATCAATAAATAAAACCTAAAAGGAGAAAAAGAGTCATGGGAAATTTACAGTTTTTACTGAGACAACATGTGGGCGCGCCCTGTCAGCCAGTTGTCAAGGTCGGTGACAAAGTAGAAAAGGGTACACTGATCGCAGTTCCGGCCGGACTGGGTGCAAACATCTTTTCCAGTGTGTATGGAACAGTGCAGGATGTCTTGGAAGACCGGATTGTTGTTCAGCCAGATGAGGTACAAAAAGAAGAATTTGTACCAATTAAGGAAGGAAATCATCTGGACATGGTAAAAGAAGCCGGCATTGTCGGCATGGGGGGCGCGGGCTTCCCGACAGGCGTAAAGCTGGGCACGGATTTAAATGGGGGATATATTCTGATCAATGCTGCCGAGTGTGAGCCTGGGCTGTATCATAATGTACGTCAAATTGAAGATAATATGGAGATGACTC
Source organism: Ruminococcus sp. (assembly GCA_013911065.1). GTDB lineage: Bacteria > Bacillota > Clostridia > Lachnospirales > Lachnospiraceae > Muricomes. The sequence goes on along the minus strand of JACERV010000029.1, from coordinate 21,978 downwards.
TCAGAGGTGTAAAATACTGTATGGAAATCTCCAATGCGGCAAAAGCAATTTTTGCAATCAAAGGAAAAAATAAAAAAGCGGTAGAGACAATTCGCGAAGCAATCCGCAATGAAGAAAATATCTTTATACATTTGCTTCCTGATATTTACCCGATGGGTGAGGAACGTGCCGTAGTTAGAGAAGCTTTGGGGAAACTTCTCGATCCGACACAACTCCCGTCAGCAGCAGATGCTATTGTGGTAAATGTGGAGACTGTACTGCGTGTGGCTGAAGCTATTGAACTGAAAAAGCCATCCTTCAGCAAGAACCTGACTGTGATCGGTAAGCTGAATGGTGGCAATGAGCCTCATATTTATATGGATGTTCCTGTAGGAACCAGCGTAGAAGATTTGATTGAGCGCTCCGGCGGAATTGATGGTGTATACGGTGAGATTATCATGGGCGGCCCATTTACCGGAAAATCAACAACACTGGATGCTCCGATTACAAAGACAACGGGAGGTATTATCGTAACGATAGACTTACCGGACCTGCATGGTGCATCTGTTGGATTGCTGATTTGTGCGTGCGGCGGCAGTGAAGAACGTATGCGGGAAATTTGCGAAAAGATGAATGGAAAAGTAGTCTCTGTTGCAAGATGTAAACAGGCCGCAGAGATGAAGAATGGAACATTGAAATGTGAAGATCCGGGTAATTGTCCGGGACAGGCACAGAAGTGCCTACAGTTCAAAAAAGATCATGCAGAGTATATCATCATCGGAAACTGCTCAGACTGTTCTAATACGGTTATGGGTTCTGCACCGAAGATGAAGTTGAAGGTATTCCACCAGACAGATCATGTGATGAGAACAATCAATCATCCGGTATACCGAAGATTAACCGTTTCTAAGCAGGAACCGCAGCTGCCGGGCGGCAAGTAAAGCTGGCGGTCCTGATGGAAAATAAATAACCTAAAGTTACTATATGATTTGGCCAGGGAGCTATTTCATATAAGATTAAAGGAGGAAAGAAAGTATGTCAATTACAGCTGAAACAGCAAAAGAACATGCAAAAGACCCTGCAGTACTTTGTTGTAGAGCCGAAGAAGGCACTATAATTGAAGTATCGAATCTGGAAGATCCAGCGATTTTTGATGACCTGGTAGATTCAGGACTTTTGAATCTGGATGGTGCATTAACAATCGGACAGGTGTTAGGCGCGAAGCTTACAAAGACCTGCGATTCGCTGAGTCCTTTGACAGCAGATGTCATGGAAGGGATACAAGCAGTAGAAGAGTCTGCGCCAGTGAAGGCAGCAGAAGCGGCAGATGAATCTGTAACAGAGGCAGCCGTAGTACAGACAGCTCCTGTAGCACAGACTACAGCAGGCGGAGTGCTGAAGATTCATATTGGGGAAGGAAAAGACATTGATATTGAACTTCCACTAGGTGGTATGGGCGGAGGCAGTGCAGTGGTTCCGGCTGTAGCGGCACCGGTGGCTGCAGTTGCAGAGGCAGCAGTTGCTGAAGTTGAAGCAGAAGCAAAGGTTGTTAGAACCCTTACAAGAAAACACTACAAAATCACAGAAGTAAAACGTGGTCCTGAGACAAAGATTGAAGGTACTACATTGTACATCCGTGAAGGTATTGAAAAAGAGTGTGTGGATTCACAGAAGCTTGTGTGTGACTTGAAAGTTGAAATCATCACTCCGGCAGATTACCATACTTATTCTGAGACAATTATGGACGTACAGCCTATTGCTTGCAAAGAAGGCGAGTCTGAAATTGGAAGCGGTACAACAAGAGTTCTGGATGGCGTTATCATAATGGTTACAGGAACAGATTCCAACGGAGTTCAGATTGGGGAATTCGGTTCTTCTGAGGGATACCTGGATGAGAATATTATGTGGGGACGTCCTGGGGCACCTGAAAAGGGTGAAATCTTTATTAAGACTCAGGTAACAATCGCAGAAGGTACCAACATGGAAAGACCAGGTCCTCTTGCGGCTCATGCGGCAACAGACCATATCACACAGGAAATCAGAGAAGCGTTAAAAGAAGCAGAGGATTCTCTTGTTGCAGATACAGAAGTATTTGAGCAGGTTAGAAGACCAGGTAAGAAGAAAGTAGTTATCGTGAAGGAAATTATGGGACAGGGAGCTATGCATGACAACCTTGTTCTTCCAGTAGAGCCGGTTGGTGTACTTGGAGCAAAACCGAACGTTGACCTTGGAAACGTACCTGTCAGCGTATCTCCATTGGAGGTATTGGATGGTTGTATCCATGCTCTGACTTGTATCGGACCTGCATCTAAGGAGATGTCCAGACATTACTGGAGAGAGCCATTGGTTCTGGAAGCACTTCATGATACAGAGTTGGATTTGTGCGGTGTTATCTTTGTAGGAAGCCCGCAGATTAACTCAGAGAAATTCTATGTGTCCAAACGTGTTGGTATGATGGTAGAGATGCTGGATGTAGACGGTGCATTTGTTACAACAGAAGGCTTCGGAAACAACCACATTGACTTTGCAAGTCACCACGAGCAAATTGGAATGCGCGGAATTCCTGTTGTTGGTTTGTCTTTCTGTGCAGTTCAGGGAGCATTGGTTGTTGGGAATAAATACATGACCAGCATGGTTGATAACAATAAGTCCGAGTCTGGTATTGAGAACGAAGTGCTTGCATGCAACACTCTTTGCCATGAGGATGCTATCAGAGCTATCGCTATGCTGAAAGATGTAATGTTAGGCGAAGAAGTGAAATCAGCTGAGAAGAAATGGAATCCGAACGTGAAGTCAACCAACGTGGAACTCATTTCTAATGTAACTGGTAAGGCAATTGAGCTGGTTCAGAACGAACAGTCACTGCCAATGAGTCAGAAGAGAAAAGAGAAATACGACTAGTATGAGTGAATTGAAGTTTGGTGATAGGATTATACGTATGGAAGGGGTAATCGTAGAGGTTCAGGACGGTGGTGTCGGTATTGACTTAAAAGGCAGACTTGGATATTTGAAAATACCGATGCGCATGCTGATTACAGATTATCCGCTGGCGGTGGGGCAAGAAGTTGCATGGAACATGAGTTTCGTAGAGCAGCTGGGACCCGAAGTCAATGAAAAGTACGTAAGTAATCTGGACACTTATAACAGACGGCAGGAAGAAATGCGTCAATCGAACGCGAAAAACAAGGAGGTAACAGAATGAGTTTGGTAGCCACAAAAGGTTTACAATCAGAAATTTTTGTTCCGATTACTCCTCCAGCAGTATGGACACCTGTAACGAAAGAAATTAAGGATATGTCCATTGCTCTTGCTACTGCGGCAGGCGTACATGGGAAAAGTCAGGAAAGATTTAATCTGGCTGGTGACTTTACCTGGAGAAAAATTGAAAATACAATGCCATCAAGTGATTTGATGGTATCCCACGGTGGATATGATAATGGTGACGTTAATAAAGACGTTAACTGTATGTTCCCGATCGACAGAATCCATGAATTGGCAAAAGAAGGCTTTATCAGAGAGTGCGCGCCAGTGCATGCAGGATTCATGGGAGGCGGCGGAAACCAGGAGAAATTTAAAAACGAAACAGGACCTGAGATTGCACAGATGTTTAAAGACGAAGGTGTAGACGCAGTTATCCTGACCGCTGGCTGAGGCACCTGCCACCGCTCTGCAGTATTGGTGCAGAGAGCGATTGAAGAAGCTGGAATACCTACAATTATTATTGCAGCTCTTCCCCCAGTTGTTCGTCAGACTGGTACACCGCGTGCCGTAGCTCCATTGGTTCCAATGGGTGCTAATGCAGGTGCTCCACATGATGTGGAAATGCAGACTGCCATTGTAAAGGCAGCACTTGAACAACTCGTTAAGATTGAGACACCGGGCAAGATAGTTCCATTGCCGTACGAGTATATAGCGAAAGTGTAGCAGTACTAAAGCGTGTTTAAAAGCGCGCTCCATATAAAGAGGGACAATTCCGCTTGGAATGTCCCTTTTTGAAGTAAAATGTGTTAAGTGCTTATAATATAGCCTCGTTAAGTGCTTACAGCAGGAGGTGTTTGGATTGGAAGAGAAGGAGAAGCAGCTTCGCCGTCTTGTAATCAAAGCTTTTCATGTAAATAATGTGCAGGAGGGGGAAGAGAATAACATCACCCCGGATGGTGTTCTTTCCGTTGACAAAAGTTTGATTGAAGGATTGATGAAAGATGAGCCATTGATTGAAAGCATAGATATAAAAATTATTGAGCCGGGGAAACATGATTTTTGGACAAATACAATTATGGATATCATACCGGTATCAGCAAAGGTACTGGGAAAACTGGGCGAAGGAATTACCCATACCCTGACCGGAGTATATGTAATGTTGACAGGGGTGGATACAGTGGGAAAACAGACCCATGAGTTTGGTTCATCTGAAGGTATACTGAAAGAACAATTGTATTTGAACAGAGCCGGAACTCCCTCTGATGAAGATTATATTATTTCTTTTGATGTCACGCTGAAGGCTGGAATGGGACAGGAACGTCCTGGTCCTATGGCTGCTCACCGGGCATGTGACAGGTTTATTCAGACATACCGGGATAAGCTGAAAAAAATGAAGGGGGATTTGTGCACAGAAAGGCATGAGTATTATGATGTTGTTCGCCCTGGGAAAAAGAAAGTTTTAATTATAAAGCAGGTAGCCGGGCAAGGAGCTATGTATGATACGTGGCTGTTTCCGCAGGAGTCATCAGGAGTAGAAGGAGGACGGTCTATCATTGACATGGGGAATATGCCGGTTCTCTTGACACCGAATGAATACCGGGATGGCATCATACGTTCCATGCAGTAGTCATCAGTAAAGATTGAAAAGGAGAGTGTGGATATGGGAATAGGACCATCTACAAAGGAAACAACGCTTCATCACTTCCGCGATCCGCTTCTGAATGTGGTTTCATCAGATGAAGAATTAGATCTGCTTGGAGTGCTCGTGGTGGGAACCCCTGATGATAATGCCGATAAAATTCTCGTAGGAACACGGGCTGCGGTTATGGCAGAATGCATGCGTGCCGATGGGGTTATTATTTCCTCAGACGGTTGGGGAAATAGTGATGTGGATTACGCGAATACATGTGAGCAGCTTGGTACCCGGAATATTCCGGTGACAGGCCTGAAGTTTAGCGGACAAAATGGAGGTTTTGTTGTGGTAAACAAATACCTGTCTGGAATCAGGGATATCAATAAAAATGCAGAGGGACTTGAGTCGTGTGTTGTTGGGGAAAATAATGCTGTAGAGCTGGACGCACGTGCGGTCACAGCGATGCTGAAATTGAAAATGAGACGAGAAGGGGCATAGATCCATGCCGTCTTTATAGACTGGGGTGCAGGCAAAAAGCACGACCTCGGCCGTGCTCTTCGCTTTTGGTATGTCATTGAGAGGTTTTTCCTCGTTGCATTGCAGTTTGTATTATATACAAATCTGGGGAATGTCCTACAATGAGGATGTATATATTAATTGGAGTTTATCATCGCAAGAAAGTTCTTGGGGGAAACAATCGGCGAAGACATAACTGCAATAGCAACCATCATAAGATTAATTCATCTGATTAAAAGAGAATAATCTTACTTCACTATATCACTTTACTACGGTGATGTCAAGCGAAGAGGAATAAAATCCAGTGTTTTACCTGAGAATATTAGAAACTTTATTCATATTTATGTATTTTTATGCATAGATTTTAACTGTAATTATATATGGTACAGGGGGTTCTAAAGGTGAAAGATAAAACTGTCTCGGGTATTTCCTTAGCTATATTGGGGGCTTTGATTTTCATTGTCCCGAAATTCCTCATTAGCGGACATTGTCTAAACATGCAAATGAAATGCTTTTGGACAGCTAAAACGGAATTTTACATAGGAATCTTCATCGTTATTCTGGCCTTTTTATTTCTTTATTTTGAATCAAGAGAGTTGAAATCAGCAATCAGTCTTTCGCTTGCGCTATTTGGTTTCTTTTCGGTAATAGTAACTGCTTTTATGGGTTTTTGCAATGGCAGCTGCAGTGCAATATGTTCCTGCAGCCCGATATCTTCCGTCATAATGATTATTTTAAGTATACTTGTAACATTAATATCTTTTCTAAATTTTATATCACTTAATAAGAAGTCTTGAAAATTTATTTGGCTGGATTATAATAAAAGGTGATGGATCCCATAAATCCATCACCTTTTTAATGGATTGTATCGAAAAAAATACAATTATTCTAAAAAACTACTTGAAATAAGTGGATGAATCCGCTATAATAATGAAGCTGTGGCATGATAGCTGTGAAGCGTGAGGTTGCTGCCGGGTGTGAAAAACACAATGGCAGGTTTTCCGCGGAGCGAATGTCAAGTTAGGAAACTGGCGACAAGTCACTGTACGAATCAAAACTGATTACTGTTTACTGCAAGGTAAAAGTATGAAGCAACGTGTGAGTTTCTCACGACACACACGGGAGAGTGTACAGTCACCGCTTGTCGTACTGAACGAATAGTACGAAAAGGAGGCGACTTTTTTTATGGCAAGTCAAGTAATGAGAATCACATTGAAGGCATATGATCACCAGTTGGTTGATGCATCTGCAAAGAAAATTATCGAAACTGTAAAAAAGAACGGATCACAAGTGAGTGGGCCGGTGCCACTTCCAACTAAGAAGGAAGTTGTAACAATTCTGAGGGCTGTACACAAGTACAAAGACTCCAGAGAGCAGTTCGAACAGAGAACTCATAAGAGACTCATCGATATCATTACACCGACACAGAAGACTGTGGACGCATTATCCAGACTGGAAATGCCGGCTGGTGTTTACATTGATATCAAAATGAAAAATAAGTAAGCAGTATTCCTAAAGTTTAGGATGAGCGCATAGGCGTTCCGCTGTAAATCACAGGAGGTAATTATAATGAAGAAAGCTATTTTAGCTACCAAAGTCGGAATGACTCAAATCTTCAACGAAGATGGAGTGTTGACTCCGGTAACTGTATTACAGGCTGGCCCTTGTGTAGTAACACAGGTTAAAACAGCTGATAATGACGGTTACAGTGCAGTTCAGGTTGGCTTTGTTGAGAAGAAAGAAAAGATTGTCACAAAAGACAAGAGCGGCAAGAAAGAAATTGCACACAGAAATGGTGTTACAAGAGCCGAAAAGGGACATTTTGCTAAAGCAGGTGTTTCTGGCAAGAGATTTGTAAAAGAATTCAGATTTGAAAATGCTGAAGAATATACATTGGCTCAGGAAATCAAAGCTGATATTTTTGCGGCAGGAGATAAGATTGATGCTACTGCAGTTTCAAAAGGTAAAGGTTTCCAGGGAGCAATCAAGCGCCACAATCAGAGCAGAGGACCTATGACTCATGGTTCTAAGTTCCATCGCCACGCTGGTTCTAACGGTGCGGCATCTGATCCAAGTAAGGTGTTCAAGGGCAAGAAGATGCCAGGTCAGATGGGTAACAAGCAAATTACAGTTCAGAATCTTGAAATTGTCAGAGTTGATGCTGAAAACAATCTGCTTTTAGTAAAAGGCTCAGTTCCGGGACCTAGGAAATGCCTTGTGACAATTAAAGAGACTGTAAAGGCTAACTAGTCTGACTGATGTAGAAAGGAGGAACACACAGATGGCAAATGTATCTGTTTATAATATCGAAGGTAAAGAAGTTGGTACAATCGATTTGAACGATGCTGTATTTGGTGTTGAGGTAAACGAACATCTTGTACACATGGCAGTTGTAAACCAGCTTGCAAATAATCGTCAGGGAACACAGAAAGCGAAGACTCGCGCAGAAGTTTCCGGAGGCGGAAGAAAACCATGGAGACAAAAAGGAACAGGTCATGCAAGACAGGGTTCAACAAGATCTCCACAGTGGACAGGCGGAGGAGTTGTATTTGCTCCGGTACCGAGAGACTACTCATTCAAAATGAATAAGAAAGAGAAGAGAGCAGCACTGAAATCAGCACTTTCTTCCAGAGTAGAAGGTAAGAAATTTATCGTAATTGATGAGATGAACTTTGATGAAATCAAAACAAAAAGATTCCAGGAGGTTTTGAACAACCTGAATGTGAATAAAGCACTGGTTGTTTTGGAGGACGGCAATAAAAACGTTGAGATCTCCGCGAAAAACATTCCGGATGTAAAGACAGCTCATACAAATACAATTAATGTATATGACATCTTAAAATACAACACAGTAATCGCTACGAAAGCTGCTGTTGCAACTATCGAGGAGGTGTACGCATAATGGCTAATATTCAATATTATGATGTAATCCTTAAACCAGTAGTTACTGAGAAAACAATGGGACTTATGGCTGATAAGAAATATACTTTCTTAGTTCACACACAGGCTACGAAGTCACAGGTCAAAGAAGCTGTTGAAAAAATGTTCGCAGGAACAAAAGTGAAAAGTGTAAATACCATGAATCTTGAAGGAAAGACAAAGAGACGCGGTATGACTTATGGAAAAACAGCTAAGACAAAGAAAGCAATCGTTCAGCTGACAGAAGACAGCGCTGAGATTGAAATCTTCCAGGGACTGTAGACCGAAAGCAACTTAGTGAATCCGAGCGAAAGCGAAAGATGAGCTTAGTGCGAGGTCGTTCTTTGAGATTAGCGAGGTTCTTTACGAGCTTAGCGAAAAGAACTTCCATCTAGGAACAGAAAACCCGTATGTATTCAATATACGCATATAAGCGTGATAACAAATAACAGGCGAAACGAAAGGAGAGAACGTAATGGGAATCAAAACATATAACCCATATACACCTTCCAGAAGACAGATGACTGGTTCTGATTTCTCTGAAATCACAAAGACAACTCCAGAGAAATCCTTGCTGGATTCCAAGAGCAGAAAAGCTGGTCGCAATAATCAGGGTAAAATCACAGTTAGACACCGCGGAGGCGGAGCTAAGAAAAAATATAGAATTATAGATTTCAAGAGAAAGAAAGACGGCGTTCCGGCAACTGTAATCGGAATCGAGTATGATCCGAACAGAACAGCAAATATCGCACTGATCTGCTATGCAGACGGCGAGAAAGCTTATATCCTTGCTCCGGAAGGTCTGAAAGACGGCATGAAAGTTATGAATGGACCGGAAGCAGAAGTAAGAGTAGGAAACTGCCTGCCACTTTCTGGAATTCCAGTTGGTACTCAGATTCATAACATTGAAATGTATCCTGGAAAAGGCGGACAGCTTGTTCGTTCAGCAGGAAACAGTGCGCAGTTGATGGCGAAAGAAGGAAAGTATGCAACACTCAGACTTCCATCTGGTGAGATGAGAATGGTTCCAATCGTTTGCAGAGCATCCATCGGTGTCGTAGGCAACGGAGACCACAGCCTGATTAACATTGGTAAAGCAGGCCGTAAGCGTCACATGGGCTTCAGACCTACAGTACGTGGTTCTGTCATGAACCCGAACGATCATCCACATGGTGGTGGTGAAGGTAAGACAGGTATCGGACGTCCAGGGCCATCTACACCTTGGGGCAAACCGGCACTTGGCCTTAAGACACGTAAGAAAAACAAAGCTTCTAACAAGTTGATTGTAAGAAGAAGAGATGGAAAAGCGATTAAATAATTCAGATTACAAGGAGGTTAGAACCTATGGCTCGTTCACTTAAAAAAGGCCCATTCGCAGACGAAAGTTTACTGAAAAAAGTAGATGCTATGAATGCAGCAGGTGATAAATCAGTTATTAAGACATGGTCACGTCGTTCTACAATCTTCCCAACATTCATTGGACACACATTCGCAGTCCATGACGGAAGAAAGCATGTGCCTGTATATGTTACAGAAGATATGGTTGGCCACAAGCTCGGAGAGTTCGTTGCAACCAGAACATATAGAGGACATGGTAAAGACGAGAAGAAGTCAAGAGTAAGATAATCATTAACACAAACTTATTGAACTGTGAAAATTCAATAAGGTATATTTATTGAACTACTATATTCAATAAAGTATTCGAAAGGAGGGTTCACCCATGGCAAAAGGACATAGATCCCAAATTAAGAGAGAAAGAAATGAGCAGAAAGACACAAGACCATCAGCTAAGATTTCTTATGCAAGAGTGTCAGTTCAGAAAGCTTGTTTTGTATTAGATGCCATCAGAGGTAAAGATGTACAGACAGCACTTGGTATTTTAGCTTATAATCCAAGATATGCTTCAAGCGTAATAGAAAAATTATTAAAGTCAGCAATTGCAAATGCTGAGAACAACAATGGTATGAATGTTGAGAACCTTTATATTGAAGAGTGTTATGCAAATAAAGGACCGACAATGAAGAGAATCAAACCAAGGGCACAAGGAAGAGCTTATAGAATCGAGAAGAGAATGAGCCACATCACAATCGTGCTTAATGAAAGATAAGGAGGGCAATAATGGGACAGAAAGTTAATCCTCATGGTTTAAGAGTTGGCGTTATCAAAGACTGGGACTCTAAATGGTATGCAGAAAAAGATTTCGCGGATAACCTGGTGGAAGACCATGAAATCAGAAAATTCCTTAAAAAGAAATTATACAGCGCAGGTGTTTCCAGAATTGAAATTGAGAGAGCATCTGACCGTGTGAAAATTGTTATCTATACAGCAAAACCTGGCGTGGTTATCGGAAAAGGCGGAGCTGAAATTGAGAAAGTGAAAGCTGAATTAATTCGGTTTACAAACAAGAAATTAATTGTAGATATCAAAGAAATCAAGAGACCGGACAAAGACGCTCAGTTAGTAGCTGAAAATATTGCCCAGCAGCTTGAGAACCGTATTTCATTCAGACGTGCTATGAAATCATGCATGTCAAGAACTATGAAATCCGGAGCACTTGGTGTAAAGACATCTGTTTCAGGACGTCTTGGCGGTGCTGATATGGCTCGTACAGAGTTCTACAGTGAAGGAACTATTCCGCTTCAGACACTGAGAGCTGACATTGATTATGGATTCGCAGAAGCTGACACAACTTTCGGAAAAGTCGGTGTAAAGGTATGGATTTACAAAGGTGAAGTTCTTCCGACTAAAGCAGATAAGGAAGGGAGCGATAAATAATGTTAATGCCAAAAAGAGTAAAACGTCGTAAACAATTCCGTGGTACCATGAAAGGCAAAGCTTTAAGAGGTAACACGATTTCATACGGTGAATACGGTATCGTTGCAGCGGAACCATGCTGGATTCGTTCTAACCAGATCGAGGCAGCCCGTATTGCGATGACACGTTACATCAAGCGTGGTGGTAAGGTTTGGATTAAAATTTTCCCAGACAAACCGGTAACAGCAAAACCAGCAGAAACTCGTATGGGTAAAGGAAAAGGAGCATTAGAGTACTGGGTAGCAGTAGTTAAGCCAGGACGTGTAATGTTTGAAATTGCAGGAGTACCGGAAGAAACAGCCAGAGAGGCACTTCGTCTTGCAATGCATAAGTTACCTTGCAAATGCAAAATCGTTTCTCGCGCAGACTTAGAAGGCGGTGATAACAGTGAAAATTAATACATTTGTAGAAGAATTAAGAGGAAAATCTGTAGAAGAATTAAATGAAGAATTAGTAGCTGCTAAGAAGGAACTTTTTAATTTAAGATTCCAGAATGCAACGAATCAATTAGATAACACAAGCAGAATTAAAGAAGTGAGAAAGAATATCGCTCGTATCCAGACAGTGATAACTGAAGCTTCTAAAGCTGAGTAGGAGGTCGTACTGTGGAAGAAAGAAATCTTAGAAAAACCCGTACAGGCAAGGTTGTTAGTGATAAAATGGACAAAACAATCGTTGTTGCAGTTGAAGACCACGTTAAGCATCCACTTTATAAGAAAATCATTAAAAAGACTTATAAATTGAAAGCTCATGATGAGAAGAATGAGTGCAACGTTGGAGATACAGTAAAAGTTATGGAAACAAGACCATTGTCCAAAGACAAGAGATGGAGACTTGTAGAAGTTATGGAAAAAGCGAAATAATCTTACCGCATATTTTAAAGGAGGTTTACCTGCATGATACAACAAGAAAGTAGACTTAAAGTAGCAGACAACACAGGTGCTAAAGAAGTGCTGTGTATCCGTGTACTTGGCGGTTCTACAAGAAGATATGCCAATATCGGAGATGTAATTGTTGCGACTGTTAAAGATGCAACACCAGGCGGCGTTGTAAAAAAGGGTGACGTTGTAAAAGCCGTAGTTGTCCGTACTGTTAAGGGAGCACGTCGTAAAGATGGTTCCTATATCAGATTTGACGAAAATGCTGCTGTTATTATAAAAGACGATATGAACCCACGTGGAACACGTATTTTTGGACCAGTAGCCAGAGAGCTTAGGGATAAACACTTTATGAAGATTGTTTCTTTAGCTCCGGAAGTACTCTAGGGAGGTGCCGAGAATGTCAACTATGAAAATCAAAAAGGGCGATACCGTAAAGGTTATTGCTGGTAAAGATAAAGACAAAGAAGGCAAAGTAATTGCTGTAAATCAAAAGGATGGAAAAGTTCTGGTTGAAGGTGTCAACATGCTGACAAAGCACACAAAACCAAGCGCTGCTAATCAGAATGGCGGTATCATTCATCAGGAAGGATCGATTGATATCTCTAACGTGATGTATGTACACAAAGGAGAAGTTACCAGAATCGGTTTCAAAATGGATGGAGACAAAAAGGTACGTGTTGCGAAGTCAACAGGCGACGTAATTGATTAACCCAAGGAAGGAGGTCCAGAACTTTGAATAGACTGAAAGAACAATACCAAAATGAGATCGTTAGTGCAATGGTCAAAAAATTTGGATATAAGAATATTATGGAAGTGCCGAAGCTTGATAAAGTTGTTATCAATATGGGCGTTGGCGAAGCAAAAGAAAATGCAAAAATATTAGAGTCAGCAGTTGCTGATTTGGAGAAAATTTCAGGACAGAAAGCAGTTCTTACAAAAGCTAAGAACTCAGTTGCGAACTTCAAAATCAGAGAAGGCATGGCAATAGGATGTAAAGTTACTTTAAGAGGCGAAAGAATGTATGAATTTGTTGACCGTCTGGTGAACCTTGCATTGCCTCGTGTACGTGACTTCAGAGGTGTAAATCCGAATGCATTCGACGGAAGAGGCAACTATGCTCTTGGTATTAAAGAGCAGCTGATTTTCCCTGAAATCGAGTATGATAAGGTAGATAAAGTCAGAGGTATGGATGTAATTTTTGTTACAACAGCTAAGACTGACGAAGAAGCTCGTGAATTATTGACACAGTTCAATATGCCATTCACTAAGTAAAGGAGGGAAATTCATGGCTAAGACATCAATGAAAATTAAACAGCAGCGAAAAGCTAAATTCTCTACAAGAGAATATAACCGCTGCAGAATCTGCGGACGTCCACATTCCTATTTGAGAAAATATGGAATCTGCCGTATTTGCTTCCGTGAACTGGCATATAAAGGACAGATCCCTGGTGTAAGAAAAGCAAGCTGGTAGACCGATAGTGATTGGCGAGGTATTTCCGAGCTTAGCACGTAGGTCGTTCTTTGAGATTAGCGAGGTTCTTCACGAGCTTAGCGAAAAGAACTTCATTTAAGCCGAACCGTGCAAGAGAAACTTCCAGCATTTAACCCATAAAGAAATAAGGAGGTCAATAATCCATGACTATGAGTGATCCAATCGCAGATATGCTTACAAGAATCCGTAATGCAAATACTGCTAAACATGATACAGTTGATGTTCCTGCATCCAAGATGAAAATCGCGATTGCTGAGATTCTGTTAAACGAAGGTTATATAACAAAATATGACATCGTAGAAGACGGAAACTTTAAGACAATCCACATCGCATTAAAATATGGTGCAGATAAGAGCGAAAAAGTTATTTCCGGTCTGAAGAGAATTTCTAAACCAGGACTTCGTGTATATGCCAACAGTGCAGATATCCCGAAGGTATTAGGCGGACTTGGAACAGCGATTATTTCTACAAATAAAGGCGTTATCACAGATAAAGAAGCAAAGAAACTCGGCGTAGGCGGGGAAGTACTCTGCTTCGTGTGGTAACCATTACAAGCAACTGAAAACAGAGAAGCCTTTAGCTGCTTCTCCGAGAATTTAAGTTATAGGAGGTACGGTATGTCACGTATAGGAAGACTGCCAATCGCAATTCCAGCAGGTGTAACTGTTGATATTGCAGAAAATAATGTAGTGACTGTAAAAGGTCCGAAAGGAACTCTTGTAAAAGAGCTTCCTACAGAAATGGAAATCAAAAAAGAAGGCGAAGAAATCATCGTCACAAGACCAAGTGATTTGAAGAAAATGAAATCTTTACATGGTCTGACAAGAACATTAGTCAACAACATGGTTGTTGGTGTAACAGACGGATACAAGAAGGTTCTGGAAGTCAACGGTGTTGGTTACAGAGCAGCAAAAGCCGGAAACAAGCTGACATTAAGCCTGGGATATTCTCATCCGGTTGAAATGACTGATCCGGAAGGCGTTGAGACAACTCTCGAAGGTCAGAACAAAATTACTGTATCAGGTATCGATAAAGAAAAAGTAGGCCAATACGCAGCAGAAATCAGAGACAAGAGAAGACCAGAGCCATATAAAGGCAAAGGTATTAAGTATTCTGATGAAGTTATTAGACGTAAAGTTGGTAAGACTGGTAAGAAATAAATAAGGAGGGTGTGAAAATGGTTAGTAAGAAATCAAGAAGCGAAGTTCGTAGAAAAAAACACATGAAATTACGTAACCGTTTCAGCGGTACTGCTGAGAGACCACGTTTAGCTGTGTTTAGAAGTAATACTCACATGTATGCACAGATCGTTGACGATACGGTTGGAAACACTCTGGTTGCAGCTTCCACTCTTCAGAAAGATGTGAAAGCAGAATTAGAAAAAACCAACAACGTTGAAGCAGCTGCATATTTAGGTAAAGTAATTGCTGAGAAGGCAAAAGAAAAAGGTATTACAGATGTTGTCTTTGACAGAGGCGGCTTTATATATCAGGGAAAAGTAAAAGCATTAGCAGACGCAGCCAGAGAAGCTGGACTGAATTTCTAGGAAGGGAGAACACATATGAAACAAGAACGTATTGATGCTAGTCAAATGGAATTAACAGAAAAAGTGGTATCAATCAAACGTGTTACCAAAGTTGTTAAAGGTGGTCGTAACTTCAGGTTCACAGCTTTAGTGGTTGTTGGCGATGGTAAAGGCCATGTTGGTGCAGGTTTAGGAAAGGCTACAGAAATCCCGGAAGCTATCCGCAAAGGGAAAGAAGATGCAGCAAAGAAATTAATCAAAGTTTCAATGGACGATAATGACAGCGTTACACATGACATTATCGGAAAGTTCGGAAGTGCTTCAGTGTTATTAAAGAAAGCTCCGGATGGTACTGGTGTAATTGCCGGAGGCCCGGCGCGTGCGGTAATCGAGATGGCAGGAATCAAGAATATCCGTACAAAATCTTTAGGTTCTAACAATAAGCAGAATGTAGTTCTGGCTACAATTGAAGGCCTGAGAGAAATAAAGACTCCAGAAGATGTTGCAAAACTTCGCGGCAAGTCAGTAGAAGAGATCGTAGGCTAAGAAGATAGAACGAAGTTCTATCGTATAATAAAGATAGAATAAGGTTCTATTTTAGTAGGAGGTAAAATAAAATGGCAAATTTAAAAATTACACTGGTAAAGTCTACAATCAGTGCTGTTCCGAAGCATAAAAGAACTGTTGAAGCCTTAGGGCTCAAGAAGCTCAACAAAACGGTAGTATTACCGGATAATGCAGCTACCAGAGGTATGGTACAGCAGGTTAGACACTTAGTGAAAGTTGAAGAAGAAGCGTAAATAAAAGAGATAAGGAGGTAATATCATGGACTTATCAAACTTGAGACCAGCAGACGGTTCTAAGCAGAGTGATAATTTCAGAAGAGGCCGTGGACACGGTTCTGGAAATGGTAAGACAGCCGGTAAGGGACATAAAGGCCAGAAGGCCCGTTCAGGAGCTACAAGACCAGGCTTTGAAGGCGGTCAGATGCCTTTATACAGAAGAATACCAAAGAGAGGTTTCACATGCAGAAATTCTAAAGAAATCATTGGTATCAATCTGAGTGCTTTAGAAGTATTTGAAGATGGCGCAACAGTTACAGTTGAGACTTTAATTGAAAGCGGTATCGTTAAAAATCCAAAAGATGGTGTTAAAATTCTTGGAAATGGAGAGTTAACTAAGAAGCTTACTGTTCAGGCAAATGCATTTAGTGCAAAAGCATCTGAAAAGATAGAAGCCCTTGGTGGAAAAGCAGAGGTGATCTAATGCTAGAAACAGTGCGAAGAGCATTTCAGATAGAAGATATCCGTAAAAGACTTTTCTATACTTTTTTAATGCTGGTCGTTGTTAGACTTGGTTCCGAGCTTCCTACACCGGGAGTGGACCCAACCTACATCCAGAATTTTTTCGCGAATCAGACCGGTGATGCATTCAATTTTTTTGATGCATTCACCGGCGGTTCCTTTACTCAGATGTCTGTGTTTGCACTGAGCATTACACCATACATCACATCTTCCATCATCATGCAGCTTCTGACGATTGCAATTCCAAAATTGGAGGAGATGCAGAAAGAAGGAGAAGACGGAAGAAAGAAGATCGCAGCAATTACCCGTTATGTCACAGTAGTTCTGGCATTGGTTGA
This sequence comes from Ruminococcus sp., assembly GCA_013911065.1. Taxonomy (GTDB): domain Bacteria; phylum Bacillota; class Clostridia; order Lachnospirales; family Lachnospiraceae; genus Muricomes. The sequence continues at coordinate 5,376 of JACERV010000029.1, read as the reverse complement.
ATCCATTGCTATGGCGGTAGGATTTGGACGCCAGGGACTCCTTGTTGAGTATAACTTTGTAAATGCTGCCATTGTAGTGTGTACACTTACAGCAGGTTCTGCATTCCTGATGTGGATTGGTGAGCGTATTACAGAAAAAGGTGTGGGTAACGGAATTTCCGTTGTCCTGCTGATTAATATTATTTCCCGTGTACCAACGGACTTCGTTACCCTTTATGAACAGTTTGTGAAAGGCAAACCTATTGCCACCGGTGCTTTGGCAGCAATCATAATTCTTGCTGTATTATTGCTGGTTGTCGTGTTTGTTGTCGTTCTTCAGGGCGGACAAAGAAAAATTGCAGTTCAGTATTCACAGAAGGTACAGGGAAGGAAAACATATGGCGGACAGTCCACACACATTCCCTTAAAGGTCAATACAGCAGGTGTTATTCCAATTATTTTTGCATCTTCTCTGATGCAGTTCCCTGTTGTTATTGCATCATTTCTTGGAAAGGGTCAGGGTACTGGAATCGGAAGTGAGATTCTAAAAGCAATGACTTCCAGCAACTGGTTTGATCCTAAGAACTTAATTTATTCGTTAGGTCTGATTGTATATATTGCACTTAGCATATTTTTTGCTTATTTCTATACATCTATAACCTTCAACCCCATGGAAATAGCGAACAATATGAAGAAAAGCGGAGGATTTATCCCCGGAATACGTCCGGGCAAACCGACTGTTGAATATCTGCAGAAGATATTAAATTATATCATCTTTATCGGTGCCTGCGGACTTGTTATTGTTCAGGTAATCCCATTTTTCTTCAATGGCGTGTTCAATGCGAATGTATCCTTCGGCGGTACATCTCTGATTATTATTGTAGGTGTTGTATTAGATACAATTAAACAGGTTGAATCACAGATGCTTGTGAGGAACTATACAGGCTTTTTGAATAATAAAGGAAGTGCTATGAAGAATAGTTTCCTTGGGTATTAATTGAAATTATTTAGCTCGCTTAAGTTTTGTCCCTCGGGGACAAAACCGGCGGGTTAATGTGTTATATGGATGTATCACCGTATCAGACGGTGCTGCGGTGACCGAGATGGAGGAACATAGGTATGAAGATTATTATGTTAGGTGCCCCCGGGGCTGGTAAAGGAACACAGGCTAAAAAAATTGCAGCAAGATATGAAGTTCCCCATATTTCAACCGGAGATATATTTAGAGCGAATATTAAAAATGGAACAGAACTTGGGCAGAAAGCAAAAACATACATGGACCAGGGGCTTTTAGTACCAGATGAGCTGGTTGTCGATTTAGTTGTAGACAGAGTGAATCAGGAGGATTGTGCTTCAGGGTATGTTTTAGATGGATTCCCGAGGACAATTCCCCAGGCAGAGGCTTTGGATAAGGCTTTGGCCGAACTTGGACAGAAAATAGATTATGCAATTAATGTAGAAGTGCCCGATGAGAACATTATAAGACGTATGTCAGGAAGACGCGCATGCGTTGACTGCGGTGCTACTTATCACATGGAATATGCACCTGCGAAAGTAGATGGTACTTGTGACAATTGCGGAGGCAGCCTGATTTTAAGGGATGATGACAAACCTGAGACAGTAGAGAAACGCCTTGGAGTTTACCACGAACAGACACAGCCGCTGATTAAATACTATACATCTGCAGGGGTTCTGAGAGAAGTTGACGGAACCATCGACATAGAGGATGTGTTTTCTGAAATCGTAAAAATCCTGGGAGAATAATATGACCTTTGAACCGGGAATGCTTGTCAAATCAAAGGCAGGACGTGATAAAGATTGTATATATGTCATAATTCATGTCAATTCTGAATATATATATCTGGCAGATGGTGTCAATAGAACCATCTGCCGTACAAAACGAAAAAACAGAAAACATCTGCAGGTAATCCGAAAGGTACACAGTCCTTCTACCTCAGATGATGAAGTAATCAGAAACGTATGTTTATTGAATGGCTAATGTTCAATAAACTAATAAGCGGATATTCTTGTTTGAACATGAGTAAAAATTGTAAAGTGCTAAACGTGCAGGAGGATTAAATATGTCAAAAACTGACGTAATCGAAATTGAAGGAGTCGTAGCTGAAAAACTGCCGAACGCAATGTTTAAGGTAGAGCTGGAAAATGGCCATATTGTACTGGCACATATCAGCGGAAAACTGCGTATGAATTTCATTAAGATTTTACCGGGAGACAAGGTGACATTGGAAATGTCCCCGTATGATCTGAGCAAAGGAAGAATTGTTTGGAGAGATAAGTAAAAAAGTATTGACTTTGATTAAAGATAAGTGTTATACTATGGAATGGCTGTTTTTGGATAGGTGTGCCCAAAAATGGCTTGTAACGTATAGCTGAGCAAAGGATGGAAGGAGGATTTGACATGAAGGTTAGATCATCAGTAAAACCAATTTGTGAAAAATGCAAAATTATTAGAAGAAAAGGAAGTATCAGAGTAATCTGTGAAAATCCGAAACACAAACAAAGACAGGGTTAATTTCTGAAAAGTTAGTGATTCCGGGCGTTGGTGTAAAGTGAATTCTGACGTACGGATGTTGCAGAATCTTGAAGAAGGTTTGTGAATGAATTAGGCGGCTGACAGCGCGATACACAAGGAAGTGTGTAGGGCTGTTTAATATACAGTAAGGATACACCATACTGCTGAGAATGCAGGTACCGTGAGAGTGGTGGTCTTGTGTATATTGCTTATAATACCCGGCTTTTATTTGCGTAAGCTTATCCATGCCGGGAAAGGGCATGCACAATTGTGTGCCTGGATGTTTTTAGGAAGAAGGAAGCACCTTTCCGGTATCCAAAGGACATCCCAGTTAGGGACAATATGAAAACAGATTCGAAATGGAGGAAAGACACATGGCTCGTATTGCAGGTGTAGACTTACCAAGAGACAAACGTGTAGAAATCGGATTGACTTATATCTACGGAATCGGTAGAACAAGTGCAAGCCGTATCTTAGCAGATGCAGGAATAAATCCTGACATTCGCGTAAGAGATTTGACTAGTGAGGATGTAAAGAAAATCAGCGAGGTGATTGATGAGACTCAGACCGTAGAAGGTGATTTGAGAAGAGAAATCCAGCTGAACATCAAGAGACTGAAAGAAATTGGTTGTTATCGTGGAATCCGTCATAGAAAAGGACTTCCGGTGCGCGGTCAGAAGACAAAGACTAATGCAAGAACATGCAAAGGTCCGAAGAGAACTGTAGCTAATAAGAAAAAATAAGGCATTTGCCGAAAGACATTATCAATAGAATTCGAGAAAGTAGGTTAGTTTAAATGGCTAAGAAAGTTACCAAAAAAGTGACAAAAAAACGTGTCAAGAAAAACGTTGAACGGGGACAAGCACACATCCAGTCATCTTTTAATAATACAATTGTTACATTAACAGATGCACAGGGAAATGCTCTTTCATGGGCAAGTGCAGGCGGTCTGGGATTTAGAGGTTCAAGGAAATCTACTCCATATGCAGCACAGATGGCGGCTGAAACAGCGGCAAAAGCAGCGTTAGTTCATGGTCTGAAAACAGTGGACGTTTTTGTAAAGGGTCCGGGGTCAGGAAGAGAAGCAGCAATCCGTGCGCTTCAGGCATGCGGTATTGATGTAACAAGTATTAAAGACGTGACACCAGTGCCACACAACGGATGCCGTCCTCCAAAACGCAGAAGAGTCTAGTTCTTGGGGCGTTTTGGATATTCACTATGAGAAGCCGTAAAGCGCGGGTGCAGTGCCTGAGGCATAATATTTTCCGCGGATAATGATAGGAGGAAGCTAAACATGGCAGTAAATAGAGTTCCAGTTCTTAAGAGATGCCGTTCATTAGGTATGGACCCAATCTATTTAGGAATTAATAAAAAATCTAAAAGACAGTTAAAAAGATCAAATAGAAAAATGAGCGAGTATGGTCTTCAGTTACGTGAGAAGCAAAAAGCGAAATTTATCTATGGTGTACTGGAGAAGCCTTTCAGAAACTACTATGCAAAAGCAAAGCAGATGGATGGTATGACAGGTGCAAACCTGATGATTCTCCTGGAGACAAGATTAGACAATGCAATGTTCCGTATGGGATTTGCAAGAACAAGAAAAGAAGCAAGACAGATTGTTGACCACAAGCATGTTTTGGTAAACGGCAAACAGGTAAACATCCCATCTTACCTTGTAAAAGCCGGAGATACAATTGAAATCAAAGAAAAACACAAAGGAAGCCAGAGATACAAGGATATCCTTGAAGCAACAGGAGGACACATGATTCCTGACTGGTTGGAAGTAGATGCTGAAAATCTGAAAGGGACGGTGAAGGAACTTCCTTCAAGAGACGCAATTGATGTTCCTGTAGATGAAGTGTTTATCGTCGAGTTATATTCTAAATAGTCCCTGAACTAATTTTCACTCTTTAACCCATAAGGAGGGTCTGTGTAGTGTTTGATTTTAATAAACCTAATATTGAAATTACTGAAATTTCAGAAGATAAAAAATATGGAAGATTTGTTGTGGAGCCTCTGGAAAGAGGATATGGAACTACATTGGGCAACTCCCTGAGAAGAATTATGCTTTCTTCTCTTCCGGGAACTGCAATCAGTTCTGTTAAAATTGACGGGGTTCTGCACGAATTTAGCTCCATTCCGGGTGTAAAAGAGGACGTAACCGAGATTATTATGAACTTGAAAGCACTGGCAATCAAGAATACATCAGAATCAGACGAAGTAAAGACTGCATATATCGAATTTGAGGGTGAAGGCGTTGTAACAGGTGCTGACATCCAGGCAGATTCCGATATTGAGATTATGAATCCTGAACAGGTCGTTGCCACTTTAAGCGGCGGCAAAGACAGCAAGCTGTACATGGAGCTTACCATTACAAAAGGCAGAGGATACGTAAGCGCAGACAAGAATAAAAATGAAGATTTACCGATTGGTGTTATTCCGATTGATTCCATCTACACACCGGTAGAACGTGTGAATCTTACGGTGGAGAATACACGTGTTGGCCAGATTACAGACTACGATAAACTCACGTTAGATGTATGGACAAAGGGGACATTGCTTCCAGATGAAGCTGTCAGTCTCGCTGCAAAAGTACTCAGCGAACATCTGAAATTATTTATTGATTTATCAGAAGTAGCCCAGGCTGCTGAAGTTATGATAGAAAAAGAAGATGATGAGAAAGAAAAGGTACTGGAGATGAGCATTGATGAGCTTGAACTTTCTGTTCGTTCATACAATTGTCTGAAGAGAGCCGGTATCAACACCGTAGAAGAACTTACAAACAAAACACCTGAAGATATGATGAAGGTGCGAAACCTTGGACGTAAGTCATTAGAAGAAGTATTGGCTAAGCTGAAGGAATT
>JACERV010000028.1 GCA_013911065.1 Ruminococcus sp. | reverse complement strand
CCATCACACTCTTTTCTTTTTAGACCAGCGTATAGCGGTGGTCTATTTGTAATACCTAAAATCCTGCATATGAATTATTTTGAAAAAACTTCAATTACCTATTGACTTTTTATTTGCAGGCTAAAAACAGTATAGCAAAAAGAAACATAGGTGTCTATTCTAACCCGAATCGAAACGTTATAATAACTGTATTTATAAGGTGAAAGGAGGAGCTATTGATGATTGAACAAGTCTATCAAATGACACAGAATAGCAATCACACGATTGAAAAGGTGATTGCCGATGAAATTGTGCACTACAATCATATGATTCTCGCCAAAAGCGAGGGATTTCTGTCCATTGGTTTGGACGAACAGGAAATCCATGAATATCCTATGGGAACCATCTTGAAAATCCCTAAGGGAATTAAAATGAATGTTAAAAATCTGCAGGATGAAACCTTGGAGTTAATTGTCGTAAAAGCGCCGGCACCGGGAAAGTAATTTGATTTTGGAGGGAGGATCTATATGGACATTTTCACACTGGCAATATGGGTTGGTACATTGATTTTTCTTGGAATATCCATTACCAAAGACAAAGTAAAAACGAAACAGGCACTCAAAATGGCACTCGGCATGGGAAAAGGAATGGTAGTGAGTATCCTTTCTATTATTTTTGCAATTGGGCTGATTTTAACACTGATACCACCTACAGAAGTTGCCACCTTTTTGGGCACTCAATCTGTCCTGTTAGCAACAATCGGAGGGGCATTGCTTGGAACGGTCACACTGGTTCCTGCATTTATTGCGTTCCCTTTAGTAGGTACGTTAATCCATGCAGGAGTTAGTGTAGTGCCATCTGTTGCTTTTCTGACGACACTGACAATGGTGGGGGTAGTCACATTCCCTCTTGAAAAGAAAGCTTTTGGCATAAAATTTACTGCAATCCGAAATGGTCTTAGTTTTCTTTTTGCTATTGCAATCGCACTTGTAATGGGGGTGGTGATATGACAATGATAAGGAGATTAAAGGAAAACTTATTCTTGGTATCTGTAGCGTTAGTCTATATCATTATGTTTATTGCAACCCCGGTAACGGGCATGGAATCAGTAAAAAACAGCGGGTATTACATCAAAGAAATGCTCATGATTATGCCGGTTATTTTCATTCTGACGGCTCTTTTGGACATATGGATTCCAAAGGAAAAAATCATGCAATACTTGGGTAAGGATGCCAAATCGAAAGGTGTAGTTCTCTCTTTTGTAGTAGGAACCATATCAGCAGGTCCGGTTTATGCAGCGTTTCCAATGTGCATTATGCTCCGCAAGAAGGGTGCCTCCATTCGGAACATTGTCATCATATTAAGTTCGTGGGCTGTCATCAAAGTTCCCATGCTCATCAATGAGGCAAAGTTTTTAGGGCCAAAATTCATGGCTATTCGATGGATACTAACCATTATTTCTATTATCATTTTTTCTTGGATAGCTGACAAAATGATAATAGATAAGGACTTGCCGGGAGAGGTGCTGACGCAGGCCGGTTTTCATATTAATCGGGATGCCTGTATGGGTTGTACTCTCTGTGTAAAAAACTATTCCGAATTATTTGAGATAAAAAACAAAAAAGCTTATATAAAATCATATAAAGAATTAGATATGAGCAGGCTGGAAAGCGCAATAAAATCATGTCCAGTGAAGGCTATATCTTATAATGAGAACAAGGAAATGTAAAAAAGCAAAGCAGATGCTCCATCGGCTCTCTTCACCGTTCTAATGCCTTGCATGCGGACCTGCTTCTCTATATCATGCCTGTGGTAAATTGCCACTTTTCCCTGCTGGATATTTTCAATGACATATCCTGCAAACTTGTTTTGGTGTGCCATAGAAGTCATCCGCTTTCAGTTCGGAAGAATGTCCGGATTAAGGATATCCTGGAATATCCGTTTTTGGTTCGGGAAGATGGCAGCGGCACACGGGAGCTTTTTCAGAAGGAATTAGAAAAGCACTAAGCTCTCATCCATGTAAATGGACCTCCCACAGCTTTGATTCCATTCTTTCCGCTTTATTAGATAATCCCGGAGTATCCGTATTATCTCAGCGTGTTGCGCTACCTTATGTGCAGCAAGGAGAACTACATGAGATTGATATATCAGACATGTCATTAGCACGAAGCTTTTCACTGGTACACCATAAAAGTAAATATTTGACGAACCAGATGAAATCTCTCATACATGAATTCACCGAAGAATGGAGTTACAAAACGGGTCTTCAGTCAACAAACTGATTTTCGATATAGATTTACAGAACAATGTAATGGGACAATTCGTATCTCTGACATCACCTTCCTATTTTATTTGCTGCTTAAATGCTTTTAAATATTATAAAACTTCCTCCCAAGTAGATTTCATTTTATTGAGTCTACTTGGGAGGGAGTATATCATAAATTTTGATTTTTGCTGATTTTGGAATCTATTTTTTTAGTTCCACCAGTTCAAAATCCAGCACCTTCGACAGTTCATCTAAAGTGAGCTCAACTAAATAGCCAATTTTGCCTCCGTTTATCAGAATTGTATCTAACTTAGCCGCACTCGCGTCGATGAGTGTGCGAAACGTCCCTTTCATCGCAAGTGGAGAACAGCCACCATGTGTATACCCAGTTAATGGTTCTAACTCACGGCTATTAACCATATTAAGCGCTTTCTCGCCCAGATATTTTGCAGTATTTCTTTGCGCCAGCTTATCCACTGCCGGAATCAGAAAAACATATACCTCACCGGAAGTTCCCTGCATAACCAAAGTTTTAAACAATCTTTCCGCATCCTTGCCGATGGCCGCCGCCACTTCATTGCCTCGAACCGCACCAGAATCCACGTAAGAATGGGTCTCATATTCAATATTGTTTTCGTCTAAATATATCATAGTATTTGTTTTTGTCATAAGTCATATCCTTTCAAATTCAAGTTATCATGTCACAAAGTTTGATCTTTCAGGATAAACATCTGACCTATAGAAATAGTCCACTATACTTATCACTCTAACCATATAGGTCAGATTTCTATCGTGATAAGTCCATTGGCGGATATCTGTTCATTGTATGCCTCCTTTATCACCTAGTTTATAATTACATAATTGTAGACACGATACTTCGTTCTGTCAACAATATTTTTGTAAGTCTCTCATTTGCAACAATATTTTAAAGAATATTCTTATATCAGTAAAGCTATTTATAGCTTGGAAGATAAGCACCCATTATACAAGGTTTTCTCCTAATCCCCTTCGACTCTCCATGCAGCTACTCTGATAAAAGTACCTGCATGGCAGCTTCCTCTTCAAACTGCTTGGAATATAAATTGTAATAATATCCCTTTCTTTGCAGCAGCTCTTTATGGGTTCCCTGCTCAATAACCTTCCCATCTTCCACGACCAGAATTACATCTGCTTTACGGATGGTGGATAACCTGTGGGCAATAACAAAAGAGGTGCGCCCTTTAAGCAGGTGGTCTGTAGCCTCCTGAATCAGCTGTTCAGTCTGGGTATCAATGGAAGAAGTAGCCTCATCAAGTACAAAAATACTTGGATTGGCAAGAATTGCTCTTGCAAAAGAAATCAACTGTTTCTCTCCCGTGGAAAGCCTTCCTCCACTCTCCCCAACATCACTTTGATAGCCCTGCTCCAACTTTTTTACTACCACGTCTGCCGAAACCTGCCTTGCCGCTTCTTCAATTTCCTCATCGGTGGCATCAAGCCGTCCATAGCGGATATTGTCATAGACCGTTCCCGAAAAAAGATGGGGGGTCTGCAGTACATAGCCAATCTGGCTGTGAAGCCAAAGCTGAGAACGTTCTTTATAATCCTTGCCGTCTATCAGAATGCGCCCTTTTGTAGGCTCAAAAAATCTGCCTACCAAGTTCACAAGAGTTGATTTCCCTGCCCCGGTCTCTCCCACAATGGCCACGTTCGTTCCCGCAGGAATTTCCAGATTAAAATGCTCCAACACGTATTCTTTCCCATCAGGATACATAAAGGATACATCTTCAAAAACAATGTCTCCCTTAATCCGCTCCCAGTTCTCCTTCTTGGGATGGAACATATCCCCGTACTTTTCTTCCACTTCTTTTGTGTCCGTCACATTTGGCTCCTGCTCCAGCAAGTCCATCACACGCTCTATGTTGGCCTGACAAGATACCAGATCTGCAAGCAATCTTGCAAGCTGCTGAATAGGCTCAAAGATGACCACTGCATAGGAGATAAATACCGAAAGGGTTCCCAGCTTCATCAAATTTTCCTGCACCATATAGCCACCCCTTGCAAGCACAATAGCAGATGCAGCTGCACTGAAAAATAAAATGGACGGAATATAAACTGCATTTAGTTTTGCTGAACGGCTTGCTGCCTGGTGCATATCCTTTGTAATATGGCAAAACTGCTCCTGATTGTCCTCTTCTATCACCATACTCTTTGAAGTTCTGACCCCGGTGATTCCTTCATTGTATGCACTTGTAATGTGTGAATTTATTTTGCGGACTTTCCGGTTCCAGTATAAAATCTTCTTCTGGAAATACACCGTCAGGACTGCTATACATGGCACAATACAAAGAATAATCAATGCCAGTTTCGCATTCAGCGCAAACATAATAAAAAATACACTGACCACATAAATCAAGGCCCAAAACATATCAATCAGTCCCCACGCCGTCATCCCTGCTATCCGCAGCGTATCACTCATAACTCTTGCATGGATATAGCCCACCGGCGTAGTATTGTAATAGGAAAACGACAACGTCTGTAAATGCTCAAACTGAGCCTGTTTCAAGTCTTTTCCCACATACATTTCAATGGTGGTGGCCGCACGTACAGAAATATATACTGCGATGGTCTGCCCCACAATCACTGCCACATACAATCCGGCAAATACCCCGATTCCATCCAGCTTCCCCGGCACAATAAACCTGTCAATGGCGAAGCTTTGAAACAGAGGAACCAGCACATCCACCCCCGCCAAAAGCACGTTCATCGCTATTGTGATGATGAACTGTTTGCGGTATTTGCGAAAAAATGGAAGCATTTTTGCCCATACTTTTATGCTGAATGGTTTGTTATATTCTTGTTCTTCATATGCCGCCATAACTATTCCTCCACCTGCATTCTATCATCCTGACTCATCTGAATGTCATAGATCCGTCTGTAAATCCCCTGCTGCCCAATCAATTCCTTGTGGGTTCCCAACTCTTCTATGCGCCCCTGATGGAGGACCATAATCTGATCTGCATTCATCAGCGTTGTAATTCGATGGGAAATTAAAATAATCGTTGTTTGTTTTCTATTTTGAAGCAGCGCCTTTCGTATCCTGGAATCGGTCTCAGAATCCACCGCCGATAAAGAATCATCAAACACCATAATAGGCGTCTTCTGAAGAAGCATCCTGGCAATAGCTATCCTCTGCCGCTGCCCTCCTGACAAGGTAACTCCACGTTCCCCTACCAAAGTATCATATCCATCCACAAAATTCATAATGGCTTCATCCACACAGGCGATTTTTGCCGCCTCCCGAATTTCTTCCATGGTTGCCCCTGGCACAGAGGCGGCTATGTTCTCCCCTATGGTGCGAGAATAAAGGAATGGTTCCTGAAGCACCATACCTACATTTTTTCTAAGCCATTCCAAAGGAATCTCTTTTACATTCCGGCCTCCGACCATTACGTTTCCATCCCCATCCTTAAGTTCATAAAGCCGGTTTAAAAGCTGTATAATGGTGGATTTCCCACTTCCCGTCCCTCCCAGAATTCCAAACACGCTTCCTTGTGGTATGATAAAATCCACGTCTTTTAGGACCTGTTTCTCTGTATCATATGCAAAATTTACATGGGAAAAAGCAATCTCATAATTCTTGGTTTCGTGACGAACTTCCTTGCTGTAGTCCTCTTCCTTAGCGTTTAGAATATACTCCATACGCTCGAAAGATACCCCGGCCTTGCTCATATCTGAAAGAATTCTTCCAAGCCCACGGACAGGCCACACCAAAGTGGTATTGTAAGACGCAAATGCAATAAATTCTCCCACCGTAATATGGCCGTTTACCGCCTCAATTGCACCTACTACAATCACCGTCACAACCTGCAGCCCCGTAATCAGATCACCTACGCCCCAATAAAGTCCTGAAAGGGTTCCAAGGCGAATCCAAAGACGTGCAAACCCTTCATTTTTTTCCCTGAACCGCTCCATCTCAAACTTTTCCCTGCCAAAGGCCCGGACAACCCGCACTCCAGTTGCATTTTCCTGCACTACTGTGGACAACTCTCCCTCTGCTTCGTCCGCAATGGTAAACCGCTTGGCTATGAGACGGTAAAATATGGTGGAATACAAGACAACAATGGGAACAAATATAAGGGTCAGCAGCGACAGCTTTACGTTCATAGACAACATCATCCCAAAAGAAACTGTCACAATAAAAATGGTTCGGAACACTTCCAAAAACTGAGTGAGCACAAAGTTGCGTATTACCTCCACATCGGAAGTACAGCGCTGTATAATATCCCCCGTCTGATGCTTATCATGCCATTTCATCGGCAGACGCTGCACATGGGAAAACAAAGCATCTCTCAGGTTTTTTGCAAAGTTTTCTCCCGATTTTGCCGTATAAGTTCTGGTCAAAAAAAGAGCACCCCCGGACAGGAGCGCAACTCCGATTAACAAAAGCGACATCACCCAAAGGTGAGATGCCAGATATTTATACCCTTCTCCGCCAAGAACCGAATCTATCGTAAAACGGAAAATCTGTGGGATAAGAGCATTTAAAATCGTAGTTGCCAAAGATGCCAGTACAGCTATAATGAAAAAGCGTTTTGATCCTTTGAAAAAGCGCAGAATCAAATTCATTCTTCTATGTTTATTCATGATGAAATCCTCTCGTTTTTAGGAAATTAAATATTTTAGTGAATGCAGAACAATATCCAGTTCATATATATATATCCAAACAGGACTTATGAACCCGTTTCAAGTGTGCAAAGCAAACTCTCCACGAATCCATCTGCTGCCTAACAATGCAATCAACTTTTGTCTGTTCTCAATAGTATATCACGTTCCCTATGTAATATCTATTATTACTTTCTCAATGGATGATAATAAAAGCCCCTGCAAATAACCCATTTACGGCATTTGCAAGAGCTTATCTCATTCTATATATTTAGCTGTACTATCAAAAAATGCATTTTCTAAACTTGTTTTTCCAGGATTCCAAATGCTTTATAAACTTAGGTTTATTGTCCCATCTGAGCAGCTACTTCTGCTGCAAAGTCTTCCTGCTTCTTCTCCAGACCTTCGCCAGTTTCAAAGCGGACAAATTTCTTCACTGCTAAATTAGCATTGTTTTCTTTTCCTACTTTTTCCACATATTTAGCAACTGTCAGGTCACTGTCCTGAACATAAACCTGATCTAACAGGCATACTTCTTTCAGTTCTTTGTTTAAACGTCCGATAATCATCTTTTCAATGATATTTTCTGGTTTCTCTGGATTTTCTAACTTAGCCTGAGCCAGCAGAATCTCTTTCTCATGATCCATGTATTCCTGAGATACTTCTGAACGGGATACATATTTCGGATACATAGCTGCTATCTGCATAGCCACATTCTTCAGGCATGTTCTAATTTCATCGTTTACAACATCTGTGTCAGCTTCTACAAGAACGCCGATACGTCCACCGCCATGAATGTAAGATACAACACATCCGTCTGTTACGATTTTTTCAAATCTTCTGATATTCAAATTCTCGCCAATTACTGCAACCTCTGCAACTAAAGCATCTTTTACAGTTTTTGTTGTATCTTCAGCCCATGCTTCAGCCAGGAATGCATCTATGTCTGCTGCATCTGTATTTGCTGCCTGATTCACAACTGCGTCAACAAACTTCTGGAACTCTTCATTCTTAGCAACAAAGTCTGTCTCAGAGTTTACTTCTACAATTGCTGCTACTTTGTCATCTTTTACAATTGCCTTCACGACACCTTCTGCTGCGATTCTTCCTGCCTTTTTCTCAGCTTTAGCCTGTCCATTCTTTCTTAAGAACTCAACTGCTTCGTCCATGTCTCCGTTTGTTTCTGTCAGAGCTTTTTTGCAGTCCATCATTCCTGCACCTGTCATTTCTCTTAATTCTTTTACCATTCCTGCTGTAATTGCCATGATTATTCCTCCATTATTCATATTTTTATGCTGTCTGCCGTTTTTAACCGACATATATTACGGTATACACCAAAAGATAATTCATTATCCAAAAATGCCCCAGCCTGTGCCCACAGGCTGAAGCATTTTGCATACATGCTTATTATACTTCTACAGTCTCTTCAGCTACTGCTTCTGCAGCTTCTTCATAATATTCATCTTCACCTGTTGCACCCTGGTTCACTTCGATTACAGCATCTGCCATTTTGGAAACAATTAATTTAACGGCTCTGATAGCATCATCGTTACCCGGGATTACAAAATCCAATTCTTCCGGATCACAGTTTGTATCACAGATACCAACCAACGGAATTCCCAATGTATGAGCTTCCTGAACACAAATTCTCTCTTTTTTCGGGTCTACAATAAAGATAGCGTCTGGGACTCTCTTCATTTCTTTGATTCCGCCCAGGTTTTTCTCCAGCTTAGCCCACTCTTTTTTCAGTTCAATTACTTCTTTTTTAGGAAGTACGTCAAATGTTCCATCTTCGGACATTCTTTCAATATCTTTTAAACGCTGAACTCTGCTCTGAATTGTCTTAAAGTTTGTGAGCATACCACCCAGCCATCTTTCATTAACATAGAACATATTGCAGCGTTCTGCCTCTGTCTTAATTGCATCCTGCGCCTGCTTTTTTGTTCCAACAAACAGAATTGTACCACCATCTGCAGCAATGTCTGCAATAGCCTGATAAGCATCATCAACCATTCCTACTGACTTCTGTAAGTCGATGATATAGATACCATTTCTTTCTGTGTAAATATATGGAGCCATTTTAGGGTTCCATCTTCTAGTCTGATGTCCAAAATGAACACCTGCTTCTAAAAGTTGTTTCATTGAAATAACGCTCATGTTTCTTTCCTCCATTTGGTTTTTGACTTCCGCATGTTTTAAATTCTTCTTTGAAACCGGCCTGTTCCAAACAGGCTTTGGCACCGTCAAAGAAATCCACACACGTGTTTTTTTGCAACGCTTGTAGTATATCACAGAAAATAATAGAATGCAAGGATTTTCTATCACATCTTGTCTTGCTCTTGGCTCTTCTTCTATGATATACTAAGCGTATAAATTCACAAGATATGGAGGTAAAAAATATGCATTTTACATTTGCACATAATAATCTGAACGTTTATGATTTACAGAAGTCACTTGATTTTTATAAAGAAGCTCTTGGCCTGGAGGTTGTCCGGACAAAGGATGCAGATGACGGCAGTTTCACCATCGCATTTCTGGGAGATGGCACAATGTCCCACCTTCTCGAGCTCACCTGGCTGCGGGATATGAACCGCCCTTATGAGCTTGGTGACAACGAAATACATTTGGCCTTTAAAGTAGATGACTACGATGCCGCATTTGCGAAGCATAAGGAGATGGGCTGTGTATGTTTTGAAAATCCTTCAATGGGTATTTATTTTATTGAAGACCCTGACGGATACTGGCTGGAGATTATTCCTTCAAGATAAACGGAAAACAGCGTGTTTTTGCTGAACTATCCAGTTTGGTGCAGATAAAAAACTATATTCCTGCTTATATAAAAAGAATCCCACATTTTGTGGGATTCTCTTTTATATTCATATTCTTACCAATATCTTACATATACAGAAGCACGCACTGCACTAACACAAATCGTTGTTCCTGGCTGCTGCGCCTCAATCATCTGGCCGCCGCCTATGTAAATTGCTACATGTCCTGGTGTCCAAGCAATGTCTCCAGGCTGTGGATCATAAACCACCTGTCCTCCAGCAAGCTGATCTCTATCCACACGTCCAATAGAAATTCCTGCCTGAGCATGACACCACTGTGTTAACCCAGAACAATCCAATCCAACATAAGGTGTTGTACCACCCCATACGTAAGGAACTCCAATCTGTGTCCACGCTGCATTCACAATTGTTTGAGCTGCACTTGTATTTCCTGAACCGCCTCCATCTGAAACAGGTGGTGGGCTTGGTACGCTTGGCGTACTTGGTGTTTCCGGACTTGTAGGCACATTGCCGCCTCCGCCGCCACCGTTATTCTGTGCTGCTGTAGCTGACTCCTGGGCTGCTGCGGCTTCTCGAGCTACTCTTTGTCTTTCCGCCTCTTCTTCAGCTGCCTTTCTTGCTGCTTCCTGAATCTGTTCATCCAGGTTTGCTATTTCCGCACTCTTATTTTCAATCGTAGTGTTCAGTTCTGTCTGCTGGTTCTCATACTCTGTCTGCATTTCTTCCAGCTTGTTCATATCGCTTTCCAAAGCTGTCTTTAAATCTTCGACTTCGTGTACAGTCTCTACATATTGTTCTAACATATCACGGTCGTAGCTATGTATTTTCTGAACATATTCTGCCTGGCTCAGCATCTCCGCGATACTTCCCGAACCTAATATTCTTTCCAGTGCGGAGCCGTCACCTTCTTCATACATATATTTAATACGAAGCTTCATGTCTTCGTACTGTTGTTTCTCTTTTTCCTGGGCATCCTTCAATTGCTTCTCAGCTTTGGTGATTTCCTCGCCTTTCGAAATCAACTCGCTCTGCAATTCTGTCATTTTAGACATCAAAGTTGATAATTGTGACTGCAGACTGTTTACTTCACTCTGCGCCTCTTTTTTCTGAGTTTCCAAGCTTGCCGAACCCGTAGGCGCTGCAAGTACCGGTACTGTTATCATAGAACATGTCAAAGCAGTTGCTGCAAGCACATTAAGCACTTTTTTCATCTTCATATCGTTTACCCATCCTTATTTTATTATTATCTATGTCCCCACATATATGTTTTACTATACAATATTCTACGGCATTTTTCAACAGGATATCTCAAAAATATGTAAAATCATTGCACATAAATATAATATGGGCCTCAAGGTTTACTCTCTATTGTTATACATAATGGATTATAACGGATGAACGGCAAAAATGCAATACCTTTTTAACATTTCCGTAATATTTCAGAAATTTATTATTATTGGTCCAAATTCCAGGATTCGATATTAATTTCCTTATTTCACAACTCTACCTCCTGCTGGTAAACTGCCCTGAACTCTAAATTCTCGCTGGCTCTAAGGGCACCGATATTTTCTTCGTCATATAAGATTCCAAGCCCATTTATCGGCTTTATCATTCTCCAACCGCAGAAAGTACGGCCTTCCCGCTTCATACTGTTTTTGGGGAGCATTGCGGCATTCAGATTGCCGCCGCTATGAACATTGACTTGTTTTATTACATATTCATACTCAGATTCCTCTTTGCCGATTTCCTTCGGCACCCAAAAGGAAACCTGATAAAAGGCTGTCTCCTCTTCTTCAAAATCTTCCAATATCACCGTTTTTCGGCAGGATATCTCTCCATGCCCGATAATCTGCTTATATCTTTCTTCCACACGGACATCCAGCAGCCCCTTTTCCGCATCCATACCCAGTATTTCAATGGTAAAATCAGAGTTACTCGTTGTTTTCATAAGAAACCCCTGAATAAAATCTGCCGCAAGTTCGTCCGTTTTGGCTGAGTCATCTATATGATATACCGGATGAACCGTCAAAATTTTCATAGACTGCTCCATAGCCTCACCCAGACTGCTTTCCAATTCATTTTTCCGTATAGCTTTATTCTCTGCCGCCTGAATGGACACTCCGGAAAACACAAGTATTACAACCATGAAAATTACAATAACAGCATTTCTCATACTTTCTCCTTTTCTTACCGCGCATATCCCGCAATCTGATGCTCTAAAAATAAGTTCAATACAGGAAGGGTATAGTCATATGTCAAAGTAACTTTTGCATATTTTTCATTTTTCGTACTAATAAGTGGTTCAATTACTAAATCTGTATATCCATTTTCCAATGCTTTCCTTTTACAGCTCTGAATCACTACTTCTGAAAAATCACCGGCTTCTACTTCCGCAACTATTGTAGAATGATAGTTCTGTGCTTTCTGCGTATTTAAAGATGCCATAATATAAGCTGCACTTAAAACTGCCATGAACGCAATCATAATCATTCCCATCATTGTCTCAACTGCACCTTTCATTTCCTCTCCTTTTAGTCTACTACAAAGCAATACTCCTTTTCTGTTGTCTTTATACTGCCCTGATAGGAGTCTGCCGCCTGATATGTAATCCGATATTCCCCGGGCAGTGCCGGGGTGAACTTTTCCGGCACTACTTCCTTCGTAATATCCTGCTGCCCCGGACCTGTCATTTTCACCACCGATACCTCCACATTTTCCCCCTCCTGATTTTTTGCTTCTATGTAAAACACTTCTGAACCCAGCAGGTCATACTTCTGGCCCTTCTGTAGTTTTTTAACTGTCACTGACAATTCAGGAGGCTGTCTGGATAAAATGGATTCCGCAAGCACAAAGGTATCTTCATGACCCAGAGTACCAGAGGGGTGGACGTTTTTCAGCAGCCCCCGGAGGCTGTCCTCCCCCTTCCCAAATAAAATTAAAATCATGCCACAGAGGGCAATTGTCAAAATTATGAGTTTTCCATATTCTCCGAGTATCGTTTTCAAAAATATCACCTCCTGAATCAGACACAGACCGCTCCTATCCCTTCAAGAAAACTTTGAATCAAACATGCAATACCGCCGCCTGTCCCCAGTAGTTCCGACAAAGCTCTCAAAAGTACAAGACCCAAAAAACATGCTGCGATTATACCTCCATACTCTTCCATAAATTCTTTCATCCGCGCCGCTCCTTGTCCTAATTTCCTACTCCTTTTCACCCTCTAAGATGCTGCTCCGCAAATCATTCTCAAAATATCCCACAGGCCTGACATTATCCCAAACCCCATTATGGAAATGGCAATAATCCCGCCATATTCTTCCAAAAACTCTTTCATCAGATTTCCTCCTCTCATGACACATTTTTAACTGCCGACAAAATATAAACCATGACCAGTGCCAGGTCTGCCAGCATTTTCATGACTCCGGTAACCATCGGCAGCAGAACCAGAAAGCTGACTCCTGCCAGGTAATCCTCTGCCTTGAGACGCTCGGCCTTATCCGTCATAACTGCACTGCGCTCCACCAAAGGCCCAATCTGACTGCTGATATCAGAAGCCCCAAATTCCGCCATTGAATATAAAACTTTCATAGAAGAGGTAATGTCGGGAAGCGGTATTCTCTTCATAAAGTACAGATAGGGCCGTACTGAGTCCGGTCTGTGTTCTATCCGTTCCAGCAGACTGCTCAGTTCCTCCCGTAAAATTTCTGGTGCGTGTGCAATAGATTTCCCAAGGGACACATGCACATTATCTGTCTGCAGATGTAAAGACATGCTCATCATCCATGCCGGAAACGCTTTTTCCACTTCTCTTGTTATACGTTTTAACGAGACCCGGTACCGCCGCTGGGGCTGTGTTATAAGCAGTATGGAAAAAAGAGCCAGCAATCCTGCCCCGGTCAGGCTCACCTTCCACCCCAGCAGCAGGATGACTGGAAGAAGTAATCCTGCAAGGAGACACATCTTTCTTTTTTCTTTGTTTAAATCCCTATGCATAACGTAATCATACTGCCTTCTCACGTCTTCATATTCCGCCTCATCTTCGCCCTGCATCAGACTTTTCGAAAGCTTTGCCTGTGCCGTATGCCATATAAGCAGGTTCAACAGTATTGTCACTGTAGTTACAATCTGTGAAATGCTATGGTCTGTAATTCCAAACTCTCCAGGCAGCATATACACCGTCATTCCACAGACCAGAAACGACAGAACAATTCCTATAGTAACTTTTACTTTTACATTTTTCTTTTCTCTCTGCAATTCATACACCCTGTCAATCCAAAGTCTTCTATCTTTCAAGAGAATGTCAGCTGCCAAAGTAAAATCTCCGCCGACCATCTCTGACTCTATCAAAAAATCATGGATTTTATAAAGTCTCGGACAGCCATATTCTTTTTCTATGAAAGAAAATGCTTCCCGGTAAAGGTCCGTCTCTGCCTCCCCGGTCTGAATATAAGATATGGCTTTCGAAATAGCATCATACAGTCTGCTCTCCCCCTCCTCAAACAACGCAAGAGTATCTTCCAATGAGTTCAATATCTTTGCATGCCGTTTGAAGGAATACAGGACCTGTTCCATATATGCAGTAATATCTTCAAACCGCTTCGCTTCATAGAGATTACGGTATACCTGTGCGAACATTCCCGGTACAAAACAAACCGTAACTCCGGAAATAACCAGTATAGACGGCAATCTCAATCTGAAAATATAAGAAAGACATGCCACACATCCATATAATCCCATGAAATATCCCATATACCTGCGCAAAGAAAAATGGTAGCCAAACCTATGTACTTCCCTGCGCAGATGTCCGGGATTTAAATAACGAAGTCCTTCCTTCTTCTTTCTCTTTTTCATCCTTACCTCCACGCACCTGTGTCTATCCGCTTTTTATCTAATGATGGCACCTGTCCACTGCCCAGACGGAATTTTTTCTGTATGTTCTGTGGTATTTCCCTTGAAATGAATTTTCCACCTTCTACCAGCAAATGTTTTACATTCTCTTCCTCTACGCGGTCAAAGAGACATATCTGGTCAATAAATCTTACCACTTCCTTTTTCTCTGTTACTTTCTTGCGGAGCAGGACGCCTACATTCAGAAAACTATAAATATCATTTTCCAGCCTGGAGGCCGCATAGGCATCCTGCATCATATTCTGAATCCGGTCGGGTATCTTCCTTGTATCGTCTGTGTGCAGTGTTGTAAGGCCATGCAGACCTGTGGAAAAACACTCCAGGAGATACTTTACTTCCACTGAACGGGCTTCTGAGAGAAGGACCCACTGAGGATTTTGTCTCAATGCAGTCTTTATGGCTTTTGTATAAGGAAAGAACTCTTCATCCACCTTCAGTTCCACACAATTTGCTCCAGGGTTGATATCTTTATAATGTATTTCCAGATTATCCTCTATGGTCATGACCTTTTCTTCCTTAGGTATATACTGGGTCAGAAACTTCAAAAGCTCTGTCTTTCCCGCTCCAGGGCGCCCGCAGAATACTATATTCATCCTTGCCTCAATACAATGAATTAAGAATTCCAGCACTTCCTCAGAACAATATTTCTCCTTCAGCATTTTTTTCGCCGTCAGTCTCATCACAGCCGGAGTCTTCCGTATAGATACGGCATACCCCGTATTTGTGGCACTGGGATGTATAATGGAAATACGGAGAATATCCGTCTCTGCCTCCAGCACATTGTTATATTTATTAATCTGTTCACTGACCACATTAGAAACCCGGATACTGAACTGATTCACAAATTCCTTTGACAGTTTTACCGGAACCTTATAAATGCCCTGTTTCAAATGCTCAACCCACACATCCATTCCATTAAAATTAATATCTGTAATATCTTCATCTAATACATAGGGCAGCAGCGGTCCAAAACTTTCCTCTTTCAAATTCCATGCTTCCCTGGAAACTCTCATGAGCAGCCCACCTTTCCGTATATCATTGTATTGCCGCCGTTGTATTCAATGCCGTTGTCAATTTACCAACAGCATCTATAATACCTTCCTTAATGCTGTTTCCAAGAGGGGTTGCCGCTACAACAATAATCATAATGATAATTGCTGCCACAACAATCACACCATATTCCTCCATAAATGTCTTCATATACAATCCTCCTATAAAATATAAAATTATTGGTTATAAATGTACCGTTTATGAGTATCCTGACCTTTAATCAGACAATCAATAGCACCACCTCCTTAAAAAAAGCACAAGTTCACACAGCACGCTGTCTTAGTGAGAATAAATTTGGAAAAGCCGGGGATTTCCCGAAAAACTTTACAGAATGATGCCAAACGCATCCTAATAGAATTTTATATGGCTAAAACTGCATTAAAATAAAATCCACTGCCATATTCAAATATTTACTTAAAAACAGGAAAAATAATGATTTACGAAATAGGAAACCTTAAAGATAAATTCCAGATACAAGATATACACAAAGATGTGTTGTTATTAGATTACTCTCACCGTCCTCAAAAGTCAATAGCCAATTAAATAAAAAATCCTGACCCTGGTGAAATAGTTACTGTTCACAGGCAAGCCTGTAAACAGTAACGCCGCCTGCCCATTTAGAATCACCTACGGCGAGGGGCAGGCTCATTGACTGCTTTACGTTGTCGCTCCCAGCCTATCAGAGTGGTGATAGGCTAGGGTATGAACAGTGGTAAAATATGCCATATTTCAACCCAGATCAGGTCTTTTTCCAATTACTTCTTTGGATGTTTATACATTTACTGAACAGATAAATTCGTATATCCCATCAGGCTCAAATCTATCTGCTGTGCAGCCTCACGGCCCTCCCGTATTGCCCACACAACCAATGACTGTCCCCTGTGCATATCTCCGGCTGCAAATATATTTTTTATATTTGTTTCATATTCTCCCGGCACAGTTTTTACATTAGTTCTTTCATTGACTTCTACACCAAATGCTTTGGCAACATAGCTTTCACTTCCCAGAAATCCTGCAGCTATCAGAACCAGGTCCACATCCACACTGTACTCACTTCCCGGAACCTCAGCCATCATCATTCTTCCTGTTTTTTCATCTTTTTTCGATTCCAGCTTTACCAGAGTTGCTTTGCAGACTGCTCCTTTTTTATTCTTAATAAATTCTTTTACAGTTGTCGTATACACCCGCGGATCTGCTCCAAAAACTGCGGCGGCTTCCTCCTGCCCGTAATCTGTCTTGCAGACTCTGGGCCATTCCGGCCAGGGATTATTCTCTGCTCTTTTATCTGGTGCTTTCGGCATCATTTCCAATTGAAGTACGGATTTGGCCCCGTGACGTACAGAAGTTCCAACACAGTCATTACCTGTATCTCCTCCGCCAATTACCATCACTCTTTTTCCTTCTGCAGAAATATAATTGCCGTCCTTTAATTCCATCTGGTTTGCCCACAGCGCTTTTGTCGTTGACTTTAAGAAGTCTACCGCAAAATAAATTCCTTCTGCTTCACGCCCCGGCACCTTAATATCTCTTGGATTAGATGCTCCGCAGGCCAGGACCACCTTATCATAGTCCTTTAGTATCTCTGTTGCCTTTATGTCTTTTCCCACATTACAATTGGTTCGGAAAATAATACCTTCTTCTTCCATAACTGCAATTTTACGGTCTATAATCTGTTTCTCCAGTTTCATATTTGGAATTCCGTAGCGAAGCAGTCCGCCTACCTTATCTTCCCGCTCAAACACCGTCACCAGATGCCCCCGGCTGTTTAACTGGTCGGCAATTGTAAGACCGGCAGGGCCGGAGCCTATGACTGCCACCTTTTTTCCTGTTCTCACTTTAGGCGGGCATGCACGTGCATACCCCTTCTCATAAGCATTTTCTATGATACTGTATTCATTTTCCTTTATAGACACCGGATCATCATGGAGCCCGCAGGTACATGCTGTCTCACAAAGAGCCGGGCAGACACGCCCTGTAAACTCTGGAAAGTTATCTGTTTTTCTAAGGCGTGCATAGGCCTCTTCCCAGTTCCCGTTATAAATCAAATCATTCCACTCCGGCACCAGATTGTGCAGGGGACAGCCGCTCGCCATCCCGTTCAGCATCTGGCCAGACTGGCAGAAGGGCACTCCACATGCCATACATCTTGCGCCCTGGGTTTCCTGCTCCTCTTTGGAAAGAGGCACGTGGAATTCCTGGAAATGCCTGATTCTTTCTCTAGGTTCTTCTGCCGTTTTATTTGCTCTTTTATAGTCCATAAATCCTGTTGGTTTTCCCACTGTTACCGCCTCCTATCTTCCATTTTTTATTTGGTTAAATGCTTCAATCTTAGCCTGCTCACTGCTCAGACCTTTTTCTTCCATCTGCAGGATTGCTGTCATCATGCGCTCATAATCCTCTGGTATGATTTTCTTGAACTTTGGAAGGTAATCTTTAAAATGATCCAAAACTTCTTTTCCGATTTCAGAGTTGGTGTATGCCACATGCTCTTTTATCATGTTTTTTAATTCCTGCACGTCATACTTATCAGTCACATGCTTGATACTTACCATATCCTTATTCACCTTACGGTACAGCTCATTTTCCATATCCAGAACATATGCGATACCGCCGCTCATACCTGCTGCAAAGTTCTTTCCGGTCCGTCCCAGGATCACTACACGTCCTCCTGTCATATATTCACACCCGTGGTCTCCGACGCCTTCCACCACCGCATGAACACCAGAATTTCGCACGCAGAATCTTTCACCTGCAACACCGCTGATAAATGCCTTTCCACTTGTAGCTCCATAAAAAGCCACATTTCCGATAATAATGTTTTCGTGAGTCTTAAACTTAATTCCTTTTGGAGGACAAACTACCAGCTTACCGCCTGACAGTCCCTTTCCAAAATAATCATTGCTGTCACCGGTCAGTTCCAGCGTCAGCCCACTTGGAATAAACGCACCAAAACTTTGTCCGCCTGCCCCTTTACACTTCACGACATAGTTGTCTTCTGGTAATCCGTCCGGATACCTTCTTGTTATTTCAGACCCGAAGATGGTTCCAAATGTACGGTTCACATTAGACACATCCAGCTCAATACTTTTTCTCTGCCCCTTTTCCAGTGCAGGAAGAAAATGTTTCATAAGCACCTTTTCGTCCAAGGTCTTCTCCAGCTCAAAGTTATACGCTTTCTTTGGATTAAATATCACACCTTTCTTTTCTTTCGCATATGGATTGTATAGTATGCTATTTAAATCTAAGGTTTCTGCGCGCTCTGACGTGGGGACATCCTTCACTCTCAGAAGATCCGTCCTGCCTACAAGCTCATCTATAGTCCTTACTCCCAAGCTTGCCATATGCTCTCTCAGTTCTTCGGCAATAAAGTGCATAAAATTCACCACATATTCCGGTTTTCCTGCAAACCGTTTCCTCAGCTCAGGATTCTGAGTAGCAACTCCTGCCGGACAGGTATCCAGGTTACAAACCCGCATCATGACACAGCCCATTGTCACCAACGGTGCTGTGGCAAATCCAAATTCTTCGGCTCCCAGCATCGCAGCGATCGCTACATCCCTTCCGCTCATCAGCTTTCCGTCTGTCTCAACACGCACCCTGTCCCGCAGCCCGTTTTGAATTAATGTCTGATGAGTCTCAGCAAGACCTAATTCCCACGGCAGGCCCGCATTATGTATGGAGCTTCTCGGCGCCGCACCAGTTCCGCCGTCATATCCGGAAATTAAGATCAAACCTGCCCCTGCCTTGGCCACTCCGGCTGCTACAGTTCCGACTCCCGCCTCTGATACCAGTTTTACAGAAATCCGGGCATTTTTATTTGCATTTTTACAGTCATAAATGAGCTGTGCCAAGTCCTCAATGGAATAAATATCGTGGTGGGGCGGAGGGGAAATCAGGCTGACTCCGGGTGTAGAATGACGGGTTTTCGCTATCCAGGGATATACTTTTCCTCCCGGCAGGTGTCCGCCTTCTCCCGGTTTTGCCCCCTGTGCCATCTTTATCTGAATTTCTCCTGCACTGACAAGGTACCTGGATGTCACACCGAATCTTCCGGATGCCACCTGTTTGATTGCAGAACCCCGATTTGTATCAAGACGGTCAATATCCTCCCCGCCTTCACCGCTGTTGGACTTTCCATGAAGCTGGTTCATTGCAATTGCCAGGGTCTCATGTGCTTCTTTGGAAATGGATCCATAAGACATGGCACCTGTTTTAAATCTTGTAACGATGGAATCCACACTTTCTACTTGCTCCAGCGGGACACCCTTTTTTGGATAATTGAATTCAAACTGCCCTCTCAGGTTGATTCTTTCACCTTCTTCATCCACCATTTTTGTATACTCTTTAAACATATTGTAGTCCCCGCGTTTTGTGGACTGCTGCAGCATGTGGATTGTCCGTGGATTATAAAGGTGTTCTTCCCCGCCGCTTTTTGATTTATGTCTTCCTACGCTGTCCAGAGTCATATCCACTTCCAGGCCCAGCGGATCAAATGCCTCTGAATGAAATGCAGTATAGTCTCTGGCAATTTCTTCAATACCGATGCCGCCTACACGGCTGACAGTATCCGTAAAGTATTTTTTAATAAATTCTTCCTTCAGTCCGATTGCCTCGAATATCTTTGCTCCCTGATAAGACTGGATTGTAGAAATTCCCATCTTAGAAGCTACTTTTATAATCCCGTGAATAACCGCAGAGTTATAATCGTTTACCGCCGCGTAATAATCCTTATGCAGCATATTCGTGTCAATGAGCTGCCGGATGGATTCATGAGCCAGGTATGGGTTGATCGCACATGCTCCGTATCCAAGCAGGGTTGCAAACTGATGAACCTCTCTTGGCTCCCCGGATTCCAGAATCATAGCTACAAATGTTCTCTTCTTCGTACGTACCAAATGCTGCTGCAGACCGGATACTGCCAGCAGTGACGGGATCGCAACGTGGTATTCATCCACGCCTCTGTCAGACAAAATCAATATATTCGCACCTTCCCGGATCACCCTGTCTACCTCGATAAACAGATAATCCAAAGCCTTTTCCAGACTGGTGTTTCTATAATACACAATTGGAATTTCCGCTACCTTGAATCCCTCCACCTTCATGTGCTTAATTTTCAGAAGGTCTGTGTTTGTCAGGATTGGATTGTTTACCTGCATCATTTTACAGTTTTCTGCCCTCTTTTCTAAAAGATTTCCATCTCTTCCGATGTATATGGAAGTCGAGGTGACAATCTCCTCACGGATTGCATCAATGGGCGGATTGGTTACCTGGGCAAATAGCTGTTTAAAATATCCGAACAGCATCTGGTTTTTATGGGAAAGAACTGCAAGAGGTACATCAATTCCCATAGAGGTAATCCCCTCGCCTCCGTTCTTTGCCATGGTGAGTATAGAACTCTTTACATCTTCATAGGCATAGCCAAAAGCCTTCTGCAGCCTTGTGCATTCTTCCTTCGTATAAGCTGGCACATCCTGATTCGGGATTTTTAAATCGCTCAGATGAATCAAATTGCTGTCCAGCCATTCACCATAGGGATTCTCATTTGCATATCTTTCTTTCAGCTCTTCATCGTCAATTACTTTCCCTTTCAGAGTGTCTACTAAAAGCATTTTTCCCGGGTGAAGACGTTCTTTTATAAGAATTTTTTCCGGGTCAATATCCAACACACCCACTTCCGAAGAAAGAATCAGATAATCATCTTCTGTAATATAATATCTGGAGGGACGCAGACCGTTCCGGTCCAGCACAGCCCCCATACAGTCCCCATCGGAAAACAAAATGGAAGCAGGTCCGTCCCATGGCTCCATCATCGTAGAATAATACTGGTAAAAATCCTTCTTATTCTGGGCCATGCTGCGATTATTCATCCACGGTTCGGGAATTGAAATCATCACTGCCAGCGGAAGTTCCATACCGCTCATTACCATAAATTCCAGGGCATTATCCAGCATTGCAGAGTCTGAACCGGAAGTATCAATAGCAGGAAGAACTTTGTGCAATTCACCTTCCAGGTATTCAGATTCCATTGTCTCTTCTCTTGCCCGCATTTTATCCACATTACCACGGATCGTATTAATTTCTCCATTATGTACCATAAATCGGTTCGGATGTGCTCTCTCCCAGCTTGGGTTTGTATTCGTACTGAATCTTGAGTGCACCATTGCAATAGCCGCCTCATAAGCCTCATCCTGCAGATCCTCGAAAAACATACGGAGCTGCCCCACCAGGAACATTCCTTTATACACAATTGTGCGGCTGGATAAAGAAACTACATACGTATCATCGCTGCTCTGCTCAAAGATACGGCGTACCACATAAAGCCTGCGGTCAAAAGGAAGCCCCTGCTCAATTTTCTCAGGCCGGCCTATGAACGCCTGCATAATACAAGGCATACAGTCCACAGCTCTCTTGCCCAAAATCTCAGATTTCACCGGCACTTCTCTCCACCCAAGAAACTTCAGTCCTTCCTTTGCCGTGATTACCTCAAATATCTTTTTTGCCTGGTTTCTTTTTAATTCATCTTGTGGCAGAAAGAACATTCCTACTCCATAATCCCGCTCTTTGGGCAAAGAAAAACCGAGGGGTATACAAACTTTGGAAAAAAATCTGTGTGAAATCTGAAGTAAGATTCCTACACCATCTCCTGTTTGACCCTCGGCGTCCTTGCCTGCTCTATGTTCAAGATTTTCTACAATTTTCAGGGCGTTCACCACTGTATCATGGCTTTTTATACCCTTAATGTTCACAACCGCACCAATACCACAGTTGTCATGCTCGAAACTGGGACTGTATAACCCAGCTTGCCCGCTTCTATTCAGTTTATCCATAATCTCTGTCCTTTCTCAAAGTAGCCTTGCGTGTTACTTTTTATTTTTTTCCCACTATACTACAATTTTTTTCATTTGTAAATATAAACTTTAAGCGGAATTGTCAGATAATTAGATAACTTTGCGATTCCCTTTATTATTGTCTAATTTCTTTTGCTATTGTAGAGAAAACAGGCCTTTTATGTCTCATGATAAAGGCCTGCTTTTTGCAGTTCCCAGCTATTTCCTAAGGAGTATGTTATTGTACCGGTTTTTCATCAATTTTCTGGATAAACACAAACATTACGGAACCAATAAATGCACTGGCGATAGAAGCAATTCCCATTCTTACAGGGCTGGCGGCAAGCCAGGTAAAGCCACCTGTATTTGTGAGAATCACAGAAATCATATTTGCTGTGATGTGAAGCACCGCCGGAGCTTTAAAAGAACCGTATTTTTCATACACATAAGCCAAAAACATTCCCAGTACAAAACTATATAAAAGCTGTACCATATTCCCGTGAGTAATACTGAATAAAAGGGATGAATACAATGCCGCCCTAAGAAAACTGCCCTGCTCCCGGTATCTTTTAAACAGCACACCCCTGAACATCAATTCCTCTGTCAGAGGAATAATGATTCCCAAAACAATGACCTGAACTGGAACACTTGCTGAATAGAAAGCCGCCGAAGCTATCTGATAGTTGTCACTCATCAATGCCAGATTTGTCATAATTGACAGACAGCTCATTCCAATACAGGCTGCTGCCCCAAAGGCAAAAATTGCAGAATAACTCCAAATGCCTGCCTTTTTATTCTGAGGAAGCAACAAGGTCTTTTCCCGTTTCCGATCCATCAAAAACAAGGTCAGTGTCAGAGGAACCGTAAATAACGCAACTCCTCCAAGAATCTCAATCTGATATTGTTGCAGAATCCCGGCTATCTTCTCCCAATTCTCCAAAGCCAGATTCATAATATCATCCTGTGTCATCCCGCTGGAAAATAACCTGTAACCCAGTATTTCCCCAATGTGAGGCGCAAGCACGACCGCTTCAATCAGAAATCTCGCAGCAAACTCTATGACCCAAAATAAAAGAATAGGCCCGGCTAACCGCCAGAACTGTTTTGATTCTGGATTCTTATTCATTCTTTTACCTCCCTTGCTTTCTTCTGCATCCACGTCCTTATCTCATCTTCCTGGCCCTGCAGAGAGCCCTGCACCATCTCAGGCTTTCCACCGCCGCGCCCCTCAAATCGTTCATTCAGTTCTTTTGCAAGGGGACGTACATCTATTGTTTTGCTCCCTATTACATACCGGAAGTCTGATTCTCCTGTTTTCCAAAATACGGCACATCCTGTCTTATCCTGAACCAGCACTTGGTTCATCAGGAGTCTTGGGCTGTCTCCGTCCAGGTTGTCCTCAAAAAGGCAAACAAAGGCTTCCTCTTTGGGAACTTCTTTTGCCTTGTATTCTAATAATTTTTTCTGAATCTCTGCCAACTTTACTTTTAACTGAGCATTTTCCTCTTTCAGACGTTTTGCCGCATCTGAAACCTCCTCTTCCTTAGCGCACAGAAGTACAGAAATATTTTTTACATGCCCTTCCTTTTTCCCATAATCCTCCAGTGCCCGGAATCCACACAGCATCGTTATCCTTACACCGCCTTTATACCGCTGTATATTTGTAAGTTTTATCATGCCGATTTCTCCGGTTTTCTTCACATGAGGCGCACAGCAGGCACAGACATCATATCCGGGGATTGTCACAATCCTGACCTGTCCCTCTATCTCAATTTTACTCCTGTATTCCAAAGAATCCAGCTCTGTGCCGGAAGGATAGGATACCAGAACCTCCAGATTTTTCACAGCGGCTTCGTTTGCCAGCTTTTCAATCTCCCAAAGCTCTTCCTTTGATATTTCCCCGTTGAAGTCCATCGTACAGTCTTCGCTGCCCAGATGAAATCCCACATTATTATATCCAAATCTGGAATGAACTAACCCGGACACGATGTGCTCTCCGGTATGCTGCTGCATTTTCATAAAACGCATATCCCAGTCTATTTTTCCAGTCACTTCGCAGCCCTCGTCCAGCATTCCCTCTGTTACATGGTAAATCATTCCACTCTTTTCCTGAACATCCAGTACTCTGACATCTCCTAGGCAGCCAGTATCTGCATATTGCCCGCCGCCCTCTGGAAAAAAGGCAGTCCTGTCAAGGACTACCTCAAAATACTCTCCCTTTTTGCGGCACATTTCTACTCGGGCTGTAAATTCTGTCATATGGCTGTCTTCATAAAACAACTTTTCCGTCATTCCTCTGATTACATCCTTTCTGGCGCTTCAAAACCAAGCAAATCAATACATGTCTCCAGAATTTCCTTGACCAGCTTCAAAAGCGCAATGTATCCTGACCTTCGTGTCTCATCTTCTTCTGTTAAAATTTTAGTCTCGTGATAAAATTTATTAAAAGCATTCGCCAAATCATAAATATAAGCACAATTTTTATGAGGAGCGTTTTCCTCATACACTGTCTCTATAACATCGTTAAACTTTGCTGCCTCCAGCATCAGAGTTTTTTCAAACTCTCCTGAAGCTTCCCTAATGGTAAGTCCTTCCAGTGTTCCCTTCATTTCCTGGTACTTATTCAGTATGGACTTAATGCGGACGATGGTATATAAAACATAAGGTCCTGTATTTCCCTCAAAGGAAGTAAACCGGTCTACATCAAAAACATAATCCTTCGAAGCCTGATTGGATAAATCACCATATTTCAGAGCGGCAAGACCTACAATCTTTGCCGTATTAAGCGCTTCTTCCTCAGATACTGTACGGTTGTCCATA
Source organism: Ruminococcus sp. (assembly GCA_013911065.1). Lineage (GTDB taxonomy): Bacteria > Bacillota > Clostridia > Lachnospirales > Lachnospiraceae > Muricomes. The sequence goes on along the minus strand of JACERV010000028.1, from coordinate 45,485 downwards.
ATCTTTTTATACATTTCCTCACCGATTTCCCGGATCAGATTTTCCAGACGCATAATGCCGCCTTCCCTTGTTTTAAAAGGCTTGCCGTCTTTTCCGTTCATCGTGCCAAATCCAAGAAACTTCAGTTCTGTCTCCGGACGCACAATCCCGGCCTTCTTCGCACACCGGAACACCTGCACAAAATGCAGCTCCTGGCGTTTGTCAACTACATATATAACTTCGTCTGGTTTATACAGCTCTTCACGTTCCACAAGTGTGGCTAAATCAGTTGTATCATACAGAGCAGCTCCGTCTGATTTCAGAATCATACAAGGCGGTACTTCTTTTTTATCACCTTCCTCCTGTACATCCACAACAAGAGCACCTTCATCATAGTGGGCATGCCCCTTTTCTTTCAGCATCTCTACCATGTCAGGAATATATTTCTGGGCATCCGCCTCACCCTTCCACAAGTCAAACTCCACATTCAGATTTTCATAATTCTTCTTCAAATCTGCCACAGACACATTCATAATGTGGTTCCAGAGCGCACGGTAACCAGGCCGTCCGTTCTGCAGCAAATAGGTAGCATGCAAGGCTTTTTCACGATACGCTTCATCCTCTTTTGCATAAGCACTGGCAGTTGGGTAAATTTCCTCCAGTTCTCCGATTGTAAAGGGGGCCTCCTCCGGATATTCTCCTTCATAAGCCTCATCAAAATAAGAAAGTTCCGGCTGTCTTTTTTCTAATTCTGTAATGATTAATCCCATCTGATATCCCCAGTCGCCCAGGTGAATATCACCAATTACGTTGTTGCCCTTAAATCTGGCAGTCCGCTTGATACTTTCCCCGATAATGGCAGCACGAAGATGCCCTACATGAAGAGGTTTTGCCACATTAGGCCCGCCGTAATCTACTATGATTGTTCTTGGAGTCTGCTCTTTCTCTACTCCCAGATCCCCGGCTGCTGTCATCTGGTTCAGATATTCCGCTACAAAAGCAGGCTCTACTTTTAGATTAATAAATCCTGGATTTACTGCTTCCACCCCGGAAAAACAGGTGCAGTCCTGTAACTTTACCACCACATCATTGGCAATCATAATGGGGGCCTTTTTATATGTCTTTGCCGCAGCCATTGCACCATTACATTGATATTCGCACAAATCCGGTCTGTTTGACAGGGTCACTTTGGCAAATGCCTCATCATAACCTGCGTCACGAAAGGCTTTTTGCATCTCTATGGTAATGACTTCCAGTATTGTCTTCACTTTTATTCCACACTCCGTTCTATTTTTACTTTACTTAGCTATTTTATCCTACTTATGTAACTTAGGCTTGGTACTTTCAAGTCTTAGTTACAAAGTACATCCTGTCGACTTAGGTGGGTGCTCTTTCCCACCTTAGTGACATGGATGTTTCTTAATAATTATATAACAATGGCTATTATATCACAACGGAGAGCTTGAAGTCCATTAAATTTCTTGGGTTTGCCTGGTTTTATCTATCCTACGTTTTTCCAGCAACATACTTATAAATAACTTTCAAAATATAAAGCATTTTTTTCCGTTTTAATGTAAAATTAATACTGAACAGGTAAAACTGAAAATATTAAGTTACGAAAGGAAAATATCGTTATGAAAATAGGATCACACGTTGGGATGAGCGGAAAAGAAATGCTTCTGGGCTCTGCAAAGGAAGCCGTATCATATGGGGCAAACACTTTTATGTTTTACACCGGTGCCCCTCAGAATACACGCCGCAAAGAAATTAGTGAGTTAAATATAGAACCAGCATGGAAATATATGAAGGAACATGGAATTGGAGAAATTATCGTACATGCCCCTTATATTATTAATTTGGGAAATGCGGTAAAACCGGAAACCTTTGAACTGGCTACCGAATTTTTGGACAAAGAAATCCAGCGCACCATTGCCTGCGGAAGCCATATTTTGATTCTTCACCCCGGGGCCCATGTGGGAGAAGGCTCTGACACCGGGACGTCGCAGATTATCAAAGGGCTGAACGAGGTACTCACAAAGGATACCGACTGTTATGTGGCATTGGAAACCATGGCAGGAAAAGGCTCTGAAGTAGGGCGTACCTTCCAGGAACTGGCACGCATCTATGACGGAGTCAAATACAATGACAAGCTTAGGGTATGCTTTGATACCTGCCATACAAATGACAGCGGGTATGATATCATCCATCATTTTGATGATGTGGTTGAAGAATTTGACCGGATATTGGGCAAAGAACATATTGCCGTTTTCCATATCAACGATAGTAAAAATGTGCCTGGAGCAGCAAAGGACAGACATGCAAATATAGGCTTTGGAGAAATTGGCTTTGATGCACTCAACAGAATTGTGCATCACAAAGATTTTGAAAATGTTCCTAAAATTCTTGAGACTCCTTATGTTCCTTCTCCTACAAAAGAGAAAAAATCATATGCTCCGTACAAATATGAAATAGAAATGCTGAGAAACGGAAAATTCGACAAAAACATGCTGAAAAGAATTATACAGGACAATGAAGGGAAAGCATAGTAATACTTGACATCCACTTTAATCTATTGTACTATTGTATTAAATAGATAGTACAATAGCATTTCCACTTAAAATATAGAAAAGGAGGCGGTTTAAATGCCATGGGATTTAGATAATGATCGCCCTATTTACCTCCAGTTAATGGAACGCATCCAGCAAGATATTATAGCCGGCGTATACGCCCCCGGAGATAAGCTACCTTCTGTCCGTGACCTGGCCCTGGATGCCTCAGTAAATCCAAACACCATGCAGAAGGCCCTGTCCGAGCTTGAACGCAGCGGCCTGGTGTATTCTCAGAGGACCAGCGGCAGATTCATCACGGAGGATGAGACAATGTTAAAAAAAATAAAATTGGATTTAGCATCCGAACATATCCGGCAGTTTTTTGAAAAGATGACCCTGCTGGGATTTAAAAACCAAGAAATCCTGGAATTAGTCCAAGAAACATTAGAGGAGGACAAGTAAATGAAACCAATCCTGGAATGTCAGGGATTAACTAAAAAATATAATAACTTTTATGCACTTTCCAATCTGAACGTGACTTTGGAAAGAGGACAGATTGTAGGACTTCTGGGGCCTAATGGCAGTGGAAAAACTACATTAATCAAGCTGATTAACGGACTCCTCACCCCAACCAACGGGCACGTCATGATTAATAGTATGGCTCCCGGACCAGAAACAAAAAAACTGGTATCCTATCTTCCTGAGAGAAGCTATTTAAATGACCATATGAGAGTGGAAGAAATACTGTCCTATTTCAGTGATTTCTATGACGATTTTGATGCCGGACGTGCGGGAATTATGCTGAAAGACCTGGAAATCGATACCCGTTCCCGTCTGCGCACTCTCTCAAAAGGAACAAAAGAAAAGGTACAGCTTGTTCTCGTTATGAGCCGGGATGCCGAGCTTTATGTACTGGATGAGCCTATCGGAGGTGTGGACCCTGCAGCAAGGGATTATATTCTGCGTACAATCTTGACGAATTACAATGAGAATGCAACCATCCTTTTATCCACACATCTGATTACCGATATTGAAAATGTATTGGACCGTGTGCTTTTCATTCAAAACGGACAGCTTTCCCTGAATACTACAGTGGATGAAATACGAACAAACCAGGGGAAATCTGTAGATACATTGTTCAGGGAGGTGTTTAAATGTTAGGAAAACTAATTAAATATGATTTAAAATACGGGGTGAAGATATTCGGCATACTTCACGGAATCCTGCTGACTGCCAGCATACTTGGGCGTTTTCTGTTCGTCAACAAAATAGACTTTAATGCGGACCCGGAAATTATTTTTTCTTCCGTTTCACCATTCATGGCCCTTTATGTCCTTTTGTTCACCAGCGTCGGCCTGGGCGTAGCGGCACTGTTGTGCGTACGTTTTTACCGGAATCTTTTTACAGATGAAGGATATTTATCATGGACACTGCCTGCCACATCCGTGCAGCAGATTTGGGCAAAGATCATATCCGGTACTATCTGGTATGTCCTTAATATCCTGATAACCGCGCTTTCCCTAATCATACTAGTGACAGGAAACAATGTAACAGAAGCCTATGCTAAAATAGCTCCGGAAATGACAAATGTTCTTGGAGTTTCCCTGAGCCGCTACAGCCTAATTATGCTAGTGTTCAGTTTAGCTGGTGCATTGAGTAGTGTCATTATGATTTATGTATGCATCTCAATCGGTCAGTTATTTCCCGGACACCGGATATTAGGTGCTATCCTTGCCTACTTCATCCTTATGGTTATTATTCAGGTTGTGGTACTGGGCCTCATGATTATTTTTAATCTATTTCCGGGACCCTATGCAGCAACAGTTGTAATAGAAGCGGAAGCATCACATTACATGTTCGCAATCTTCAAGCTAAGCGGGGGAATTACAATTGTACTGACAATCGTGGAATACTTTATTATGCATTACATTTTAAACAAAAAGTTAAATTTAATTTAAACAGCCAGATACAAGAAAGAATCTCGCTTAAGAGATTCTCCTCCTGGGTTGGATTGCGATAGCAATACCTTCTTTGCCAACCCAGTGCGATCCCCCTAAGGTATATTTATACAATAACAGCCATAGTTCAATTTTGAATTGACCTATGGCTGTAAAACTAAATATTCCTATTTTCGGAGCGGGGCATTATATCGGTGTGTGTATGCAAACCATGTAATGCTTGCTGTTAATAATGCTGACGAAATCACAGCTGTAAGAACACTATATGTTTGCCAAACAAGTATCGTTGACCAATCGAAGGCACAGCACGCTATGCTCAGAGCAATCGTAGCAATCAGAAAAATAACTGTTAGGGTTATTCTCTTTTTTGTCATTGGCTGCTGCTCATTCGTTTTCCTCCTGCGTAATCCTAAGAAAAAGAACAGAGCTGCCAATAGACAAAGAATAATTGTGGTGGACGACAAAATAATGTCCAAAAGCTGTGTGCCGCTTATTGTATATGACTGCGTTAGATTGCCGTCTAATATATCTTTAACTTTTAGTACCAGGCTGATATTGGTACTTGCGCCGTTGGTCAGCAGGCAGATGGCTGTTCGTTCATTTGGCAGTATGGACACTTGGGTGCTGAAATTGGGATTCCCCCCTGAGTGTTCTATAATCGTTTGGTCAGTGTTTACCGACCAGCCCGCGGCATAATACATTTCGCCGACAGCCGAAACAGACATATCACCCTGATGCGATTTTTCGATAACTGTATGAAATATTTCAGGTATATCCTGCACAATCCCCATCTGTATGCCCATCCAACGCGCCATATCTTCTGTACATGAAATGATGTAGCCTGCGGGTTTATTCCCGGCATAATCCGGGGCGTTATATGGCGTTGTCATAAAAAAGGAAGAACGGTAGCCCTGTGCCAACTGTCCGGTGGCCCGCGCATCTTCTTTATAAACATACGTCCGGTGAAGGCCTAACGGCTGAAATACCCGTTCCCTCATAAAGTCTTCATAGCTTTGTCCAGATACACTCTCAATAACCAAACCCAATACGTCATAATTAACGGTTCCATAATTATACTGTTCACCGGGAGAGAATGCCAATTCAGCATCTGTCAGCATTTCCACAGTCTTCTGCAGCATATCCGGCGTATTGCCCTGGGGAATATTTTGAGCATGCCTAATATTCGTCAGGCCGCTGGTATGGTGAAGAAAGTTATTGAGTGTAAGATTTTGCATATCAACAGGTTTTCCTTGATACTTTAATGTAAACCAAGGTAAATATTTTTGGACAGTGTCAGTCATTGACAGCAGCCCTTGCTCTTCCAACAACAGAATCCCCATGCCGGTAAAAGCTTTACTAACCGAGGCCAACTCATATAGTGTATTTTCACTTGCAGGCACTCCCTTTTCACGGTCCGCATACCCAGAAGAAAAGTACAACACTTCATCATCAGCAAGTATTGAGATTGACATCCCCGGCACACCTGATATACGGCAGGCATCATCCAGTAACGCTTGTATTGCCGCAGATTGAGGATCTGACAACGCATAACTTTGTGTTGTGAATCCTGAGCATAAAATAAGTATCGTTAGTAAAAAAACAATAGTCTTTTTCATAAACTCTCCATTTTAGAAAAATTATGCAAGGATAATATAAATAACCTACAGTTACAACTACTAAACTAAATTGAAATTTGGCTGCTTCATGTCACTCATATAATATGCTATTGTTCTATTTAATCTCGACATTTGTCTCGCTCAATGCCTTCGTTAGCAATGGCAAAACTATATTGAGTGCTTTAAGATTATTATTAAGCATCGTATGCTGCCAAGTACCTTGCGCTAATTTTGCTTGAGCTTTTTCCGATTTGCTAATCAGAGAAGTAATTGGTGCAAGCGCATTTTTTAAATCTTCTTCGGTATAACAATCCACATCCTCACTCCCCATTAATCTTTTTGATAGTAATGATGAAGCTATATGGAGTGCTTTAAGTCTGTTCTTTTGTAAGGTATGCTGAGAAGTACCTGGTTCAAATTTCCTTTTTGTTTTCTCGGTCCTGTTGATCATTGAAGCTGTGGCCTGGAGTGCTTCCTCCATATCTTTTTCTGTAAAATCATCCATAAACTCAACCTCCACAAATATAAATAATCCACAGTTCAACCACCCCATAAATTCCAAGAAGGAGCCGGCCTGCCCGATGAACTGGGATTTACGAAATTATAGCACGAATAGATGTAAAAAACAGTATTGGACATTTATATGTACTTGCAAATGTCCCAATACCGTTCTCTGAATATCAGCCTATCCTAAAATACTGCCTGAACCAAAAACATATACAGCAGCGTTCCTGCCCCAATACTCAGCAGGTTATTGCGTTTCCATACATGAAACACTACCACGGCAAGTACGGAAATAGCCTCAGGGATTCCATAAGGTGCTGCCGTAACAGATGTATCCCTCAGACAATATACAACCAGCATTCCAATTACAGCAGGAGTCAGAACCCGTCCCAAATATTCCACTGTCTTTGGTATTGCTTTTCCTTTTGGGAATATGAAAAACGGTATTGCTCTTGTGGCAAATGTAGTGGCAGCTACTGCCAAAATAATAAGCAGAGATGTAACTGCATTTACCGGCATGTCTCCACCTCCCCTTCCAGGCGCTTTCTCATCGTAAAAAGCATTAAGACGCTTAGAATCATAGTCGGAAACACAAAGCTTGCGCCTCCAAATACTTGCAGGCAAAGAAGGGAAGAAATCACACCTATCACTGCCGGTATCCGATTTTTCGCATTCAGCCACTGTTCCGTAAATATCACCACAAACAATGCTGTCATCGCAAACTCTATCCCCTCGGCATTAAAAGGAAGTACGCTTTTTAAAATACCGCCTATAGCCGATCCTATTAACCAGTAGATTTGATCTAAGAGAGCAACTGCAAACAAAAACTTATCTTCCTCTACATCTTCAGGCACCTTCGTTGTACACAAAAGAGAGTAGGTTTCATCTGTAAGCCCAAAAATCATATACCAGCGCTTTTTTCCCATCTTATGAAATTTTTCCAGCAGGGACAATCCATAAAATATGTGGCGGATGTTTATCATCAAGGTCATGAATATCACCTGTAAAAAAGAAATACCAGGCACAAAAAAATTCACTGCTAAAAACTGTCCCGAACCCGCATACACGAGCAGACTCATCAAAACCGCCCACCAGGCTGAATACCCCTTTTCCGCATACATTACTCCAAAAGCAATTCCTATAAACAAATATCCTGTAAGTACAGGAATTGTATAAGGGAACGCCTTTTCAAAAGCTATCCTATATCCTGACATCATTTGTTTTCCTTCTTAATTCACATCAAAAAAGAATCTCGCTTGCGAGATTCTCCGCCTGCGGTGGGTTGCGACAGCAACAACTTCTTTGTCACCGCAGTGCGATCTTCCCGGAGAATTTTTATGTAGATAGAACGCATAGTATAACTTTCTATCTACACAAAAAATACACGTCTGGGCGGAGTCGAACCGCCGCACATGCCTCCGGAGGGCATTGCTCTATCCACTGAGCTACAGACGTATAAATCTATATGCATTCCTGCTATACCCACATTGGGCTCTAACAGAACGCTTTATTATCCTAGCACAAATTTAAAAAAATGTAAAGAGTTTCGTACAAGCTCTTCATTAATTCAAGCCAAATAGCAGTCTTCTGTAAAATAGTGCCTGTACAAATATCCAGTATTGTGAATAGATATTTGTACAGGCTTTCTTAAATCCAACTCCTTCCTTTAACCATGCATTGTAACTTTGCTGCAAAATATGCAGTCCAAGTTTTCAATAGAGATACTATTTTGAAAGCATCAGTTTCTTCCCCTTCCTCTTATAAAAATATACATGATTGCTCAGTACTTCCTCCGGGGCCACCTGTGTTTCATTGATCTCAATTACCATCTCATTCATTTCTCCGGTATCCAGTCCTTTAGATTCAGGGACAATAATCACTTCATGGATGCTGCTCGGCAAAATAAAAAAGTCTTCTTTGAGCATTTCACCGATCATATCAAGCACATGGGGATAGAAAAGGCAGGCAGCACCATAATTGCGCAAAGAATTTGTCAGAACATACATGACATCCTCTTTCTCCTCTCCCATCTGGTTCAAAAGGTTTTCGTCTTCTCCGGAAGCCGCCTCCAGCATTCTTTCAATTGCATACTGCATCGTAAAGAATTCGGCCGGCAAAAGATTTGCAGCATTTTTAAGCGCAACATCATATACCTCTTCCTTGGAAACTTCCCAGATTTTCAAATGCTCATTGCTTATCTGTATGGTAGCCGTCCCCGTTTTATCCATCTCAAGAAGCACATAAAACACAATAGATAAATCCAGAACCTCTACAAATGGAATACATTCCAGCATCTTTTTATTTTTATCAGTATGAATCAGCTTAAATATAATCTTATCCTGAATTTTATCATATTCCTTTAATTGGCTGTAATCCCAGACTTCTTCGCCGCCCACTGTTTCGTAAAAGTCCAGAATTTCCTGAACCAGCCTGTCCATCTGTTCTCCCTTTTGAAGCCTGGTGTAAAGCCCCTCCAGGTAAATAGCCGGTGATGCACTCAGCTCCTTTGTCTGAAACAAAATTCCTTTTTTCTCTCTGCCGTTATTCTTCTGGGCTGTATAAACACTTGCTTTTACACCTTCCTTCAATTTTTTATTCAATTCTTCTTCAACAGCGTACAAAAATTCTTGATATTTCATAATTTTCCTCTCTTTATTTGCACGCTCATCATAGCTTGAGAAAATTGACACGAACTGTGTCGAGATAATTCGATTTGAAAAATATTATGCAAATTAATTATACACAACTTACACTGGAAGCGCAAGTCCCGCATCTGCAAAATATCGTTGCATGAGCTGCAGTTCAGCCATAGACCGGATTATGACTCGCTGCATGGTAAAACCCTAGCCTGCAAAGTACAAACCCTGGAAAGTGAATAGAAGGGACTTCCCTCCTCTCACCCGCCAGGGTTTGTTTATAAATTAATTCTTTTTATACACGTGACAGATATTCACCTGTTCTTGTGTCTATTTTCAATACATCTCCCTGCTCTACAAACAATGGAACCATAACAACTGCTCCTGTTTCTACCGTAGCCGGCTTTGTAGCGCCCTGAGCCGTATCTCCCTTGAATCCTGGCTCTGTCTCTGTAATTGCCAATTCCACAAACAGAGGCGGTTCTACAAGGAATACGTTTCCCTTATGAGAGCAAATCTTAACATTCTCATTCTCTTTTACAAACTTGAGTGCATCTCCAACCACATCTTCGTTCAGCGCAATCTGGTCATATGTCTCAACATCCATGAAGTTGTATAAGTCCCCATCCTGATAGAGATACTGCATGTCCTTTCTGTCGATGTGTGCTTTCGGGAACTTCTCACTTGGTCTGAAAGTCTTCTCCACAACACCGCCATTGATTATATTTCTTAATTTTGTTCTAACAAACGCTGCACCTTTACCCGGTTTTACATGCTGGAATTCCAAAATCTGATAAATGTTACCGTCGATTTCAACGGTTACTCCATTTTTAAAGTCTCCTGCTGCGATCATTGTAATCCTCCTTCAATTGTGCAATTCATGCACTTACCTTTTTACGCTGTTTATAATTTTATAATAAATTTATACATTTTTCAACCTTTTTTTGCACAAGCCAAACTCCTTATTATTACAGTTCACACCCTACGGGTGCACACTGTAACGACATCCAGCCCATTTAAGTCGCCTGCGGCGAGGGGCCGGATGCCCTGAAGCCGATACTTTAATGGCTCCGATACCGTGCAGCGGAGTGCACAGCACGGTCTGAACAGTAACTCCTTATTCTTCAAAACCCCGCTTCTTTTTATAGAAATAGAGTATGATTCTCTCCAAATATCGTTTGAGTACAATCTGTATTTCCTCTTTGGGATGAATTGGCTTTACCAGAATATTCCTGATACCGCTCCTTTTCGCTCCCCATATATCTGTAAAAAGCTGGTCACCGACAAAGATTGTGTTGGAACAGTCCGTTCCCATAATCTCCATCGCTTTTTTATAATTCTTCGTGGAAGGCTTGTGAGCGTCATAGATATAATTCGTCTGTATCTCTTCATTAAATATCCTGACGCGTGCCTCCTGATTGTTTGATATCAGACAGGATGAAAAGCCTATCCCAGCTAACCTGGTAAATAACTCCCTGGCCCGGTCATCTGCCGGCGCACCATGAGAAACTAAGGTGTTGTCAATGTCAAAAACAACACCTCTGTAGCCCTCTTCATATAACTGTTCAAATGGAATGACGTATACAGACTTCTGATAGTCATCCGGAAAAAATCTATCAAACATTATTCTGCATCCATCTCCATCAATCTAGAAATAATTTCCTCACAAATCTGCAGTACCGTCTTATGATCAGTCTGAATCACAATATCTGCTGCCGCTTCATATTTTTCACGGCGCTTCTCCATTAAGTCTGCAATAAATTCTACATTTTTATTCCCATTGAGGATTGGCCTGTCATCGCTGTCTTTCACGCGGTCGAATATTATCTCGGGGCTTGCTGTCAGCAGGATGACGCGGCCATTTTTCTTCATCTCCACCACGTTTTCTGCCCGCAGGGCCGCTCCGCCTCCACAGGAAATAATCGTATTCTTTCTTGACTGCATCTCAATCAGAAGCTTTGTCTCCTTCTCTCTGAAATACGGTTCTCCATATGTGGCAAAGATATCCGGGATGCTCATCTCTTCTCTCTCTGTAATTAGCTGGTCCATCTCCACAATGTTCATTGCAAACATCGTACTGAGGTAGTCGGAAATCGTTGATTTTCCCGCACCCATAAAGCCAATTAAAACAATATTATAAGAAAACAGCTTTCTTGCCTGAATCCGTTTACTGTTGCGTACAATTCTGCGGAATACATCATGAATCTCTTCTTGGTATTTATTACCCTCAAGCTTCTCTTTCAGCATTCTCTCCTGTTTTTCTTCCTGTGCTGGCTGTAAAATAGGCATGCCATATTCTTCTTTATATGCCATGATCTTTTCTACAATTGCATTACGTTCCATTAAAGCATCTATGATTTTATCATCACATAGCGCAAGCTGTTCGCGGTACATCTCTAAATCGTTCATTTCTCACCGTCCACTTTCTTCATTCTTTTCCCATAGCGACTCATTCCATTATATTGCAGTTCAGTTATAAACTTACATTAATAAACTGTAACAACATTATAGCAATTTCCCTTTATGATAGCAAGCAGAACCTCATTTCTGAGAGCCTTTGGCTCTTTACTCGGTCTTCGCCAGTGCGGCCCTCACATCACCTCTGAAAAGTTCCCATTCTTTTTCATTTTCCACAAAATACTTGGGGCAGTTTTTTCCGGTAATATCGTAATGCCTTATAACGTCCTGCTCAGTCAGATTAAATTTTTTGCACAGCCATGCTGTAAGCTGAATTACAGATATGTACGTCTCATCGGTGAACTCTCCAGATTCGTCGGGATGACAGCACTCAATGGAGACCGTATCATGATTCCTGCCATTGGATGCATATGCCAGTTCCCAGGTGGGTACACACTGTATAATCTCTCCCTTCAGGCCAACAACAAAATGGCTGCTTGCTGAAGTCGCACGGCTGTACTTCAGTCCCTCAAAATAATCCCGGTTATTCTGTGCAGTGCTTCCAGGATTCGCTGTATAATGGATGACGATCCCGGTAATCGGATCTGGTTCAATTCCCGGTCTGGAATATTCATTCACATCTAAAAGCTGTACATCAATCTTAGGCTCAGAAGCATCCACATTCAATCCTGTATTTGCTCTATCCCTTCTCCTGTCTGATGCACAGGAATAAATGCCCAAAATAACCGTTACAATGACTAATATTAGGATTCCCCCGTATATAAAAAAGGACTTCTTGTCCATATTTATCCACTTTCTCGTACCTCTGCGCTTTTTCATCCATCCACCTCGAACACAATATCTACCTATTCTAGCACATTTTTGTCGAAAAAAGGAGAGCTTAAGGATATTTTCACTCTTTCATCATAAAAAAATAAGAAGCAAAAGGGCGGATATGTCATCCCCCCTCTTACTCTTCTATTTCTCTGAATTCTATCTTTATTCGTCTACACTATAGTTCGGTGCTTCTTTTGTAATATGAATATCATGTGGATGGCTTTCCTTTAAAGATGCAGCGGAAATCTTCACGAATTGACCGTTTTGTTTCAAATCTTCAATGGTCTGGGTACCGCAGTATCCCATACCGGAACGAAGGCCGCCCATCAGCTGGAATACTGTATCTTCTACCGTTCCCTTATAAGCAACACGCCCTTCTACACCTTCCGGAACCAATTTCTTGGCGTCTGCCTGGAAATATCTGTCCTTGCTTCCGTTTTCCATAGCTGAAATAGAACCCATTCCGCGATATACTTTGTATTTTCTCCCCTGAAACAGTTCAAAGGTTCCGGGGCTCTCATCGCATCCTGCGAAGATGCTTCCCATCATACATATACTTGCACCTGCAGCAATCGCCTTTGTCATATCGCCTGAATATTTAACACCGCCGTCCGCGATAATCGGAATCCCATACTCTTTTGCAACCTCATAACAGTTCATAACTGCTGTAATCTGCGGAACACCGATTCCCGCTACTACGCGTGTCGTACAAATAGAACCTGGGCCGATACCTACTTTTACAGCATCTACGCCCGCTTCAATTAAGGCTTTTGTAGCTTCACCTGTGGCAACATTTCCTGCAATTATCTGTAGGTCCGGATATCTTTCTTTCACCATATTCACTGTGCGCAGTACATTTTCAGAATGTCCGTGGGCAGAGTCCATAACAACGACATCTACCTTTGCATTCACAAGTGCTTCCACACGCTCCAGACAGTTTGCTGTAATTCCGATTGCCGCGCCACAGAGCAGACGTCCCTGTTCATCTTTTGCAGATAAAGGATATTTAATCTGCTTTTCAATGTCCTTGATTGTAATCAGACCTTTCAGATTACCCTCAGCGTCTACAATAGGCAGCTTTTCCTTTCTGGCTTTTGCAAGGATCTTTTTAGCTTCCTCCAGCGTAATTCCCTCTCGGGCTGTAATTAACCCTTCAGAGGTCATAGATTCTTTTATTTTTTTAGAGAAGTCTTCTTCAAATTTCAAATCACGGTTTGTAATGATTCCGACCAGTTTTTTCCCTTCTGTAATAGGAACACCTGATATGCGGAATTTGGACATCAGATTATTAGCATCCTCCAGTGTATGCTCCGGTGACAGATAGAAAGGATCTGTGATGACCCCGTTCTCAGAACGTTTTACCTTGTCCACCTCTTCTGCCTGCTGCTCAATTGACATATTTTTATGAATAATACCGATTCCGCCCTGACGAGCCATAGCAATTGCCATACGGTGCTCTGTTACCGTATCCATGCCTGCACTCATCATTGGAATGTTCAGTCGGATTTTTTTCGTCAGATAGGTTGATAAATCAACCTGGTTCGGAATCACCTCTGAATATGCCGGTACCAAAAGCACATCATCGAATGTAATGCCCTCTCCGATAATTTTTCCCATGATTTTATTTCCTCTCTTTCTCTGATATGTGTGTGGATATTTGCAACTATTCAGTACAGAACTGTGCATATACTGCACAGTTCGTGCTAAAACATTGAATATGTAATAGCAAGCCCCATCGCCAAAGGCGATTTTTATGAGCTTGCGGCGTATCTGTTCATGGTTCTGAACAGATACAGATATTTTAAATGTTATAGTACAAAAATTCTGGTGGCTTGTCAAGGGAAAACTATACAGAAAAAATCCCCATGCAGTATTTGAAATTACTGCAGAGGGATTTTGCTGTATATACTGGGAATTACATCATTCCCATTCCGCCTGCGCCGCCTGCCGGCATTGCTGGCATATCTTCTTTAATATTAGAAACAACAGATTCTGTTGTAAGCAATGTAGATGCTACACTTGTTGCATTCTGCAATGCACTTCTTGTAACCTTTGCCGGGTCCAGAATTCCTTCCTTAACCATATCGACATACTTCTCTTCGTAAGCATCAAAACCAATTCCTGGTTCAGATTCTTTTACTTTATTGATAATAACTGCGCCTTCCAGGCCTGCATTTGATGCAATATGGTAAAGCGGGGAGTCTAAAGCCTTCAGAATAATGTTCGCCCCTGTCTTCTCATCGCCTGTCAATGTCTCTGCAAGTGCTGCAACTTCTTTTGCAGCGTGGATGTATGCAGAACCGCCTCCTGCAATGATTCCTTCTTCTACAGCTGCTCTTGTGGCATTCAGGGCATCTTCCATACGCAGTTTCGCTTCTTTCATCTCTGTCTCAGTTGCCGCTCCTACACGGATAACTGCTACACCGCCTGCCAGTTTTGCAAGTCTTTCCTGTAATTTTTCCTTATCAAATTCAGATGTTGTCTCCTCAATTCCCGTCTTAATCTGAGCAACTCTGTCTTCGATAGACTTTTTATCTCCGTAACCATCTACGACAACGGTGTTTTCTTTCTGCACTTTCACAGATTTTGCACGTCCAAGGTGTTCCATGGTTGCTTCTTTCAAGTCCATTCCAAGCTCGTCTGAAATTACCTGTCCGCCTGTGAGAATTGCAATATCCTGCAGCATTTCTTTTCTTCTGTCACCATATCCTGGAGCTTTTACAGCCACTACATTGAATGTTCCGCGTAATTTATTTACAATCAAGGTGGTAAGTGCTTCACCTTCGATATCTTCAGCAATAATCAATAATCTTGCTCCGGACTGTACAATCTGCTCTAAGATAGGAAGAATATCCTGAATATTAGAAATCTTCTTATCTGTAATTAAAATGTATGGCTCTTCCAGATTTGCTTCCATTTTCTCCATATCTGTTGCCATATATGCGGAAATATAACCACGGTCGAACTGCATACCTTCTACCAGGTCCAGCTCTGTCAGCATTGTTTTAGATTCCTCAATTGTAATAACACCGTCATTGGAAACTTTCTCCATAGCATCAGCTACCATCGTTCCTACGGAATCATCTCCTGAAGATACAGCCGCAACTCTTGCAATCTGATCCTTGCCTGTTACTTTGCTGCTCATCTTTGCAAGTGCTTGCACTGCAGTTTCCGTAGCCTTTTTCATACCTTTACGCAAAACAATCGGGTTAGCTCCTGCTTCCAGGTTCTTCATTCCTTCATGTATCATAGCCTGTGCGAGAACAGTTGCAGTGGTTGTACCATCACCAGCCACATCATTTGTCTTGGAAGCAACTTCTTTAATCAGCTGTGCTCCCATGTTCTCAAAGCCATCTTCCAGTTCAATCTCCTTTGCGATTGTCACACCATCGTTAGTGATGAGCGGTGCGCCGTAAGATTTATCAAGCACTACGTTTCTTCCTTTTGGTCCTAATGTAACTCTTACTGTGTCAGCCAGCTTATTAACGCCTTTTTCCAGTGCTGCTCTGGCTTCTGATCCGTATTTAATTTCCTTTGCCATGTCTGTCACTCCTTTTTCTCTATTCTACAATTGCTAAAATGTCACTCTGTTTTACAATGATATATTCTACGCCGTCTAATTCTACGTCTGTTCCTGCATACTTAGAGTAGATTACCTTGTCGCCGGCCTTAACCTGCATCGTCACTTCTTTTCCGTCTACATTTCCACCAGGTCCAACTGCGATAACTTCTGCCTCCTGCGGCTTTTCTTTCGCCTGACCCGGCAAAACAATACCTGATTTTGTTGTCTCTTCCGCTTCTAATTGCTTTAACACAATCTTGTCACCTAATGGTACTAATTTCATTGTAAATCCTCCTTAATCCTTGTTTATTACTAGCACTCATTTGTTTTGAGTGCTAACCTCATAGATATAAAATATCACTCTGTTTCTGATTTGTCAACATCGTTTCCAAATTTTATATATAGTTTATAAAACTTACTTTTTATTAACCTGCGGCAGCAGTCCGCCTGCTTTCAGATAAATCAGACACTACTCTAACCCGTACTTTCTCTTCACAGGGCGTTTTATACCTGATACATTATAAAACCCGTTTTCTATTTTAAAAACAATCATATTCCCGTGCTCGGACTGAAAACGTTCCTTAACAGATCCGGTACAATACAGAAGTTCTTTTTTCGTAGAAATGTAACACTGATATTTCGCATCCAGCGAAATCGCAGTCAAATCGTCCTCCTTCAACTGCAAGTATATGTAATCTTCTTCCAAATCATACTTAAAAACCTGGCAGTGATGTGCCGCATCATCAAAAATTACATCTGCCGATATCACTTTTTCCATCTGCAAATCTACCGGATTTCCTTCATACATCTTTCTGTTACCTCCTGTCAGACAACAAAGGGTATCAGATGCCTGATACCCTCTCCATAACCCGCCCCCAAAATATCTATAAACGTTCTTTTTTAATTTTTTCTAATTCCGTAAATACATAGTCATTCAGAACCTTAATATAGGTCCCCTTCATTCCTGAAGAACGTGATTCAATAACTCCGGCACTTTCAAACTTTCTAAGAGCGTTTACTATTACGGACCTGGTAATTCCTACCCGGTCTGCAATCTTGCTTGCAACAAGGATACCTTCTGTCCCATCCAACTCCTCAAAAATATGAATGATTGCTTCTAATTCTGAGAATGACAGTGTACCAATTGCGGACTGCACAATATGCTCTTTTCTGGTCTCCTCCGCACTCTCTTCGTTCACCGAGCGGAGCATCTCAAGTCCTACCACTGCGGTGCCGTACTCACTCAATATGATGTCGTCAATTTCATATACAGCATCCTGCTTGTAGATAAACAGTGTACCCAGCCGTTCCCCTGCAATATCAATAGGGGTGATAATCGCCTGGTGTCCTTTTACAGCCTCATGAGAGAATCCAAGTGTCTCCAGATTCACATTCTCCTTTGTGGATAGTATGTTCAGCAGACGCTCATTGAGCATAGAATCAATATATGCTCCTACAGATTCTGCCATTAGTTCTTTAATGATATCCACCTCGCTGCTTTTGCTTACCCCGAGAACTTTGCCCTTTTTACTTACTACAAAAACATTTGACCCCAGTATATCTGTAAGGACGTCACAAATATCATTGAAGACGACCTTACTGGAATTATTGTTATGCAGCAGCTTATTAATTTTTCTTGTTTTATCTAACAACTGTACGCTCATTGATTTCCTCCAGACTTAATTGTGTATACAACTCATCCCGAACCGTTTGATATAGATATGTTATCATACAACTATTCAAATATCAACGTCATTTAATTAACTTTTTTTCAGATTTCGGACATATCCACATTTTTCGTCTACACATACTAGTTTATTTCCCTTTTCCAGCATGTAGTTTCCACATTCCGGACATCTCTCTTTGGACGGCTTCTGCCATGACATAAATTCGCATTCCGGATTATTTTCACATCCATAATATTTTCTTCCCTTTTTCGTTTTGCGGATGACTACTTCTTTTCCGCAGACAGGACAGGGGACTCCTATTTTCTCCAAATAAGGCTTTGTGTTCTTACACTCCGGAAAGCCAGGGCACGCAAGAAACTTTCCATGAGGTCCATATTTTATAACCATATTCCGGCCACATTCTTCACAGATAACATCTGTAACCTCATCCTCTATCTTTACACTTTCCAGTTCCTTCTCAGCAACCTCTACCGCCTCATTCAAGTCCGGATAAAAGTTGCGGATAAGTTCTTTCCACTCAACTTTGCCTTCCTCTACCATATCCAGAAGGCCTTCCATATTCGCAGTAAAATTCTCATCTACAATACTCGGAAAAGACTGCTTCATAATATTGTTAACAACCTCTCCGACTTCTGTGATATAAAGGTTTTTCGCCTCCTTTGTCACATAACGGCGCCCCAAAATGGTAGAAATCGTAGGCGCATAAGTACTCGGACGGCCAATTCCCAGCTCTTCCAGTGTCTTAACCAGAGTTGCTTCCGTATAATGTGCCGGCGGCTGTGTAAAATGCTGTTTTGTATCAAAATCTTCCTTCGTAAGTGTGGTATCCATGTTCAGTCCGTTTACCAGCACATTACTTTCTTCTTTTTCTTCATCGGCCTCTGTATATACAGTGCGGAACCCTTCAAATACAACCTTGGAGGTGGAAACCGTAAATCGATATTCCCCGGCTCCGATTTTTACAGAAACCGTTTCGTATTTTGCAGGCTGCATCCTGCTGGCTGCAAACCGCTTCCATATCAACTGGTACAAACGTAACTGGTCCCTGGAAAGAGAATCTTTCAATGACGCCGGAGTTCTGCTGATGTCCGTGGGGCGGATTGCTTCATGGGCATCCTGAATCTTCTTCTCATTCTTTTTCCCGCCGGTACCATCTGCCACATATTCTTTTCCATAATTTTCTTCTATATACTGTCTTGCATTAGCATCTGCTTCTTCCGAAATCCTGGTTGAATCTGTACGCAGGTAGGTTATCACACCCACTGTCCCATTGCCTTTAATATCGATTCCTTCATAGAGCTGCTGCGCAATACGCATCGTCTTCTGAGTGCCGAAGTTCAGTACCTTTGCAGCTTCCTGCTGCAGTGTACTCGTTGTAAAGGGGAGCGGGGCCTTTCGAATACGCTCGCTCTTTTTAATATCTGCAATTTTATAATCTTCTGCCTCTACTGCTTTAATAATCTGATCCAGCTCTTCCTTGGACCCAATGACCTTTTTCTGCTTTTCAGTACCATAGAACTTGGCAGTAAGAGGGCGCTTTTCCCCCTTCACCTTTAATATAACATCCAGCGTCCAGTATTCTTCTGGTATGAAGGCGTCAATCTCAGCCTCTCTGTCGGCTATAAGACGCAGAGCCACAGACTGTACTCTTCCGGCACTTAACCCTCTTTTTACCTTAGCCCACAAAAGAGGGCTGATGCGATACCCCACCATTCTGTCCAGAACACGTCTGGCCTGCTGGGCATCTACCAGGTTCATATCTATGTCCCTTGCATCCTTTAAAGATGCTTTCACGGCATTTTTCGTGATTTCATTAAATGTAATACGGCTCATTTTTTTATCTTCCAGCTTCAGAGCATTCGCCAAATGCCAGGAGATTGCTTCTCCCTCCCGGTCAGGGTCAGTTGCAAGATAAACTTTATCGGCCTTTTTGACCTCTTTACGCAAATTAGCAAGAATGTCACCTTTTCCACGAATGGTAATATACTTGGGTTCATAATCATTCTCTATATTAATTCCCATCTGGCTCTTAGGCAGGTCACGGACATGCCCATTTGATGCTGCTACTGAATAGTTGCTCCCCAGGAACTTTTTAATCGTCTTTACCTTTGCAGGTGACTCCACAATAACCAGATAATGTGCCATAAAACCTCTTTCCTCCACTTAGCCAAACGTCTCATCTATATTTTATCTAGCAAAACGGTACCAAAATCCGCTTCGCCGCTTCTTCGTAAGCTTACGGCAGCCTCGCTTGCTATAAGGTTACATAATAATTTTTTGATATCTCTTTAATATATCCCTTTAATTCCAATGATACCAACTGCTCCAGCAGTTCACCGGCAGTCAGGGATGTTTCCCCTGCAAGTTGGCTCAAATTCTTCGGATACGGGCAAAGTCGACTATACACCATATTTTCTTTAGTTTCAAGCACTTTTTTATTTTTGTCTATTTTTGCCCCGGTAATAAAGGAGGAAAATCCCAGCTCCTCCAGCAGTATTTCCGGAGTTAAAAGAATACCTGCTCCCTGTCTTATCAATTGGTTACAGCCCCGGCTAAGCACACTGTCCACAGGGCCTGGAAGGGCGTAGACATCCCGGCCCTGCTCCAATGCCATATCCGCAGTAATTAGGGAGCCGCTCTTCTCTCTTGCTTCCATGATAAGCACCATATCTGACAGTCCGCTGATAATTCTGTTGCGCTTCGGAAAATTATGGGGAACAGGAGGCGTTCCGGGAGAAAACTCTGATATGATGCCGCCTCCCCGCTCCAAAATATCTGTATACAAACCAATATGTTCCCTTGGGTAGCAGATATCCGCACCACAGCCCAAAACAGCATAAGTATCTCCATTCCCCATCAGCGCCCCCCGGTGTCCAAGCCCGTCTATCCCTCTCGCCAGCCCGCTGATAATAGATATCCCGCACTGTGCCAGTTTTTCACCATATTCCAGGGCATACTTTTCTCCGTAGGCCGTGCACTGTCTGGCTCCCACAATCGCAGCCGCCCCATTTGTTTCCTCCGGCATGTTTCCTTTGACATATATCGCATAAGGCGGGTCGGGAATCTCATGCAGCTTTTTCGGAAATTCTTCCGAAAACCAGGGAATAAAACGAATAGATTTCTTTTTCAGATTGCTGAGCAAAGTGCCTAAATCCACTGCCTTCTTTGCCCGGATAATTGTATTGGCGTCTTTTTCATTTAAGAACTTTATTTTCTTTAGTTTTGTTTCTTCTATATAAAATATACTCTCCGCAGTTCCCATATACTCTCTCAAAAGGTATTTTTTTCTGTCACTTAAGTGGGGAATCTGTGCAAACCAGTATTCATATTTCATCCGACTACCTCCCCCAATACTTTTTATCCATTGCCCGGTATCCTATAGCCTCTTTTATATGCTTTTCCTGAATGGTCTCCGCTCCATCCAAATCCGCAATTGTCCTTGAAACCTTCAATATCTTGTGATACGTTCTTGCCGTTAGCCTGAGAGATGTAAATGCCTGCTCCATAAGCTTACTTTCCCGCTTGCCCAGAGTACAATATTTATCCAGCTCCTTCACTCCAAGCATAGCGTTTGTCACAATCCCGGTACCTGCATAGCGTGCATTCTGAATGTTTCTGGCCCTGCATACCCTTTCTCTGATTTTGGAAGAACTTTCTTCTTCATTTCCTCCTGAAAGTTCTTCATAGTTTACTTTCGGAGCTTCAATACAAATGTCCATACGGTCTAAAAATGGCTGGCTTATCTTTCCAAGGTAGTTCTGTATCTGACCAGGTGTACATGTACACCGCTCCAAATCAGGATAGCAGCCGCAAGCACAAGGGTTCATTGCAGCTACGAGTATAAAATTAGCGGGAAAGACATAGCTGCCGTGAGTCCTTGTTATCCTGATCTGGTGCTCTTCAAGTGGCTCTCTCAACACCTCCAGCACTGCCCGCTGAAATTCAGGCAATTCATCCAAAAACAGAACGCCGCCGTGAGCCAGGCTGATTTCTCCCGGTGCCGGTATCAGTCCGCCTCCAATCAGAGCGGCTTTCGTAGAAGTATGATGGACACTTCGAAATGGTCTCTGACGGACCAGTGGAGCTTCTTTGTCAACCTGTCCCATAATACTGTATATTTTAGTAACTTCCATGCTTTCCTCCAATGTCATGACTGGAAAAATACCGGGAATCCTCTTTGCCGCCATAGATTTTCCGCTCCCGGGAGGGCCTACAAGAAGGAGGTTATGGCCTCCTGCAACCGCTACCTCCACTGCTCTCTTCACTGTTTTCTGCCCCTGGATATCACTGTAATCAGGCAGGCCGTTTGTATAAACATGCATTTTATCCTCAGGGTACAGTTCCGGTTCCAGCCGGATCGTTCCTGATAAAAATCCAAACGCCTCTGCCAGATTCCGGACGCCAATCACATCTATTCCCTTCACCAGCGCCCCTTCCGGCGCATTTGCTTTTGGGACAATACAAACTGGGATTCCTGCGTCCCTGGCTTCCAGAACAATAGGCAGAATTCCCGGCACCTTCTGTATACACCCATCCAGTCCCAATTCTCCTATTACAAGTGTTTTCCTGACACTTTTTTCCGTAATCTGTCCCAGGGAGACTAAAATAGACACTGCAATTGGCAAATCAAACGCAGCCCCCCTCTTTCTCACTGTAGCAGGCGATAAATTAATCACCGTCTTTTTTGCCGGATAATCCAGTCCTGAATTCCGGATTGCTGTCCGTACCCGCTCCGCCGCCTCCTTCACTTCTGAAGACAGATATCCTACCATGTGAAATGCAGGCAGGCCATTGCTGACATCTGCCTCCACATTTACGAACCCCACTTCAAGTCCTTGAATAGAGGCTGATAATACTGTGCTGAAACTCATTCACACACTCCTTTCTATTGTCTTTTATAAAATAATGTGAAAATGTGGCCGAACTGGCCTGATTTGATAGAATCAATATGTAACTGTTCATGGTTCTGAACAGATACATTAATATAATTATAATATTCCATATGCCCAGATGTGTCAATCCCATTATCCTGGGAGGAAATTGGAGAAAATTGCAGAAGCATAACTGGGACCTCATGTCCTTCTTTTCGATGGAAAAGCACAATTTCCGCAGTTTTCACATAGACTATATCAAATGTGCTTAGAGGTGCTCTTCTTGAAATCTTTTCCTAATCCCCTCACTCCATCGGAAGAAAAATATTACATGCAAAAATATACAGAGGGTGACCTTCAGGCAAAACATGTCTTAATCGAACGAAATCTGCGGCTCGTTGCACATGTTATTAAAAAATATCAGTACTTGGATGAAGACCCTGAGGATCTTATATCTATCGGAACCATCGGCCTGATAAAGGCCGTTGTAACCTTTAATCCTGATAAAGGCAACCGGCTTGCCGCCTATGCGTCAAAATGCGTTGAAAACGAAATTCTCATGTACCTGAGAGCGAAAAAGAAGACAAATAAAGAAATTTCTCTTTATGAGCCTATTGGAACCGACAGAGAAGGAAATGAAATTAAACTATACGATATCATTGAGGCGGACGAAACAGATGTCCCTGAAAAAATTCACTTAAAGGAAAATATCCAGAAACTTTATGACAAAGTGGAAAATGCACTTTCCCAGCGGGAACGGCTGGTGCTGAAAATGAGATATGGATTATATAATGGGGAAGAATATACACAGCGGGAGATTGCAAGACAGCTTGGAATCTCTCGCTCCTACGTCTCACGGATTGAAAAAAGCGCTGTAGAAAAGCTTCGGGAATTTTTTTAAAAAGAGTGAAAATTTATTTTTCACTCTTCTTTTCTTCGCAGTATATCGTAACACGCTGCCTTTTCACTCAATTCTACGTATAACATTTGTTTTGGATGGGGTGCGCTTTCCTGTTCCCGACCTTCTTCGTCAACAATACGGCGCACTACTGTCTCTACATTTACTCCACCTGGCTTCATGATTTCTATTACTTCACCTACGGAAAATTTGTTTCTTTGCTCTATCTGGTATAAACCATCCTTTTCTGCTCCTATGATTCCCAGATAAGTGTATTCTTTCACATAAGTGTTACTATCGTATATCTGGGTGGTCTCATCCGGCTTTCCGAAAAAGAAACCTGTCGTGAACTGACGGTAGGTACAGTTAGATATCTGCTCTAAATACCATGGCATATTCTTTTTGTAAAGCTCAGGATCCTTCTGGTAATCATCAATAGCTTTGCGGTAGGTTCTGGCCACTGTGGCCACATAAAGCGCAGTTTTCATACGCCCTTCTATTTTCAGACTGTCTATCCCTGATTCAAGCAATTCTGGGATATGCTCTATCATACAAAGGTCCTTAGAATTGAAGATGTAGGTTCCCCTTTCATTTTCATACACAGGCATATATTCACCAGGTCTGGTTTCCTCTACTACCGCATATTTCCAGCGGCATGGATGAGTACAGGCCCCTCGGTTTGCATCTCTGCCGGTAAAGTAGTTGCTCAGCAGACACCTGCCGGAATAAGAAATACACATCGCACCGTGCACAAATGTCTCTATCTCTAAATCCTCCGGAATGTTGGCACGGATTTCTTTTATCTCTTCTAAAGAAAGCTCCCGGGCGGATACCACCCGGCTGGCTCCCAGTTTGTGCCAGAAGTGGTAGGTTCCATAATTCGTGTTGTTTGCCTGGGTACTGATATGCCTTTCAATTTCAGGGCATACTTCTTTCGCAATCTCAAAAACACCCGGATCGGCAATGATTAAGGCATCCGGCTTTATTTTCCTGAGTTCCTCAAAATACTCCCGGACTCCGGTCAAATCATCATTATGTGCCAGGATATTGGCTGTAACGTATACTTTTACATTATGCTCATGGGCAAACACAATTCCCTGCCTCATCTCCTCCATCGAGAAATTTTTGGCCTTTGCCCGAAGCCCAAATGCTTCCCCGCCGATATATACCGCGTCTGCGCCAAATATCACGGCTGTTTTTAATACTTCCAGGCTGCTCGCCGGGATTAAAAGTTCAGGATGTCTTCCCATGTTATTTCTCCTTCTTTGTACTGACTGCAACACCATCTCCCAGAGGAAGAATGGACGTCACCAGCTCCTCATGATGCTTCAGCTCGTACAAGTATTTTCTCATCCGCCCGTGGATGGTCCGGTTTCTGCGCTCTACCGCAAAACGGGACTCTATAATCTCCCCGTCCTGCAGCACATTATCAGAGACCAGAGTTCCTCCCGCCTTTAAGAGCCGCAGCACCTCCGGCATATAATGGATATACTGCCCTTTTGCAGCATCCATAAAGATAAAATCATAGCTTCCCTTCAGGCCTTCCAGCACTTCCTGGGCGTCTCCTTCTATCAGCGTGATTTGTTTTTCCTTCCCCGCCCTTTGAAAATTCTCCCGGGCAATGGGGATTCTTTTTTCATATTTTTCAATTGTGGTAATCTCACACCCCTCAGGGGCATATTCACTCATCAATAACGCAGAGAAACCTACGGCAGTTCCCACTTCGAGAATGCTCATAGGTTTTTGTATCGTTAAAAGCACCTTAAGAAAGCTTTGCATTTCTTTTCTTATAATTGGAACATAAGTATCCAAGGCTTCTCTTTCTATCGCTTCTAATATTTCACTATTCTCTGTCTCTAATGAATTGATGAATGTAGTGATACGTTCATCTATTATCATATCTTACACATCCACATCCATAATAATCGGAATAACCATGGGACGTCTCTTTGTTTTTTTCCAGATATAGTCGTTCAGGGTATCACGAATCACTAGCTTAATCTTATTCCAATCCGCATGTTTACCGGACAGGCAGCGTTCCAACGCATCAGAAACAACATGACGGGATTCTTCCATGAGACCTTCTGACTCACGTACATAGACAAAACCTCTGGAAACAATATCCGGGCCTGCAAGCAAGCGGTTTGTTCCCTTTTCCAGAGTTAAAACTACAATCAGAATTCCATCCTCTGCCAAATGCTGTCTGTCTCTGAGTACAATATTTCCAACATCACCTACGCCAAGACCATCTACCAGAATGGCTCCCGTATGAACTTTATCTACAACCTTTGCCTCTTCATGGCTTAGTTCAATAACATCTCCCGATTGAAGAATAAATATATTCTCCTTTGGAATACCCAGGGAATTGGCAATTGCTGCGTTTGCCTTTAAATGACGGTATTCTCCATGCACTGGAATTGCATATTTCGGCTTTACAAGAGAATAAATCAGTTTCAGCTCTTCCTGGCAGGCATGTCCTGATACATGGGCGTCCTGGAATATCACATCTGCGCCCTTTAAGGACAGCTCATTGATAACACGGGAAACCGATTTTTCATTTCCCGGAATCGGATTGGAACTAAAAATAATCGTATCGTTAGGCTGAATTGTCACCTTACGGTGGACATCCGCCGCCATACGGGACAGGGCTGCCATAGACTCTCCCTGACTTCCGGTTGTGATCATTACCATCTTCTCCGGCGGATAATTTTTCATCTGATCAATTTCAATCAGCGTATTCTCCGGTATATCCAAATACCCTAGTTCTGATGCCGTAGAGATGATATTTACCATACTGCGGCCTTCTACCACTACTTTACGCCCGTACTTATATGCAGAATTGATAACCTGCTGTACCCTGTCCACATTGGATGCAAAGGTCGCAATAATGATACGGGTATTCTGATGCTCCGCAAAAATATGGTCAAAAGTGATTCCCACTGTTTTCTCAGACTGGGTGAAACCTTTACGCTCCGCATTTGTACTGTCTGACATTAATGCCAGTACGCCTTTTTTCCCTATCTCCGCAAAGCGCTGCAAATCAATGGCGTCCCCAAATACCGGGGTATAATCCACTTTAAAGTCACCTGTATGCACCACAATCCCTGCCGGAGAATAAATTGCCAGGGCTGATGCATCCTGAATACTGTGGTTTGTCTTAATAAATTCAATCCTGAACTTTCCAAGATTGATAGACTGTCCGTGACGTACAACCTTCCGCTTTGTACTGCGCAGCAGATTGTGTTCTTTCAGCTTGTTCTCAATAATTCCCATTGTAAGTTTTGTTGTATATATGGGAAGATTAATCTCTTTGAGCACATAAGAAAGCCCCCCAATATGATCCTCATGTCCGTGAGTAATCACGAACCCTTTTACTTTGTCAATGTTGTCCTTTAAATATGTCACATCTGGTATCACGAGATCGATACCAAGCATATCATCCTCCGGAAACGCAAGTCCGCAGTCCACAACAATAATACTGTCCTCAAATTCAAAGGCAGTAATGTTCATTCCAATCTGCTCCAGGCCTCCGAGAGGAATAATCTTTAATTTTCCTTCATTTTCTTTCTTCAATAATTCTACACCTCCATATGTTTTATGTACCTACTTCCGCACATGAAAAAAACAGCAACCCTCCGCCGGTTAAATTCACTGATTCAGTCAGACTTCCAACCCTAAAAACGCAGACGGATTATTTGCTTTTACTGAGGCAATCTTTACAATGTCCATAAAATTTCAACTGATGGTCCAGTATGTGAAATCCTGTATCCTCTTCGATATGACGTTCCAACTCATCCAAAAGGTCATCTTCGAAAGGCAGAACCTGCCCACATACTCTGCATATTAAATGATGATGATTGTGTTTTGTGTCTCCTTC
This sequence comes from Ruminococcus sp., assembly GCA_013911065.1. GTDB lineage: Bacteria > Bacillota > Clostridia > Lachnospirales > Lachnospiraceae > Muricomes. The sequence goes on along the minus strand of JACERV010000028.1, from coordinate 18,113 downwards.
AAACAAATGTCCGATCTCATATCTGACACACCCATCATCCAGGTTAATACGGTCCACTAATTGCATTTCAAGAAGCAGTTGTAAAGTACGATAAACGGTGGCCAGTCCAATCTCCGGATACTTTTCCCTGATCAGCTCATAGATATCTTCTGCCGCCATGTGGCTGCCGCTTCTATCTGCCAGGGTCTGTAAAACAAGCAATCTCTGCTGTGTTACTTTTAACCCTTTTCCTCTTAACTTCTCTTTCAGCAGTTCCTGCGCTTTTTCCTGTTCCATCGCCATACTCCACTTCATTTGCAGTAAGTAAATTTATTGTAAAAATCCTAAGACTTTACATTTCAATGTCAACGTCTTCAAGCAGTTCCTCAAAAACCTTAGAAACCGCCAGAAGCTCTGTATCATCCTCAACAATCTCATATACACTTTCCGCATCATCTGCGGAACCTGTATCCTTTAAAATTAGGCACTCTGCGTCATCTTCTTCTGAGTCTGTAACCAATATGTATACATTCCCATTAATTTTTGTCTGTTCCAGAACAAAAAATTCTTCTGTTTCGCCTGTGTCTTCAAAGGTAAACTTAATTTTTTCCATAAAATATCCTCTTATTCCTGCTCTTTCTGATTTTCCCGCTTTAAATATTCGGAATCCAAATATCCCTGCAGGATGAATACCGCAGCAATCTTGTCGATATATTTCTTACGGTTTTCCCGTCTCACATTACTCTCAATCAGAACCCGCTCTGCTTCTACAGTCGTCAGCCGTTCATCCCACATGATAACTTCCAGCCCCGTTCTCCGTGTAAGCATATCCCGGAATTCTAAAGCTTTTTCCGCACGCTCTCCAATATCGTTGTTCATATGTTTCGGAAATCCAAGCACAATCTTCTCTACCTCGTATTCAGAAATTAATTCCTCTATACGTGCCAGAGTACGCCGTAATTTGTTTTCCTCTTTTCTTTGAATTGTTTCAATTCCCTGGGCAGTAAAACCCAATGCGTCACTGATTGCCACGCCTACAGTCTTTGTACCATAATCAAGTCCTATAATCCGCATAAGTATTATTCCCACGAATTGTGCTTGATATACGCTTTTAACAATTCTTCTACAAGCTCGTCCCTTTCCACCTTCATCACAAGGCTTCTTGCCCCATTATAGCTTGTGATATAGGTTGGGTCACCTGACATAATATAACCAACAATCTGATTCACCGGATTATATCCCTTTTCTTTGAGAGCCTTAAATACAATTTCCAGAATATCTTTCGCGGAAATCTGAGGACCAGGCTCTACCTGAAAGAATTGGGTGTTACTTAAATCGCTCATTTCTTCTCCTCCGTTTTTGTATTTTCACGCTTTACCTTTTAGCGTTATTTGTACTTTTCATAAAGCGGACAGCTCCGCTTTGAATTCCTATCCCCTCATCTGCGGGGGCTTGCCAAGTATCTGCACCGGACATCTTACTTACAATTCTAATATAAACCCTGCCAAAATTCAATGTATAATTTGTAAATCATTTTCAATTTGAACTTTTACGATACAATTCTGTAAATTCACATCGTTATCTAGTGCAATTTTTATATATTCCTTTGTGTGCCCTGACTGCACGGTTCTTCCGCCAACCTTTATTTCTTCTTCCACCAGGACTTCTACTTCTTTTCCAATAAAGCTTCTTTCATAATCCTGTCTTCTTTCTTCACCTAAAGCAAGCAAAATCTCGCTTCTCCGGGCCTTTATCTGCTCCGGAACCTGTTCCTCCATAGCTGCGGCCTTTGTCCCCTGCCTTTTAGAATATTTGAATACATGTGTCTCATAAAAGTTTACTTTTTCAATAAATTCTTTCGACTGCTGAAACTCCTCTTCCGTTTCTCCCGGAAAGCCTACTATCACGTCTGTTGTGAGTGCCGGATTATCAAAATATTTTCTGAGCAGAACACATTTCTCATAATATTCTCCGCTTGTATACCGCCGGTTCATCCGCTTGAGAGTAGAGTCACACCCGCTCTGAAGAGACAGGTGGAAGTGAGGGCACATCTTCGGCAGTGATGAAATACATCTTGCAAACTCCTCCGTAATAATCCGGGGTTCCAGAGAACCCAGCCTTATACGTCTGATGCCTTCTATTCCATGAACCGCCTGGATTAGAGACAGCAGATCTTCCGCCTTATCCTGGAAATCCACACCATAAGAACTAAGATGAATACCGGTAAGAACTACTTCCTGATAACCATTTTCCGCCAACTGCTCCACTTCTCTAAGCACTTCTGCCTTACTGCGGCTTCTGACCCGCCCTCTGGCATAAGGAATAATGCAGTAGGAGCAGAATTGATTACATCCGTCCTGAACCTTAATATAAGCTCTTGTATGTTCTCCTGTCCTGGACAGATGCAAATCTTCATATTTCTTCGTACCGCTGATATCTATGACAGCCTTGGAAGCTGCCTGTGACTGTGTATATTCCTGTAAAATAGAAAGCAAATCCTGTTTTTTATTATTTCCAATCACAATATCGATACAAGGGTCTATCTCTTGCTGTTCCTCCTGGGCTTGTACATAGCAGCCTGCTGCAACCACGACCGCCTGAGGATTCATTTTCCTTGCCCTGTGAAGCATCTGCCTGGACTTTCGGTCCGCAATATTTGTCACAGTACATGTATTAATAATATAGATATCCGCCCCTTCTTTGAAGGGAACAATTTCATATCCTGCCGTTTCCAGCATTTCCTGCATAGCTGCCGTTTCATATGCATTTACCTTACAGCCCAGATTATGCAGTGCTACCTTTTTCATATAACTACTCTCCATTATTTTCCTTCTTTGTTTCTTGACTTTTAAACTGTCTTCTCGTAGAATGTATATAAGGCACAAGGCCATACACAATATATATTAAGGAGGGATTCCCCAATGAAGACAGTACAGATTTCTTTAAATTCCATTGATAAGGTAAAATCATTCGTGAATGAGATAACAAAATTTGATAACGACTTCGATTTAGTATCCGGAAGATATGTAATAGATGCCAAATCAATTATGGGCATTTTCAGCTTGGATCTTTCAAAACCAATCGAATTAAACATCCACGCTGATGGAAACGCAACAGATGCAATTTTAACTGCATTAAACCCATACATCATTAAATAAGCATTGTTTACAATGAGAGCTGCCCATATAGACAGCTCTTTTTTATGTAATAGGAAAATACGTCCTATTACATAAAAGCCCTCCGGGGGATGCGCACTGGGCTGTATAAGGAAGATGCCGCTGCACGGCCAACCCAGGCGCGAGTTTCGCTTGCGAAACTCTATTTTATTTCACTGTTATAGTTTCCACAGTTTCAATGGCTGTCTTCACCAGTTCATCGATTTTCTCTTCCAGATTTCTTTCGGATCTCTCAATTCTTTCCAGATTCGGCTTTGTCACCGGGTGTTTCGCAACAAATATAGTACAGCAATCCTCAAAGGGCTGAATAGAAGTCTCGAATGTATCTATTTTTTCCGCAATTTCTACAATCTCACGTTTGTCAAAGCCAATCAGGGGACGATAGACAGGAAGTGTGCATACTGCATTCGTTGCAGCAAGACTCTGCATGGTCTGGCTGGCTACCTGCCCGATGCTCTCCCCTGTAATCAACCCCAGACAGCGGTTTTCTTTTGCAAAATGTTCTGCTATCTTCATCATATAGCGGCGCATGATAATCGTCAGTTCTTCGTGGGGACATTTATCATAAATGTAGAGCTGGATGTCTGTAAAGTTTACCACATTTAGCTGTATCGGCCCGGCATACCTGGAAACCAGTTTTGCCAAGTCTACAACCTTTTCTTTTGCACGCTCACTGGTATACGGCGGCGCGTGAAAATATGTGGCCTGTAAGCCCACTCCTCTCTTTGCAATCATGTAGCCTGCAACCGGACTGTCAATCCCCCCTGACAGAAGAAGCATAGCATTCCCATTGGTTCCCACCGGCATTCCTCCGGGTCCGGGAATAATCTCCGAATATAGGTAGATTTCTTCTCTCACTTCGACATTCAGCCGAATTGACGGATTATGCACATCAACCTTCATCCCGGGAAATGCGTCTAAAATTACGCCTCCCAGTTCACAATTCAGCTCCATGGACGTCATGGGATATTGCTTTTTACTTCTTCTGGCTTCCACCTTAAAGGTCTGATTTCCTTCCGGGTACATTTCTTTTATATAAGATACGACATCTTTGGAGAGCTGTTCAAAGCCCCTGTCCTCCACACGTACCACCGGACAGATGCCTACAATACCAAACACTCTCTTAAGACTTTCCACAGTCTCCTCATAGTCGTATTCACTTTCACATTCCACATATACTCTTCCTTGTGCCTTATGAACATAAAAGTCACCATCAACTTCCTTTAATGCAAAACGCATTTGGCGGACAAGGGCGTCTTCAAACAGGTATCTGTTTTTTCCCTTTATGCCAATTTCTCCATATTTAATCAAAAATGATTGAAATCTCATATCTATCTCCTTTGTGTAAGGTTATCTTCTCGTATATTTCCGAAGTGTTGGAATACAATTATATAACGTCTCTAACGTATAGTCAATTTCTTCTCTTGTAGTGAATTCTGACATGCTGAACCGTAGTGTTGCATCCAGATATTCCTTGGATGCCCCAATCCCTTTGAGCACTCCGCTGACAGCCGGATGGTTTGAGGAACATGCCGAACCGGAGGAAACATAAACGCCTTTATCTTCCAGTGCATGCAGAAGCACTTCACTTCGTATTCCGGCAACTCCCAAACTGATAATATGGGGGGCACTGTTTCCATCAGTCAGTCCGTGTACGGTTGTACTCTCTATTTTAGATATTCCTTCCAGAAAATATGATTTCAGCTCGCGCATCAGCGCCACCTTCATATCCAGGTCCTGATAAATCATCTGAGCCGCCAGTCCCATACCTGCAATACCCGGCACGTTTTCCGTTCCTGAACGGATATTTTTTTGCTGCTCCCCGCCGAAAACTATGGGGCTTATTTTTACCTTTTCATCGATATATATGAATCCGATACCTTTCGGTCCATGAATCTTATGAGCACTGACAGTAAGCATATCAATTCCCTGTCTTTTCGGATAAATACGATATTTCCCGAATCCCTGCACTGCATCTGAGTGGAACAAAATCCCTGGATTGTACCGTTTCACAATCTGTATGGCCTCATTCACAGGCTGTACGGCCCCCATCTCATTATTCACATACATAATAGAGACCAGAATTGTCTCTTCACATAATGCCTCTTTTAAGGCATCCAGTTTCACTCTTCCATTTGCATCCACCGGCAGGTAGGTCACCCGGAATCCTTCTGCCTCTTCCAGATATCTCATGGTGTTCAGAATCGCGGGATGTTCAATCGAAGTGGTAATCAGATGGTTCCCTGAGCGCTTGTTTGCTCTTGCAGAGCCAATCAGCGCCAGGTTGTCACTTTCTGTCCCTCCCGAAGTGAAAAAGATTTCTTTCGGGTTTACTCGCAAAATCTTTGACAGCCTATCTTTCGACTCTTTTATATAATGTTCTGCGGCTACACCTTTTCTATGCATGGAAGAAGGGTTTCCATAATCCTGGCACATCACCTTATAAACTAAATCTCCAACCTCAGGATAGCATCTGGTTGTGGCTGAATTGTCCAAATAAATTTCCATAACACTTTTCCTTTACTATTGCTTACTACTAAGTTATGCTTCTTGAACTACTAATGTTCAATTCCGGTTAAGTACATCCGGGCGGATTTATGGCCTGCACATTCCTATCCGCTCATGAACACGGGGTTTCCCTAATAATTTCATTATGAGTTTTCCAGATGATACATTAAAATGGATAATATTGCAAGTCCTGCCGTCTCTGTTCTCAGAATCCGTTTTCCCAAGGTAATGGAATGAGCGCCTGACTGAATCGCCTTCTCTACTTCATCCTCTTCAAACCCGCCTTCCGGCCCTATGAAGATACCCACATCCTGCCCCGGGCGGACGGCAGAAATAAGCTTCTTTGTCATCTCCATTCCTTCTGCCTGTTCATAAGGAATCATAACCACATCCAGCTCCCGGGCCTGCTCCAAGGCTTCACGAAAAGACAACACAGGCATAACCTGAGGAACCCTGCTTCGTCCCGACTGCTTTGCCGCACTTAATGCAATTGCATTCCAGCGTTCGGTCTTCTTTCCTGCTTTTTTTGCATCCAGTTTTACCACTGCACGCTTTGTGGAGGTAGGAATAATCTGGTATACACCAAGCTCTACAGCCTTTTGAATAATCAGTTCCATTTTGTCCCCTTTAGGCAGTCCCTGGAATAAAAAAATTCTGGAAGGAAGCTCTGCTTCTTTGCTTCCCGCAGAAATAATCCGCAGAAAAACATATTCCCCCTCATACCGGTCAACTTCACAAAGATATTCTGTCCCCTGCCCGTCACTGACCTCTACCTTTTCCCCTGCTTTCATGCGGAGTACATTCTTCATATGATTTACATCTGTACCTTCAATACATACAATTCCGCCTTTAATCTGGGAAGGCTCAGCAAAAAAATGATGCATCTCACATCTCCCTCTACTATGCTAATTCTTTCTTGCAGTCACAGACACCCATTCGCCCTGATATGTCACTTCCAGGACTTCCAGCCCTGCATTCTCTACTGCTTCCACAACTGTCTCTTCTTTATTATCAATAATACCGCTTGTGATGTAAATACCACCTTTTTTCATTTGATTTACAATTACCGGAGTCAGCTCTGTCAGCACATCTGCCAAAATATTAGCTACAACAATATCATACTTCAAATACCCAGCTTTATCCTGCACTGCTTTATCATGAATAATATTTCCAATCATTACCTCATACTGGTCCTGGGCAATTCCGTTCACTTCCATATTCTCGTGGGTGGCATCAATTGCACAGGGGTCCAGATCCGTACCGACAGAATATACCGCACCAAATTTCAGGGCAAGCATCCCTAATATACCGCTGCCGCATCCTACATCCAAAATCCTGGTTTCAGAGGTTACATATTTTCGGAGCTGGCGGATACAGAGCTGGGTAGTTTCATGCATTCCCGTTCCAAAAGCTGTCCCAGGATCAATATGAATCACCAGCTTATCACTATCTTCCGGCTTTACATCCTCCCATGAAGGAATAATTAAAATATCGTCTACATAAAACTGATGAAAATACTGCTTCCAGTTATTCATCCAGTCCACATCTTCAGTCTGTGACTCTTCTATCTGGCATTCTCCCACATCTACATAAGAGGCCATCTCTTTCAGTTCTCTTCTAATATCATCTAAAAGCTGCTCCTTGCCCTCATCCTCTTCCATATAGAAGCTTAAATAGGCAATACCGTCATCTTCCTCTGTCTCCGGGAGGATATCCACAAACATCTGCTCTTTGTCAGACTGGGTCAGGGGAATCTTGTCCTCAATTTCTACTCCCTGAACCCCAAGATCCATCAGCATACTGCTGACAATATCCTCAGCTTCTGTTGTTGTCTTTATTCGAAATCTGTTCCATTTCATTTTGCATTTCCTCCAGAAATAAGATTCAAAATTTTTAGCAATCCAATGTTCACTATATAACTTTTCTATAATACATGCAAGAAATTTTTAGGATGTATAAATTAAGGCAGTACATTTTCAGCCATACCTTAATCTATCTGCAGCATACTCGCTGATTCTACTTCGTTTTCTCAGGAATGGCCAGTATAAACAATGTGGAAAGTACAAGTATAAAGCCCAGAATGTCTACTTTTACAAACTTGGTTCCCAGATAAACCGCCGCAACTATTGTAGCCCCCACAGGTTCCATACAGGAAAACAACCCTGCATAAACAGGACCTGCATATTTTACAGCGGCCATGTAGAAACAAAAGGGCAAAAGTGTTCCTACCACAATAATTACAGCGAATGCAACCGCCACCTGGGTATCTACCTCGGTCTTTATCTTCCATGGGTGTACGGCAAGCATTAGTACGGCTCCTCCGATAATCATCCCCCATGCGCTCACCGTCTCGGCAGAATACTTTCTCAAAAGAGGTGCAGGCAAAACGCCGTAAAGGCAGGCAACAACTGCCAGAAGCAGCCCCAAGAAAACTCCTTTTCCAGAAACTGCAAGCGTTGAGAAATCTCCGTGGGTTGCCACAAGGAAAATACCCACCACCGCAGCCAGCACAGAAATCATCTCTTTTTTACTTGGAAGGATCTTATGTACAACTGCAAAGAATATAATCAGCAGGGCCGGGTTCAAATACTGAAAAATAGTTGCCGTCCCTGCGTTCATCTCCTTTACTGCGGAAAAAAAGACATACTGCATCCCCAGCATTCCGGTTGCACCGAATATCAGCAGCCTGATACGGTCTTTTTTATCCTTCCAGACACCAAATATATCTTGTCCCCTTATCCCTGCATAGATAAGCAGAAGCGTTCCTGCCAGCAACATTCTGTATGGAACCAGCCACTCAGGAACAATATTCTTCCGCTCAAACAGAAACTGGGCCACAGGGCTTGAAATCCCCCATAGAGTCCCCGTCATAAAGGCAAACAAACAGCCTTTCATCTTTATCTTTCTATCTTGTTTCATTACTCTCAATCCTTATGTTTTTATTTTTGTTACAATTTCACTAACATGTCCCCGGTTTTAATTGTTCCGCCTTTCATTACTCTTGCAAAAACACCTTCCCGGGGCATGATGCAGTCACCCATTTTTTGAAATATCTCACATCCATTATGACATTCCTTTCCAATCTGCGTCATTTCCAGAACCACATCATTGCATTGGAAACGTGTACCTACGGGAAGCGTCTTAAAATCAATTCCTTCCACTACAAGATTTTCACCAAAAGCTCCATCTTCCACTTGGGCTCCCTTTTGACGAAATTTTTCAATCTTATCATAGGACAGCAAACTGACCTGTCTGTGCCATTTTCCGGCATGCGCATCTCCCTCAATCCCAAAATCTTCTATGAAAACTGCTTCTCCCACATTTGTTTTCTGTGTCCCTTTTTCAGGGCTTGTACAAACTGCAATTACTTTTCCCATAATCAACCCCCAATCTTTGACATTTGCTGCCGCTCCAGATTATTTCCTTCTTTCTCCTCCGTATCTTCTACATCGGAAAATTGATGGCAGCGCGGCTTTTCAAATATCACCTTTTTGATTCGTTTCTTTAATTCTTTATCACCAGCACCGTCCCGCATTAGCTTTTTCAAATCTTCTCCTGCTGAATATTGCAAGCATGCCTTTAAAAATCCTTCTGCAGTCAGCCGGACCCTATTGCAGTCTCCACAGAATTGATGGGAAACCGCACTGATAAATCCTATTTTCCCGCAAAATCCAGAAAAACTCATATAGGCTGCGGGCCCATTTCCAAACCTGCCGGACAACAGCTCCGGAGCTCCATATACCTCTTCCAGACTTTCCAATACTGCCTCCTGGCTGCTGCCGAGATAAGATTTCCCAAGTCCGATGGGCATCATTTCTATGAAGCGTACATCCACAGGTTTTGAAGCTGCCAGTTCTGCCAAAGGAACCCACTGTCCATCATTGATGCCCTGCAGAATAACGCAATTCACCTTCACACGAAGCCCAGGATACTGTAGTGCAGCCTCAAGCCCCGCCAGGGCTTTTTCCAGCTCATCCCGCCTGGTAAGCTCCTCATACTGCCTGGGATTTAACGTGTCCAGACTGATATTTACTGCATCCAATCCCGCTTTGACGAGACTCTCTAGCTGATCTGCCAAAAGGATTCCATTGGTCGTTAAAGTAACCTCTTCTATCCCCGGAATCTTTTTCAGGCTGCCCAGAAGTTCACTGATTCCTTTTCGAACCAGGGGCTCCCCTCCAGTCAGCTTAATCTTTGATATTCCCTCCTCTGCACATATCCTGCAGATTCTTACAATCTCATCATAGGTCAGTATTTGGCTGTGGGCCACCTGCTCGATTCCCGTCTCAGGCATACAGTATACACAGCGCAGGTTGCACCTGTCTGTCACAGACACCCTCAGATATTCAATTTTTCTATCATACTGATCTATCATGATTCTTCCCTTCATTTCCACATTCTCCCGTCATCCCCTTCATAATCTCCAGACCATGGGGAAGGGTTGCAAGGATACATTCTAAATTTTCTTTTACTGCTTTGGGGCTTCCCGGGAGATTAATGATCAGCGTTTCATTTCGGATGACAGATACTCCCCGGCTCAGCATTGCGCGGGGTGTTACCTGAAGAGAGGCATATCGCATTGCTTCAGCAATGCCTGGCGCATTCTTTGTTGCAACTGCAAGAGTTGCCTCTGGCGTACAGTCTCTGGGAGAAAATCCTGTCCCTCCCGTGGTTAGAATCAAATCCATATGCTCTTCATCACAAAGCTTGATCAGCTTCTCTTCAATCAGCTTTTGTTCATCAGGGAGAAGAAGTATCTTTGCAGCCTCGTATCCGGCTTCCTCTATCATCTCCCGGATGAGGGGACCACTTTTGTCCACTCTTTCTCCGGCATACCCCTTATCACTCAGCGTTACAACCGCCGTCTTCCATTTTTTCTCCATGCTCATAATCACCGCTCTTTCCGCCTGTTTTCCGGCAAAGATAAATTCCCTTGATTTCCATAGACTTGTCCAACGCTTTACACATATCATATATTGTCAGAAGCGCCGTACTGACCCCAGTCAGCGCTTCCATTTCTACACCCGTCTTTCCGGTTACTTTAACAGTACAGCAGCACCGGACTGCACACTCTTCAGGCAGCATCTCAAAAGTCACCCTGCATTTCGTAATCAGAAGAATATGGCACATGGGAATTAACTCTGCTGTCCTCTTTGCGCCCATAATTCCTGCTGTTGTGGCAACTCCCAGCACATCTCCCTTTCCAATGGTGCCTGCACCTATCGCATCATAAACCGTTTTGTTTACCACAATCTTTCCCGTAGCTGTGGCCTCACGGACTGTATCTGATTTTTCGGTCACATCTACCATGACCGCTTTTCCGTTCTCATCAAAGTGTGTCAGTTTCATGAACAACTCCCTCTCCATACTTTTAATCAATGGGTCTATTTTCTATTCTAACACACTGTAAATCTGCTGTAAATCTCAATTCCGCCAAGTCATTTGACGGAATGTGCGTGTGTCACTGCACCGGCCTTCGCCCTTGTCTCATGAATAATCACCTTCCGCAGCATCCAGATACATAAAATATTCGGTATCGCCATAAAAGAATTAAACAAGTCTGATACCGTCCACACAAAGTCCAGCGACATGATCGCCCCCAAATATACTGCTGTTATATAAGCAATTCTGTAGGAAAAAATTTTTCTTTCTCCCCAGAGATACCGAACCGCACATTCTCCATAATAGCTCCATCCTATAATGGATGCATAGGCAAAAAGTACCAGCGATATAGAAAGCATCATACTGCCGTTTACTGGTAATTTATCAAAAGCCAGGAAACAAAGCTGGTCATCCGCGGCACCTGCATAACTCCCCGGCTCCCGGATCATGCTGCTTACAATTGCGATTCCAGTGATGGCACACATGACAACGGTATCCCAGAACGGACCAGTCATGGAAATTATCCCCTGCTTTACCGGGGATTTTATTCTGGATGCAGCTGCAGTCATTGGAATAGAGCCAAGGCCTGCTTCATTTGTAAAAAGTCCCTTGGATATCCCTGTCCTCATTCCTACCATCACAGCTGTCCCTGCAAGTCCCCCCGCAACCGATTTTGAAGTAAACGCAGAGCGCACTATTACAGCAATAGTTTCTCCCAGATATGCCTGATTCATCCAGATTAGAAGCAGACATCCCCCAAAGTAAAAAATACTCATAATGGGAACCAAATATGTACACACCTTTGAAATCTGTTTTGCCCCGCCAAGTATAACAATTCCCACCAAAACCGCGGCCACAATTCCTATAACAGAGGCCGATACCGGACGCTGGATCTGCACAGCCGCACAGATAGAATGTGACTGGACACTGCTGCCCATTCCCAGAGACGCAAGAATTGTGCTGACAGCAAATACTACCGCTCCACTTTTTTGATGCAATACCTTTTCCATAACATACATAGGACCTCCGGTGTAAGAACCGTCCCCGCAGCTCACCCGGTACTTGGCGGATAAAAAGCATTCTGCATAACAGGTAGCAATACCCAGCACCCCCGTCATCCAGCACCAAAATACCGCTCCCGGTCCCCCGATGGCTATAGCTGCTGAGATTCCCACAATATTTCCAGTCCCTATCGTAGCAGCAAGAGCAGTCGCCAACGCCGAAAATGGGGAAATACCATTTTCTCCTGTCTCTTTCTTTGAGAAACTGAGACGGATTCCAAGGGGAACCTTCCGTTGGATAAAACCAAGACGGAATGTAAAATATAAATGGGTACCCAGAAGAATTACCAGCATTGGCAATCCCCATAAGTACCCGTAAATTAATTTTATGACTTGTGAGAGTGATTCCATAGATTAACCCCGTAAATGAATATCACTCTATATATATGATAAAACCCCTCACATTATTTATCTAACCTGCAGCTCTTTCAAATTGTGAATTATACAGCTCTGCATAGAATCCATTTCTCTGTATCAGCTCTTCATGATTTCCCTGCTCTACAATATCCCCGTCCTTCATGACAAGTATCAAGTCCGCATCCCTTATCGTTGACAGTCTATGAGCAATTACAAAGCTGGTTCTTCCTTTCATCAAGGTGTCCATCGCTTTTTGTATCTGGATTTCCGTTCTGGTATCTACAGAACTGGTAGCCTCATCCAAGATTAATATTTTCGGATCTGCCAGAATAGCTCTCGCTATGGTTAATAGCTGTTTTTGTCCCTGAGATACGTTACTTGCTTCTTCGTTTAATTCCATATCATATCCTCCAGGAAGAGTCTGGACAAAACGGTGAACACGTGCTGCCTTGGCTGCTTCTATGACTTCTTCGTCTGTTGCACCCAGTTTTCCATAACGGATGTTATCTTTTATACTTCCGTGGAACAACCATGTGTCCTGAAGTACCATTCCAAACATTTGGCGCAGCTCTCCTCTGTTGAAGTCTCTTATATCGTGTCCGTTTACGAGAATCGCCCCGTCATTCACATCATAGAAACGCATCAGAAGTTTTATCATTGTAGTCTTTCCAGCTCCGGTTGGGCCTACAATCGCGATTTTCTGACCTTCCTGTACTTTTGTAGAGAAATCATTGATGATAATTTTATCTTCATTGTAACCAAAATGTACATGGTCAAATTCAACGTCACCCCGCAGCCCTTCTATAGATACCGGATTCGAAACAGTTTGTTCCTCCTCCTCTTCCTCCAGGAATTCAAATACACGCTCAGATGCTGCTGCTGTAGACTGCAAAAGGTTTGCCACCTGTGCCACCTGCTGGATCGGCTGGGTAAAAGTTCTCACATATTGTATAAAAGACTGGATATCACCGACTTCAATTGTCTTTTTTACAGCCAGATATCCGCCCAGAATTACCACTGCTACATAACCAAGGTTTCCTACGAACTGCATAATTGGCATCATCATGCCAGATATAAACTGGGATTTCCATGCAGAATCATACAGTTTATTATTGGTTTCCTCAAATTCTGTAATAACGTCTGTTTCTTTGTTAAATGCTTTGACGATATTATGCCCGCCGTAAACCTCTTCTACCTGGCCGTTTACTTCTCCCAGAAATTCCTGCTGCCCGCGGAAATATTTCTGAGAGTGTTTCATAATTACAGAAATAAGTCCTATGGATATCGGAAGTATGAGGAGGGCCACAACTGTCATCAGCGGGCTGATTGACAGCATCATTACAAGTACACCAATAATCATGGTAACAGAAGTAATCATCTGCGTTGCGCTCTGATTCAGGCTCTGTCCCAGAGTATCAATATCATTGGTAACACGGGAGAGCACCTCTCCATGAGTTTTGGTATCAAAATAATTCATAGGCATCCGGTTGATTTTCTCGGAAAGTTCTTTCCTCAACTGGTATGTCATTTTCTGTGAGATTCCTGTCATCAAAAATCCCTGGACAAAGGTACATAATGCACTTACGAGGTACAAGCTTAGAACAAAGCCTAGAATCCGCCCTATTTTCTCAAAATTCATACCATCCCCGCCGGACACTTTACTGACCAGACCGTTAAAAATCTCTGTGGTCGCCTTTCCAAGCATCTTAGGTCCTATAATATTAAATACAGTTCCGCCAATGGCAAATATGACAATCACAAATAACTGGACTTTATATTTACTCATATACGCAAGCAGCTTTTTTAGGGTACCCTTCAGGTCTTTTGGTTTCTCACCGGGAGCCATTCCATCCATCGGACCGCCGCCTATTCTTCTTTTTCCTGCTCCTCTGTTCTCTCTACTCATGGCTGTTTTCCTCCTTTCCTGCGTTGTCTGACTCTGCATCTCCCAGACCTGCCTTCAGTTCTTTTTCTGAGAGCTGGGAAGCTGCAATCTGATGATATACTTCGCAATTCTTTAAAAGCTCCTGATGGGTTCCTATTCCTGCAATCATACCCTCATCCAGAACAATAATCTGCTCTGCATGCAGAATAGTGCTGATACGCTGAGCAACAATCAGAACCGTACTGCCTGCGGTCTTCTCTTTTAGAGCTTTTCTCAGAATTACATCTGTCTTGTAATCTAATGCAGAAAAACTATCATCAAAAATAAATACGTCCGGATGTTTAGCTATCGCTCTCGCTATGGACAGACGCTGTTTTTGTCCTCCTGATACATTGGTTCCTCCTTGTGCAATTGGGCTTTCATATTTTTCAGATTTCTCTTCTATAAATTCCAGTGCCTGTGCAATCTCAGCCGCTTCCTTCATCTCCGCTTCACTGCCGCCCGGATTACCATACATAATGTTAGATGCTATATCTCCGGAAAACAGTACACCTTTCTGTGGAACATAACCCAGCTTACTGCGCAGGTCGTGCTGCGTAATTTCACGAACGTCAACTCCATCCAATGTAACGGAACCTTCTGTTACATCATAAAATCTGGGAATCAAATTTACTAATGTAGACTTACCGCTTCCCGTACTTCCGATAATCGCTGTTGTCTCACCCGGCTTCGCTTCAAAATCTATGTTATGGAGTACATCCTCGTCAGCGCCCGGATACCGGAACGATACATTGTTGAATTTTAAGACACCTTTTATATTTTCCGGTAATTTTTTAGGCTCTTTCGGATCATGAATTGCAGTTTTACTTATTAATACCTTATCTACACGGTCTGCCGCAACAGCAGCTCTAGGAAGCATAATGGAAATCATGCACAACATCAGGAAGCTGAAAATAATCTGCATTGTATACTGGATAAATGCCATCAAATCCCCGACCTGCATCTGTCCCTCGTTGATTCCATGAGCTCCGGTCCATACAATCAACACGGAAATTCCATTCATAATCAGCAACATAACCGGCATCATGAATGTCATAGCACGGTTTACAAATAAATTCGTTCTTGTCAGATCCTTATTTGCTGCATCAAAGCGTTCTTCCTCATGCTTCTCCGTAGAGAATGCACGGATAACAGGAAGACCTGTCAATATCTCCCGCGTTACCAGATTTAATTTATCAACTAAAGTCTGCAGTATTTTAAACTTAGGCATTGCCACAGTAAAGAGTACCAAAACTACCAGGCCAATCAGAATAACAGCAAGACCTATAATCCATGACATGGATACATTGGTATGGAATACCTTGTAAATTCCTCCGATTGCCATGATCGGTGCATACAGAACCATTCTTAAAAGCATGACAGCCAGCATCTGAATCTGCTGAATATCATTGGTACTTCTTGTAATCAAAGATGCAGTGGAAAATTTGTCAAACTCATTATTTGAGAATCCCACGACCTTTCTGAAGACCTGGCCTCTCAAATCGCGCCCTGCGGAAGCTCCTACCCGGGCTGCCATAAAGCCAACCAGGATACTTGCTGCCATTCCGACAAATGCCAGACTCAGCATCTTTGCTCCCATTGACAGAAGATAGCTGTTTTGCAATTTGACAGTATTCACATTCAGCCGGGTATATGAATCCTTGATATATACAGACGCCGCCTGGGCTATCATTGACTCCGGCATGTCAGATAATTTATCTTTTATCTGCCCTGTCACCTCAGAACGCTGGTCATCCGGAATCATTTCAAACAATTCAAATGCATCTGCATCTTCAATTTTTTTCAACTGGGCATCTATCTGCCCCTGAGCCTGCTTCTTGGCTTCAGCCTGCCGCGCTGCCAGTGCTGCCTTCTGTTCATCGGGCATCTGTCCGGCAGCTTCACCCATCTGTGTAGAAGCAGCTTCATCCATCTGCTTCTGCACTGCCTCTTGTATGGAAGTCTTCATATTTTCTTTCATGGTATCTTCCATCTTCTTTGACATATCACTTTCGGATTCAAAACCATTTACAAGCAGCATTGGTTCTCCGAGAATGGAAGATAACTTTGAAACCGTCTCCTCATTTTCCGCTGCTTCGCTTTTCAGGATGTACACCGGACCTTCATAATCGTAACCTGTATCTTTATCCTTAAGCGCATAGGCATCTTTCACCGTATCTATATCACTGCTGTCAACAAAAAGCAGAAGTTTATCCATATCCTCCTGCGCCAGCGCATCTGGTATAGATTCATCAATCCCTCCCTGCTGGATACCGACATTTACAATATCGGACGTATACCCGGGAAGTGACAAATCACAGTATGCCTGTATGATGAGGGCAGCCAGAATTACAATCATGACTTTCCAGTATACCCCCACATACTTAATTAAATTTTTCATAATATCTCCCTTTCTGCAATCTTATAAAGTTATATTGGAGAATTCTTTATCCTGTCTCAGGTTCTCCTCCACCTGAATTAACAGTCTGCGAAGCAGCAGTCTCTCCTCCTGACTCATACCCCTGAACATCACTTCGTCCATCCGTTCTGCTACTTCTTTCGTATGTTTAAGACATGCAATCCCCTTTTCCGTTAAACTTAGGCGCATAATCCTCTGGTCCTTGTCGTCAGGCTTGCGCCTGATAAGTTCCAACTTTTCCATTTTCTGAATGGCAGCAGTAATAGACGGAGGGGTAACATGCATTCTTGATGCCAGTTCCCGCTGGGATACCTCCCCACAATAATTCAGCATAAACAGGATTCCCGCATGCCCCGGCTTTAAACCATACTGCCCGAATAAAGCCTTTGCCTGACTTCCATTCATATGCATAATCCGACTCATAATCCCCATTGTAGGCATATGGTTGATATCACATTTCATATTGTCCTCCTTCCCCGGCTTTTAACTAAAACTCTAACCCAATTAATTAGACGTCTAACGGTTATATTAGTAGTATTATAAAGATAAGTCAATGTAATGTTTTATATTTCACAGATTTTTAACATTTTTATCTATATTTTAATTAGTTTATATAACTAATTCAATATATGGTGATTTCGTGACCTCCGGCATGAAAACTGAAGGCAATTGGCGGGTAACTTTCCCTCTTGAAAAATAGAAAATTTACTCCAATTCCTCTGCTTCTTACGACTCGCTTTTTTATCAGGTTTGCGTTATACTAGAAGGCATGTTACTATAACATGTTTTCAAAAGGGAGATTTTATGAAAACCAAAACACTCTATATATCCGACCTCGATGGAACACTTCTTACTCCTGATGGGTTTTTAAGTGAGAAAAGCTGCCAGATTTTAAATGAAGTTATAAGAGACGGGGGCAAATTCACCATTGCCACTTCCAGAAACTTAGTTGCATTTTTAGCAAGAACAAAAGGTCTTACTTTTCGCATTCCCGTTGTTCTCAATACTGGTGCCTGCATTTATGATCTTAAAGTACAACACTATAAATTTGTAACACCTATACCACTTCATTCTTTAATAAGTTTAAAACAGAAGCTGGAGGAAAACAGAATTGGTGGCTTTATATATGCATTAAAAGATGAGCAGATCTGGCTGATTTATGAACGATATTATGATGACTGTGACAAACTATAAATAGTCAAGAGGTTTTATACAAATTTTTTGATATAAAAAAAGAGTAACTTTAATAAGCCATCTGAATACACCGTATTTCAGATGAATACAAAATTTTATTAGAAAGATGTTTT
>JACERV010000027.1 GCA_013911065.1 Ruminococcus sp. | reverse complement strand
TGGCTCCCTGGAATGAAAACGTCCAGGAAAAATGCAGTAATAAGACAGAGTAAAATGTTAGCATACCGGAATCCTATCAATCGGGTTCCGGAAAGTTCTGGGCACACCCCGAAATTAAACGCTTACCCTCATAAAATTCTTCAACAGCTATATCTGCCTTTATAAATAGGACATCTGCATCTGGCAAAACACCTATACTATAACCCTTCTGATGTATCAATACCTTTGCCTTTTCAATACACTCTCTATTCTTATCAAGTGCAATTACTTTCTGTCCACTCTCTAGTAATGCTAATGTGCTATATCCTGTTCCGCAACCTATTTCTAAAATAGTACTGTATTCTTCAACTTTCTTCTGCATCCAACTATAGCTGCTCTTTTGATAAAAGTACTTTGAACTAATTTCCCACCGTTCTGCATATTCTATTTTTTCATTCATAATTTCCCTACTTCCTCTTTTGCGAAAAAGTATAGATTTGCCAAAATGTATACTACCATTCTCAAAATTCCCCACCCCGGGGTAAATCAATTTCCTCATAGCCACTCTTCAAGAGCAAAAACACACTTCCGCTTTTGTCCCAAATCGCCTAAAACCTTTGATTTACTGGGCTTTACGTGACAGAAGACAAACCGTCTCAACGTGCCCATAGATGGTAGTTTTATACTACATGGCAAAAGTAATCTACGGATTTGAGGGGGGTAACACTTCTAAAAAAAACTAATTTGAGTATCCTTTAATGACTTCACTTTTCTATCAGTGATTTTATCATTGGCACCTACTTTTCCACATAATAATGGAGAATCTACATTATATAACTTTACACTTTCCTTTACTCTTTCATCATTAAAATTTGCATAACAATATTTACAGCCATTGGAGCATGTATTATATGTTCCAACTTCGACACTTTCAAAGCATCCACATTCCTCTCTCTGATTCTTATCCTTTCCAACTATTAACTTACAGCCTAATATTTTTTCTATTAGCTTTTTGTCTATACAACTCCCATGCTTAATACCTACATTTTGTAATTCAATTTGTTCTGCACATGTTTCAATCTCTATTTGATATCTTTCAGCAATTCCAGCCAATTTTTCTGCTAAAGTGTATATATCTTCATTCGTAACCGTCTCGATATTCAGCCCCTCTGTATTTCGTTGTGTTTTGGAATATAGATCAACAAAACTTATAACTACTTTATCAGTGTAACCAGCAAGATTGTCTATAATTTCTTCAAAAGCTTTTAAATGATAATCCGTTGTATATCTTGCACTTATCAAAATAGGATCATATCTCCATATCACTTTATCCTTACCGGCCTTTTCAGATAATTTTTTAAATGTGGATATTAACTCACTTCTTTTATTTGGAATATTTGGTTCAACATCTTTACCATATCCCGTAAGCGTAAATTGAAAGTAATATTTATAATCTTTTAACTCATCTAATCTTTCTATCATATTTGCTGGATTTTTCGTCCAAAAAACAATACAGTCCACTATATCTGGAGATAAATTTATTTTGCTAATTTGATGTATATTAATCGGGTTCCTTACATATAGATAGCCTTCTTTTATTCTATTAAAAAACCAATCCGAATAATAATTTGGTACATCAGTTCTTCTACTAACACTTAAAATCATCAAAACACCTCAATTATATGTTGTATGCTTCTGCAATCATTTCTAGTATCGTAATATGATGAAATCTCACTATTTACTCTATAATTAATATAGTTAGAATTATGCTCAATTCCATCCCTTTGATAACAATTTAAATCTTTAAATAGGTAATAATATTTATGTACTCTAATGCTTTTTCCATTATTTTCTATAATATTTTCTAATATTTCAAACTTATCCCGAGCTAAGTAATGATTAATATCGTTAATTATTATAAATGCACGGCTTTCCATTTTTAAAACAACCTTTTCTACAAGGTTATTAAAAAATTCGGTAATCTCGCTTTCCCTTCCATTATATACTATATGAGATAGGATATACTGCAAAACTAATATATTTGTTTTATTTAAAATCTTACTTTTAAATGTTTCAAATACATCCTCATAAAAATATTGTATCTTAAAATTTGTGTTTATAAATAATTCTTTTGTTTTTTCATTTATATCTTTCCAATGTTCATTATGTTCAAAGCCAATATAAGATATTGGTTTTGAATGCCCCTCTTTCTTATGAAACCTCCATAAAGCATACAAATCAGGTGAAGATCCAGAACCTATTGATAGCATATGAATGTGTTCTAAATCCATAACTTTATCTCCAATAATTTTCAAGCAGTCTTCTATTTCCGAAGTATATGCGTAAATATATCGGCAAACATAATATTCCAGCATATATGGGCAATCATAATCTTGACGTTCATTAACTCCTCTTGACAAATGTACTTGATCAATACATTTACCACAATTTCCTGGACATTCTATGCCATGATTACAATCCCTGCACACTTGTTCTGAAGCATACACTTTCAAATCGCTATCGCAAAACTGAACCAACTTATCAATTTTCATACTTGCAGTTCCTTTCTCTAGTCGTGCATTAAATTTCTTAGTTTATCAATATATAACATTACAAAATGTACAATTTATACTTTATTCTTAATATCACTCTAAAAAATATTATAATCCACTACACCAGAAGAAATATTATTTACCTCGGGGGTAAAATAAGTTTCCGCAGACTACTCATCAAGACAAAAAACACACGTCCATTTCTCTCTCAAATACCGGAAACCCTTTGATTTACTGGGCTTTCCGTTCCAGCAAAACAATCGTCTCAACATGCACCGTCGAACAAAACTGATCTACCGCCACGCATTTCACTACCTCATACCCCCGCGCCTGCATCATTTCTAAATCTCTTGCCAAACTTGTAACCTTACAAGATATATAGACAATTTTCTCCACCTGGTAATCCAGTATTTTCGGCAGCGCCTTTGGATGTATCCCATCTCTCGGCGGATCCAGCACAATTACATCCGGCTTCTCTTCTATTTCATCAAGCACCTTAAATACATCCCCTGCAATAAACCTGCAGTTATCCAGCCCATTACGCTTTGCATTCTCCTTTGCTGCCTCTACGGCCTCTTCAATAATCTCCACCCCAATTATCTGTTTTGCCACCGGTGCCAGTACTTGTGCAATTGTCCCGGTTCCACTAAAAAGGTCATACACCGTCATATCCCTGACATCTCCGATATACTCCCTCACCGTGTCATAAAGCACTTCTGCCGCCTGAGAATTAGGCTGAAAAAATGAAAAAGGTGTAATCTTGAATTCCATCCCCAGCAGCTTCTCATAAAAGTAATCCTGCCCATACAGAATCCTTGTTTCATCACTCTGCACCACATCAGACAAGGAATCATTTAAAATATGCAGTATTCCTACTATCCGTCCTTCCAGTTTCAGATTCAGTAATTGCTCTACTAAAGGCTGCAAATCCCACTCCTCTTGAGTTGTGGTCACCAAATTTACTAATATTTCACCTGTCCGGTCTCCTCTGCGCAGCAGCAAATGTCTAAGGTATCCTACATGCTGCATTTTCTTATAATAGCTTGCATTCCTTATTTTAAAATATTCAAGTACACAAAGCAGTATTTGGTTCATATCTTCATTTACAAGCTTACAGTCCCCCGCTGTCAGCACATCATAAGTACTTCCCTTCTTATGAAGGCCAAGAGAAAGCGGCCCGTCTTTGTACTCATCTCCAAAGGAGAATTCCATCTTATTACGATAACCGAATTCTTTAGGGCTGGCTTTTATCCCTTCGAAAATATATTCTTTATCTACAGCTTCATCTATAATACTTTTCACCTGTCCGGCCTTCATTTTCAATTGTTCTTCATATGTCATAGTCTGATACATACAGCCCCCGCAGGCAGGGAATATGCTGCAGACCGGCTCACGCATTTCCAAGGGGGATTTCTCTAATACTTCCAGAAGTCTTCCTTCTGCATTACCGCGTTTAAATTTATTTACAACGAAACGGATTTTCTGTCCCGGAATTCCATTTTTTACTGTTACATATTTTTCTTCTTCCGGCACCCATACAAATCCCTTATTGGGGAAATCTACTTTTTCTATCCTGCCTTCGAATATTTGTCCTTTTTTCATTTTTATCTCCCATCAGCTTTATCTATGAAATCAATATACTTAAATATAATAACACAAAAATAGACAGGGTGCAGTAAATCTCCACATCCTGTCCTTTATTTGCTTCCGCCATATTATTGATTATACCTGATCTTCCTCGCTAAAATAGTCGTCAAAATCGTCATCGAAATCTTCTTCAAAATCTTCCAGATAATCCGGCGTAAAGAAACGGTACACTCCATACGCGATAGCAGCTACTGCAGCTACTGCACCTACGATTGCCAAAATCCAGAGTACTGTATTTTTCTGCTTTTCATCTGATTTTCTGCGCAGCAGTTCATTTAATTTTGTCTCAGCGATTAACTCCTCAACTTTGCTCATATCATCACGTCCTTTCCCCTTCTTCTGTTACAGGTCCATTTTTAGTTATTATATCATTATCATTTTCAGATTACTACTTATTTATGCCAAATTCTAGTGAAAAGAATTAAAAATAAATTTTTCACCACTCTTACAGGGTTATATTTTCTTTAGTTTAGCAAAGGAAGCAAACATTTTTTTTACGCCCGCCGTATCAAACTGTACGGTTACCTCATAATCACGTCCACCCTCTGTAATACCTGTCACAAGCCCTTCTCCAAACTTCACATGCCGCACCCTGTCACCAACCGCATAATCAATGCTTTTTCCCTTGGTTACCGTAAACTGCTGCGCAGCTTTGCCGGTAGAAAATGCTTTTGTTTTAAATATTTGTTTCGCCTGGAAATAGGCATTTTGAGTTGGAATCTCTGCACTCTCTTCGAATGCCTTTCCGGATTCTATTAATTCCACCGGAATTTCCTTGAGGAACCGGGATACTTTATTATACCTGGTTTCTCCCCGAATCATACGTTTCATGGCACAGCTTACCGTCAAATCTTCCCGGGCACGTGTGATTCCCACATAGCAGAGTCTTCTCTCCTCTTCCATTTCGTCCGGGTCATCGGATGTAACTGTCATATAGCTAGGAAACAAGCCATCCTCCATTCCTGCCAGATATACATGAGGAAACTCCAGGCCTTTTGCACTGTGCAGTGTCATTAAAATCACATAATCCTGATTTTCATCCAAACTGTCAATATCAGCAACCAGCGCCACCTCTTCCAGGAACCCGCTCAAAGTCGGCTTTTCATCCCTGTCCGCACAGTTTTCTTCATAGGCCGCAATCTTGCTCAGCAGCTCATCAATATTTTCGATTCTTGTCTGAGCATCCTCTTTATCATCCGCTTCCAGCTCTTCTATGTAACAGGTTTTTTCAATGATTTCATTCATCAAACCTGACAGGGTTTCCGTTTGGGCTATTCCTTTGAAATATTCTATGAGAGCCACAAAGGAATCCAGTTTTGCTGCTCCCCGTCCGATATTGGGAATCAAGTCCAATCCCTGTAATGCCTCGTAAAAGCCAATTTCACGCTCTAAAGCAGAATCCTGTACCCGGCCGATAGTCGTCAGTCCAATTCCCCTTTTAGGCACATTAACGATACGTCTGACTGCCAGATCATCCCGCCCGTTATCGATGGTTTTCAGATAAGCCAGAAGATCCTTTATTTCCCTGCGGGCATAGAAATTGACACCACCCACAATTTTATAAGGAATATTAGAAGACACAAAACGCTCCTCAAATAAACGGGACTGTGCATTGGTACGGTATAAAATGGCATGATCATTATAAGAACTGCCTTTCCTCACATTTTCCCGGATATCCTCTGCAATAAAGTCTGCCTCATCATATGCTGTATCAAACTGATGGAGCTGAAGCTTTTCTCCCTCCCCGTTTTCAGTCCACAAGGATTTCTCCTTCCGTCCTACATTATTTTGGATAACTGCGTTTGCAGCATTCAAAATGTTACCTGTGGAGCGGTAATTCTGTTCCAGTTTAATAACCTTTGCATCCTGAAATTCCTTCTCGAAATTCAAAATATTCTTGATATTGGCTCCGCGGAATTTATAAATAGACTGGTCATCATCACCTACTACACAAAGATTTTTATATTTTCCCGCCAAAAGGCTCACAAATTTGAACTGTACCGTGTTTGTATCCTGATACTCATCCACCATGATATAGCGGAATCTTTCCTGATAATATTCCAAAACTTCCGGCTGGGTCTGAAACAGTTGCACGGTTTTTACAAGCAAATCATCAAAATCAAGGGCATTATTTGCCCTGAGCTGCTTCTCGTATTCGTGGTAAACCTTTGCAATTTTCTGCTTTCCGAAATCTCCTCCAGCATTGAGTTCATATTCCTCCGGCGAAACCATTTCGTCCTTGGCAGAAGAAATAGCGCTCAAAAGACTGCGCTCCTTATACACCTTGGTATCGATATTAACCAGTTTACACACATCTTTCATGAGTGTTTTCTGGTCATCTGTATCATAAATGGTAAAGTTATTATCATATCCCAGTCTGTCAATATGTCTTCTCAATATTCTCACACAGGAGGAATGAAAGGTACTTACCCAAATGCTCTCAGAGCCAAATCCCACCAGTTGGTCTACACGCTCTCTCATTTCCCCTGCTGCCTTATTGGTAAATGTAATAGCCAGGATGTTCCACGGATTCACACTTTTTTCCTCTATTAAGTAAGCGATTCTGTGGGTCAGAACCCTTGTCTTGCCTGAACCTGCCCCCGCTAAAATTAAAAGCGGTCCTTCCGTATGGAATACTGCCTCCCGCTGTTCCTTATTTAATGTATCATATATGCTCATATGTATCTCCCTGTCTGCTTTACGTCCTACTGTTGTGCTTTTATCTGACCATCCAAACTTTAAAACTTCATAAAAGTTTCTCTACTTATGAGATTATAATACAAAAGCCCGTTTCTGTCTAATGGTACTGTCTATAATTATTCAAAATTAACAAAAGCATCTTTATTGATTACCAATTCTTTTGAAAAAATATTTTCACCTTCTAAAATATTAATTTTTAAATTACAAATCATCTTATCAAAACCTGCTACATCAGCCGCATTTATATCATCCCCGGATACGTAAAAATTAGAAGTTACACTTGAACCCACTTCATATGAAATGCTGTCAAACATTAATTCGAACTGGGCATCTCCTATTTTAATATCCGTAAAATCTATCCCTATAATATTCTTTGATTCATTTTTTACTGCCAATGTAATTCTTAAATCAGATTCTCCTTCCGTATATTCACAGCCCTCCATAGCCACATAAAGTCCATCTGCTTCATAAAGAGCAGGATGTAAGTTTTTTGAAGAGATTGTAACCGGGCCAGTATTATTGTTCGATTCTTTTGACTGTTCATCACTGAACACTTCTTCCGATACACTGCCACTTCCATCAATTTCACCATATTGGTCTTTATACTCTTGAAGTTCCTGCTTTACTTCTTTTAATTCTTTCTCAAGTTTCGCCACTTCTCCAGACTCTGTATTCGCATTGCACCCTGTCAATGTAAGCATCCCTCCAAGTAATATAAACAAAATTTTCTTTCTCATGATTTACCTCCTGCATATCTTTTAGTTTCTGAATACCTTAGCACTCAATAAATATATTCTATCACGGTTAACAGAATAATCCGACATAAAACTTAGAGTTTTGTATAAAATTGGTAATCCCCTATTTTATAAATATTAAACACTCTGGAAAATTTATAATCAAGCATGAATAAACTTACTCATCCTATCAACCAACTCGTTTCTTATCTGCTCGCTTAGTTCATTGTCTGCCACTATGGCAGCAGGTGTTTTGTTTTATGTGTTCACATATACCTTGTTAATTCTTGTCATATAACCGCTTACTTTCTCTGCTGTGTGACAGCAGGTCATTCTTTCCTTGCATTTGGCCTATATGACAGTATATAATCAATATGGCCCTTACTTATGTGTATTGGGTTATGCTTATTTTGCCCCTTGAGTGTTGCCGCACTCTTGGGGTTTTTGCTTTATACCCTCCCCTGTTTTATCCCCCTTATTTTGAGTATATTTTAATGTCTCTCATATCTTTTTAAGGACTCCAAAATCTCCAGATAGGTTAGCCAAATACTATCATTTTCCAACATTTCAAAACGAACGCTTACCTTGTAAACCCTAATTGTTCCTTCCGAACATATCCTAATATGGTATATACCCTTTTTATGGTGTCAGAAATCTTGAAATAGGTTAACATTTGCCAATCACATTTTAAAGCTCTCACATTCGCTCGTGGTTCATTTTACCTTACCTCGAACGTCTCTGAATCTTCAAATATGAATCTTGTCTAAGTTCGCTTTCTAACTGCTTTTTTCTCTCTTCAAGATAACTTGAAACTTCGTGATGTTTCAGTTTATTAAAATATATTTATTTTAGCATTTCCCGGTGTTCGATTATTCCTTCAGCAAAATATACGCTCTTTTATATTGCTCTTTTTGCTGCTGTACCTTCCAGGACTTTACCGCCAGGGATAGCATCCTGATTACCCAGGCCAGCTCTCCCTCATGTATATGATACCTTAATCTTGACCTCATCTATTCACTTTCTTTGTACCGCCGCCCTGGTCTGATACTGGTAACCTCTTTATAGAGAGGGCGGTTATTGACCTTATTCATCTTGACTAGTAAAAACTAGTAATTTCTTCGTGTGCCACCGGGTTCAGGTGTTGGCGCACCGTTCCCCGGAAAGCCACGCCTTAACCCAGTTCATCTAAATCATCAGTTATACGGTCTAAATATCTTGATATGCCAAACAGCGCAGTTTCTAGTGAATCAGAAGTTAGGCTGTCACTCTTCTCGCTTAATTGATTTGACAGGCCTGTCACTATCATAGATATTCCGCTTATTTCCGCTGATAGGTCAGATAAATCCCTTTTTCCATAAAAACTATTTATTTCTTTCATATCGTAGTACTTTCTTTCTTCATCTTAGCTCGTGCTGCCTTTGCTCCTTGCAAATAACCAACCCTAAAAGCGGCACATGCACTCTCAAGGGGTAATCTATAGTGCATTACTAATTCAATCAAAGAGGCTGCACTTATATCATATCGTACATCTATTGTTCCAATCATTAACTCTGACTTTTCAACTATATTTTTTATTCTTCCCATAATTCCATTATCCTTTCCCTAAATTCCTGCTATTATATACTTGCTTTTTTCCTATCCGCATATTCTAGGCCATTGATAAATGAGTTAATATATTTAAGATTTTCAACACTGTTCATATTCATGACATGATTTATAATTGAAATCTTTCTCCATTCCGATTCTGTTAATGTTGCATACTCCTTATTATGCATGTGCCTGCGTAATAAATCTGTTAGTTTGTATATATCATTCAATGAAAATCTATTCCGAATTTTATTCACTGTATATATAATTGCCTGACGTAAGTCTTTCACAAGCTCTGGATTCTCAACTGGTTTCTTACGGTACTCATTTTCTTTAGCTTCTGTACCTTGTGTATATCCATACTGAAACCCAATACCGACAGCATCTGCTAAATCTGCAGCATTACCTATTAACTCACAACACTTTGCAGTAGTAATATTCATTGCTGCCCTTTGTGCTGCACTTAACTGCCAACCTGGAGAGATATTGGAGTATGTACCAGATGAAAATAATTAGAAAGTATTTTAAAAATGTAAACCAGCATATTTACAATTTTGATTTCAAAAAAGAATTTTCACTTTATAATGATATTGGTTATTCAAATGCTACTTTTAAGAATTATTCCGAATGGCATAATTATGTTTTAGAAAAATACCATGTTTACTCACAGGCATCATTTATAAACTTTTCACACTATCTCGTAGAACAACATAGCAATATAGAGATATCAAAAAACATTTATAATAATAGCATTTTGCCTCTAATTACAATCGTTCTTAGTATATCAATGTCCCTCATCTTTTCTTTAATTAGTGTTATTAATAATTATAATCATGATTTATACACAGCATTTGACAAAGATTACATGCAACAGTTAGGTTATAACCTTGACATGCTCATTAATACAATTGATCAGGCCTTATATTCCAGCATACAATTTTATTTAGTAGGAGCATTTGGGGCCATATTATTAGGAGTCGTATTTTTTATTTATTTCCAAAAAAATTTCTTATAATATCAAAGCTTACCATTTTTATTGTGATTATATAATTATTATTAATGAATTACTTGTCGGGCGACACCACAAATACAAATATTTACTTTAAGTTTTCAACGCTTTTACTTTTAGGACTCTAAAATCCCTAAATGTTTCCCGTTTCAGGATGTCCGATTTGTCTTGATAAATTAATAAAACTTGACATTTCTTAACATTTAAGCGTATTGGAAATATCAGGATACCTTTTAAGGGCTGAGAAATGTAACATATCGCAAAGACCGGCTCAAATTTGAGCAATCGACACCTTGCAAGATTTCAAAAGATATGCTATATTAAAAACACAAAGAGAACAACCGCCACATAAAGTGGTAGCCAAACGTTAAGTTATACCCTAATGGGTACGCCTATCCTGTCGGCCAACAGGGTAGGCATTTTTTTATTTTCGCTTATTATTCCTATCTATGTAGGTAAGCAGCGCAATCAAGAATATTCCAAATGTTAACATCAACGATATTGCATCTGATACATCCATTTGCACCACCTCCCCTCTTCTATGAAGTCCGGGAGGCTACCACCCTGTAACGGTTGTTCTGTTGGCAGTATAGCATATCTTTCCATATCCAATCAATATTGAAATTACCAATTACTTACTTCTTGACATGCCCTGTGGCTTCGTATACGTCCCATACAGCCATTTTATTGCGTTACACGATAATTCCCATTTATTATAAAACACTTAGAACACATCACCAAATGTGTTACAAGCACATCCCCCGGCTACCTTTTTAATTGCTGCATTACTAAAGAGGAGGGAGATATCTTTAATTGTCCGCTACCGTTCGTACTTATTAACGACTCGACTTTGCTTCACGAGAATCCGGCAAAAATTATATCCATTTCTACTACGTTTTACCACACCCTTATCTATTGTTTTACTTGTTCTGAGCACACGTACTTTGTATGTACCCTTATATTTTCCTTATAGCCTTCCTTTCAACTTCACTCCACCAAGTTTCATTGAATCGCCTCACACCCACATTCCGGAAACTAGCCGCCTGTATATACTCTTCATAATATCCTCTAAACCTCCGGCTCTTTGATGGCTTTATAAGCTCCCTCATGGCTTTATCCTGCTGTTGCCGTGCCGCTTCACCAGAAATGCTGTATTGCTGCCCTATTTCCTTCATGGTCTTATTATCCAGAAACCGACAGCGGATTACTGTGGCCTGCTTTTCATCCAGACTATCTAAAGCTTTCCATAATCATCTTTTCATAGCCTGATGGTCTATATGTCTGATGATACCCTCATCCATATCATGACAAGAGGAAACAGTATTCTCAAGAGTGATATCTTCATTCTCACCTGATACCGGCTCACTTAAGCTCTTTTTGATAGATGGTTGACTTATATCTGTCACACTGAATATAATTGTTCTCCTTCCAATGTCGGTCTACGATCACCCAGTTTTCAAGACCCAAAATATATCCTTTTGCCAGTAATAACTTCAAATCATCCTTACCACAGTTTACGAGTTTTGTAATCTTTTTAGGAGCATCCACAAAACCATCATCATCCGCCCTCATTCCAAGGTGGAAGTGCAAGAATTGTGTGGAGGCTGGCATTTCAAGAAAGTTATCGGTGTCTACCACATCCAGACCGAACATTCTTCTGTTTGCCACTCTTCTACTCCTCCTGCTCCTGCGAATCGTTCAATGCTCTTTTCGCGCTCTGTATTGCTATAAATGTATTACTGGCCCGATTCTCCAAAGACTTACAAAACTCCGCTATCTCTGCACGGTTCACCGGAAGAAAATACCCGCCTGTCGTAGAAGAACAGATTACTGCCCCTAGTTTTCGTTCCTGTGCAATATACTGCTGAAGTTCCCTTGCAGAACTGCACCCTACCAGCTTTACAAGTTCCTGCGTAGGGATTGCATTCTCTTTTCCTACTGGCAGCACGCTGGCTATAGGATAATCCACCTTGCCGAGCTGATTATCTGTATGTACTCCGTTATGCTTATTTTTTTGCATTCTTACTTCACCCCCGTTAATGAATTGAAATCTACATCTACTTTGTGCCTGTCCCATAATACCCTGCGGCCTATCTGGACCTTTACACCAATTTCCTCGCCAAGTTTTATGACGTTGTTTCTCCCAAGATTGATATAAGCTCTTAACTCCTCTGTGTCCATCAACCGGGATTCTCCTGCACTTGCCGTCACTGTTCTGTTTCTCATAAATTCCTCTCTTTCTATTTATCATTGTTTATATAGTTCTTGATTATATATTAACACTTTGTTATACTTATTGTTATCATACAGTTTAATTTTTTTCAGTATTAGATTTGAGGGAAAATAAATGAAGATAAACACAGAATTAAACAAGAAACGAGGAAAAAGGTTAAAAGAATGTAGAAAATACATTCCTGGCATGACCCAAGAGCAACTTGCAAACCTATCTCATTACAGTATTCAACATATATCTATGATTGAAAACGGTAAGCGTGGAATGTCACTTGAGGCTGCAAGAGTTTTTAGTGCACTTCTGGATATAAGAGAGAAGTATTTACTTTGCGAAGACGATTACAGAACGAATGCAGAGGAAAGTGATGCTTTCAATGTAACATCTACCTCAGATTGTAGGCATCAACTAAAATACCTTGAGACATTAGGTATTACTGTAATGCCAGTTGTTCCACATCATATTAATAATGCATCTAAAGAACATGATAGTTCTTATAATATTAGCGATATTGGACTTATGGACCAAAATGGGAAAGAATATAATCTTATTGAGATGCCTGAACTGCAATATGACATGCATAAAGATATGCGAGCTTTTATATACCAATACTTTCCAGATGATTCCCCACTTCTTTTTCTCGTTAGACTAAAGAACAAGAATTTTTATATCTTAAATGTTCAAGAATTTGGACGATTCTTAAAAGAAATTGACAATTTTGTTAACTTTGCATCTAGGAATTTTTTAGAAAATCATATTTCTGGGCAAGAAGCCTTTCGAGATAAAGAAAAACCATCTTAAAACAAAAATTGCATCATTCAACGTCTATTGAGTAATTTTTGATATTGGGGTAAATCTCAATTATCATTCTTTTAAAAGCTTCACCACCCCAGCTATTACAAGTATTAAAAAAGACTTGCTATCTAGTTTTGAATACTATATAATAGATGCATCGAGGTGATAATATGACGATTGATACAGCCGATATGCTGAACAGCATCTTAAAAAGTATCTCCCGCATTGATTATATTCATCCGGAAGATATCCCAAATATAGATTTATATATGGATCAGGTTACAACCTTCATGGATGCCCAGCTTTCCTCTACAAAAAGATATGATGAGGACAAGATTCTGACTAAAACCATGATAAATAATTATGCCAAGAATAATCTTCTTCCCCCTCCGTTAAAGAAGAAGTATACAAAGGAGCATGTACTGGTCCTGATTTTTATCTATTACTTCAAAAATATTCTGTCAATCAAGGATATTGAGACATTACTCAGACCCATTACGGATAATGCGTTTTCTGCCGACGGCGATTTAGATATGACTGCGCTCTACGAAGAAATCTGCGCTATGGAAAAAGCACAAATTGACCCTTTGCAGGAAGAAATTAAAAGGGCTTATGAAAAGGCTGAGGCTTCTTTTGAAAAGGCAGATACGGAGGACCGCAGCTATTTACAATTATTTTCCTTCGTATGCAGTTTAAGTTTTGATGTATACGTGAAAAAACTGTTGATTGAAAAAATCATTGATGAGCTTCCTGCTTCCAAAGAAAAGCGTTCTAAGAAGTAAAGAGCAAAAAAGGAGATGCCTACGCATCTCCTTTTTCACTCTTTCCAAGCCTTTCAAACACCATGTCATACCCATCATTTCCGTAATTTAGTGAACGGTTCACCCGGCTGATGGTAGCGGTAGAAGCGCCGGTCTTTTCTGCAATCTCCAGATAAGTCTTCTGTCCCCTAAGCATCCTTGCAACCTCAAAGCGCTGGGAGAGTGATAACAATTCATTGATGGTGCAGATATCCTCAAAAAATGTATAACACTCCTCTTTGTTCTTCAGACTTAATATGGCGCTAAACAAATAATCCACCGCCTCTGTCCT
This sequence comes from Ruminococcus sp., assembly GCA_013911065.1. Classification (GTDB taxonomy): domain Bacteria; phylum Bacillota; class Clostridia; order Lachnospirales; family Lachnospiraceae; genus Muricomes. Next base: position 56,517 of record JACERV010000027.1, on the reverse strand, counting down.
TATCTTCTTACTCATACTGCCGATCTCCTTTATCAGTCAAATGACTACTGCTACATTTTAGCACACTAAACTTTTAAAGTCCACCTTTTTATACTGTTTAAGTGGAGTGATTTTATTCTTTGAAGAGATTTAAGTAGGGTTTCAGCTTTTCAAAATTCGTTGTTACAATCAGCTCTTCCGGAAAACTGCAGTGTTCCAGAATATCCTCGATATTGCAGAAATTTCCTGCATCAACATCAACATGTGCATCGCTCCCTGTTGTCACCGGTACTTCATACTGTTTACATAAATCCAGCATTGTCAATATGTTTCCCCGTGTTCCCTGGCGGAAGCTCTGAGGGCGAAGGGAAGAATTGTTCAATTCCAGCAATGTTTTCGTCTCTTTAGCTGTCTTGACCAATATTTCATAATCTATTGGAAAGCGCCCGTCATCCGGGTGCCCGATTATATTTACGTAAGGCTTTTTCATTGCCTCCACATAAGCTCTCGTTACCTCTTCCATCGTACTGTCCTTCTTAAAACACGGCGGATGGATACTGGCAATGACAATATCTAAATCTTCACATAATTTTTCCGGCAGATCAACCGTTCCATCGGAATCCAGGATATTTAACTCAGCACCAAACAGCAGACGCAGTCCATTTATTTCCCGGGGAACCACATCCAGATTTTGGAAATAAAATAAATGGCATGTACCGGGCATTTTAGGTGCATGTTCTGTCAGGGCAAGTACCTGCAGCCCTTTTGCTGCCCCTGCTGCTGCCATTTCCCGAATCGTACTGTAGGCATGGCCGCTTACCAGCGTATGTGCATGGGTATCCGCAATAAATTTCATAACAATCCTCCTTTTCTTTTCCATTTGCTTCTAAGTATACCATATTTTTTCCAGAATACAATTTTTGTATGGGTAAATACTAGTATTGAGGTGAGATTATGTTAAATGATAAAGAAAACGAAAAAATTATTGACGATTATGATTATTTGTCAAATGCGGCGTCATCTATGGACTGCACAGGTCTGATCCCTTATCTCCCTGTTACAGACGCAGAACTGGAATCCTATAATGACCTGTACCAGTTTCAGACTCCCGCAACCAAGGCGAAAACATCCAAACATGCCGATTCGTCTGAATAATTCTCCTCAAAATAATACTTTTCAATAGTATTTCCCAAATGAGCACCGCCATTCCCCATATGGCGGTGCTTTCGACATAATGAGTCAGGATATTGCATTTTTTCATTGTCCTTCTACAAACAAAATGCTATAATAAAAGCATTGTTAGCCATCAAAGAAAGAGAGGAATACATAAAATGAGATGTCCGAAATGTGGAAAGGATGTAGAATTACAGAATAAACAAGTAGGCGCTGATGAGAATGGTGAACCTATCTTTAACGAATACGCCATCTGCAAAGACTGTAAAAAACAATGGAATCTGGACAAACAAAGAGAAAAAAAAGCAGCAAATGCGGCTGTTTCTAATCATACACAACCCAATTCTAGTACTCCGGTCAAAGATAAGCCATCGGCAAAACAGGCGGATTTGAAACCTGCCTCTTCTAACACAGACAAACCTGAGGTGAAAAAAACTCCTGTGAAAAAGGATTCCCAGGAAACAGTACCTGAAAAAAGAAAAGCTCCTCCTAAAAAGAGACCTGTTTCTGCTGCTTCATCAGAGGGCAGACCGGCTCCCAAAAAACAACCCGCTCCAGCAAACCGGGATGCTGCCAAGTCTGCAAAAACAAGCGAAACTCAGCGTTATTCCAATATTCCTCCGGAAAAAGTAAGAACGAAAAAGGAGAAAGCCGTAAGACAGAATTATGAGGACATGCTTGCTGCTGACCCAAGTAGAAAACCTGTAAAAAAGAAAAGCCCTGCTGACCGCAAGGACAGCAATCCAAACAAAAGGCCTGCGCCTTCCAATGGTGCACCTGCCCGGAAAAAGCCAGTCTCACAGCCTTCTAAAAAGGCTCCAGTAAAAAAAGAAGAGCCAAAACCAAAGTTTAAAATTTTACGTATCATCCTGGGCATTGTCTCAATTATTGCCTTTGCATTTTTTGCATACAAAGGATTTCTTGCCGGGCTGAGTACTATTTCAGCAGGAAGTGACTCTACTGCCGGAATTACTTACATCGTACTTGCGCTCTGTATGCTTATATCCGGCCTGCTGCTTCTTATTATGCAGGCAAAGCGCACCGTTTTTGCATTTATACTGCCTATGGTTTTCTGTATTGGCGGCGGGGCATTCGCCTTCCTGAAACGTGCAGATGACAAATGGCTGCTATACAGTGCAGGAGCATGTGCCTTACTGGCAGTGATTTTCCTCGTATTGGCCATTGCTTCCAGACCAGAGGATGAAGACTACCTTGAAGAAGATCCTTTTGAATAACTCTCTGACAGCCTTACCATGCCTATGGTAAGGCTGTTTTTGAGAGTCTGTCTGCCATGAATCCCATCAAGTACAAACTCATGAAAAACTTTACTCTCCCAAAATCATTTTGGCCGAGCCACAGATTCCCGCATCATTTCCAAGAACAGCTAATGCGAAGTTTACATCCTTGACTGCAAAAAGTGCCCGTTCCAAATATGGCTTCTGAATAAAGGGTATCAGCACTTCTCCTGCTTTGGATACACCGCCGCCTATGACAAAAACCGCCGGATCTACCACTGCCGCCAGATTGGCAAGCGTATATCCCAGATAGCGCCCAAATTGCTCAGCCACTTCCGTTGCTACAGTATCACCCGCCTGCACAGCATCAAATACAGATTTTGCGGACACTGTCTCTTTTTTCAGTATGGTATCCTTCTCTGCCTGGGCCAGCCTTTTTTTTGCCAGCCGCACAATTCCGGTTGCAGAAGCATATTGTTCCAGACATCCGGAATTTCCGCACCCACAAACGTCTTTCTCTTCATAATTCACACAGATATGTCCGATTTCTCCGGCTGAGCCGTGGGCGCCGGGCACAATTTCCCCGTCTATAACCACACCTCCGCCTATACCAGTCCCAAGTGTAACCATAACGATATTCTTCTCCCCCAAGCCACCGCCTTTCCACATTTCACCTAATGCAGCTACATTAGCATCATTCTCAATCCGTATTTTCAACCCTGTGAAACTTTCCAGTTCTTTTTTTGCCTCTTTATATTTCCATCCCAGATTGGCGCTTCCAGTAACAATCCCATCTCCTGTAACAGGTGCCGGCACTCCCACACCAACTCCCAAAACAGCCGACTTGTCTAATTGCCTTTCTTGCATTTTGTTGAGAATGGACGCTGAGATATCCCGCAGAATAGCCTCACCTTCATTCTCTGTGCGGGTCACAATTTCCCACTTGTCAAGGATTTCCCCGGATTCTCCGAACAACCCCATTTTTACTGTAGTTCCCCCCACATCTACACCAAAACAACATTTCATGACACTTCTCCTCTCTATTCCTGACTGCTTATGTTTTCCCAAATTCTCCTGTACGTGCTTGTATACTTGCTATGCCGCATCATTCTACATTTTATTTTCCTTATTCCACAACGGTTCCCAGGCTGATTGTTTCCAGCAATTCACACTCTTCGCTCAGGACTAAAATATCTGCATCCCTTCCTGCTGCCAGCATCCCCTTTCTCTCCAGCCCAAATTCTTCGGCCTGATTCACGGAGCTCATTTTCACAGCTTCCTCTATAGATGCCCCTGTAAATTTCATAACATTCCTGAATCCCTGTATAAAGGACAGCACACTTCCCGCTAAGGTACCGTCCTCCAGCCGGGCAGTATTGTCTTTCACGTAAACTTTCTGGCCGCCAAGCTCACTCATTCCCTCCGGCATCCCTTTTGCTCTCATAGAATCTGTAATCAGCTCAATCCCATCACATCCTTTGACCTGATAAGCCATCTTTACCATCTCCGGTACGATATGGATTCCGTCACAAATCAGCTCCACTTTAACTCCCGGGGTCAGCAGTCCAAATCCAGTCACCCCCGGCTCCCGGTGTTTAAGCCCTCTCTGTGCATTATACAGATGTGTGACATGTCTGGCTTCACTTTTGAGAAGCTGTTCATAGACTGCATTGGAATGTCCCACACTCAGCACAATCCCTTGCCCCCTGCACCACTCTTCAAACTGCCTGCCTGCTTCCTCCGGCGCATATGTTACAACACGGACTAATCCTCCTGTAATTTCATTCCACTTTTCCAGAATCTTTTCATCCGGCTTTTTTATATAAGATGCATCCTGTGCGCCCTTAAACTCCTGGGAAACAAACGGCCCCTCTATATGAATCCCCTGAATAACCGGATTCCTGGCCGCAGCATCCGTGATATTTTTAAGAGCTGTCTCAATCTTGTCATATGTCTGGGACATGGTTGTGCAGAAATAGGAGGTAATTCCCTCCTGTTTTGACATTTTATAAACCATCTCACTGATTTCATCAGTGGATGCATCCATACTATCCATTCCATACCCGCCATGACTATGTACGTCAATAAATCCTGGAATCAGAATATCCCCTTTAACGGCTGTCTCTATATCCTCCTTCTGTTCTGTGAAATCGGTCATGGTTCCCACTTCTGCTATTTGCCTGTCATACCGGATATATCCCTCGGGAATCACTTTTTCCCCGGTGTAAATCCTTTTATTTTTTATTAGCTTCATCATCTACTCCCATCTTTTATAATTTCCACATATTTCAGGTTTACTCTCTGTCTATTATATTAACAGAAAAAGAGCCGTACGGACGACCCTTTTTCCTTTTGATGAACAACATTTATTGGAGCAAAAGCCCTCTTCTCTTCAATTTGGAATTTTCTTTTCATTATAATTCCATGCCTTCTTTACATCAGCCGCAGCAGCATGTTTCCCGTTCCCACATTATAACCGCTGGCAGCATAAATTCCGTTTTGCTCCTCATCCGTTACAATAATCATCGGCAGCTGTTCAAAATTAACGTACATCCGGCGTCCCAGTAATTCCAGGTTTTCCTCAAAACTGTCATAACAGACCTGAATATTTCCAAACGTTTTTAATACCTTTGAAATGGTTGGATCCGCCAGTACTTCAGAAGACCGTACCACAAAAACAATCCGGTGACTGTATTCGGAAAATGCTTCTTTTAATTCCAACATTTCATTTAGGATATGTTCTGTCGGCTCCTCACTTTCTTCCAGAAACACCAGGATATGTTTTTGTTCTCCCATTAGCACTGCCTTGCTTACTTCACTGCCGTCTTCCCTGCTTAACGTAAACTCCGGCAGAGGAATATTCAGCAGCATATCCTTCAGACCTGCACTGCGCAGCCTAAGCTTCACTTCTGTCTTCTGGCCTGCTGTTATTTCAAATTTATATTGATTGACAAAGATATTCCCGCTGGGCAAGCGGTTAGACGTCAAAATCCGGTAGCTGCCTGCTTCCAGTTCCTGTGTCAGTATACCGTTTTCCCACAATTCATCAGAAAGCCTTAATGATTCATATGTTCCTCCAACCAGACGGGCAATACTCCAGTTCTGAAAATAGTTCCAGGCAGCTCCATTCCCGGCTTTCAATACCAGCGTACAATTGGGCCTGGTTTCCGGCAAAACCGGAACAAATTTATCCTCTTCAAAATATTCCATGGCCCGGTCTGTCTGATTCAAACGCGCCGGAATTCCCAAGGTTCTGGCAATTGCAACAAAAAGAATTTGCCGCGACTTCCGGCTGGCAATCCCAAGCCGCATGCAAGCTCCCGGCACTGTAATCAGCGCATCCTTCTCTCCTGACGGATAGGATTTCATCCGATGTTCGATTACGTTCCATATTTTCCGGGGATTCCGCCGCAGGTTTTCTTTTTCTGCCTCTGAAAATGCCTCATCGATTATCGTCCTGTATTCCTGAAGAACTTCATCCTCGACCCTGGGATTCAGTATATACGGTACAAAAATCTCCTCCGGAAACTGTCTCTCATAAAGAACCCCATATTTAAGATGTTCTTCCAGAACCTCGCTTTTTAAATCAGTCTGATCTTTTTCGGTAAGTACTTCCAACATTTTATGACGGTATTCTGTATGGTCTTTTCCAGTCAGGAATTTTTGACGCTCCGGATTGCACCACCCTTCCGTCTTGACCTTACGCAGCGCTGCAGCCTCCAGAAGCCGCTCCCGGGCTGTTGATTTTTGTTCTTTCGTTGGTGCCGTCGTGTTGACCGGGGCATCTGCCGGAGCAATCATATCATAAGATGTCCATTCTTCTTTAACAGCTGGTTCTTTCAATACCAATTCACATTTATCCAACTTTCGTGTATCGATCCAGCTATCAGCAAATCTTCCATCCCGGGTTGCATGAATATGCAGGCTGCCCAGACCAGTAGTCAAATACAGCCGGCCTTCCTCATCGGTTGTACACTTTGCAATAGGAGTATATTCAGAATAATTGATCACTTCAAAACATACTACGGCCCCTTGTACCGGCTGTCCGCTCTCATCCTGGACCACCACTGTAATCTCTTTGACTCTGGCATACCGGCCCAATTCATTGAGCACAGTCACCATTCCCTCGTTCCCGATTACTTCCTGCTGCTCTCCCGGCTCATCAAATAAACGGGAGTGTACCATCATTGCCCGGGATGCTGCACGGGTAAACCACCCGGTGTTCAATATCTCCGCCGGCTCACAGGCGCCGAAAAAGCACCATTTCTCACCGTTTAAGATTTCCACCCAGGCATGGTTATCATCGCAGTGAGACCATTTGGGGGCATAAACCTGACGTGCCGGAATCCCTGCACTTCTCAGGACATTCACAGCAAATGTGGATTCTTCCCCGCATCTTCCATTTCCACGGTTATAAACTGCCATTGCCGACAAGGTCCGGTCATCCGTACACTGATAGGTCACTTCCTGGGCACACCAATAATTTATTTCCACAGCCTGTTTTTCCCTGTCCATTCCTGCAATCCGGCCCTTTATCTGCTCATAGAAAAAACTGCGGCATGGCGTGATCTCTTCTTCATTCACACGATGATACAACACGTAGTTTAGAAATATTTCCTCAGGAAGTTTTCTCACCGCCTCGCAGGCATGCCACAGAAAGACTCCGTGGACCGCATAGTCCAGGAATGTTTCAAAAGGATAATTTCCCATGTCACTGTATGGCATCACCGCATACAAATACCTGACCGCCAGTGCCGCATCTGCCTGGCATGCTGCAAGCTTTTGCTCTGTTTCACACCTGATGTCCGGTACATGTTTCATGCGTTTTTCATACATTCTTACAATCCGGAGCCGGTTTTTAACCAAAAATTCTCCTCTTTCTATCATTGTAATTCCTCCAGGACCTGCCTTGCTTCCCGTATCTTCATTTCATCGGTCTGCCAGATTTCATATTCACTGATGGACGGCAATCCCATGCTTACGCCGCCTTTCCGGTATTCCATTGAACTATCAAGGGTCACTTTACCTGACATATGGTATGCACTGGCACCGGTAACCTGATAGACTTCCCGGATTACTTCTGCATCCACACCACTCCCGACCTGAATCTGAATTCTTCCGGCACTTTGTTCAACCAGTTCTTTTAAAAGTCCGGTTCCCTGGATACAGGCATTTTTCTGCCCTGATGTAAGGATGGTTCTGATTCCCAGATCAACCGCCTGTTCCAGTGTTTTATACGGATCTATGCATACATCAAAGGCCCGGTGCAGAGTCACTGACATCTCTCCTGCCAGACTCATTAATTCTTTCAGTTGTTCCACATTCAGCGTCCCGTCCGGTTTCAGGATTCCCAATACCACCCCTTCAGCTCCCAGCTCACGGAACGCACGGATTTCACCTTTGATGATATTAAACTCAAAATCAGTATAACAGAAGTCGCCATAACGCGGACGAATCAAGACATTTATATGGATATCCGTATGCTTACGGATTTCATCAAACAATATTGTGCTGGGCGTTGTCCCACCAATCACCAGGTTACTGCACAGCTCCAGGCGGTCAGCCCCTCCCCGTGCCGCTGCCAGGGCAGATTCTACCGAATCCACACACGCTTCTAATACAAATCCCCGCATTATTGCTCCTCCTTGCTGCAAAGCTGATAAATCGAAGTCACCCCGGCTCCGGTAGCACCTTTGCTCTGAAACGCAAAGACCGGCGTATCTACCCAGGCAGTCCCGGCAATATCCAGGTGCAGCCAGGGCTTTTCTTCTGCGAATGCCCGGATAAATAATCCCGCCGTAATCGTTCCGCAGAATTTCTCTCCCAGATTCCGGATATCGGCAACCGGGCTCTCAATCATTTTCTCATGCTCTTTGTAAAACGGCAGCCTCAGATAGCGTTCCCCGCTGATTCTGCAGGCCGCTTCAAATCTTTTATAAAATTCATTATTATCACATATTGCTCCGCCGATGCTGAACCCCAGCATGTTTACCACGGCACCGGTCAGCGTAGCAATATCGAGTACTTCCGTTACCCCTTCATCACGAACTGCATAAGACACCGCATCTGCCAGAATCAGGCGCCCTTCCGCATCGGTATTGGCAATCTCAATCGTCTTGCCGGAATAGGAATCAATTACATCACCGGGTAAAAGGCTGCCCGGTGATATCCGGTTTTCACACATGGGTATGACTGCAGTTACATTCGTCTTAATGCGGTTTCTGGCCAGTGCGTAAACCACTCCGGCGACCGCCGCTCCACCGGCCATATCACCTTTGATGCCCAACATGGAATCTCCCGGTTTCAGACAATAGCCGCCCGTATCGCAGGTTACTCCCTTTCCAATCAAACCGCTGATCTTGCTGTCCTCCGGATTCCCGCAATAGCGGAGAATCACCATACAGGGCAGATATGCACTGCTTTCTCCAACCCCCAGAAGCGCATTAAGACCCAATTTCCGCAGTTCTTCTGCACCGAGCACTGTTGTTTCCACGCCGGTTCCCTCTATAAATTGTATCACTTTACAGGCAAAATCCTCGGGCCGCAGTTTATTCCCGGGCAGATTTACCATATCCCGGGCAAAACAGATTCCTTCAGCAACTGCTTCCATTTCCCGGACAGCAGCAGTTATATCATCCATAACCTGCTTTGGCACTCCAGAAAGTTCAAGTTGAACATGCTGTCTGCCGCTGTCCTGAAACTGCCCCGGCTCATATGTACCCAAAATTGCTCCTTCTACAATATCATAAACAGATTCAGAGGCTTCTTCTGCCAGAAACGGCCCGATATCCATGGAAAACTCTGATATTTTTTTCTCTATGCATTGCTTCACCGCAGACGCGGCAAGTTCCTTTCGCTGTATTCTGTCCTCTTTTACCTTCCCCATTCCGACCAGTAATTTGAGTCTATCCTGGCCCTCCGGCATCCAGACTGACTGCAAATATGTCCCGTCAAACAGCAGCCGGATACTTTCAGGTAACGATAAAAGATTATCGTCGTCTTCCCGAAAGAAAGATATACTTACCTTTCTTGTACATTCAGATACAATCTGAATCATTCTATTGCCTCCTTTAAAACAGCCTGACACCGGCCCCTTCTAATACACTGACCGTCATACTGTCAGGATATTCATCCGTAATAATTCCATTAATATCATCAAAATGTGCAAATTTATATGAATCGTTAAAATAAAACTTCTCCCGCTCCATAACGACGTATTTATGCCGGCCGCTTTGAATTGCCGCTTTTTTGGTCAATCCGTCCTCGGCTCCCAGCGTCGTAATGGTACAGTCCACCATATCAACTCCACAGCTACCCAGAAATGCCCGGTCGAAACTGTACTGTTTGATGAATTCAATTGTTGCTGCCCCCATAAATCCATTTACGGTGCGGTACATCGTTCCACCGGTTCCAATGGCAGTAATATGAGAGTTTTTTGCCAGTATCTGCAGGATGTCAATCATATTGCTTACCACAACTACCCGTTTCCTGGATTCTGCCAATAATTTTGCCAACTCAATATTGGTCGTTGAGATATCCAGAAAAATAGTCTCATTATCTTTAATCAAATCCATTGCCTTTCTGGCAATCTCTTTTTTCTTTTTTATATGATAATTCCTGCGGTCAACAACATCCCGCTCCAGTGGATAATCCTGTGACAAAATTGCGCCTCCGTAAGTCCTTTTGAGTCTGCCTGCATTTTCCAGTGCTTTCAAGTCTTTGCGGATGCAGTCCTCCGTTACCCCAAACATCTCACTGAGCTCTTTTACTCTCACTTTACCCTTTTCATGAAGGCATTTTATAATTGCTTCCTGTCTTTCTTCCGTAAACATCGTCTACCCCTTTCATTTCAGTATTACTTCTAATACCGTATCATTTTCATCGGGCAGTATCGGATCAGGTCCCAGGTCCGCAAATACAATATCCGGATAATCACTATGCACCCAGCTGGTTGAAACAGGCACTTCCGCTCCTGTCGCCAGATAACGTATTCCCTTTAGCTCCTCTTTCCGGATTCCAATCAGCGGAACCGGACCGATGGTATTCTCAAACAAATGAAAATAGACATGCCGTCCGCTTTTCGTCACCCGTCCGTAATCCGGCTTTGGTATATCCCCCTTGCCGCATCCGTAAATACTTTTTCCATTCTGCTTCATCCATGCTCCCATGACCGAAAGTGCCGTTAAGGATTCCTGTGGAATGTTCCCATTTGCATCCGGTCCTACGTTGAGCAGCAGATTTCCACCCTTTGATACACATTCTACCAGTTTTCTAATCAACATGGAAGCAGGTTTGAAATAATGGTCGGTCGCGTGGTACCCCCAGTTGCCGTTCATTGTCACGCATGCCTCCCACACCAAATCATTGCCATTCACATCTTGCAGCCCATTTGGCGGAATTATCTGTTCCGGGCTGACAAAGTCTCCGTGATAGGGCGTCGGATCCCCGGCCGCCAGAGACCCAAAACCTTCTCCACTGGCCTCCAGCCGATTGTCAATAATCACATCCGGCTGCAGCTTTCTTACCATATCCATCAGTTCCGCAGCTTTCCACTTTTCCCCGCGCATATCGTCATAAGAAAAGTCAAACCAAAGCACATCCAGCTTACCGTAATTCGTACAGATTTCTCTAACCTGATTATGCATATAAGTAAGATAATTATCAAAATTACGGTGTTCATTCGGGTATTGAGGATCGTTACGCATGGGATGATTCTTATCCCCGAAATGAGGATAGTCGTCATGGTACCAGTCTAACAGTGTAAAATAGAGTCCTACTTTTAATCCTTCAGCTCTCACCGCTTCAACAAACTCTGCGACCACGTCCCTGCCGCAGGGCGTATTTGTGGACTTGAAATCAGTATACTGGCTGTCATATAAGCAAAAACCGTCATGATGTTTTGCTGTTAAAACGACATATTTCATCCCGGCCTCTCTGGCTGTTTTAGCCCAGGCCCCAGGGTCATAACTGGCGGGGTCGAATTCGTCAAAATATTTCATATACTCTTCTTTGGGTATTTCTTCCGTACTGCGTACCCATTCTCCACGGGCTGGAATGGCATACAGTCCCCAGTGGATAAACATCCCGAACCGGGCTTCTTTATACCACTCCATACGCTTCTCATATTCTGCCTTGTCAAACTTATACATATTTGCTCCTCCACTTACATCTTGTTATTATAGTGGCATTTCACGATGTGTCCCTCCCCGATTGTCCGTGCCATTGGGCGTTCCTTCCTGCATTTGTCGGTACAGTAGGGACATCTGGTGTGAAACAGACAACCATCCGGAAGGTTTGTTGTACTCGGAAGATCCCCTTCCAGGATAATCCGCTTCTTTTTTCTCCCCGGATCCGGAACCGGCACTGCTGAAAGCAGAGCCCGCGTATACGGATGCCGCGGATTGCTGTAAAGTTCCCGTTTCGGTGCCGTCTCCACAATCGTCCCCAGATACATTACTGCAATCCGATCTGATATCATCTCTACAACGCTCAAATCATGTGAAATAAATAAATAGGTCAAATCATAATCCTTCTGTAGTTTCTGCAGAAGATTCAGCACCTGTGCCTGAATTGATACATCCAGCGCCGAAACCGGTTCATCGGCAATTATCAGCTTGGGATTTACAGTCAGGGCTCTGGCAATTCCGATACGCTGCCGCTGGCCGCCGGAAAACTCATGAGGATACCTTTCACCATGAGCGGGACTTAAGCCCACTACCTCCAGCAGGCCGTGCACTTTTTTCAGCCGTTCACCGCCAGACATGTTGGTATGAATCAGCAATGGCTCACCAATCAGGTCCTGAACCTTCATCCGCGGATTCAAAGAACCATACGGGTCCTGGAAGATCATCTGGATATCTGATCTAAGCGGCCTCATTTCGTTCTGTGATATCCGGGAGATTTCTTTCCCTTCAAACCATATTTCACCGGCATCGGGCGTCAGCAAATGATCGATCAGCCGGCCGGTCGTAGACTTGCCGCAGCCGGATTCTCCTACTAACGAGAAAGTCTCTCCCGGCATAATTTCAAATGAAACATCATTTACTGCATGAACAAATTTCTTTTTGGCAAACAACCCTTTATTTACAGGAAATGTTTTTACTACGTTTTTCACCGATACTAATGCTTCACTCATACGGATGTCACCTCCTGTCTGTCGGTATGCAGCAGATGGCACCTGCATCTGCGTGTTCCGGTCTCATCAGTTGCCTCCAGACTGGGTTCCTGTTCCCGGCAGATTTCCATAGCAAACTTGCACCGTGGCGCAAACTTACACCCCTTTGGCATCACCGCCAAATCTGGCACACTTCCCGGTATAGACGGCAGGGAAGTCATATTGCTCCCCAGTTTCGGTACTGATTCAATCAGTCCCTGAGTATACGGATGCTGCGGACATTCGAATAATTCTTTGACCGGCTTTTCTTCAACGATTCGTCCGGCATACATGACTACCACTCGGCTGCACATCTCTGCAACCACGCCCAGATCATGGGTAATCAACAGAATTCCAGTATTTCTCTTTTCCCGGATTTCTTCCATCAGCTCCAGTATCTGGGCCTGAATCGTTACATCCAGTGCAGTTGTCGGCTCATCTGCAATCAACAGTTCGGGCTCACACGACATTGCCATTGCAATCATAACGCGTTGACACATCCCGCCTGATAATTGATGGGGATAACTCTTCAGGGTCATGTTCGGCTCCGGAATCCCTACCGCTTTCAGAACATCATAAGCCCGGCTGGCCGCAGCTTCCTTGCTGATTTCATTATGCAGAAGAATGGCCTCGGTTAACTGCCGTCCAATCCGCATACAGGGATTGAGAGAATTCATTGGTTCCTGAAAAATCATCGCAATCTCGCGACCGCGGACTTTGCACATCGCCTTTTTATTTATCTGAAGTAAATCCCGGCTGTTTATCAGCACCTCTCCTTCAGATATTTTACTGTTTCTGGTCGCCAGAAGCCGCATAATCGATAAGGATGTTACCGATTTGCCGCATCCGGACTCTCCAACCAGTCCCAGTATCTCTCCGCGGTTAATGGAAAAGGAAACATGATTCACTGCTGTCACCCAACTTTTATCCCGTTTGAACTCCGTCCGGAGGTTTTTTACTTCTAATAGCTTCTCTGACATGATTTTCCCTCCTAGTTCATTTTCGGATCCAGAGTATCCCGCAGTCCGTCACCGAGCAGATTGAACGCCAGTACCGTCAGCAGAATTAAAATCCCCGGAAATAATACGATATGGGGTGCCGTATTTAAATAGTTACGTCCTTGTGACAACATTGCTCCCCAGTCCGGTTCAGTCACATTTGCACCAAAACCGAGGAAGCTTAAGGATGACGCCGCCAAGATTGCAGTACCGATACGCATCGTGAAATTCACAATCATCGATGGGATGGTTCCCGGTAATACATGTACAAATAGCAATCTGCTGTTCGTACATCCTAAAGAACGGGCCACTTCAATATATAGCTCCTGTTTTACCGACAGCGTCGCGCTTCGGGTAATCCGCGCAAATGACGGTACTGTAAATACTGCCACTGCTATCATTACATTAATCATTCCGGGACCAATAATTGCCACAACCGCAATTGCCAGCAGAATATCCGGAAATGCAAACATAACATCACAGAACCGCATAATCAACGAATCAAGAATTCCTCCGAAGAATCCGGCAAGCAACCCCAGAAGCACTCCACCGGCTGTTCCAATCACCGTTGCCGTCAGCGCACTGAAAAGTGAGGTCCTGGTTCCAACCATCAAACGGCTGAAGATATCCCGCCCGTACTCATCGGTTCCCCAGATATGTCCTTTGCCGGGTCCCGAAAGCAGATTGCTGTAATCAGCCTGTCCGGCATCGTATGGAACGATATACGGAGCAATGATTGCCATAATAATCATAAGGATGATAAATACAAAGGCCACCACAGCAGTCCGGCGTTTCAAAAACTTTTTAATAAATTCTTTTGCCCTGCTCTTCGCTTTCGGGAGTTCTTCAGCAGCGGCAAATTGATCTGAATAACCATTTATTTTTGTTTGTGCCATTACTTTTCCCTCCTTCTTAATCGTATCGTACTTTCGGATTGATTACACCATACAGCAGGTCGACGATCAGATTGATTACGATATATTCCAAAGCAAAAAACAACAATAATGCCTGCACTACTTTATAGTCTCTTAGATTAATTGAATCTACCAGCAGACGGCCCAGTCCCGGGATGGAAAATACCGTTTCTGCCATGACCGATCCTGAAAGCAAACCACCAATCTGCAGCCCGGCTACAGTGACAATCTCAATCAGCGAATTTTTGAATCCATGCCGCAGCACTACCAGTGATTCTATCAATCCTTTGGCTCTGGCCGTCCGGACATAGTCAGCCCTCATTGTTTCCAGCATTGATGATCTGGTAAAACGTGCCATGATTGCCATAACTCCGGATCCCATGGTCAGAGACGGAAGCACGTAACTCTGCCAGCTGTCCAGCCCACCAGTGGGCAGCCACCCCAGGGAAACCGAAAACATCTGAATCAGCTGCAGACCCAGCCAAAAACCGGGCACCGAGATTCCTACAATGGCAATCAGCATTCCCAGATAATCAGCCATCTTACCATGAAAAACTGCCGCCAGTACTCCGATAGCAATCCCTATCATAATTGCCCACATAGCCGACGAAAGGGTCAGCAAAATGGTCGGCTTCAGGCGCGGCAGGATTGTATCCTCCACGGTCTTTCCATTTCGGATCGACAGCCCCATGTCTCCGGTCACAAGTCCTTTCATATACTCCCCGTATTGCGTTAACAAGGGCTTATTAAGGCCCAGTTGTTCCCGCACCACTTTTACATCTGCTTTGGTTGCATCCTGGCCGGCAATCAGCCTGGCCGGGTCACCCGGTATCATGTGAATAAACATAAATATCAAAAATGAAATAACCAGCAGCAAGGGGATGGTACTTAGTAAACGTTTTACACAATAACGTCCCATTCAATTACCTCCTTAAAATAAAGAGTCTGGCAAGCCAGACTCGCGCGCCGAAGTGCGGTCGCTTTAGCGGCCATTTTCCTTATGCGCGTAGTGTGATCCCCCGGAGGGTTCTTGTATGATTGGAAACTTCGTTTCCAATCATACAAGAAAGGAACCGGCATTTTTCGCATCTGTGAAAAAATGACAGACATCGACAACGTCAGTTCCCTTCACGGACATTATTGTCCGCTTAAAAATCAATTATTACTGAGCTAAAACCGCATTTGCAAAATTGAATGCTCCGTCCGGTGATACATATACTCCTGAAAGATAAGATTTTGTGGAATAGATGATCTGATCATTTCCAAGGAATAGCCATACCGCATCATCCCATGCCATCTTCTGTGCTTTGCTGTAATAAGATTTCTGTTCTGCTTCATCTGCCGTCTTCAGGCCTTTGTCCAGAAGCTCATCGAATTCCGGATTGTTGTAATATACTGTATTGGCACTGTTCGGTGGAGCCATTGTACTGTACAGTAAAGACCGGAGTGACCCATCCATGGTGAAGTCAGATGCTGACCAGTTTACATACCACATATTAATTTCAGCATCTTCTTTATCCACATAAATCTTTTCGCTGACAGTTGCCGGTTCCATCGGTACTACTTCTACTTCAATGCCAATCTGCTCTAACTGCTGCTGGATAAAGGTCATACCTTTGATTTCCTGGGTGGTGTTGTCCCCCCACAGGGTAAGCTTAAATCCGTCTTCATAGCCGGCTTCTTTCATCAGCTCTTTAGCCTTTTCCACATCATATGTATATTCCTTCTGCTCTTCATATCCGCTAATAATGGACGGTACAACCGAAGTTGCCTTTTTGGCATATCCGGAATACATCAGCTGGACATAAGCGTCCTGATCAATTGCATAGTTCATTGCCTGACGTACTTTTATATCACTTAATTCTTTCAATCCAGTATTTAGAGTTACGTATCTCATAATGTTTGAATCTGCTGTCATAACGTTAATATCATCGGTTCCTTTAATTGCATTAATCTGATCGGAAGGAGTCGGATAAATAAAATCTGCTTCCCCCGTCTGCAGCATCGCCGTACGGGAACCGGCTTCCGGCACTTCTTTAATCGTTATGGTATCAACGCCTGGTTTCTCACCCCAATAATCATCATTGCGTTTCATCGCCGTGTGGTCGCCTTCCTCCCACTCCACAATTGTATACGGACCGGTGCCGCATGCATTGTACATAATATCATTTCCGTATTTTTCCAGCGCAGCCGGACTGATTATGCAGAACTGAGTCATTCGGTTGATAAACGGTGACCACTGCTCTGTTAAAGTAAATACCATAGTTTTTTCATCGGTTGCTTTTACACTTTCAATACGCATGGTTTCAGAACCGTCATCTTTAGCAACAACAAATCTTCTTCTCTGTGATAAATTGTTATCTGGATTCATTACCCTTTCATAGTTTGCTTCAACTGCAGCCGCATTAAAGTCGGTGCCGTCATGAAATTTTATTCCCTCCCGAAGATGGAATGTATAAACAAGGGAATCATCTGAAACTTCCCAGCTTTCCGCCAGTCCGCCAGTCAATTCATTCTTTTCATCAAATTTAACCAGAGTTTCATAAACACCGCGGGTTGCAGAGATTGCATTTGTATCCGGAATATTCATGGGATCCATCGAACTGACACTTCCTTCAATCGCAATCACTAAATCATTATCCGCTGACTTGGAATCGGTATTCGTTGCTTTTACTATGTAACCATCGGCATCAGCACCGCCGGCTGCCTCCGAGCCCGCATTTGCACTGTTCTTTGTTGTCTCGTCTGATGTGTCCTTGTTGTCTGAACTGTTGCCGCAGGCTGCCATAGAAAATACCATCGCTCCTGCCAGAAGGACTCCAAGGATTTTTTGATACTTTTTCATAAATTTCCTCCTTTTTTTCGAAAAACATCATTAATAATAAACAACTCAGTACCTAAAATTAAGTACAAAAAAAGTATTTTCTATTTTTTGCTCCATCGCAATGTTCAAAATTTAAATATCACAAGGACTACTTACGTCCGCGGAAATGAATAATGAATGCCCCTTCGCATACTCATAAAAAATACTTTATTTCTATTGCTTCAGATTATATCAAGCAATTATCGACTTGTCAATTGTTTTTTATTATTTCGTATTGTTTGTTATCAACTTTTGAAAATATCAATTGTCCACCCTTTTTATTTCAATATGAACCAATTTATAGATTTTTCATATATTATAAGAGATAAAATATCTTACGGGAGGAATTTTATGAAAAAACGGTTACTTGCAGCGCTGCTTGCAGTTGTTATGGTTATGGCACTGCTGTCTGCCTGCACTTCACCAAAAGACGAGAAAGAAGTTTCGGGGAACAATGTGTCTGAATCACAGAAGGAAATGACAGATATTACCTTAAACGAAGTTGCTCATTCCATTTTCTATGCACCAATGTATGTAGCTATTGAGGAAGGGTATTTTGAAGAGGAAGGTATTAATCTGACATTGATTACTGGATTTGGTGCGGATAAGACAATGACTGCAGTTCTCTCTGGTGAAGCCGACATTGGATTTATGGGTTCCGAAGCGTCTATTTATACTTATAATGAAGGCGCAAATGACTATGTGGTTAACTTTGCCCAATTAACACAGCGGGCAGGGAACTTCCTGGTTGCACGGGAGGAAATGCCGGACTTCTCATGGGATAATCTCAAGGGCAGTACTGTGCTTGGCGGAAGAAAAGGCGGAATGCCGGAAATGGTATTTGAGTATATTCTAAAGCAAAACGGAATTGATCCTGCTGCAGATTTGGAAATTAATCAGAGTATTGATTTCGGTTCTACTGCTGCCGCATTTTCAGAAGGACAGGGGGATTTCACAATCGAATTTGAACCCGGCGCTACCACTTTGGAATCTGAGGGCAAGGGCTACGTTGCTGCGTCCCTGGGTGAAGACAGCGGATATGTACCTTACACTGCTTACAGTGCAAAACAGAGTTTCATTGAAAAGAACCCGGATGTTATCCAACAGTTTGTAAATGCGCTTCAAAAAGGAATGGACTATGTACAGTCCCATACTCCGGAAGAAATCGCTAAAACCATTGAACCACAGTTCCCGGAAACAGATCTTGATACCATTACCAAAATTGTAACAAGATATTATGACCAGGACACATGGAAAGATAATCTTGTATTCGAGGAAAGTAGTTTTGATTTGCTTCAAGATATCCTTGAGAGTGCAGGAGAACTTGACTCAAGAGCACCTTATGAAGATTTGATTACTACTGAATTTGCTCAGAAAGCAGCTAAATAATATTACCTCTTTCAGATTGTATCCTCACAAGATCGAAGCGAAACATTTTTCCTGTCTATCATATAATATAAAGTGAGAACATCTAATATTCGAGGCTAAACATGAATAGTGATAAAAGAGGTACAGTAACACAGTGCGGCAATATTCTCTTTGCAGAAAACGCTTTGGTGGAAAATGTATTTACCCCAATAGGAGAAACCAGCCACTTGTTAATTTCCTATAACGTCATCGGATCAAATACCATGACCTTTATCGAACTTTTGAGATTAAATATAAACAGTAACACCGTCCTTTTGGACTCATTTGGTTCATCCATATGTATATGTGAGATCCAAAAAGGTATGTTGATAGATGCTATATTCTCTCCGGTTATGACCCGAAGCATTCCACCGCAATCAAACGCATTTTTAATAGTTTTGCAAACAGATTCCAGATTTCGCCTGAATGCTGTAGCACACCAGGTTATTATGGTAGACGCTGATAATAACTTGCTTTACACAGAAGATCCGGATAACTTAAACAGCGAAATAATATTTACCATATCCGATAGAACTTCCATAAGAGATACAACCGGATTTCCTATCAGTATACAATCTCTCACCCCCGGGCAAACGGTCAAAATCATCCATGCCAACCTTCAAACGACCAGTATCCCCCCGCAAACTGCGGCTTTTTATATACAGCTTCTGTAGAAACTGCGAATTAAATCGGTACTGATTCATGCCCGGAAATTTTTTTGGAGGGAGATTGAACTCCCTCCAAAAATATACATTATTTACCGCATTTACCGCATACACCGCATAATATTTCTTCCAAAGCACTCCGGCTGCTCGTATGGCATCTGATCACATCTGCGTTGCAGCGGCCTGCCTCTTCCACAGCACATTTCACCATCTTATGGGAAACCGTATTCGTAAAAAGAACAATCAAATCAGGACTTCCTATCTGCTTACCCAAACTTGCGGACATTTGGGTAAATACCTTAGCTTTACATTGAAATTGTTTACAGACTTTTTTATATTGACATACCATACGGTCATGCCCTCCGATAATTACTATACTCATAGAAGCCTCCTTATAATCCGTTGGTTAGTTGTGTCTAACTCATATCTATATGATAACCATTATCAAAATAAAAATCAACCTTTACTATTGATAATGTTTATCATTAGTGTGTTTATTGCTTTCAAAAAGAATCTCGCAAGCGAGATTCTCCGCTTGCGGAGAGTTTTTATATAATGGGAAATGCAGTCTCCCATTATATAAAAACCAGCCTGTTCTGTAAACAGAACGGACTGGCTTATGTTTGTTATATTATGCTTATTTACGGTACATAAAAGCACCAAATACCATAACAACAGAAAACACGATTAGAAATGCAACTACAGCCATCCCATGGGCAAAGTACGCAGCAATCATCATAAATATACAGCTTACCAGGGATATAAATGGCATAAATATGCGGTTAAAAAAGTTAAGTTCCTTCTCTTTTACCATAAACATGATAAAAATAGGAATATATAGTGCATACACTGTGACGATGGGCAATTCGGAAGAATCAAAACTAAAGAACCCAAACCAGCTCTCAGTTAAGTTAGCCCCGTAAAAATAAAATAGCCAGACAGCGCAAAGAAATACCCCCAGGATTGCAGAATTTACAGGCATGTTCGTAGTAGCATCTACATGGCTGAAAACCTTAGGCTTGGGACCGAGACCCCTTGCGGCAATAGAATAGATTCCCCTGGTACAGCCCAGCATTAGTCCATTTAAAGTACCCAGGCAAGAGATGATAACAAACACAAACAGCAATGTTCCCCCTACCGAGGAGAAAACTGTCTGAAATGCCAGCTTGGCGCCGGCTTCCCCGCCAGCCATCATGACTTCATTTTTAACGGTTCCTGCTACACCGATATAATACAGGATATAAACAGACATGATAATAAAAGTACCCAAAATCAAAGCCAAAGGAAGGTTTTTCTTTGCATTTTTTAATTCTGCATTGATACTGGTTGCAATGATCCACCCCTCATAAGCAAAGGCTGCTGCAACTACTGCTGTCAACAATCCGTTGGAGTTACTCTGGGACACGTAATGGGTAAAATTGTACTTTGTCATTCCGCTGTGGAGCCCCATAGCTGTACCTGCTATAGCCATTAAAAAAAGCGGGATTAACTTGATAACTGTAGTACTTACCTGAAACTTCCCGGCTAAAACGGGAGATAATGCATTAAGTGTGAAGCTTCCCACCAGGTAAAGGCAGGCAATTGTCATACACTCTCCGCCTGTAATGGGTAAATCGAAAATAACACAGGTATAGCGCGCAGAAGCCCATGCCAAAACAGATGTAATTGCAGGATAATAAATAATTGCCATAAACCAGCCGATATAATAGGCGTATTTTTTCCCTACTGTAGCTTCAGCATAATCTACCAGGCCGTTGACATACTGATATTTCGTTGCCATAACCGCAAAGGTATATGCACAGGAAATCATAATGACACCACCAATCAGCCATGCAAGAATTCCCTGTTTTAAATTACCACCTGTTGCCGTTAATATCTTTTCAGCCTTGAAAAACACACCGCTGCCGACAACGATACCTATAACCATTGCAACGGCTGTAAAAAAGCCATATCTTTTCTCCAACTTCGATTCCATAATTTATGTCCTCCTTCTATGTTCCATAGAATCCCCTTCTCATTTTTTAATTATAGAAATTCTATTAATTTTACCATAAAAGAAGATAAATTTCATCAAGAAAAGATAAATTCCATCAATTTCTTTCGTGTTTCGCCAAAGAAATTGATGGAATGAAGTGGAATCGGGCTTATGGCCGAACTCCAGCACTTTTTTATTTGATTTCATCCTTCCTCAAGTCCTGCATACTTCTCAGGCCGATTCCCAGCGTTGATAGATTATGCAGCATGGCTGACGCAGCAGGCATGAGGATTCCGGCTATTCCAAGTAGAATAAGACCGGTATTAAAGCCCACAATAAAACGGTAATTCGTATGGACTCTTTTCATCAGACCCTTACTTAAAACTCTTAAGGTTACGATTTCATTTAAATTGTCCGCAGCTATTGTAATATCTGCGATCTCTCTTGCTATTTCGGCTCCGTCACTGATGGCTATTCCTGCATCTGCCGCAGACAGTGCCGGAGAATCATTGATTCCGTCACCTATCATAATGACTTTACGGCCGGTACGTTTCTCCTGTTCAATAAATCTTGCCTTATCTTCCGGCAGTACTTCAAAGTAATATTCATCTACGCCTACACTCTTTGCAATAGCAGCAGCAGCGTGTTTGCTGTCTCCTGTCATCATAACAACTTTTTTAATTCCTGTCTTCCTGAGAGCCTTTATGACCTCAGGGGCCTCTTCTCTCAGAGGGTCCTCTATACATATGACTGCGGCAAGGCTCTGCTCAATAGCCAGATACAGATGGGAATATTCCGCAGGCAGTTGTTTAAACTTGTCCTTATCTTCTTTTCTAACCGTACAATTTTCATCATCAAATACAAAATGATGGCTTCCTATTACCACTTTTTTACCTTCTATGGAAGAGGAAATACCATGTGCAACAACATAATCCACCTTGGCATGCATCTCTTCATGAACCAAGCCTTTTATTTTTGCTGCTTTCACTACTGCTTTTGCCATGGAATGTGGAAAATGTTCCTCCAGGCACGCAGCAATACGCAGCATTTCGTCTGCATCTCCTCCGTCAAAAGTTATAACCTCTTTTACGGTAGGTCTTGCCTCTGTCAGCGTCCCTGTTTTATCAAACACAATGGTTTCTGCCTCTGCCGCTGCTTCCAGATACTTTCCGCCTTTCACTGTAATGCCGCACTCTCCGGCCTCCCGGATTGCAGATAGAACGGCAATAGGCATGGCAAGTTTCAAGGCACAGGAAAAGTCAACCATTAAAACACTTAACGCTTTCATGACATTTCTGGTAAACAGCCATACAAGCCCCGTCCCCGCCAATGTATAAGGTACCAGCCTGTCAGCCAGATGCTCTGCTTTTCCCTGGACTGCTGACTTTAGTTTCTCAGACTCTTCAATCATAGATACAATCTTTTCAAAGCGGGTAGTTCCTTTGGTCTGCTTTACCTGTACTACAATTTCGCCCTCCTCCAAAACAGTCCCCGCATAGACATAGGACCCGGCTTCTTTTCTGACTGGAAGTCCTTCCCCCGTCATAGACGCCTGGTTCACTAGTGCGTCTCCTTCCGTCACAACTCCGTCAAAGGGTATCACATTTCCCATATGTACAATCACCTGGTCTCCAGGAATAATTCCCGATGCGTCTGTCAAGACCTCCTGGTTCTCTGACTTCAGCCAAACCTTTTTTACATTCAGGGACATACTCCGGGCCAAATCACCCACTGACTTTTTATGCGTCCATTCTTCCAGTATTTCCCCAATTTGGAGCAAAAACATAACGGAACCTGCCGTTTTTATGTCCTGGCGCAATACAGAGACGCCAATTGCTGCCGCGTCAAGCACCGATACGTCCAAGCGCCCTTTTGAAACGCTTTTGAACCCCTTCCACAAATACGTTAAGGAATTCCACCCAATCAAAACAGCCCGTACCGGATGAGGAAGCAGCAGTTTCCTGCCATAGTGCAGTATAACCTTTTGTACCAGATGCTCCTGATATTTTGCATTCAGCTCTCTGCCTGAGTTCTCAATGAGCCCTTCCGGAACCTCTACATCACTATAACGGTATCTTTTAAGCAGACAGAGAAGCTCCTCTCTGCTTCCCTCATATCGAATAGATGCATCTGCAGTCCGCTCATATACTTTCACCATTTTTACCTGAGGTAAGCCTGCCAGATAATAGTGGAGTGTATCCGCTTCCCGAAATGTCATCCTGCTTTGCATAACATGAATGCGCAGCCTTCCCTTTATCTCATGTTTTATTATAAATTTCAAGAAGTTCCCTCCCAAATGCTTCTGCTATCTGCCAAAGCTGCTACTCCGAATACTCTTCAGAAGCTTCTGCCGCTGCAGGTATGTCCTCTGTATGAACTACTTCCTGTCTGGCACGCTCCTCGTTAATCTGCTTTGCCTCCTCCAGGATATCCTCCGCATTCTCCTGTACTGTAGTTGCAGTCTTCATTACACATTCTTTTGCCCGCAGTACTGCCGCCGTACAGTTTGTGTAAACCTTCTTTGCATCTTTACTCGAAAGGACTTTCACCCCCGCAGTGCCAAATAAAACACCTCCTGCAAAAATACCAATTCTTTTCATTTTAAAAATATCCATTCTTATTCTCCTCCTTGTCGTACTTTCTCATCATTTTTCGGGTCATTGTTCAGACTTCATTTTTATTTGTGTTTGTGTCCGGTATAAATGGCCATCACAAAGCAAAAAACTGCTGCCCACGCCCAGAACTTATGCTGCTTCATCTTCATCACTCCTGTCTGATAAGCCTGATTCTGCTTTATTTGTATATCATAGCAAGGAAATTTCAGGCTAGTCAAAACTAACCTTCATTATGGAGAAATTTTATCATTAACCACTTCTGAATCCATCTCTTTATTTTCTGTCTTTACAGTTTTTATTTTAAAGGCAAAATAGTAAATATGGAACATAGCCACAAGTAAAATAACGACCTTAGCATGCCACACAGGCACCGCCCAGAAACCAATAATAAATATCACACAGAGTGTAATCAGTGTTTTTCTTTTTGCAGTCTTTTCCATCTCTTTCCGGCTCAACGCAGGCTCCACATATTTTTGATATAAGGATGTACTTAAAAACCAACTATGAAACTTTTTAGAGCCTTTCGCAAAACAAACTGCCGCCAGTATTAGAAATGGAGTAGATGGGAGCAGCGGCAGAGCAACTCCCACCATACCCAGCCCGATAAATAGAAATCCAAGCCCAATAAATATTCCGTTAATAAATGTCTTCATATTCACCTCATTCTTTTATTTTCTAAAGAAAAGCGCTTAACAAGAATTATTCTCATTAAGCGCTTTTCTTGCCTTAGGCATCAAAGAGTAAGCACAAGCTTTCTGTTGATTGCCCCGACTTCTTCCAGAGCATTCACCATTCTGTATACCGTTGCCACACCGATCTTATCATCTATCTCAACTGCTTTATAATAGATTTCCTTGCAGCTTTGACATTCATTTTGCAAAATAATATCAATTAACACAAGGCGCTGCTTCGTAATTCTGCACCCGTTCTCTTTCAACTTTTCGACGATTACTTCTCTAGTGCCCACAGTGACCTCCGCAATTTTTACAGTCGTTACCGCAATGAATTGACTTTCCGTTCTTTTTATCACGAATCATTCCCCGGATTATCATTGCTACTGCCCCCGCTACGATTGCTCCTACCAGAATTGTTCCCATAAAAGCTGCCTCCTTTCAAAAATGAAATCCTTTCCATACCAGACAGGCCCTCTTTATTGCTTTTTACTTCGTTCCTGCCACACGTTTCATATTTACCTTTAAAGTATTGCTTTCTTTATATGGTCTTACTAACAGGTAAATAAATCCGATTACAATTAAAATTGCTGCAATTAATCCTACTCCAAATTCACCCGTTGTTATGAATGTACCTATCTGATATACACACAGTGATACTACATATGCCAGCAATGTCTGATATCCAATTGCAAACCAGAACCATTTCGTATTGTTCATCTCTCTTTTAATCGCTCCCATTGCTGCAAAGCAAGGTGCGCATAAGAGGTTGAAGACAAGGAAGGAATATGCCGCTACCGCTGTCATGCTGCCTGCAAGGGCTCCCCAGACTTCGTTTCCTTCTTCTGCAACTTCTGCAAAACCATAAAGGATTCCAAAAGTACCTACTACATTTTCTTTTGCTACCAGACCAGTAATCGCTGCCACTGCTGATCTCCAGTCTCCCCAGCCGAGAGGAATAAATATCCATCTAATTGCATTTCCCATGGCTGCAAGTATACTGTGATCTAATTCCATAGTATCCAACATCCTGAATTGTCCGTTTACCCATCCAAAATAAGATGTAAACCATACGAAGATTGTGGAAAGAAGAATAATTGTACCAGCCTTTTTAATAAAGGACCAGCCTCTCTCCCACATACTGCGGAGCACGTTCACTACGGTCGGAAGATGATATGCCGGAAGTTCCATAACAAAAGGAGCCGGATCTCCTGCAAACATTTTCGTTTTCTTTAAAATAATACCTGAGCAAATAATGGCTCCGATTCCTACAAAATAAGCACTTGGTGCAACCCACCATGCTCCCTGGAACAAAGCTCCTGCAATCAGCGCAATAATCGGAAGTTTGGCACCGCATGGAACAAAGGTTGTAGTCATAATTGTCATCTTTCTATCGCGGTCATTTTCAATGGTACGCGATGCCATGACACCCGGAACACCACAGCCGCTTCCTATCAGCATCGGAATAAAGGATTTTCCTGAAAGACCAAATTTGCGGAAAATTCTATCCATGATAAATGCAACTCTGGACATGTAGCCGCATGCTTCCAGGAATGCAAGGAAGATAAACAGTACCAGCATCTGCGGTACGAAACCTAAAACAGCTCCTACACCGGCAACAATACCATCCAGAATCAATCCCTGAAGCCATGCTGCTGTACCTACTGCATTTAATGCAGCTTCTACAAGCACAGGAATTCCAGGTACTTCCAATCCAAACAGGCTCCATCCTTCACCGAATAAACCGTCATTTGCCCAGTCAGTTGCCCATGTTCCTACTGTTGTAACTGCAACGTAGTAAACAATAAACATTACAACTGCGAAAATCGGAAGTGCCAGAAAACGATTCGTAACGATACGGTCAATTTTATCAGAAACTGTCATTTTCCCTTTGCTGAGCTTAGTATAACATTCATCTATAATAGAAGAAATGTAAACATATCTTTCGTTGGTGATAATACTTTCCGTATCATCATCCATTTCCTTCTCTATTGCATTAATCTCTTCCGTTACATCCGGTACAAATTCCATCTGTGCAGAAATTTTATCATCTCTTTCCAGCAGCTTAATTGCGAAAAACCGTTTCTGTTCCTCCGGTACACTATTTCCAATTTTTGCTTCCACAGCATCCAGTATACTCTCCACTTCAGTTGCAAATGTGTGCACAGGCATTGATGCTTTTTTAGCATTTGCGGCAGCCACTGCTTTTTCGGCAGCTTTTTGGATACCGCTTCCTTTTAAAGCCGAGATCTCTACAACTTCACAGCCCAATTTTTTAGAAAGCTTATCAATATGTATTTTATCACCATTTTTCTCTACCACATCCATCATGTTTACTGCCATGACAACCGGAATTCCCAGCTCCATTAACTGTGTCGACAGATAAAGGTTTCTCTCAAGATTCGTACCATCTACAATGTTCAGTATGGCATCCGGCTTTTCATGAATCAGGTAATTTCTTGCCACCACTTCCTCTAAAGTATAAGGGGAAAGTGAATAAATCCCAGGCAAGTCTGTAATAATAACACTTTTATTTCCCTTGAGCTTTCCTTCCTTTTTTTCTACTGTAACCCCCGGCCAGTTTCCAACGAACTGATTGGAACCAGTGAGCGCATTGAACAATGTAGTTTTTCCACTGTTTGGATTTCCTGCCAACGCAATTTTAATAGCCATTTACTCTTTCCTCCTGATAAGTTTAACTCAATAGTATGCTGCAATGATATTTCGCAGTTTATGCTTCTGCATTTGATTAGTTCAGGCTAACCCCTTTGCAAAAATTAAATGCAGAAATGTCTACTCAACTAAAATCATTTCTGCATCTGCTTTTCGTACAGACAATTCATATCCTCTTACTGTGATTTCCACAGGATCACCCAAAGGCGCTACTTTTCTCACAAAAATATCTACACCTTTTGTAATTCCCATATCCATAATACGTCTCTTTACCGGCCCCTCGCCAGTTAATTTCGTTACTTTCACGGACTCTCCGCATGGAACTTCTTTTAATGTTTTCACCGTTTCTCCCTCCTTTAGACAACCATGATTTTATTTGCCATATCTTTACCGATGGCAACTCTGGATTCTTTTACATTGACAATCACATTGCCTGCAATCACAGATACAACTGTGACAATTCCTCCTTCAACAAAACCAAGGTTTTCCAAGAATCTCCTGGTCTCTTCTTTTCCTCCGACTTTACGGATTGTGTTTGGTTCGCCTTCTTTTACCATTGTTAATGGCATCATGACTCATCTTCTTTCTTTTGAATAATTGATAATTCTTTTCATTTATATGGTTAGTATATTCTAACACGCTTTGATTGTCAAGTACTTTATTGAGAAAACTTATCAATAAATCTCTTGACATAATATATTTGCTCTATTGCCTGAAATATGATACCATAACTTTATTAGCACTTAAATGTGATAGAAATCGAGGTGAATAACCATGAAGACGAATGAATCTGCTGAAAACTATCTGGAAACCATTTTGATTCTGAGTAAAGCGCATCCTACTGTGCGTTCCATAGATGTTGCTGAAGAACTGGGTTTCAAAAAGTCCAGCGTCAGTGTAGCAATGAAAAATCTCCGGGAGAAGAATCATATTATTGTATCAAAAGAAGGTTTTATCACTCTCACAGATGCGGGGAGAGCAATTGCAGAGATGATTTATGAGCGGCATGAGCTAATAACCAAATGGCTGGTACAGCTTGGGGTAGATAAAGAAACTGCCGCCGATGACGCCTGCAAACTGGAGCATGTCATCAGCAAGGAAAGCTTTGAAGCTATTAAAAAGCATATTAGATAAGAGAGATTTTATCAGGCACTCTTTGCCTGGCTGTCGGGAAGATTATGAAAGGATGTCAAGGAATATTCATAGACAATTTACAATTCATTCAAAAATGTATCATACTTTTTACACAAGTAAATCTTATAATATAATTGTTCGAAAGAAAAGAACACTTTTTCATAAACTTTCCCCCCTTTGAGTCACACGTGTTGTGACTCTTTCCTTTTGTCTTTTTTTCATCTGTGTTATAATATTATCGGCCCGGCCAACCCTGACCGTAATACCAAAGCAGAAAGGATTGTATAATTATTATGATAGATAAAAAGTTAATTCCTATAGGCGGACTGAAAAAGGAACCTTTTTCCGGATGCCACAGAGGTATGCGTTATTATTTTAAAATGGATGACAGTAAAGAGACCTTCACATTGACGGTATACCCGGAGCCCTGGTCCTTTGAAAAGACACCGGACAGTGAGAAGGATTCTTCCGTCTTCCCAATGTCAGAGGAGGGGATGGATTCTGCAATAGAATGGCTGCATGAGATGTATGACAAGCAAAAAGAGAGATGGCAGGATTCTGCAAAGAACAGCATGCATATTGTTCATAATAAGCACTGAAAATACTTCTTCATTTTCCTTTAAGAATTTTCATAAAGATTTCCAAATCTTGTCACAGTGTATTCACAATTACCTGGTATTCTATATTTATGAAAAACAGAAGACAATGGCTGCACTTGCAGCATTGCATCCGTGGCCATTGGACTTCGACTAAAGAAGATAATTTCATAATTTATAAATAGATTTTCCCTTTTCTCTGGACTGCTGCATGGATGATGCAGCAGCCCTTTCCTTTTTCCTTACCGGATATATCCATTTCGATAAGCCACTTCTTTGTTTACCGTATACAATTCAGCAAATGTGGACTGAATATAAGGCTCTACATAGAAAATGCCCAATATTCCAAACGTCAGTCCCTCCAATATTCTCCACCCGATGAAAGATAAATCCAGCACAAATGTATCCCACTTCTGCCCCATCATCATCTTTTTACTTATAAGGAACGCCTCTTCTCTTCTCATTCCCGGATTTTCCGCAAGAATATAAGGCACCATCAGATACTCGTAATGCTTGATGATTCCCGGCACAACTAACAGCAATGTCCACAGAAATATAAACAAATTCCTCAGAAACATAATCAAAACAATGTTCCCATAGCTTCCTGATTTAAAACCATATCCAAGGGTACCTGCCGTCGGTGTCTCTGTCTGGTTCAGTACGAAGAAACGGTATCCTCCGACCAGCAGTACATTTCCCACAAAAATTCCAAGCAGCATCATACCCAGGCTCAAAATTCCACTGACTAATGCAATAACTATTAAAAGCAGGGAATATTCAAAAAAATAATCCCCATTCCCATAAAAGCGACTGTGTTCCCGTGCACCATTAGAGTTGGATGCAGATACCCCATATAGCACAATGGCCATCACCAGAGCAACTACAACCGCAGACCAATAATTCCTCTGAAAGGCCTGTTTTCCTCTCATTTTCAACTCAATTCTCGTCCACATGCTTTATACCTCCTATATCAGTCATCTTCAAGAATACGATTTATTATACCGCAATTAGCCTTGAAAATCTACTGAATCATGCTTCTTAAAACATGTTTAAACATTTTCAACAAAAAAGGAAATGGCGCTTTTACCGCTCATTTCCTCTGTCATCAATATGAAACTCTTTATTGTCAATCCGTTATATTATTTCTGTTCCTGTTCACCAACTGCATATTCAGGAAAACATTGCTCAAATGCAGCCTGTGTCAATTCATTTACCTTTTGCTCCATCTTACGGAATCTGATAATCAGAGAACTTCCATCGTCTGTTATCTCGCATTTACCGCCCATGCTGCCTCCATGCCTGCGCAGCAGCAAATCATAACCCAGCTCCTTCTCTGCCCGGTTCACAATCTTCCAGCCCTTGCTGTAGGACATACCCATTTTTGTGCAGGCTTCCTTCATAGAACCCGTTTCCCGCAGAAACTCTAACAGGGTTATCAGTCCTGGCCCGTATGCTAATTCTTCATTATATATTTTTAATTGTACAACCGGATGGAACATAGCTACACCTCTTTGCCTGGATTTCTCTTCTTTTCTCCTGACGCATTCCCGGTTATCTGTTTATTCCTTCAGCAGCAGAATCTTTTCCGGGCTCACCCATACCTTCTGAGGTATCTGCCATTTTCCTCTTTCCTGCTTCATCCAGATATATTCTTTTGGGTCTTCTTTGTTCTGGAACAGCAAGGTCCATTCAAAGGGTGCCCTTGTTACATCACAGGGATATACCTGGATAACATTTTCCTGGCGTTCATCGTTCACAGCTATAGGAATAAAGTCATGGGCGCGTACTCCTATATAGGATAACTGTTCTGGCATCTCTCTGTCAACACAAAATTCCACGCCCCAATCCAGGGCCTGCACTGTACGGATTCCTGTACGCTTTGCCCTGGAAATATTTTTACAGCCTGTCAGTCTGGCTGCCTGCATATATCCGGGATTGCTGAACAGCTTCTCCGTCTCTTCACAAATGATATTCCTGCCCTCTCCCATAATCATTGTATGGGTACATAACTTGTAAATTTCATCTCTGTCATGGCTGACGATAATTGTACATCCGGAAAACGCTTTTAGCCGTTTATTCAGTTCTATCTGCAGTTCTTCCCTCAGATAGCTGTCCATTGCCGAAAACGGTTCATCCAAAAGCAGGATATCGGGCCTGGATGCCAGGATACGTGCCAGTGCAGTTCTCTGCTGCTGTCCGCCGGAGAGCTTCATCGGATATTGATTCTCAAAGCCTTCCAGTTGAAATTGTACCAGCAGGTTTTTCACCTGTTCCCGGACATTCTGTTTTCCTGCCCGAAAGGCTGTCCCTTCTTCCCGGGGCCGGATTCCCGCAGCGATATTTTCCGCCACCGTCATATTGGGAAACAGCGCATAATTTTGGAACAAGTATCCTACCTTTCTTTTCTGAGGCGCTAAGCTGAGCTTTTCAGCACTGTCATAAAATACTGTCTTTTCCGTGCTAATCTTTCCCTCATCCGGCGTTACAATTCCTGCAATTGTCTTCAAAGTCATGCTTTTACCGCATCCGGATGCGCCCAGTATTCCAAGACATCCTTCTTCCATGGCAAATCGCATCTGCAAGTCAAAATTTTTCAGTTTTTTCTGGAAATCTGCCTGTAATTTCTTCACTTAACTACCTCTGCTTCCGTTTCCTTTTGATGCGGGGAACCTCTTCTGTAAAATTATATTTTTGAAATACATAAGTGACATAATTCATGCCTGTCACTACAAAAAAAGATATCACAACTAAAACCAACACATATTGATATGCCCCCTGCATATCTCCTGCCGCCACATTAGAATAAACGGCAAGAGGAAGGGTGCGTGTCTTTCCTGCTATATTTCCTGCAATCATTGCTGTAGCACCAAATTCTCCCAGGCCCCTGGCAAAAGCCAGGATTCCGCCGGATAGGATACCGGACATGGCATTGGGAAACAAAATTCTCCAGAAGATACTCCATTCAGACATCCCCAAAGTCCTTCCGGCATAAAGCAGATTAGAATCCACCAGCTCAAAAGCTCCTCTTGCGGAGCGGTACATCAGTGGAAAAGAAATGACCACTGCCGCCAATACTGTAGCTCCCCAGGAAAAAGCAATTTTCACTCCCAAAAACTCCAGCAGCAGTTTACCTACCGGCCTCTTTACACCAAAGATGTAAAGCAGAAAAAATCCGGCTACTGTGGGAGGCAGTACAAGAGGAAGAGTAAGGATTCCGTCAAAAATCATTTTCAGCTTTTCATGTTTCATATTCACAACCCAATAAGCGACGGCTATGCCCACAAAAAATGTAATAATAATAGCCGTTGCTGCAGTCTTCATTGATATGAGTACTGGTGATAAATCCATTCTCTTCCCTCCACTTTGTATCTATTTATGTATCTGTTCAGAACAATTACCTATTTATTCTGAATAAACCCGTATTTTTCAAACACGGCAATTGCCTCATCACTCTGCAGAAAATCTACAAATTTCTGTGCTGCTTCTTTATTTGCTGAAGCTGATACAATACCTACAGGGTAAATTGCATTTTCTGCCAGACTTCCTTCCGGCGCCTCTGCAATTGCCTTTACTTTATCCGTAGTTGCTGCGTCTGTAGCATAAACAATTCCTGCCTCTGCACTCCCCTCAGCTACCCAGTTCAATACTTCTGTTACATTTGTTCCCAGACTTGCTTTTGCAGAAATTTCATCCCAAAGTCCCAGGCTGGTTAGTGCCTCCTGTGAATACTGACCTACCGGTACACTCTCAGGATCACCAATTGCAACAGTCTGTGCCTTTGAAATATCGGTAAATTCTTTCAGGTCCAATGTGGAGTCTGCGGAAGTAATCAGCACAATTTTATTCTCAAGAAGCTCTACCACAGAATCCTTGTCCACCAAATCCTCATCAACTAATGCGTTCATCTGCTTATTGGCCGCTGACATAAAGATATCTGCTTCAATACCTTCCTCAATCTGAGTCTGCAATTTTCCTGAACTGTCATAAGTACCTTCTACGGTAATATTCGGATTTGCTTTTTCAAACAACGGAATCAGTTCATCCTCATAAGAATACTGCAAACTAGCCGCCGCTGCAACCATCAAAGTTACAGGCTCTTCAGTTTTTGTATCCTCTTCCTTTGTCACTTCGGTCTGTGCGCTCTTGGTTTCATCTG
The DNA here is from genome assembly GCA_013911065.1 of Ruminococcus sp. Taxonomy (GTDB): domain Bacteria; phylum Bacillota; class Clostridia; order Lachnospirales; family Lachnospiraceae; genus Muricomes. The sequence goes on along the minus strand of JACERV010000027.1, from coordinate 23,310 downwards.
CTTTGCTTTCCTCTTTCTTTGCTCCGCAGCCTAAAACAAGGGCTCCTGTTAAAATTGCCGTTAAAATTACACTACTTACCTTTTGAAACTTTCTCATCGTTATTCTCCTTTTTTTTAATATGTGAAATGAAAGTACATACTTCTTGAACATTAGCAATTCAATATGTACGCCTTTTTCATTATACACCAAGTTGTATTCAAAAACAATTCGATAGTAAAAATACAACGGTACTGCAGGGCATACTCCGCCCTGCATTGTAAGTACCGTTTTTTTGTGGAAATCCTCTTATACACCGCTTCTACTTTTTCTTACTGTAAGGAGTTCCTTTCAGCGGAAGCTTTGTCTCAAATTCACCATTCAGCTTATAATATGCTCCTGCAATCGCCGGTGCTGTCGGAATGGAAGTGATTTCTCCGATTCCAATTGCTCCGTAGCCCACGTCTATACCTGGTTTTTCTATAATGATAGATTCCAGCTCCGGAACTTTATCTGCCCTAAACAGGCCCAGAGTACCAAATCTGGATACTGGATATCCATCTTTGATCTCGTACTGCTCTGTCAGTGCGTATCCCATACTCATGACAACTCCGCCTTCAATCTGCCCTTCTACGCTGATTGGATTGACCGCTTTTCCTACATCATGAGCTGCAACTATTTTCTTTATGGTTCCGTCTTCATTCAGAACGCAGACCTGGGTCGCATATCCATATGCGACATGAGATACAGGATTTAATACATCACTGCCCATTTTATCTGTTTTTCCAAGATATTCGCCAAGATATTCTTTCCCTTCCAGCTCTTCCAGCGTATGACCGCTCAATTCTTCCTTGAGCATTTCTGATGCCCGTTTCGCAGCCTCTCCGGTAATCAGAGTCTGGCGTGAACCTGAAGTCGTTCCTGCATCAGGCGCTTTTGATGTGTTTGGAGGGCAGTATTTGAGTTTGTCAATGGGAAGATTGGCTGTCTCAGATACCATCTGCACCAAAACCGTTCCCAGCCCCTGACCAATACAGGAGGCCCCGGCATGAATCTCAACTTTTCCATCGCTTACCAGCAGACGGCAGCGTCCCCAATCGGGAAGCCCTACACCTACACCGGCATTTTTCATAGCACACCCAATCCCTGCATATGGCTCATTCTCATAAATTTCTTTCACAGCCTCCAGTGTTTCCACAATTCCTGTGGAGGCGTCAGTAATCTGCCCGTTTGGAAGTATCTGCCCGGGACGTACTGCATTGCGGTAACGTATTTCCCATGGAGAAATCCCAACCATCTCCGCCAGAAGATCCAGATTGCGCTCTGAAGCAAAACAGGTCTGGGTCACTCCAAATCCCCGGAAAGGCCCTGCCGGAGGATTGTTTGTGTAAACTGCTTTTCCGTCAATATCAATCACCTGGAAATTGTAAGGCCCTGCGGCATGGGTGCAGGCTCTTTGCAGTACAGGCCCGCCCAAGGATGCATATGCTCCTGTATCTGACACAACCTCTGCTTTCATAGCTGTCAAATTGCCGTTTTCATCACAGGCTGATGTAATATCTATCCACATAGGATGACGTTTCGGATGAATTACAATACTTTCCTGTCTGGAGAGTTTTACCTTCACAATCTTTTTTGTCAGATAAGCAACAAGAGCGGCATGATGTTGTACGCTCATATCTTCTTTTCCGCCAAAGCCGCCGCCTACCAGTTTGTTTTCCACAACCACCTTCTCCGGAGGCAATCCAAGCATAAGAGAACATTCGTGCTGTGTATCATAAGTGCCCTGGTCTGAGGAGTATATAAGAACACCCTCATCAAAAGGCATGGCTACAGCACATTCCGGCTCCAAAAACGCATGCTCTGTCCACGGAGTTTCGTAATGCCTTGTCACTTTATATTTCGACTTGGCGATTACATCATCTGCATCTCCCCGGACCAGATGCTCATGAGCCAGAATATTTCCGGTAGAGTGTATAAGCGGAGCATCTTCTTTCATAGCCTCAAAAGGATCCAGTACCGGCTCCAGTACCTCATAATCTACTTTTATGAGATTCTTTGCCTGCTCCAGAATTTCCGGTGTCTCAGCCGCAACCAGACAAATTGCATCTCCCAGATAACGGGTGGTTTTCCCTACTGCAATCATGGTATCCCAATCTTGCTTCAAATGCCCGACTTTCACACTGCCAGGAATATCTTCCGCTGTGAATACCCCAATCACACCTTCCAAAGCTTTTGCTTCTTCCATATGGATGGCCAGCACTTTCGCTCTTGGATATTCTGAACGCACCGCACTTGCGTAGATCATGCCTTCCAGATACATATCATCCGTATATTCACCTGTACCAAGCACTTTTTCCTTTGCATCAATTCTCTGAATGGCATCTCCCACCAGAATAACACCTTCATCATCCACAACAGAAATATTCTCCCGAAGGACCTTAGCACTCAGAAGAATACCATCAATAATCTTCTTATAACCTGTACAGCGGCAGATGTTATTACGGATTGCCGCAATCACTTCCAGACGGGTTGGGTCCGGCTTTGCATCAATCAGCCCTTTTGCACTCATTACCATACCTGGAATACAGAATCCGCACTGTACGGCTCCCACCTTCCCAAAAGCATATACATAAACTTCCTTCTCCCTGTCGCTCAGGCCTTCCACTGTCACAATGGATTTTCCCTCCATTTTGGAAATCATGGGAATACAGGCACGTGTTGCCTTTCCATCCACAAGAACTGTACAAGTGCCGCATGCCCCCTGGCTGCAGCCGTCTTTCACTGATGTAAGGCGGAGATCATCCCGCAGGAAACGCATCAGTTTTTTATCCTGTTCGACCTGATAATCTTTACCATTTACATGAACCGTGTACATATGATACCTCTCTTTCTCCGGAAACTTTCATTCCCCGTAGCCTAGTTTTAAAATGTCAGTCTTAAAATCGATATCCTCCAACTCTTTTTCCTGCGCCTCCACATATCTAATCTTTTCAGGAATACCCGACATAATATGCTTTCCGCCGTTATCGCCGGTAAGTTTCATCAACCGAGGGAAAAATTGTCTGTCCCACAGAACCGGATTGCCCGGTCTGCCCTGATGGCTTGTGCAGATAATCTGCCCTTTGTGCAGACCAGCTTCATTAAAAATCTTCTGAATTGTAGATGACTGGAGGTTCGGCTGGTCACATACGGAAAATAAGATTCCCTGGATATGTGGATACTGCTCCACACATGCCTCCAGCCCCAGTTGAATGGAGTGGGAAATCCCAAGCTCCGGCTCCTTGTTTATAACCGTCTCTATTCCCATTTTGTCTGCCGCTTCTGCAATTTCCCCATAACCCGTCACTAAAAAAATAGGAAAATCCAAAAATACCTTCAATGTATCCAGCGTATGCTGATACAACGGTTTACCTGAAACCATTGCCATCAGTTTGTTGCTTCCAAAGCGTACACCTTTTCCTGCCGCCAGGACTACAATTGCATATTTGCCCTGTATATACCCAAAACGCGCAACTGCTTCAAGCACCCCGCCGCCTATTGCCCTTGATTTATCTGAAATGGTAAAACAGTGTCTTGCCTCGCATCGGGCATCAATATCCCCGATTTTCAGATTTTCCCACACCTTTACCCCTGGCTGGAGCATTCCCCGGACAACACCGCCCATCTGTGCATATACTTCTTTATCCCCGGTTACTGCAACAAGCTGGCCTTTTTCCACAATATCACCGATAGCAGCACGGGGTTCCATCACACCGTCTGCTGAGGCGCGTATCAGACGTTCTGTGGTAAAGCCTCCTAAATTGCCCGGAATTCCAGTATTCGGAATGGCACCGCCTTTATATATGGTCTTTCCCAGTGTGTGCCCGCGCATGGTCTCTACCACGCAGTGGCAGTCTATGCCTGCGGTGAACCCGGGGCCGATTCCTATTACAAAAGGAGCATCGGTAATTCTGGTTCCCAGGTTTCTTTTTGCAAGGATAGCGTCTACAATAACATCCGGTTTGTATTCCTCAGAAATCTCCGCCTTCTCATCTACAATTACCGGAATATCCCCCGTTTCCAGAACACTTTCTGCCTCTTCCATGGAGTGCACCAGAACGCCTGTCATATCCTCCACTGCTGCCCGTCCTTCATAGACCGCTCTGGAAAGTGCCGCCATCCTGCGTACAGTCAGGGGAATGGATATCTCCGTCATGATAATCTGATGTCCGCTGTGATAGAGACGTGAAGCAATCCCTGTTGCCAGATCTCCCGCCCCTTTAATTAATATTTTCATCTCTGTGTCCATTTCCCTCCTGCTGCTACTGTCAGACCTACGTGACCCTGTTTTTCCGCAAGCCTGCAGATTGTAAGTGCAGCAGCCTCTCTTTCTGGAGTATCTGCTTTATTTAAAACAACCTGGTACGACATGGAGGAAGTAATTCCTTTCCGTCCTGCCAGACTATCCAATGCCAATTTTGCAATATCCTCTTCCAAGACTAAGTCCGTTCCCCTTTTTTCAAGCAGCTTCAGAGCTATATCCGTCCTAAAACATACATTTTCAAAAGAGTTCCCCAGGGCATCCAGTCCGTAAACGTTCACCACATGACTTGTCTCCGGCAGCAATACTGGTTCATGTGCGGCAGGAACCTTTAAAGGAAGCCTCCTGGAACCATCCGCCTCTATTAGTACGGGACAGCCTAATGTCAGAATCTCTTGCAGGAATTCCAAAGAAGGACTCCTCATCTTTCCGGCCTTATTTGGACATCCGATCCAGACCATCCCTTCTCTTGCTAAAATCTCCTTCATCTTATCTACAGAAGTACTCAGCAAAAACCAGGGGTGGTCCTCTGCCATCATATGAGTCGTTGTTGTCACAATAACAGGAATCCTCTTCCTTCTATACTCCTCCGCCGCCCGCCTGATTAAGGTTGTTTTCCCTCCCGCTCCTACTACGGACACAACAGGGCTTTTCAAATCCTCTATCCCCAGTGCATGAAGGAGAGACGGCTGTTCTTTCAGGATGCCTGCCTGATATGTTTTCACCATAAGCTGCATTTCCTTTTAAATTTATCTAAACCTATTTATTCTTCCGGTTTTACCCCGTGAGGGACATACTTGCCTGTTTTTTCTACTTTAATTTCCCCGTTTTCTGCAACTAACTGCCCGCGGAGAAATACTTTTTCTGCCCGGCCTTTTATTTTTGTGCCTTCCATAGGACAATAGTCAATGTTTGTCTGCTGTGTCTCTTTTGACAGAACCCATTCTGTCTGGGGGTTCCATACGACAATATCCGCATCACTTCCCGGAGAAAGTGTCCCTTTCTGAGGATAAAGATGATAGAGTTTCGCCGGATTCTCCGCCAGGTACTGACACATCTGTCCCAAGGTAATTCTGCCTTCGTTTACACCAAACTGATAGATTAATGCAGGGCGTTCTTCTCCTCCCGGCATTCCGCATGGCGTCTTTGTGAAGTCCTCCATGCCTGCACTCCTTTGGTCCCAGGTAAAGCTGCAATGGTCTGTGCCAATAGTCTGTATTCGCCCCTCTGAGAGAGCCTCCCACAGAACCTTCTGGTCCTTCTTCTTTCTGAGGGGAGGTGCAATCATGTATTTTCTGCCTTCCCCATCAGGCAAAGAATATTTACTTTCGTCCAGCAGCAGATATTGAGGGCATGTTTCCACATAAACTGTCTGCCCGTCTTCCCTTGCACACTGGATTTCTCTATAGGCCTCGGCGGAACTCAAATGTACAACAATCACAGGAGTGTCCACGCATTTCGCAATTTTCAGCAGACGATTCACCGCCTCTGCTTCTGCCGCAGGCGGCCTTGTTCCCGGATAATCGGACACGTCTCTTCTGTGTCCTTTATTTTTCAGGACTTCTTCCAGTCTGGCTTCTATAATTCCGCTGTTCTCACAGTGTACGCCGGCTATCCCGCCAAGCTCTTTAAGCCTTGTGAGAACTTCGTACATGGTTTTATCATCCACTATCATACTGTCATACGTCATATACAACTTGAAAGAAGAAATTCCATCGGCTGCTACCTGTGCTAATTCCTGGCTTACATTCTCATTCCAGTCAGAAATCGCAAGATGAAATGCATAGTCACAGGATGACTCTCCGTCAGCTTTTTTGTGCCAGTTATCAAGAGCTTCCGCCAGTGTCTCCCCTTTGTTTTGTGTGGCAAAGTCGATAATGCAGGTCGTTCCTCCTGCAACTTCCGCCTTTGTTCCCGTATCAAATTTATCTGCAGTTATGGTATTGCTTACTTCCAGAGCCATATGGGTATGTGGGTCAATAAAGCCAGGAAACAGATATTTTCCCCGGACATCCTCGATTTCGGCATCCTGAAAGTCCATATTCTCGCCCACAGCAAGGATTTTCTCCCCTTTTACAAGGATATCAAGCTGTTTCATGCCATCTCCGCTGATAATTGTTCCGCCTTTAAATAAACGTTTCATAGCCATTCCTTCTTTCTGTCTTGTAATCAAATTGAATCCCTTTAACAAAATGCTCGGGGACTGGTCCGGTATTGTTTTTTGGCCCATACAGAGATATGGCTGGTCACATCTCTGTATGGGCTTTTTATTAATTTCTATTATTCTGTTTTATTTTTAGAAGCTCTTTGGGAATTTATACCAAAAAGTATGGATAGTCCCGGATTACAGTTTCAATCAGCTGCTGCAGCCCTACAGGAAGTCTTGTTTCTTCTCCCTTTGTCCATGTGAAGGTATCGCCAAGATATCTTACCTGGCATACTACATTCTCTGCATCCAATACTGCGAATCCCTCGTTCTTGCTGTCCTCCATATCTTTTGCTCCGGCGAACAAAGTAAATTTCTCCAGATACGGAGCACTGTCATATGGACAGAAGCTCCTGCAGTTGCCGCACTCGTTACACATATAGTCTATATGAATAATCTGATGCTGCAGCATACCTGGAACCCTTACAGAAACATTTGCTCTGTTCGGACAGACTTCCACACAGTTCTCACATATGCTGGAACATGAGAGACACCGCTCTGATTCAGCACGTCCTGTCTCAATCCGCTTTAAGATGCCTTCTCTATCATACACCTGATCCTCGTCGGCCTGTATATGGTAATCTGTGGAAAGAACTCTTCCAATGATTGCTTCCGCTGCCATTTTCCCATCCCGGATGCCTTCTACAATTGTAGCCGGTCCGCCAAGTCCATCTCCTACAACATAAACACCTGCCTGACTTGTCTCACAGGTTTCTTCATTTACCATTGCTTTTCCACGCTCGTTTACATTGATGCCATTTGCCTCATAGAATTCAGTGGGAACACTCTCACCTACCGCAACAATAACAGTATCTGCAGGCACTTCCCGAATTTCGTCAGTCTCAATAACACCTCTTCTTCCTGATGAATCGTAATCTCCCAGCTTCATGACTCTGCAGGTCAGAACACCGCCGGCAAGCTTGACAGGTGCCAAAAGTTCTTTAAATTCCACACCATCCTCAAGTGCCATTATTAACTCTTCTTCATCAGCCGGCATAAAGCGTTTTGTTCTTCTGTAAACAAGGGAAGAAGTCTCCACGCCTTTCGTGAGTTTTGCCGCTCTTGCAGCATCCATTGCAGTATTTCCGCCGCCGATAACCACTACATGTTTTCCTATGTCCAGGTTTCCGGCTGTCTCTTTGAATTTTGTAAGGAACTCAATGGCATTTACAGTCTCTCCTTCTTCCAGCTTCAATACACCTGGTTTTGGTGCACCAATTGCAAGGATCACTGATGTATAGCCTTTATCCTTTAATTCCTGTACATTTTCAATCTTTGTATTGTATTGAACGTCCACGCCAACGGCTGCCATAATTGCCGCATCCTTATCAATGTCCTCATCTGTCATTCTGAATCCAGAAATCACGTGGCGAGGCACACCGCCTAAAGAATCGGTTTGCTCAAATAATGTAACTTCCATTCCTGCTTTTCTCAGGAAATATGCTGCTGCCATACCTGCCGGGCCTCCCCCGACAACTGCTGCTTTTCCTTCTTGCGTTATAGCTGCGGGAACCACTTTTTTTATCCATGCATCATAGCCATTCTGTGCTGCTACCAGTTTCATATTCCGGATATGTACCGGTTCCTCATAGAAGTTACGGGTACATTTGGTCATACAGTTGTGCGCGCAGATTGTTCCTGTAATGAATGGCAGTGGATTCTTATCTGTAATTACCTCCATAGCCTCTTCATATTTTCCTTCGCTTACAAGCTGCAGATATTCCGGGATGTCCTGATTGATTGGACAGCCACCTTTACATGGAGCTAAAAAGCAATCTAAAAGCGGTACCTTTTTATCCAGCTTACGGGATGGAAGCGGTTTAATTGCTTTTACATGGTGAGGACTTACTTTTGCCTCCTCAGCAAGTGCCTGGGAACCTTCCACACTAACACCTTCAAACACGGCGTCTTCCTGCTCTACTGCCTCAGCTATCTGTATCATTCTCTCATATCCGCCTGGCTTCAACAGAGTAGTTGCCACTGTCACAGGCCAGATTCCTGCTTCCACAATTCCTTTTATATTGTAGAAATCGGCTCCGCCGGAATAAGAAATCCGAAGTTTTCCGTCAAATTCTTTCGCCAGTTTCGCAGCCAGTGAAATAGACAGAGGATAAAGTGACTTTCCTGACATATACATTTCTTCGCTGGGCAGCTCGTTCTGCTTTACATCTACCGGGAAGGTGTTGGTAATCTTTACGCCAAATTCCAGGTTTCTCTCTTCGCATACCTTCATAAGGCGGGTAAGCATTGGTATTGCATCTTCATACTGTAAATCATCTTTAAAGTGGAAGTCACCGAATGCAAGGTAATCATAACCCATCTCATCCATGGTTTTTCTGGCAAATTCATATCCCAATAAGGTAGGATTACATTTAATAAAAGTATGGAATCCTTTTTCTGTAATCAGATGCATAGCAATTTTCTCAATCTCCTGTGGAGGGCATCCATGAAGAGTAGAAATTGTCACAGAATTACAAATATCAGACTGGATATTTTCAATGTCTTCCTTTGTAACCTTCTGGAATTTGTCCACATTATCCAGCAGGTATTGTTTGCATGACTGGAAAACTTCTGAATTCTTTGCATCCTTCATTGTATTCAGGAAATTGTCAATCTTCTCAGACTTAATTCCTTCCAAATCATATCCTACACTGATATTGAACTGGAATCCGTCCATGCTTCCCAGGTCAAACTCTTTTGCCATAACTTTCAAAAGAATCCATGCCTTAATATACTCCTCCATAGCCTCAGGAACATAAAGTTCTGTAGACCATTCACAGTTATAGCACTCATCTTCTGCCCGGATACATGGCTTATTCACACATGCAGCCAACTCAGCACCATCCATAGTCTGAACCGTCTTCAGCTCAAAAAACCGGCTTCCCGTATAATACGCTGCCACGATATTCTGTGTCAGCTGGGTATGTGGTCCTGCTGCAGGCCCCACCGGAGTCTCCAGGGTCCGTCCAAAAATAGTCCGGTTAAACTTCTCATCCGCATGATATGCCCGGTGCTCCCCAAATACCGTACCAGACTTCTCATGTTCTGTTATAATCCAATCCACTAACTGCCCGAAAGATATCGGGGTCATAATATCACTCATTTGTGTAAACCTCCTGTATTATCTGAATATTCTGAAAGCGACGTTCAAAGGGGACAGTCCCTTTTCAAAAGGGTCTGTCCCCTTTGAACTATCCGTTGATTCTCTTTCCGAGTTCCGCCGCTGCCTGTCTGCAGTCTGACATCACTTTTGCCTCATCTATATGCTGCAGTTCACGGTCTTTCATCAGAACTTTTCCATTTGCCACTGTGGTTACTACATTTCTTCCGTTAATACCAAACAGGATATGTCCATTGCAGTTATCCCCGCTGATTGGTGTCAGTGGGTCATAATCTACGACGATGACATCCCCTGCCGCACCTTCTTTTAAGACACCCAGTTCCTGGCTGAAGTAGCGGTTTGCAATTTTAGCGTTGCCTTCAAAAAGCATCTGGGGAACTTCTCCCCATGCGGCTGTGGCATCACATAAGTGATGTTTGTGCAGCACATTCGCCACCTTGTAAGATTCTGTCATATCGTGAGTATATCCATCTGTCCCTAATCCCGTCAGAATTCCTCTGTGCACCAGTTCCATAGTCGGAGGACATCCGCAGGCATTGCCCATGTTGGATTCCGGATTGTGTACTACCATAGTATTGGTATCTTTAATCAAGTCCATCTCATGCCCATTGATATAAATACAGTGACCAAGCAGAGTCTTCTCTCCTAATATGTTCCAATCCATGAGCCTGTCTACAATGCGTTTGCCGTAATGCTTCAGGCAGTGATGTAAATCTTCAATCCCCTCCGCAACATGGATATGATACCCAACACCTTCCGGTTTATTCGCTGCCGCCAGCTCCATTGTTTCATCAGAAATGGTAAACTGGGCATGCATTCCCATCATACCTGCTATCATGCCGCTGTCATCCTTCAGCGCGTGGCGGATGAACTCTGCATTTTCCATCACGGAATCTCTTGCCTTTTCTTTGCCATCGCGGTCAGAAATCTCATAGCACAGGCAGGAACGTACCCCTGTCTCCTTTGCCGCTTTCTCAATATGGAAAAGAGAATCACGGATGGAGCCAAAGCTTGCATGATGATCAAAAATTGTTGTTACACCATTTTTGATGCAGTCAATATATGTTGCCATGGCACTTAAATAAGTGTCCTCCAATGTAAGGTTCCTGTCAATTGTCCACCACAGGCCGTCCAGTATATCCAAAAAGCCATTTGGATTATATCCATTTATGGAAAGCCCTCTTGCAAAAGAACTGTAAATATGCTCATGTGCATTAATAAATGCAGGCATAATCACCTTTCCTTTTGCATCAATAAACTCCGCATCGGGGTAAGCTGCCCTGACTTCATCCAGGCTCCCCACTTTTTTGATTGTCGTGCCTTCAATGGCTACTGCGCCATTATCCATATACGGATTTTTTTCGTCCCTTGTAATCACCCTGCCATTTCCCAAAATCAGCATACTGTTCATCTCCTTTTCTTTTTAGTTTGCCCAAAAACTCCCGCGTATGCGCGTATACGCGTGTCTTTCCGCGTTCTTTGAACTACTTTTTTTAGTCATTAGGTGCCTATCGTTATATATAGAATATCATCAATACAAAAGAATTGCAACACAAATTCTAAAAAAAAATTAGGCTACCTAAAAAATTTTTAGAAAAGGTATTGATTTAATTTTTTTTTATGATATTATGGTTTCAGAAGCAAAAAGTTTTCGGGAAATATTTCCTGGACCTCATGTGAAAGGAGCGGTGACTTTGGGCCAGAAACTGGACTTATTAAAACAACTTGCACACGGACTTGCGATGCAGTTTGGAAGCTCATGTGAGATTGTTATTCACGATCTTACAAGAAAAGAACTGGAGAACTCCATCGTCTATATTGAAAACGGACATATCTCCAATAGAAAGCTAGGTGACGGACCTTCCCGCGTAGTATTAGAAACATTAAGCCGGAACCCTTCACAAATTCATGACCGTCTTTCTTATCTTACAAAAACAGAGGACGGACGAATTCTAAAATCCAGCACAATGTATATACGGAATGATGACAACCGTGTTACCTACATTTTTTCTCTGAATTACGACATCACATCACTGCTCACTATTGAAACCGCAATCCAATCATTAATCAGCACAGACACAACAAAAGAATCAGAAGCCAAAAATAGCCAGCCTCAAAAAATCACTCACAATGTGAACGAACTGCTGGATACATTAATTGAGCAAGCTTTAGCTCTTGTGGGCAAACCCGTTGCTTTAATGAATAAGGATGATAAAGTCATAGTTGTGCAATACTTAAATGATGCAGGTGCTTTCCTGATTACAAAATCCGGAGACAAAGTTGCTTCGCTTTTGGGAATTTCAAAATTTACACTTTATAGTTACATGGACGCAGGCAAATAGAAAGAAGGAGGTTTTTACACATGGAAACAATCAAATGGGCAGTAAACCACATGCCCAAAACAGACGATGCACAACTGAAGGTTATGGCACTTACTGAGGTAGAAAAAGCCCGGGCCTTTCACGAGAGTTTTCCTCAGTACAGCATTACTCCCCTTGTCAAGTTAGAGAAAATGGCTGACAGACTCGGATTAAAAGAAGTATACGTAAAGGATGAATCCTACAGATTTGGACTGAACGCTTTCAAGGTATTAGGAGGCTCTTTTGCAATGGCACGTTACATTGCACAGCAGGTCGGCAAGGATGTTTCCGAACTGCCTTATCAGGTACTGACTTCCGAAGGATTGAGAAAAGAATTCGGCCAGGCAACCTTCTTCACAGCTACAGACGGTAACCACGGGCGTGGTGTCGCATGGGCAGCCAACAAACTGGGCCAGAAATCTGTTGTACTGATGCCCAAAGGCACAACCCAGACCCGCCTGAACAACATCCTGGCAGAGGGTGCCAAAGCAACTATCGAAGAGTACAATTATGATGAATGTGTGCGCATGGCTAATGACATGGCAAACAAGACTGAAAACGGAATCATGGTACAAGATACCGCATGGGACGGATATGAAGAAATTCCGGCATGGATCATGCAAGGCTATGGAACAATGGCTATGGAAGCAAAAGAACAGTTAGAAGGATTGGGCTGTGACAGACCGACCCACGTATTTATACAGGCTGGTGTAGGTTCTCTTGCCGGAGCGGTTCAGGGATATTTTGCAAACCGTTATCCTGAAAACCCTCCGAAAGTTGTTGTCGTAGAAGCCGAAGCTGCTGCCTGCCTTTACAAGGGCGCTGCTTTAGGTGACGGAAGCCTTCAGATTGTAGATGGCGATATGGTTACTATTATGGCAGGTCTTGCATGCGGAGAGCCAAACACCATTTCCTGGGATATCTTAAAGAACCATGTAGACACATTTGTTGCCGCACCAGACTGGGTGGCTGCAAAAGGAATGCGTATGCTGGCAGCTCCTGTTAAGGGAGATCCGGCTGTCACATCCGGAGAGTCAGGCGCAGCACCTTTCGGCGCATTAGCCTGCATCATGTGCATGGATGAATATAAAGAATTGAGAGAACATCTTGGACTGGATGAAAACTCCAAAGTTCTTCTCTTCTCCACTGAGGGTGATACAGACCCTGAAAGATATGAATCTATTGTCTGGAGTGGAAATGACCGCTAGGCAATCGAGATAAATGTAATAATCCTATGAATAATGTAACAACAAACTTTAAAACCTATTTCTAAAAAGGAGTGTATGAAAATGGACTTTAACAAAATCAAAGAAGCTGCGCAAAATTATCAGGCAGATATGACAAAGTTCCTGAGGGACATTGTAAAATATCCAGGCGAGAGCTGTGATGAAAAGGCTCATATCGACCGCATTGCAGAAGAAATGAGAAGACTTGGATTTGACAAAGTAGAAATCGACCCACAGGGCAACGTTCTTGGCTACATGGGAACAGGCGAAAAAATTATTGGATTTGACGCTCATATTGATACTGTAGGTATCGGAAATATTGAAAACTGGACATTCGATCCGTACGAAGGTTATGAAAATGACGAAGAAATCGGCGGACGTGGTGTTTCTGACCAGTGCGGCGGTATCGTTTCTGCAGTATACGGCGCAAAAATTATGAAAGATCTGGGACTGTTAAGTGACAAATACACCGTTCTCGTAACCGGAACTGTACAGGAAGAAGACTGTGACGGTCTCTGCTGGCAGTACATCATCAACGAAGGCAAGGTTCGTCCTGAATTTGTAGTATCCACAGAGCCTACAGACGGCGGTATTTACCGTGGACAGCGTGGACGTATGGAAATCCGTGTAGATGTAAAAGGTGTTTCCTGCCACGGCTCCGCACCAGAACGCGGTGACAACGCAATTTACAAAATGGCTGACATCCTTCAGGATATCCGTTCATTGAACGAAAATGATGCTGAAGACAGTACAGAAATCAAAGGCCTTGTAAAAATGCTGGATGAAAAATACAATCCGGAGTGGAAAGAAGCACGTTTCCTTGGAAGAGGAACTGTTACGACTTCCGAAGTTTTCTTTACATCTCCAAGCCGCTGTGCGGTTGCTGACTCCTGTTCCGTATCTCTTGACCGCCGTATGACAGCAGGCGAGACATGGGAAAGCTGCCTGGATGAAATCCGTGCCCTTCCTAATGTAAAGAAATATGGAGATGACGTAAAAGTGTCTATGTATAACTATGACCGTCCGTCTTACACAGGACTTGTTTATCCAATCGAGTGCTACTTCCCGACATGGGTAATCCCGGAAGATCATGAAGTAACAAAAGCATTAGAGGAGGCTTACAAAGGACTCTACGGTGAAACCAGAATCGGAACTGCTGAGACAGAAGAAATGAGAAAAGCACGTCCATTAACAGACAAATGGACATTCTCAACAAACGGCGTATCCATCATGGGAAGAAACGGAATTCCATGTATCGGATTCGGACCTGGTGCAGAGGCACAGGCACACGCACCAAACGAAAAAACATGGAAAGCAGACCTTGTAGTATGCGCTGCTGTCTATGCTGCACTGCCAACACTTTATTGTAAATAATTGCAAAGGGGACTGTCCCTTTTGAAAAGGGACTGACCCTTTTGACGGCCATTTTCAGAATATTCAGAAAACAAATCGGTCATGCTAATTTAGCCTTTGGCCGGACTATAACTAAAAATTAAACAATTAGGAGGATTTTTGCTATGAAAACTTTACAGGATTATATCGACAAATTGAACGCGTTAAACTTTAAGGAAATGTACAACGGAGACTTTTTCCTTACATGGGAAAAGACAGACGAAGAATTGGAAGCTGTATTCACAGTTGCTGACGCACTTCGTTTTATGAGAGAAAACAACATCTCTACAAAAGTATTTGAGAGCGGTCTGGGTGTTTCCCTTTTCCGTGACAATTCTACCCGTACACGTTTCTCCTTTGCTTCTGCCTGTAACCTGCTTGGACTGGAAGTTCAGGATTTAGATGAAGGTAAGTCTCAGGTAGCACACGGCGAGACTGTTCGTGAGACTGCTAACATGATTTCTTTCATGGCTGATGTAATCGGTATCCGTGATGATATGTACATCGGAAAGGGTAACGCTTACATGCACGAAGTTGTTGACTCTGTAACACAGGGAAACAAAGATGGTATTCTGGAGCAGAAACCTACTCTTGTAAACCTGCAGTGCGATATTGACCACCCAACTCAGTCTATGGCTGATATGCTTCACATTATCCACGAGTTCGGCGGTGTTGAAAACCTGAAGGGCAAAAAGCTGGCTATGACATGGGCTTACTCTCCTTCTTATGGAAAACCATTGTCTGTTCCTCAGGGAATCATCGGTCTGATGACACGTTTTGGAATGGATGTTGTTCTGGCTCATCCAGAGGGATATGAAGTATTCCCGGAAGTAGAGGCTGTTGCTGCTGAAAACGCTAAGAAATCCGGCGGTACATTTACTAAGACAAACGATATGGCAGAAGCATTCAAAGATGCTGACATCGTATATCCAAAGAGCTGGGCTCCATTTGCTGCTATGGAAAAACGTACAGACCTTTACGGAGAAGGCGATTTAGACGGAATTAAAGCTCTTGAAAAAGAACTGCTTGCTCAGAACGCAGAGCACAAAGACTGGGCATGTACAGAAGAATTGATGGCGACTACAAAAGACGGAAAAGCTCTCTACATGCACTGCCTGCCTGCTGATATCACTGGCGTAAGCTGTGAAGAAGGCGAAGTAGACGCAACTGTATTTGATCGTTACAGAGATCCATTATACAAAGAAGCCAGCTACAAACCATACATTATTGCAGCTATGATTTTCCTTGCAAAATTTGCAGATCCTGCTGAGATTTTAAAGAAATTAGATGGAAACAAGACACCAAGAATCTTCGAATAATAAGCTGATAACTATACAGGAGGTATAGAATATGTTGAAATATGTTGACACAAAAAATGCACCGGCAGCAATCGGACCATACTCACAGGGAATCATTGTAAATGATCTCGCATTTTTCTCTGGTGCGATTCCACTTTCTGCGGAAACTGGAGAAGTAGTGGGAACAACTATCGAAGAACAGACAGAGCAGGTTATGAAAAATGTGGCTGCACTTCTGGAGAGCCAGGGAGCTGAATTTAAAGATGTTGTAAAGACAACCTGCTTTCTGGCAGATATGGGTGACTTTGCTGCATTCAATGAAATCTATGCAAAATATTTTGTTGGAAAACCGGCACGCTCCTGTGTTGCTGTAAAAGCTCTGCCAAAGGGCGTTTTATGTGAAGTAGAAACTATCGCATATGTCGGAGGAAAATAAAATGGCAAAGAAAAAACGAATTGTTATTGCTCTTGGCGGGAATGCCCTCGGCAACACCCTGCCTGAGCAGATGACTGCAGTAAAAATTACTGCCCGTGCCATTGTAGACCTGATCGAGGAGGGCTGTGAGGTCGTGGTTGCCCACGGCAACGGCCCCCAGGTTGGAATGGTAAATAACGCTATGATAGCACTGACCCATGAAGACCCACAGCAGCCGAATACACCGCTGTCAGTCTGTGTGGCAATGAGTCAGGCATATATCGGATATGATTTGCAGAATGCCCTGCGTGAGGAGCTTTTGGACCGGAATATTACAGACATTCCGGTAGCTACCATGATTACACAGGTTCGTGTAGATGAAAATGACGAGGCATTTCAAAATCCGTCCAAGCCAATCGGCCGCTTTATGACCAAAGAGCAGGCTGACGAAATGGCTGCAAAGTATGATTATATTATGAAAGAGGATTCCGGACGCGGCTACCGCCGTGTAGTATCTTCTCCAAGACCGCAGGAAATCGTAGAAATCGGTACTATCCGCACTATGGTAGAATCCGGTGATTTAGTAATTGCCTGCGGGGGCGGTGGAATTCCTGTCACCCGTCAGGGAAATCATTTGAAGGGTGCCAGTGCTGTTATTGATAAAGATTTTGCAAGCAGCCTGCTTGCACGTGAATTGGATGCAGATTTCCTGATTATCCTGACTGCTGTCGAAAAAGTTGCAATTAATTATGGAAAAGCAGATGAAAAATGGCTGGATAACATTACGGTAGAGGAAGCAAAACAGTATATGGCTGAAGGACACTTTGCTCCCGGCTCTATGCTTCCAAAAGTACAGGCAGCCGTAGAATTTGCTGAATCTGCACCGGGCCGTCAGGCTCTGATTACTTTACTGGAAAAGGCCAAAGACGGAATTCTTGGACATACAGGTACCATGATTGGCCGTGGCTAAAACGGAGGCATGTACATGAAAAAAGAAGTAAAACGAGCAAGTGTATTTGAAATGAATGGAGTGCCTGCTTTAGGAGAGGCTCTCCCCCTTGCTTTCCAGCATGTTGTTGCAGCGATTATAGGTATTGTTACTCCTGCTATTATTGTTGCAGCAACTGCCGGCCTTTCTGAGGCAGACAGTGTTAAATTAATTCAGGCAGCGCTGGTTGTATCTGCACTGGCCACATTGATCCAGCTTTTCCCATTTATTAAGACAAAAAGTTTTGGCATCGGAGCGGGTCTGCCGGTTATCATGGGTATCAGCTTTGCTTACCTGCCAAGTATGCAGGCCATTGCCGAAGGCTTTGACATCCCGACTATCCTGGGAGCCCAGATTGTGGGCGGCTGTGCAGCAATTATCGTTGGTTTGTTTATTAAAAAGATTCGTAAGTTTTTCCCTCCATTGATTGCAGGAACCGTGGTATTTACCATTGGACTTTCCTTGTATCCCACCGCCATTAACTATATGGCAGGAGGAGTCGGCAAACCGGACTATGGTTCATGGCAGAACTGGGTGGTTGCAATTATCACGCTGGCTATTGTTACAATACTCAATCATTTTGGAAAAGGGCTTTGGAAACTGGCATCCATTCTAATTGGAATTGTCGGTGGTTATATTGTTGCATTATTTTTTGGTATGGTGGACTTCTCTTCTGTGGCACAGGCATCCGTTTTCCAGATTACGCCGCCTTTGTATTTCGGAGTAAAATTTGAAATTTCCTCCAGTATAGCGATTGGCCTATTATTTGTTGTTAACTCTATTCAGGCCATCGGAGATTTCTCTGCCACAACAAGCGGAGGTCTTGACCGTATGCCCAAAGATAATGAATTACAGGGCGGAATTGTAGGATACGGGATTACGAATATCCTCGGTGCTCTTCTAGGAGGACTTCCCACTGCAACCTACAGCCAGAATGTAGGCATCGTTGCTACAACAAAGGTCGTAAACCGCTGTGTATTTGGTCTTGCGGCTGTTATCCTTCTGATTGCCGGACTGATTCCGAAGTTCTCATCCCTGCTGACCACAATTCCGTATTGTGTTCTTGGCGGAGCAACCGTCTCTGTGTTCGCTTCGATTGCCATGACAGGAATCAAGTTAATCACAAGTGAGAAGATGTCCTACAGAAACACTTCCATTGTAGGACTCGGCGTTGCTTTAGGAATGGGAATTACTCAGGCAAGTGGTTCTCTTGCATCTTTTCCGGCCTGGTTCACTACAATATTCGGAAAATCACCAGTTGTGGTCGCTACCTTAGTTACTATACTTTTGAATATCATTCTTCCAAAAGATAAAGAAATAGTATCGGAATCTGCATCTGATGAAAACAATTAAATAACAAATGAAAAACCTGCATGAAGATCAACCATTATTTTCATGTGGGTTTTCTGTATACATTGAACAGACAGCTTTATTTATGAGGACAAGCTGCCGTGAAAACAAACAGGAGGTTCAATATTTTGGGAACAAAACGTGCGAATGAAAAGATAAACCGGAAAGAGCTGTCCTGTGACTGCAAACAGGCTGCCGCAAAATATCCTGATGAACTTCTGGAGTGTGCCGTGAAATGTCCAAGGAAAGTCATCCACGACGCAAATGGCATCCTTACAATAGATTAATGAAAACGAGGAAAGTGAAATGCAAGAGATGTATCATTTTACAGTAAATGGTGTGCCCAGGGAAACAGACAAGAAAAAATCACTTTTGCGTTATCTGCGCGATGATTTACATCTGTTCTCAGTAAAGGACGGCTGCAGCGAGGGTGCGTGCGGAACCTGCACGATCCTTGTGGACGGCAAAGCAGTCAGAGGTTGTATTTTGACAACAGACAAGGCTGCCGGGCGTAATATTATTACGGTGGAAGGCTTAAGTGAGAAGGAAAAAGAAGCTTTTGTTTATGCTTTTGGAGCAATGGGGGCGGTACAGTGCGGTTTTTGTATTCCAGGGATGGTTATGTCCGGAAAAGCGCTCATAGACAAAAACCCTGCCCCTACAGAAGAGGATATCAAACTTGCAATAAAAGGCAATATCTGCCGCTGTACCGGTTACAAGAAGATTCTGGAAGGGATTCAGCTTGCGGCGGCAATCCTCCGCGGGGATGAATCTATCGAAAGCTCCCTCGAACGCGGGGACGAATATGGTGTAGGGACCCGGGCTTTCCGAGTCGACGTTCGGGAGAAGGTTCTTGGATATGGAGAGTATGTAGATGATATTCTCATGGAGGGGATGGTGCACGCTTCAGCAGTGCGAACCAAATATCCAAGGGCCCGTGTACGGAAGATAGACACCTCCAAGGCACTGGCCTTGCCTGGTGTATTAGATGTTTTAACGGCTGAGGATGTTCCTAACAACAAAGTAGGGCATATTCAGCAGGACTGGGATGTCATGATTGCAGAGGGGGATATCACAAGAGCTGTAGGGGATGCCATCTGTGTGGTCGTTGCAGAAACAGAGGAGATTTTGGCGCAGGCCAAAAAGCTGGTCCACATTGAATATGAGGAGCTGGAACCTGTCCGGAATGTAAGGGAGGCAATGGCCGAAAATGCTCCCAAACTCCACGAGAAAGGAAATCTCTGCCAGTCACGGCATGTCACCCGAGGCGATGCCAAAGCAGCACTTGCCGATTCAAAATATGTGGTAACTCAGGAATACAGTACGCCATTTACCGAGCACGCATTTTTGGAGCCTGAATGTGCACTGGCATTTCCCTACAAGAACGGAGTTAAGGTCTACACATCAGATCAGGGAGTATACGACACCCGCCATGAAATTGCCATTATGCTTGGTTGGGATCAGGAGCGTATTGTAGTGGAAAACAAACTGGTAGGCGGAGGCTTCGGCGGAAAAGAAGATGTCTCAGTTCAGCATGTAGCGGTGCTGGCGGCTTTGAAATTAAACCGCCCGGTTAAAATCAAGCTCAGCAGGCAGGAGTCACTGCACTTCCATCCCAAGCGCCATGCAATGGAAGGGACCTTCACTCTGGGCTGCGATGAGAACGGTATCTTTACCGGACTGGACTGCGAGATTTATTTCGATACCGGGGCATATGCTTCTTTATGCGGCCCTGTTCTGGAACGGGCCTGTACCCATTCTGTAGGTCCCTATTGTTACCAGAACACCGATATACGAGGATACGGATATTATACGAATAACCCGCCGGCAGGTGCATTCAGGGGTTTCGGAGTATGTCAGAGTGAGTTCGCACTGGAGTCCAACATTAACCTTCTGGCTGAAAAGGTAGGGATTTCACCGTGGGAAATCCGTTACCGCAATGCTATCGAGCCTGGCAAGGTGCTCCCAAACGGACAAATTGCGGATTGTTCTACAGCTCTTAAGGAAACCCTTGAGGCTGTAAGAGAAGTTTACGAAAGTCATCCGGGAAGAGCCGGGATTGCCTGTGCCATGAAAAATGCCGGAGTAGGCGTTGGTCTGCCGGATAAAGGGCGCGCCAAATTGATTGTCAGCAATGGCATTGTAGAGATTTATTCGGCTGCTTCGGATATCGGACAAGGCTGTGCTACCGTCTTTGTTCAGATTGCCGCTGAGACAACAGGGCTCAGGTTAAGCCAAATCCGCAGCATGGGTGTCAACTCCGAACTTGCACCGGACTCTGGAACCACTTCCGGTTCCCGCCAGACGCTGATTTCAGGTGAAGCTGTACGTATGGCGGCAGAAGACCTTCTGTCCGCAATGCAAGAAGCCGGCAGTCTCGAGGCACTTGAGGGCCGGGAGTTCTTCGCAGAATTCTTTGATCCAACTGATAAATTGGGTGCGGATAAACCGAACCCCAAAAGCCATATTGCTTATGGTTTTGCAACACATGTCGTAATTATAGATGATGAAGGCAAAGTGACCGATGTATATGCCGCTCATGATTCAGGCAAGGTTGTAAATCCGATTTCAATACAGGGGCAGATAGAAGGGGGAGCGCTGATGGGGCTTGGCTATGCCCTAACGGAAGACTTCCCTCTGAAGGATTGTGTTCCTCAGGTCAAGTTTGGTACTCTTGGGCTGATGCGGGCTCCCCAGATTCCCAATATCCACGCAATTTATGTGGAAAAAGAAGAATTGCTGAGCTTTGCTTATGGCGCCAAAGGAATCGGCGAAATCGCAACTATCCCCACGGCTCCGGCAGCACAGGGTGCATATTACGCAATGGACCACAAGCTCCGGACTAAGCTTCCTATGGAAGACACTTATTATTCTAAACGCAAATAGATAAAAAGGCTATTGCAAAAGTAGATAAATCTTCTACCAGAGCAATAGCCATTTTTATATATCCTTATACCCTGCGAAGACTTTATCTGCTTTCAAGATAAATTTCCTTTAAAAATAAAAAAGAGATTCATACATCGGTTGTTCCTCCCTTTTACATCCTCGCGGTATATAAGTAACTGCAATTTATCGTTCCTCAAGGATAATCTTCACTTTATCCCCCGGCTGTTTTCCAATTTTAGCACGAATATCCTTTCGAAGACCTATGATATAACAGATACTTCCATCGTCATTCTTAACTCCCATATTTACAATGCTTCCGTCGTATCCTGCATCGTCAAATGTGGCGTGAACTTTCACTCTGCCTTTTCCAAACTCTTTCCGCACATCAAATGGCATTTCCACATATGCTCCATCTATATCGGGAACCTTCTTAATTTCTGCTTCAAATTCATATACTTTATTCATCTCATTGATTTCCTCATTGTATCAAACTTTTGGTAGCTGCATGGAATTGCCAAGAATATACGAAACTGAATCAAATCAGAATATGTAATCACATTGGCCCCCTCCTTTCTTTCGTCTGGAGGGTAAGCCGGCAATATTTCATTATGCTTTTCCGAATCCACAATTGGGAAATGTACATTGAGGACATGACAGGCATAATCCCCCTTCTCCCAGCACTGTAAAGTCTTCTTCCTTCAGCCTTTCTCCCGCAGCCAGCCTTGGCAGCATTAAATCAAATATGGTCCGTTTTGAGTACATTACACAGCCCGGAAGCCCCATAATCGGAACATCACCTGCATAGGCAAGCATGAACATGGCGCCTGGAAGAACCGGAGCCCCATAGGTGATAACCTCATCGGAAGCCATGCGGATAGAAAGGGGAGTCCTGTCATCCGGATCTACACTCATTCCTCCGGTGCACAATACAATCTCCGCCCCCTGTTCCAGCCAGTCCTGAATAGCTCCTGTGACCATCTCAGAATCATCATTACAGAGTGTATTCCCAAGGACTTCCATTCCATATTCTTCAAGCTTATCTATCACCACCGGGGTAAATTTGTCCTGGATTCTTCCATGGTATACTTCACTCCCAGTGGTCACAATTCCTGCTTTCATTTTCCGGAAAGGCAATATTTGAAAAATCGGCTTGTCCCCGCAGACCTGAGTAACCCAGTTCATCTTCTCCTCTTCAATGACAAGAGGGACTACTCTCATGCCTGCAATTTTATCTCCCTTTTTCACGGAAAAATTTCCATGCCTGGAAGCAATCACAATCTGCCCCATAGCATTGACCCGGTTCAGTTTCTTCTTATCTACCTTCAGTAATCCGTCGCAGGATGCCGTCAAATCTATTTTCCCTTCTTTGACTTCCGAAGGTTCCATATAATCCCCCTGGCACACCTGGCGGAGTACTTCGGCAGCATCATTCTCGTGAAGCATCCCCTCTTGATTTTCCCACACATATAGATGTTCTTTTCCCACTGATAACAGCACAGGGATATCCTCTTTCCTTACAATATGCCCTTTTTTGAATACTGCATCTTTCGTTACTCCCGGAATAATTTGTGTGATGTCATGACATAAAACACAACCTTCCGCCTCTTCTGTCCTAATCAGCTTCATCTAAAAACCTCCCATACTTCTATGCATTTTATAACGAACGGCCTACGTGCTAGGCTCGTGCAGTACCTCGCCAATCACTTTCTTAAGGAAGTTCCTTTCGCTAAGCTCGATAATACCTCGCTAATCTCAAGGAACGGCCTACGTGCTAGGCTCGTGCAGTAC
>JACERV010000026.1 GCA_013911065.1 Ruminococcus sp. | reverse complement strand
ACATCTTTCTAATAAAATTTTGTATTCATCTGAAATACGGTGTATTCAGATGGCTTATTAAAGTTACTCTTTTTTTATATCAAAAAATTTGTATAAAACCTCTTGACTATTTATAGTTTGTCACCTCGGTATAGAATGTCCATGTTTAGCAAAAAATATGAGCAAAAATCCGAAATTTATAGTCTGTATCTTCATAAAAATTTATGATATACTTAATGAGTAGTTCACAACTTTGTAAGATAGCTGTAGTACAATAGACAAAAAGCAACTTACAGAGGAAAATGGAGAGGCAGCAGGTGATGTTATGAGCGGTTTTAAAGATGTAGTCGGACATAAGGATATAATACAATATATAGAAAATGCAGTGAAGATGGATAAGGTTTCACATGCATATATACTGAATGGGGAAAAAGGATCCGGTAAGAAGCTGCTTGCCAATTTGTTTGCAATGAGTCTGCAATGTCACGAGAGGGAAGAGGACGGGGACGCCTGCGGGAAGTGCAAATCCTGCAAGCAGGCAATAAATTCTAACCAGCCCGATATTATAAAGGTAACCCATGAAAAGCCTAATACAATAAGTATTGACGATATCAGGGAGCAGGTAAATGGTGATATCGGTATTAAGCCATACAGCAGCAAATATAAGATTTATATTATTGCTGATGCAGATATGATGACAGTGCAGGCGCAGAATGCCATACTAAAGACGATTGAGGAGCCGCCGGAATATGCAGTCATTATGCTGCTGACAGAAAACGCGGAGACACTCCTTCCTACCATCCGTTCCAGATGTGTGATGCTGAAGCTTCGCAATACCAGGGACCAGCTTGTGAAGAAGTATCTGATGGAGCAGATGCAGATACCGGATTATAAGGCAGATATTTGCGTAGCATTTGCCCAGGGAAATGTGGGAAGAGCAATTATGCTGGCATCTTCTGAGCATTTCAATGAAATTAAAGAAGAGGCTGTTCACTTATTAAGAAATATTAATGAGATGGAGTTAAATGACCTGGCAGAGGCTGTAAAAAGATGTGCATCTTATAAGCTGGAAATTACGGATTACCTGGATGTGTTAGCAATCTGGTACCGGGATGTTTTGATTTATAAGGCTACAATGAATGTGGACAGGGTTGTTTTTTCCGATCAGTTAAAATATATCAAGACACGCGCAAGCAAGAGTTCCTATGAGGGGATTGAGATTATTTTGGATGCGCTTGAAAAGGCAAAGTCCCGCCTCAAAGCGAATGTGAACTTTGAACTGACAATGGAATTACTTTTATTGACAATAAAGGAGAACTAATAGAATGACAAGGGTAATAGGTGTGAGGTTCCGTACGGCGGGAAAGATTTATTTTTTTGCGCCCGGGAAGTTTAACATCAAACAAGGTGATAGTGTAATTGTAGAAACCGCAAGAGGCGTTGAATTTGGACGTGTTGTAAGCGGCCCTAAGGAAGTGAAGGACGAAGAGGTTGTACAGCCCCTGAAGCCGGTAATCAGGATTGCAACGGAACAGGACAGCCGGGTGGAAGAAAAGAACCGGGAGAAGGAAAAAGAGGCATTTAAGATATGCCTTGAGAAGATACGCAAGCACGGTCTGGATATGAAATTAATTGATGCGGAATATACATTTGACAATAACAAGGTTCTGTTTTACTTTACTGCAGACGGAAGGATAGATTTCAGGGAGCTGGTAAAGGATTTGGCAGCAGTTTTCCGCACCAGAATTGAACTTCGCCAGATTGGTGTGCGGGATGAGACGAAGATACGCGGGGGAATCGGAATATGCGGGAGAACTCTGTGCTGTAATACTTATCTTTCTGAGTTTGCTGCGGTATCTATTAAGATGGCCAAGGAACAGAATCTGTCTCTGAATCCTACCAAAATATCAGGAGTGTGCGGCCGTCTGATGTGCTGTCTGACCAATGAAGAAGAGACATATGAGGAATTGAACAGCCAACTGCCATCAGTGGGAGATACGGTAACAACGTCTGAGGGACTTACAGGAACTGTACATTCATTAAGCGTACTGAGGAAATTGGTAAAGGTTATTGTAGTTCTGGAAAATGATGAAAAGGAAATCCGGGAATATAAGGCGGACGACCTGAAATTCCGTCCAAGACGAAAAAAGACCAAGATTTCCAAAGAGGAAATGAAAAAACTGGCGGAGCTGGAAAAAGGTGAAGGAGCATCGAAACTAGATGACAACTAAATTAAAGCCGGGAGAGCGGCTGGATGATTTGCAGTTAAAAGGGTATGAGATTATCCAGGATCCGGAGAGATTTTGTTTTGGCATAGATGCAGTAATGCTTTCTGATTTTGCAAAGATAAAAAAAGAAGAGACTGTCCTGGATTTGGGAACCGGAACTGGAATTTTGCCCATTCTGCTTGCTGCGAAAACCCAGGGAAAGCATTTCACAGGTCTGGAAATACAAGAAGAAAGCGCAGATATGGCGTTAAGGAGTGTGGAGCATAACCGGCTTCAGGATAAGATTGACATAGTGACAGGAGATATCAAAGAGGCGGCAGAAATTTTTAAGCCGGCCTTTTTTGATGTGATTATAACGAATCCGCCTTATATGCTGGAGCAGCATGGATTACAGAATCCACAGGATGCAAAGGCAATTGCCCGGCATGAGGTGCTATGTACGCTGGATGATATATTACGGGAAAGCGGGAAGCTGCTGCAGGAAAGTAAAGGAAGGTTTTATATGATACATAAGCCCTTCCGGCTTGCAGAAATTTTGGTGAAAATGAACAGCTATAAAATAGAGCCTAAGCGCCTGCAGTTTATTCATCCTTATGTAGATAAGGAACCTACAATGGTATTGATAGAGGGGATAAAGGGCGGAAAATCAAGAGTAAAAATAGAGCCGCCGGTAATTATGTATACGGACTAAAAGGAGGGCTTATGCCAGGAACATTATTCTTATGTGCAACCCCCATAGGAAATTTGGAAGATATGACATTCCGTGTCATTAGAACTTTAAAAGAAGTTGATTTGATTGCGGCGGAGGATACCCGCAATAGTATAAAGCTGCTGAATCATTTTGATATCCGGACTCCTATGACCAGTTACCATGAATATAATAGGTTTGAAAAGGGTAAGAAGCTTGTGGATAAGCTTTTGGAGGGCCAGAATATTGCGCTGATTACGGATGCGGGAACTCCGGGGATTTCCGACCCGGGGGAAGAACTGGTGAAAATGTGCTATGAAGAGGGAGTTAAGGTGACATCACTTCCCGGGCCAGCAGCATGTATTACAGCCCTTACGTTGTCCGGGCTATCTACCAGGCGCTTTGCCTTTGAAGCATTTCTCCCAACAGATAAAAAAGAGCGGGAGTGGGTGCTGGAGGAGCTGGAGAGGGAGTTCCGGACAATTATTCTCTATGAGGCTCCGCACCGCCTGTTAAAGACTTTAAGGCTGCTGATGGGGCGTCTGGGGAACAGACGGGTTACAGTCTGCCGGGAGCTGACAAAGCGGTATGAGACTGCATTTGCAACAACCCTGGAGGCCGCCATTTATTATTATGAGCAAAATGAACCCAAGGGAGAATGCGTTCTTATTGTCGAGGGCAGAAACCGTGAAGAAGCTGTCCGTGAAGAACAGAGGCAGTGGGAAGAAATGAGTATTGAGGAGCATATGAGCTTTTATGGCTCACAAGGGATAGATAAGAAAGAAGCCATGAAGAAAGTTGCCAAGGACCGTGGAGTCCCCAAGCGGGAAATCTATAACTATCTGCAAAAGATATAATAAGAATTTTAAGAATATTCTGAAAACGAAGAGCAAAGGGGTCAGACCCCTTTGCTCTCTCCGTTGTCGTTTCTGCGGATTTCTGTTATCTCTCCATCTTTCATAAATACAACCCTATTCCCCAGCGTCACTGATTCTTCGTAATCGTTCGTTACATATAATACCGTAATGTTCCTGTCTTTGTTTATTTTCTGAATATCATGAATCATTTCCTGCCTTCGCGCCTCACTCTGTCTCGCAAAATCTTCATCTACGAGAAGTACTTTGGGATGGCATACAATCGCCCGTCCAAGAGCTACTTTCTGCTTGTCCGCCTCGGAGATGGATTTTATCTTTTTATCAAGTACACGGTCTATTCCCAGGAAATCGGCTGCAGTTCTGACGCGGGTCTCAATAACTCCCCGGGGAAGGTTGCGCAGCCTTAGTCCCAGTGACATGTTATCATAAACATTCAGATAGGCATACAATACATAATTTTGAAATGCCATTGCCAGGCGGCGGTCTCTGGGCAGGATATCGTTGAGTAAATCTGAACCCAGATAGATTTCGCCGGAGGTGATGTCCTCCAAACCGCCAATCATACGGAGAATTGTGGACTTTCCGCAGCCGCTGGGACCGTAGAAGGTGACAAATTCTCCATCTTCTATGTGGAGCGATACGTCTTTTACAGATACAAATCCATTTGGATAAGTTTTATTTAAATTTTTAAATGTCACACTTGCCATAGTGGTACCTCCGCTGTTTCATATAATGTAATTTTAGCACATCCCCTATGGCAAAACAATCATTTTGACTTTAGTTACCTGTTTGGTTTTACAGCATCATATTTGCAAGGATGACACTTGCTGCCAGCCCGACAAAGGTTGCCATCAAAGCACCGGTTAGTATATATCTTGATTTTTTTATCTTTGCAGTCATAAGGTACACGCTCATTGTATAAAAGATGGTTTCCGTGCATGCCATTGATATAGAAGAAATCAGTCCAAGCCGGGAGTCTGTACCATGTTCTTTGAAAATGTCCAGAAGAAGGCCTGTAGCTGCAGAGGAAGAAAACATTTTTACGATAGTAAGTGGCACAAGTTCTCCTGGAAACCCAATATAGGCGGTAAAATGTCCAATCAGGGATGACAGGAAGTCCAGGAAGCCGGAAGCCCGCAAAATTCCAACTGCTACCATGAGTCCTATTAATGTAGGCATGATTTTAATTACTGTGAAAAATCCGCTTTTGGCCCCTTTGATAAAGTTATCGTATACATTGGTTCCCATCAGGATGCCGTAAGCAACAATAGCCAGGATAATGAATGGAACGATAAAGTCTGTAATATACAGGAAAAACTGCATAAAATACCTCAGTAGCAGATTATAATATTGATTTATTTATATGCTTATCCCTTTAAAACCATGAATAAAAATATAGTAGTAACTGTTCATGGTTCTGAACAGATACATATAGGAAATGGATACCTAAAGCATATCAGACTTCATTTTTTCATAAGATGGAACAAAGACTTCAGGGAGTTCTTATGTCATTTCTATTTTCCCAAAGTATAAAAAAACGGCTTCTGTCCGTCTCTCTTACTATCAGTATAGCTGGCACCCTTGTATTGGCAGGATGCAGTCTCAACACAAATACCAACCAAAATAAAGCATTTGAATCATTTACAAAAGAAGTGTTCTGTCAGGAGGTATCATCAAATACCATCAGCCTGCATTACTCATTAAAGAACCCGGAGAAATATGGTATTGAGGAAAGTCCTATATCATTTGGAGATTTTTCTTCAGATTCGAAAGCTGCCTCTGCTTCTGTAGAAAATCTTCAGGCTGCTCTTGGAAGGTTTTCTTATGATATGTTATCCGTGGAAAATCAATTGACTTATGATGTACTAGAGTATTATCTGCAGACAACAGAAAAAAATACAGAGTATTTACTATATGAAGAGCCTCTTGGACTGGTCAGCGGAATACATACTCAGTTGCCTGTTCTTCTTTCAGAATACCAGTTCTATAACATGGAAGATGTGAATACATATTTAGAACTTATGAAATCAACCCCTCAATATTTTGATTCATTGATTAAATTCGAAAAAGAAAAGTCCGCTGCCGGTTTGTTCATGGCAGATTTTGCGGCGGATACAGTTATCGCACAGTGTACAGCATTTATGGAAATGGGAGAAAGCAACTATTTGATATCTACATTTGTGGAACGTATAGGGCAGCTGGATCTTACAATGGAGGAGCAAAGCCGCTATATAAAAAGAAATGCCCAGATGCTTCAAAGCTATGTACTGCCCGCATATAATCAATTAATTTCTGCTATTCAGGAATTAAAAGGTACGGGAAAAAATGAAGAGGGTCTGTGCCATCTGCCGGACGGAAAAGCATATTATGAGCAGATAGCAGCGGAATATACAGGCTCTGAACGTTCTGTACATGAACTGGAGGATTTGACAAGAAGGCAGATTATCTCAGATCTTGAAGCAATGGAGGAAGTTCTTCAGATAGTGGGAGGTGAAGCAAAGGAAACTGCTGTAATGGAGGAGGCCAACCCGGTTACAATACTTAATGAACTGGAGAGAAAGACGGGAAGTGCATTTCCTGCTCCTCCGGAAACGGTAACCCAGGTGAAGTATGTTCCGGAGGTAATGGAAAAATATTTAAGCCCTGCATTCTATATGATACCGGCCATTGATAATACATCAGAAAATGTAATCTATGTAAATCAGTCCCAGATGACGAATAACCTGACACTTTATACAACATTGGCTCATGAAGGGTATCCGGGACATCTGTATCAGACTATATATTATGCAGAGAAAAATCCGGACCCTCTTAGAAGTATTTTTCATTTTGGCGGTTATGTGGAAGGATGGGCAACTTATGCAGAAATGTGCAGCTATTATCTTTCTTCCCTGAGCAAGGAACAGGCCACTTTGCTACAGAGAAATAGTTCTATTATACTGGGACTGTATGCACTTGCGGATATGGGAATCCATTATGAAGGCTGGAGCAGGATTGATACGATAGCATTTTTTAAAACCTATGGAATCAAAGATACAAAAACAATAGACCGGATATATGACCTGATAATTGGATCGCCCGGAAATTATCTGAAATACTATATCGGGTATGTAGAGTTTTTAGAATTAAAGAAGGAATGGATACAGAAAAAGGGAGAAAACTTCTCACAGAAGGAGTTTCATGATGCAGTATTGTCAGTAGGACCGGCACCATTTACACTTGTAGAAAAGTATATGTGGAAATTGTCTAATCCATAAGCGCGATTAGTTCATAGTTACAAAATGGAAGCCTTAACATTAGAAAATATAGGTAATAATAAAGAAAAATAACCAAAAAATACGTTGACATTTTTGTATTATATTGTTAAACTGAAAGCGAATGAAAGATATTGTCAGGAAAATAACGAAATACGGCGCCGCATTTCTCAGATTAATATCTTTTCAGAAAATCAAATATAATATTGGAGGAATGTTCATGAGTGCTGTATTAATTTTGAGGGTGGTTCTTATCGCATATACTGCTGTATTTGCGGTATATTTAATTAAGGATTGTATCGCACATAAGGAAGATTTTACTAAGGACAAAGCAATTACCCTTGGTTTAATCGGTTTTATTGTTAATGTATTTGATACTTTGGGGATTGGTAACTTTGCAACTACTACAACTGGATTTAAGCTGACAAAGTCCTGCCCAGATGATTTGATTCCTGGAACACTGAATGTTGGCCATGCAATTCCTGTCGTGACAGAGGCTGTTTTATTTTTCGGTTTGATTGAGATTGCACCGGTAACTTTGATTGGTATGATTGCTGCGGCTGTATTGGGGGCTGTAATTGGAGCATCTATCGTTTCAAAGTGGTCTATTAAGGTTGTGCGTATAGCACTTGGAATTGCAATGATTGTATTAGCTTTCATATTAGCTTGTAAATTATTGGCAGTAGGACCATTTGGTGTAACAGGAGAGGCAACAGCTCTGACAGGTGTTAAACTTGTTGTTGGTATTGTAGGAAACTTCTTCCTCGGTGCTCTGATGATGATTGGTGTTGGACTTTATGCACCATGTATGGCTCTTGTTGGTGCTCTTGGAATGAACATCAGTGCAGCATTCCCGATTATGATGGGATCCTGTGCATTCTTAATGCCATCAGGTGGCTTTAAGTTTGTCAGAGAAGGCAAATATGACAGAAAAGCGGCGATTTTACTTAGTATTTTTGGAGTGTTAGGTGTATTTGTTGCATATGCAATTATTAAAACATTACCACTTACAGTATTAACTTGGATGGTTATCTGTGTTATGCTCTTTACATCAGGAATGTTTTTCAAGGATGCTGCAAAGGCATAATACTTATATCGATGGAACAAAAACAAAGGCTGTGCATTTCTTGCACAGCCCTTTTTTATAACTTTTTCTTTTTTTCGGCAATACGCTGGTCATGCTGTTCCTCAGCAAGCTTCATCTCTGCTCTTACACGCTTTAGCTTTTCTTTCAAAGAAATTTTTAATTCAGTAACCTCTTTGTTTGTTCTGGCTTTCATAAATGATGCAAATTCTTTTTCGTTACCAAGTTTAAAATCTAAATGGGGAAGAATATGTAATTCTTCGTCATTTACCCCTATATAGTAGTTACGGGTATCCCTGTAAAAGTCTGTAACCTGTGAGTATTTTAATTTCTCCTCAGAAGGAATAGATTTGTTCTCAATTACAAATCCATTCATACCAAAACTGAATATAATATCAGATTGCTGCTGATAATTAAGGTCATTCTTTGCTAATTTGGAAATCGCAATTTCATGTCTGAACAGAGTAAATAGAAAGAGGGCTATTCCTATGGCAGCAAAGATTATCATTTGTGTTGTCAAACCTTTTAACGCAGCGGCCAATACAAAGAAGCACCCGGATAAGGTGTAAAGTCTCAAGGAGGCCCTGGGATTCTTCACCTTATAAGTAAATTTGATAAAATCTTTTAGAACCTGTCTTGTATGTCTTGTTTCAACCTTGTAAAGAGGGACCATTTTATATTCTCCTTTTGTACATTTTCGTTACAGGGTATATAGCGGAACTGTAACATAAGTATTTTTATTATAAGATAGTTCTGTTAAAAATGCTACTATTTTTGAATCAAAGACTTAGAAAAGGGTGTTTTGGACGCATATTGGTTTTTTGGTGCTCATAAGATAAAACAAAGGTTTCAGGAGAAAAGAATGTTAAATTACTTATGGGCAGGAATGATTATTGTAGGTATTATTTTTGGGGCTTTTAATGGGAAAATGCCTGAGATCACAAATGCAGCGCTGGATTCTGCCAGGGAGGCGGTTTCCCTATGTATTACAATGATGGGAGTTATGTCGTTCTGGGTGGGAATGATGGAGATAGCAACCAGAGCAGGGATTATTCAAATGGCATCAAAAAAGATGGGACCAGTTATACACTTCTTATTTCCGAGAATTCCAAAAGGGCATAAAGCAAATGAGTACATAACTACAAATTTTATTGCTAACTTTCTGGGACTTGGATGGGCAGCTACACCCGCGGGATTACAGGGTATGGCTGCACTGGCGGATTTGGAGAAGGAGCGGAGAAGTCAGGGGATTCAGACTGTGAAGCCCGGAACTGCGTCCAACGAGATGTGTACATTTCTGATTATGAATATTTCATCTTTACAATTAATTTCAGTAAATGTAATTGCTTACCGGAGCCAGTATGGGAGTGTGAATCCGGCGGCAATTGTAGGGGCGGGGATAGTAGCTACCGCCGCGAGTACGGTGGCAGCAACAATATATTGCAAAGTGATGGACAGAAAGCGAAGCTGAGAGGCTTCGCTTTTGTGTTATATTTAAAGAGGAAATTAAGCTGCCTTCTTACTTCAATCTATAGAGGGAAAAGCATGTAGTAAAGTGGGTAAATTAGGCTCCTTGAATATAAGTGCGAGAGATGATATTATTCAGGTAATTGTATGAAGCAGCAAAGGTCAAAAGATTGAAAAGATGAAGCTTTTGCCGGGGAACAAGTATTTTGCTTTTTCTGCCGGAGGGTTTGGCTGGGGAAGCGACGGCGAGGCGGCTTTGAATATGTGGAAGAATTTTTTGGAGTACCGCTCTATGCAATGAAGTTTGTACAAAAGAGAGCTCTTAGAGGGGGACCGTCATGCGAAAAAAGCGTAAAAAGAAGAAGTTACTGGCAGGGATAGCAGTACTTTTAGTAATCTTGTTTGCAGGAGGAAGTCTTATCCTGAAAGAAATACAAGATCAGAAGGCAGAAAAAGAAGGAAGGGCGCAATCTAAAAAGACAGAAGAAACAGAAAAGAAGGAGATTACGGAAGAAGAGAAGCGGGAGCTGGAAATTGACAGAACCCTGAAGAGTATGTCTCTGGAGGACAAGGTATCCCAATTATTTTTTGTGCGTCCGCAGGATTTGACTGGTGTAGATACGGCGACACAGGCTACAGATGTGACAAAAGGGGCTCTGGAATCCTACCCGGTGGGAGGGATTATCTTGTTTTCAGAAAATATTGAAAATGAAGAACAGCTTCGGAGCATGCTTTCTAATCTGCAATCATACAGCAAATACCCATTGTTTCTTGGTGTAGATGAGGAGGGTGGCCCTCTTGTGTCAAGAATTGCAAATAGCGGGGTAATTCAGGTTCCATCTTTTCCCAGTATGCTGGAGATAGGTAATACACTTCAACCGGAAAAAGCACACGAGGTAGGAGAAACAATCGGAGGGTATTTAAAGAGCCTGGGATTTAATGTAGACTTTGCACCAGTGGCGGATATTGCCTTGAATCCTGAGAACCCGGTGATTGGAGAACGTTCTTTTGGCAATGATGCAAATCTGGTTTCGCAGATGGTAGCAAAGGAAGTGGAAGGAATGCAGAAGCAGGGTGTCAGTGCGGTGCTAAAACATTTTCCGGGTCATGGAGATACCAGTGAAGATAGCCACACACAGGCGGCAGTCCTGAACAAAACGGCAGATGAATTAAGAAGTACAGAGTTTTTGCCATTTAGAGCAGGAATTGACGCCGGAGCAGATATGATAATGACCGGGCATATTTCAGTACCGGCTATGACTGGTGACAATACACCAGCTTCCCTGTCAGAGCAGATAATTACGGGATGTCTTAGGAATGAGCTGGGATATGAAGGGATTGTAATAACAGACTCTATGAGCATGGGGGCTATCGTAAATTATTACGATCCGAACCAGGCAGCTGTTATGGTGCTTCAGGCAGGCGGCGATATGATATTGATGCCACAGGATTTTCTTACGGCACGTCAGGCAGTTTTAGATGCAGTAAATAATCATGTGATTTCAGAAAAACGGCTGGATGAATCGCTCCGAAGAATCTACAAAAACCGCAGGTTGTAAATCATATCATTAAAAATAGGACTAACCATCCCTTGTCCCGCATAAGATACAATACCAATATTCATTCAGGTATTGTACAAGTGCGGGAGGAGGGATATTTTGTTTGAAGAGAAGTCAATGCGAGAGATATTGGATGCACTGCATACAGATACAGAGAAAGGCTTGACAGAAGAGGAGGCGGCAAAAAGGCTTCAGGAGGATGGACCAAATGTTCTGAAGGAGGGCAAAAAGAAGACTGCGGCGGAATCATTTCTGGAGCAGTTGAATGATCCGCTTATTTGCGTTCTTCTAGTAGCAGCTCTGGTTTCTTTCTTATTAAAGGAGGTTAGTGACGCTGCGATTATTGCAGTTGTTATCATTGTAAATGCTACCGTTGGAGTGATACAGGAGGGAAAGGCACAAAAAGCGCTGGAAGCGCTTAAAAAACTGACAAGCCCCAAGGCTGTCGTGCGCAGGGGCGGAACGATACGGGAACTCCCTGCATCGGAGTTAGTAAAAGGAGATGTAGTAATTCTGGAAACAGGTGCCCAGGTAGCCGCGGATTTGCGCCTTGTGAGGACGTGGAATCTGAAGATTGAAGAATCCGCCCTGACAGGAGAATCTCTTCCTGTAAATAAGGATGCGGCCTTTCAGGCTGCAAAGGCGCTGCCAGTGGGAGATAGAAAGAATGAGGCATTTATGTCCACTCTTGTGACAAGCGGAAGAGGAGAGGGCGTAGTGATAGGGGCGGGCATGGAAACAGAGATTGGGAAAATTGCATCTATTATCAGTGCTGTCCCAAAAGAATTCACACCGCTTCAAAAAAAGTTGGCAGACCTGGGGAAAATACTCAGTATTGTGTCCATTCTCCTGTGTGCTGCCCTATTTGGGATTGCGGTACTTCAACACCGGAATATTATGGAAATGCTTATTACGGCGATATCATTGGCTGTGGCGGCGGTTCCGGAGGGGCTTCCTGCCATTGTTACAATCGTGCTGGCATTGAGTGTATCTAAAATGGTGAAGGTTCATACCATTGTCCGAAAGCTTCCGTCAGTAGAAACACTGGGGGCAGTGAATGTTGTTTGTTCTGATAAGACAGGGACATTGACTCAGAATAAAATGACTGTAATCAGGTATTATGTGAATCAGAATATTTACAAAGCCAGTGAGACAGCTCCGAATATACCGGAAGAATTTCTGGAAGGCATGGCTCTATGCAATGACGCGGTGATTACAAATCAGGAGGAGCTGGGTGACCCAACGGAACTGGCATTGCTTAGATTCGCGGAAGGAAACCGTTTCATAAAGAAAAATCTGGAAACAAGGCTGCCGAGAGTAGAAGAAAAGGCATTTGATTCACAAAGGAAGATGATGACTACTGTACACCGTAGTTCTCAGGGATTTATATCATATACAAAGGGTGCACCGGAAATGCTGCTGGACAGGTGCAGTAAAATCATGGTAAATGGGAAGGTCCAGTCACTTACGGAAGTGCACAAAAGGCAGATACGGCAGACTGTGGATGTGTTTTCAGCACAGGCTTTGAGGGTTCTTGCTGTTGCGGTGCGGCGGGGAGAAAAAGAGGTGTGTGAGGATGGCCTGACCTTTGTCGGGCTGGCAGGGATGATTGACCCTATCAGGCCGGAGGCAAAGACGGCAGTTGAGCAGTTTAAGCTCGCATCAGTCCGTACAATTATGATAACGGGAGACCACATTGATACTGCATTTGCCATTGCCAGAGAATTGGGAATTGCAAAAAAAATAGATGAGTGTATGACGGGGGAAGAACTGGAAAAGATTTCGGATGTAAAGTTGAAAGAAAAGCTGAAGAAAATCAACGTTTTTGCCAGGGTGTCGCCGGAACATAAGGTGCGTATTGTAAAGGCTCTCAAAGAGACCGGAAATATTGCTGCTATGACAGGAGATGGTGTGAATGATGCGCCCTCTCTGCGTATGGCAGACATTGGAATTGCTATGGGGATTACGGGAACCGATGTGGCAAAGAATGCAGCAGATATGATATTAACAGATGATAATTTTGCTACCATTGAGAAGGCAATAGAGGAAGGGCGCAGCATCTATGAGAATATTAGAAAAACAGTGCTGTTTCTTTTATCATCGAATTTTGGTGAAATTATTACAATGTTTATTGCAGTGATTTTGGGAATGGCTTCTCCCCTTAAAGCAAGTCATATTTTATGGATTAATTTAATTACGGATTCTCTTCCGGCGCTGGCGCTGGGAGTCGATAAGAATGATAAAGAGGCTCTAATGAAGCGTCCCCCCAGAAAGGCAAAAGAAGGCTTGTTTTCTAACGGGGGAACTGCATGTACTATTTTTTACGGCTGTCTGATAGCAGCCATCAGCCTGACTGCTTTCTTAAAACTTCCGTGGGAAGTTCTTGCGGAACAGCAGAAAGCATTTACGCTGGAGAATATTTCTGTGGTATTTCAGTCCACGGAATTACTTACGCGGGCGCAGACATATGCATTTACGGTATTGGGAATTTCTCAGTTGTTCCATGCACAGGGGATGCAGGATGTGCATACATCCATATTTTCCCGTAAAAGAGGATTTAACCCGGTTATGGCCGCTGCATTTGGAGTTGGTTTCCTTTTGCAGGCAGCAGTGACGGAAGTTCCAGCCCTGACTGCTATGTTTGGTACGGCAGCACTCTCTCTTGAAGAATGGGGAGCTTTGGTTATACTGGCAGCATTCCCGGTTCTTGCACATGAAATATTTGTGCTTTTAGAAACGCTGCGTTCTCAGGATGCTAAGGGAAAGGTAATAAATGAAGTCAGGCAGGAGCACAGTTAAAGCTTTTTGCTCAGCATTTCCGGATTTGCAGCATATGTTAAGGCAGTCTCTTTGCTAATGGTGCCGGCCTGATACAACTTCAGCAGGCTGGTGTCCATGGAGACCATGTCTTCTTTTACAGAAGAATAAATAAGGCCGTCAATCTGATGCACCTTATTATCTCGTATCATATTGCGGATAGCCGGTGTTACAGTCATGATCTCAAATGCGGGAACCACTTTGCCGTCTACTGTAGGCACCAGCTGCTGTGACACAACGGAATTCAAAACCATGGATAGCTGTACGCCAATTTGCTTTTGCTGGTTAGGCGGAAATACATCTATGATTCTGTCAATTGTGTTGGCGGCTCCGATTGTGTGAAGGGTAGAAAAGAGCAGGTGCCCGGTCTCTGCGGCCGTCATGGCAACGTTTATTGTTTCATAGTCTCTCATCTCTCCGAGAAGAATAACATCGGGGCTTTGCCTCAGGGCAGCCCGCAGAGCGTTTACATAGCTGTCTGTGTCTACGTTAATTTCCCGCTGGCTTACGATACTTTGGTTATGCCGGTGAAGAAATTCTAAAGGGTCTTCCAGGGTGATAATATGTCCGCATTTTGTTTTATTTATCTGGTGAATAATACAGGCAAGAGTGGTAGACTTCCCGCTTCCGGCAGGGCCTGTCACAAGAGTCATGCCTTTACTGCTGTTTCCAAGCTGTATGATATGGTCCGGGATTCCTAACTCCTTCGGGTCAGGGAGCTGAAAGGTTATAATTCGAATTACCGCAGATAAGGTACCCCTTTGTTTGTAGGCGCTGACACGGAAACGTGATACTCCCTGGATTGCAAAGGAAAAGTCATCATCCCCATGTTGATAAAGTCTGCTGATGTCCCGGTTTTCTGCCATCTGGTAAATTTCACCTAATAAAGTTTCTGTATCCACGGGGAGCAGCTTATCTTTGTAGAGACGGGCGGTAAGCCCATTTTTCCGGCAGGCCACGGGAAGACCTGCTACAATAAATACATCAGATGCTCCGTCAGTGACGGCCTGCTCCAGGATTGATCTTGCGTTCATATAGAATCTCCTTTAAATCATTGGATTAGTTTTAATGTATTGTTTCCTTCCCAATCAGCAGTGGAAACAGCCTTCCACTGTTTAATCTGATAGAATCCCTCCGCTGTATTGTCCACAGGTGTCAATTCAAGCACAACGGATAATGCCTGGTTTTTATTGATAGATATGGCATAGGATACGGAAGGAGTCTTTGCGGAGAAGTTTGTTTCCAGCACAATGTCCTTCACATCTTCATTCAAAGTTAATTCAGAAAGCCGTTTCTCTGCTTCAGAATAGTAAGGCAGGGTGGAGGCTTCATAAATTTCTGCAAGGACATTATCAATAGAATCCAGAAGAAGTTCGGCTTTTCTGGAAGCTTCATAATAATCTGCTCTTCTGTCCGCAAGCCTTTGACTGAAATTATAATTACTTTTGGCACTGGATAAGGATAATGTGGAAAAGGTTACCAGGCAAAGTACAAGAAACACAACAAGCAGGGAGGAAGAACCAATATTTACAATAGAAATCTGTTTCTTTTTATTGTCCATTTCCGGGCCTCCTTTGCAGATGATGGGATATGGTAAGGGAATAGATGATTTTCTCATCCTTTTGTTCTTTCATATTTAACGCAGCATCCAGCATGGAACCTTTTTGTATAAAACTTATTTCCAGGCAATAGACCGCCTGGGCCTTCGCACAGGAAAGAAAATCTCTGTCATAGTATACAGAAATTTTTGAGACATCAGAAATCTCTGAGTCAGGGTATTCTGTATGAATCAAATCTATTGCAGACCGGGCGTCCGGGGAAACCTGTATTAATTCTGTCGCACTGGAAACTTCATTGACAGAAATGTTCAATTTCCATGCATCCTGGCTGAGCAAATGGGATTTCACAAAAAATTGTACGCAAACAGCACTTGCAATAGAAAAAAATAAGATTGCAAGAATCAGTTCTAAGAGGAACAGGCTGGATGAA
This sequence comes from Ruminococcus sp., assembly GCA_013911065.1. GTDB lineage: Bacteria > Bacillota > Clostridia > Lachnospirales > Lachnospiraceae > Muricomes. The sequence continues at coordinate 56,950 of JACERV010000026.1, read as the reverse complement.
TTTGCCCGGTTTCTGCGTATCATAGTGTTCTCCTTTATGGTGTGCTTCTGACACTGACGACTGTGGAGACCTTTTGCTCCTTTTCGTCAACGCAGGTAAAACGGAAAGTATGTTCATTAACGGTGTCCATGGTAAAAGACTTCACTATCAGAATAGGCTTGCCGGAATCAGCGGTAACCTGCGCGCCATCTTTTACATATAATTCTTTTAATGTATTTCCATCAGTATAAATGTAAGTAAAATAGACAGTCCCATTATACTCCTGTTTCAATATGAGAGAATCATGTCCGTCAAAGGTTCCAAGAGAAACATTTCCCTTTTCATCGTTTTGATGTATTTTCTCAGCAATATAGGAAAGAGAAGTTCCGGCGGTATAGTTCAAAGAAGAGTTTTCCGTTGCAGAGCGGTAAATGTTTGCAGCAAGCAGGATGACTGTCAGTGCAGAAACGGCAAATACAAAAAGCAGTGCTACAGGAAATAAAAAATCAATCATGTGATTCTTTTGGCTTCGAAAGCGCATAATCAGTCTCCCTCCTCCATTTCAATTACCGTCACATCGGGAAGAACATTTGCCCCGCTGACTCTATAATCCACAAAAAACTTGTTTTCATTGTAAGTAAGTCCATAATGTTCTTTTAGGTAAGCCAGGCTTTGCGGGTAGCTTCCTTCCACCGCGTAACAGTAAGTAATACTTCTGTTCAGAGCATTTTCCAGGCTTTCCCTCTGACGCCGGAGAGAGCTTTCAGACAGAGAGTCAATACCCTGGTAAAAGAAAATCACAATAAGCAGGAAAACACAGATGGAGAGAATGAGCCTGCGGTATGTGTACTGGTTTTTCTTGTATTGAAAACGTGTCATAATAGCCTCCTGCAATTTAAATGCTGGACATGATTCCCATTAAAGGGAGCATGACAGACAGTAAAATTACTCCTACAATCAGGGATAATGCGATGACCAGCGTAGGCTCCAGCACTGCAAGCCCATTATTCATCCGGGTATCAATATCATCTTGATAAAGTCCTGCGATTTTATCCATGACCTGGTCCATAGTACCAGTTTTTCCGCCAATAGAAACCATATGTGCATACATCCCGGTAAATATTCCTGTGGTATGCAGTGCCTCCGGCAAAGCCTTGCCCTCATCAAGCAAATGCCGGCAGGAATTAATTTTCTCCTGGAAACGGGTGTCTTCATTTAAAGAGCTGACCAGCTCCATGCTGCGCTCCGGATTCAGTCCGCTGCTTAATGTAAGAGCCATTCCCCCTGCAAAACGGCAGGCAGCAATTTCCTCATAGATCATACGGGTAAATTTGAATCTATATCCAAAGCTTCTGGAAATCTGCCGGCCTGATGCTGTCCTGGTTCCAAGCAGGATAAGACCTGTAATTAGGATTAAGGCGGCAGCAAATACAATGGAGTACCGGTTGATCGTATTGCCAAGATTCATAAGCGTCCTTGAAAACCCGGTCATTTCTGTACCAAGCTGAATAAAGACCTGGTTAAATATGGGCATTACCTTTACAAGGAGGACAATGATTACAATTACCATCATACCTGACATAATCAAAGGATAGGTAACGGCATTGCGGATACTTTTGGCAATGGAATCTTCCCTGTCATAATGTAAGTTCAAGGCAGACATTACCTCGTCCAGCGTTCCGGTTTCCTCTCCAATTTGTATCATATGCAGCATATAAGAGGGAAAAAGCTTTGTGTCAGCCAGTGCCTGGTACAAACTCCCCGTTTCCTGCACATTTTCCAAAATAGTCTGCAGTATTTTTTTTTCCTCCGGGGAAGAAGCATCCTCCAGCATAATGGTAATCCCCTCAATAGATGAAATTCCAGAACGCAAAATCATAGCAACCTGCCCGCAAAATGAGGAGATCTCCATATTTGAAAATGGTTTTCCCTGCACCTGTTTATCCATAGCCTGTCCTCCGTTATTTTAATAAGAATACTTTACGATATAGTTGTTTCCGTCACCAATATATTTACCTACAGATTTTTTACTGTTGTTTGCGGCTAAAGTCGGATCCATTAAAGACCAGTTTTCTCCATCAAATTCAATAATCTTATCTATCCATCCCCTTTCTTTTAAATAGACACTGACCCAGGCATGATATGCCGTACCGGAGTATCCTACTTCCAGCTTTGTGGGAATGGATTGGGAGCGCAGCATAGCAGCCATAAGGGAGGCATAGTCGAAGCAGATTCCCTTTTTCTTCTCCAGGGTCTTGTCCAGGTTTGGAAGATAATCGGTGGGGGTATTCTCTGCGATCTCATAATCATAGGAAATATTCTCAATTACATAATAATATACATTTTGTACATAACTCAAATCGTCTGTTGATTTATCAGAGAGTTTTTTTCCAAGCTCTACAGCTTTGGAAGTTTCTGTAAACCACACATATTGATTTGGATACAGGAAAGGCCGGAATTCATCATGAACAGCAACATCCATATCCTGGGCAAATGAAAGGGCATAAAGATCATCTCTTACATTTTCCAGTACATCCAGGTGATACGGGCCATTTCCTCCAGTGAGGGGAAATGTCTCATAGGTACCTGAGGATAAAGTGTAAGTATAGACCGTTCCATCAGGTATGGTAATCTGAAGCTTTACTTTTTCTGCCCCGCCATTGTATTGTACCATCACGTATCCTTCGCTTGTGTTTGAGGCATCAATAGAAACAATTTCATTTCCATAAGTAACAGTACCTCCTGACTGTGGAAGCAGAATCTGGAGTGCACTCTCTCTTTTTTTAACTTCTGCAGCGGAAGTATTGGAGACATCGCTACTTTTTCCGGAGCAGCCGGCAAAAAAAGGGAGCATGATGAAAATGATAAGAAATACACTTATAAACTGTGTTTTTCTCTTCATCGCATCAAACCCCCTTTCAAAAGTTAAAATTATTGAGTGCGGTGAGCTCACTCCTTGACTGTAAGAATTAAATGAAGAGTGTTTCCGACCTTATCGGGAATATAAATATTTAATGACTTTTCGGGATGGTCAAAGACTACATAATTTTCTGATTCATCATAAGAAGCAGGTAGTATTTCTTTTCCATCAATATCCATTGCAGAGATTCCTTCATAGTCAATCCCGGAATCCGGGTCTGAGATATATAAGTAAACAAGGTCTCCTGCCAGGCGGTCTGATAAAACTATGGGTGAAGACGTGTCAACTCCGGAGACATTTAGGGATTCCGAGGAAAATTGACGGTTTTTCAGTGTTACGGTAACGGTCATAGTTCCATTTGATACCGGTTCAACAGAATAAGTTTTATCACCTACCTCATATACCGGAACATGATTGCCATCCACAGTTGCTGTTATTCTGCTGACAGGTATCAGGGAATTCACAACAAGTTCATAGGAGGGCTTTCCTTTCGGGGCACTGCCCTGAGGATTCAATTGTATATCAGGCGTTATAAATAGCAAGGGCACCAGACAGAAACATAACATGATGATAGCGAGAAGGAGCCTTTGCAGCAAAAAACGTTCTCTACGGTAGTTACTGTAGGAGGTAAGCACAGAAAGCGGAACAGAATTAGGTTCTACCTCACATGCATCAAATATGTTCTCCAACATTTGCCCCGCTGTTTTCTCATCCAGCACAGGTCCGTTGTCTTTCTTAAATTTGTCTATTAACATAGGTAAGGCACCTCCTTAACGTTCCAGCAGCTGTCCTAATGTTGCCCGTCCACGGTTTAGATAACGTTTTACCGTACTGCCGCTTACGTCCATTACCTGGGCAATTTCGTCCAGTTTCATATTCTCATAATATTTCATAACTATGGCTTGAGACTCCGCCGGGGGAAGATCCAGAATTTTTTTCATAATGTAATTTTTTTCATCTATTTTAACAATTTGGTCTTCCAGGTATTCAACGTCTCCGTGATGCTTTGTATGTTCTTGAGTTCTGCTGTTATCATAATCAGATAATTCTTTGTTATAACGTTTTCTCTTTTGATGCATATTAAAGCAGACCCTGAAGCTAATCTGATTCAGCCAGGATATAAAAAGCTTGGAATCCTTCAGAGTATATAGATTTTTGAGAGCAAGTATGTATGTTTCCTGCAGGGCATCCTGTGCCAGATATTCATCTTTCAAATAATTGTATGCAAAGCGGTATACCTTCTGATATGTTGCTGCATATAATTCTGCGAAGGAATCACTGTCCCCGGTTCTCGCATGGATTACCAAGGTTGATATATATTGATAATCTAATTCTGCCATCTACCTACCTACCTTCCATATACAGTCCTGCAGCAAGTGAAATTAATCATTGTAAATCCGTTTGTTTGCAAGTGCAACCAGGTCGGTAATTGTGCTGACTTCAGTTCCTTCATGAAAGGCACGTCCATATTTATAATTAATTGGACGGGTGTCAGAGCCTGAATTGTGAGAGTCCACTTTAAAATAAATGCGTTCAAGGAAAGTTTCTATTTTCTTTTCGCTTCCTTCTTCAAATAAAGCTATAAATTTATTTCCCCCGTTGCGCCCTATAAAACATAAATTAATGGAAGCAGTTTTAAGGATGTTAGAAAAGTCTTTGATAAGGGCATTTCCCTCAATATGACCATACAGGCGGTTAATTTCCCCAATATTGGATAACTCAAACATAATACAGCCAATATCCTCAGGTAAAGGCTGGTCCATGTATTTTTCAATCAAAGCATCGCAGCTAAAACGGTTGGGAATACCGGAAAGAGGGTCCGAATGCACGGCAAAATCTAAATCTCTGTAATCTCTTTTAAAAGAAGAAAAGAAGCTAAAATCAATAAACAAAAATAAGAAGGAAACTCCTAACACCACCCATAAAAGAACACATATCATGCGTATAGAAGAATTCGTTGCAATATAATGATAGACTTCAGAATCTGTCATGACTCTGAAAACGCAGAGACCGGTTAGAATGATATAAACAATCAGTTGTATAGTTTTGAAAATATCAAGCTTCCTCATAAGTAAACCCTCCCTATTTCTTAGGACAAAATCTAAAGATATTTCGGCTGCCGTATTTATAATATTAAGGCAGAAAATTATTGATAGCTGTAGTTAGTATAGCATATTTTGTAAAATGTGCCAACTTGTTAAGACAAAGCCTTTGTGTTATTCTAGATTATATCAAGCAGCAGGCATTCTTGCCATATTCAAGTTGTGAAAATCATTTCAACATCTCCATATCGGAGCACTATTCATGGATGAACAATTATTACTGTATTAAAAAGCAAGCGTTTTATTCAATGAAAAAGGAGGTATTCTTATAGGGAAAATAACAAAAAAGTCTGTTTCTGCACGACTTGACAATTTTAAAGAGAGCGGGCACTATAAATCTATAGAAAACTCATATCCACCGTAATAATTAGAAGGGCTTTTATCTTGGGATTTGCAAAAGCCGACGACAAATCTCTCTTTATAGCAGTACAAAGAGTAAAAATTAAGAGAACAGAGGAAGGCGAGGTAATTAGAATGGTAGATCGTGAATTATTGCAGGCTATATCGAACATGCTTGACAGCCGCTTTGGAGGGCTGGAAACGAGGTTTAATAAGCTTGACAGCCGCTTTGAGGGTCTGGAAGCGGGGTTTAATAAGATTGACAGCCGCGTTGAGGGTCTGGAAGCGGGGGTTAATAAAATTGACAGCCGCGTTGAGGGTCTGGAAGCGAGGTTTAATAAGATTGACAGCCGCTTTGGGGGTCTGGAAACGAGGTTTAATAAGATTGACAGCCGCTTTGAGGGCCTGGAAACGAGATTTAATAAGATTGACAGCCGCTTTGGGGGCCTGGAAACGAGGTTTAATAAGATTGACAGCCGCTTTGAGGGCCTGGAAACGAGATTTAATAAGATTGACAGCCGCTTTGGGGGCCTGGAAACGAGGTTTAATAAGATTGACAGCCGCTTTGAGGAGATGGAAGAGAGGTTTAATAAGCGCCTAAGGAGTACGGAGAATAGTATCTTGCAGCAGTTAGACATTGTACAGGAAAAGTCTAATAATAATTACCACATGCTGGAAGATAAGCTTGAAGGTTTAAGGGTTATAGTTAATGGCATTAAGATTGACCATGATACAGTGAATCTACTGTCTGAGAATGTATCAAATTTACATTACGAGATTCATAAGTTAAAAATTAAGCTCTCATAATTAACTAAATATATGCATAAAAGAGCATGAGTCCGAAAAGTGTTAAGGACCACGCTCTTTCATTTGTATAACATCTCAATTTATTAAGCATCTTTAAGGAATACACGTTTGAGAACTTTCAATTATAAATGGAAGGACGAATCAAGTTTTAAGATTTTTTTGCTATTTCTCTGCATGACCAGTCAGCGTTTTGAGTAAATCGGGGAACAACCATTCCCGGGCAACACGATTGTAGAGTGGATAGGGCTTATCTTCCTCCGGCGGACCGCCGGCATCCCACCAAATGCAGGAAATATCGGCCTTTCTTGCTTGCCCTAGTATATGGTGCACCCAAATAGAACGTTCGTGCTCGTTTTTCTTATCAACAGCGCCAAATTCCGTGATGATGGCCGGAATATTCTTACTAGTAAAGAGTCTGTGCAAATCTTTGAATATCTGGTCAATCGCTAAAGTATCCTCTGGTGAAAAGCGTTGTGTCCCGGTTGGATTTAGAGCAAAGTCAAAAGGTACATACAAATGCACCGAAAGAATGAGCCTTTCATTCTGCGGCAGACGAAAATCCTCCAATGCAGCGGTCTCAACTCGTGCACAGTATGTAGGCAGCAGCAAGTACCGTTTTTCATTCATGCCGCCGCTTTTACGGACTGTTCTTACAAATACCTCATTTAGTTCATTGACAATTTCTCGTGCTCTCGGCGTTCCAACCGTCCATTCCTCGTCGGTACCAATCAAGCGTGGCTCATTCATGCTTTCAAATAATAATCGTTCATCATAGGCTGCAAAACGTTCGGAAATTTGAGACCATAGTTGGCTCATCCTCTTTTTGGCTGAATCAAGGTGAGCATCATCCGGCGTATACCAGCTGTCGTGGTGGGCATTGATAATGACGTGCAAATCCTCTGATATTGCATAATCCACCAGCTGTTGTACTCGATCCATCCACTCTTTGTGGACGACTCCATTCTCGTCTAAATGTTCTTCCCAGCTTACGGGTATGCGCAGCACACCAAAGCCGGCTTCCTTGATATCAGCAATCATCTCCTTCGTGGTAACTGGGTTGCCCCAATAGATTTCAAAATCAGTGGGTTGATTCGTATCAAAATGTAGGTCATGCACATCCAGTGTGTTGCCTAAATTAAACCCGATTCCCAGATTGCGTACAAAACGCAAAGCTTCTGTGGTCTGCCAACGCCACCACATGAATAATAGTAGAAACGCGAGCAGAATCACACTACTCCAAAACCAGCGATATCTTGCCATTTGTTTTATCAATGCGATACAGCCCCTCCTCTCCTGTCACACCATAGTGCTTGTGGAGCAGATGCCTTGCATTCACATCACTTTCCACCATCACGAAATAGTCATACCCGCTGAGTAAATTATCCATGTTGTCTTCCCAAAACAAACAGATGCCATCCACAGCCGGGGCATAGAGAAAGTACCGCCCCACATACTGCATGTAATAATTGGTCACTTGTGCATCTTTGTCCGATGCATAAAGCAGGTAGCGGTGTGTGTCTGCTTCTCCGCCTTTCACCCATCGATCCCCCACCACAGACTGGACCTGCTGCGGCAGAGAAGCGCCATAGGCATTTATATTCCATTTCATTCCATTATATTCGGACAGCAGCATGATGATGGCAAGCGCAGTACAGGCCAAAACCCCTTTTTGATAGCGGTTTTTACTGGCAGGGCTGTGGAATGCCTGCTCATCGGGCACCTCACCAATTCTGTAATGAAAGGTGTTTTCAATATCCACTGTGGCACACATTACCAGTGCGCCCGCAAACAGAACTACAATGCTGGAAGCATAGCGCTCAAATCCTGCCAGCCATGATGCCTCATCCCAAGGCATAGAAAACAGATATAGTCCCAGGATACCCGCATAGTATAGAATCAGCACTGCGTTGAGTGCAATTAATCCTTTCCGCAGCCTCCACTTTTTCTTCATAACCCGGGCAGCAAAAATCGATGCACCAATTGCAAGTAGGTTAAAACCCAAGATGCCGATAGCGGGGCGAGTGGTTAGGTCGGTGGCAGAGCGCCAAAACAAAGAGGTAATTTCGTTCATCTGCTCCGCTGTTTTTTGAATCGGTAGTTTTTGCATATCAAATTTATTCACCACACCGGAAAATGCGGTTTTCATATGCAGCAACCAGAGCAGATATGGGGCGAACACCCCCAACAGCGCAGTTGGTGACAGCCATGCAAACCTTCCCCAGAAGGGTGCTTCACGGTGCTTGATTAACATATAGAATATATACATAAGTCCAAACGCAGCAAAGATAATGCCAGTGCTCTTGGTCACAGTTAATAGTCCTGCAATCGGCGTAAAAATGAGCAAGGAACGTAAGGGGTCCTTTCGATATTGATAAGCAGCGGCGAAGATAGCCAATGTAAAGATAGGCAGCAGAAAATCGACTAACAGGTTATTAATGCGAATGGTGAGGTTGAAGAAAGACAGAGCCGCAAGCCCCGAACCCATAAACGCATATAGCAAAAACCGTTTCTTCTCTGATATGATGCCAAACATTGCATAGAAGCAGGAAAACACTAGCATCGCCTGTGCTATCAGCATGGTGGACTCACTGTGGCCGGAAAAACGGCAGACATAATAGAGAAAAGAGGCAGTGCCCAGCGGATAGTTTTTGAAGTCCACAAGTGCAGATTCCGCCGTCGGAAAAGCATGGGTGCTCAACATCTGTTTCACGACAATGCCCCAATGAGAAAAGTTGTCGTAGTGTGTCAGTCTGCTGCGAATCAAAACCACAAAGAAAAGCAGGATTCCTGCCATGAAAAAGCAGTGAAACAGCGTTATGTGTATCTGCAGCCGAATGTACCCCTGCCAAAAAGCAAGCACAAACCACACAAAGGCGAGTACTCCTGCCGACATCACCACAATCGACCCTTCCGGCAGCACACCAGCCACCCCGAAAAAAAACACAGCACAGGAAGTTGACGAAAACACAAAGACAGGGATGAATTCCCAGCGCAGCATCAGCGCTTTTCGTGCGAGCAGCATATACCCCAGAAAGGATAGGATGACAAGGGGTAACGTAATTCCAATCATTTGACTCCTCCTTCCTGTAGTTCTTCGAGTAACTTGTCAAGCAATCCGCCTTTTTCGAGAGCTTGAAGGTTCTCTACCTCAAGCAGTACTTCCTCTTTGTTGGCAGCGGCGATATCTGCCCGGTGAAGCTGCACCTCAATGCCGCTGGGTGATGTAAAGCTTAGCGGACCGTCTGGAACGATTAAGCCGGTTGCGGAAAAATAGCGATAGTTGAAGCTATACAGCACACACTGCTGTCCGTTGTGAAACGTTACCGGGTAAGCAATCTGTATGCGCGGCAGCTTTCGTTTATCCGAAAATTGTTTTTCAATACGCTTGCGAATATTGCGTACCACATCGTCATAGGCCGTGATCCAAAAATTCAGCTGCTTTGGCAAAGAGTGCATACGGTCATAGATAATCTGCATATACTGGCGCTTATCCTCTTCCGATATCGGTTTTACCGAAACTGCATACCGCCACCGTGATTGATTCTGCGGTTTCTCCTGGCGGACATAGACAATGCTTCCTTCCAGTTGTGCTTTGTAGCGCATCGTCTGGATGCTCAGTGAAACAATACTGTCTTCGGGTACATAAATGGGTTTTGCCGAATAAAAGGCCATGCCGGTTTCGGACAGGTCTGCGCTTACCGCATCATAGGTGCGCCCATGAGTTTGTACTGTGACATTTTCTTGGGCTCGTATTCGCTCTGTTTCACGAAATGCGGGCCGTCCCAACATAAAGAAGATAGCATAGCAAAGTGCCACCGTATTGTATGCCAGCCAGAATATAATAATGCTGCTGTATACCAATGCCCAGCCGTATTTACCACTAACAAAACGTATCATCGCTGCAATGGAAAGCGCTAGCAGGAATATATGTGGGAGGGCAAACTTAAAGTTGTGCCAACGGTCTTCCACATTCTCTTTTTTCTTGTTGGTAACCTTGAACTTTGTCTCACGGATATGCAACATTTCTAAAAGTGTCGGGAGAATTAAGTAGGGCATAAGAATGGTGTCTATTACCTGACTCCAACGTTGATTTCGGATGTTGCCCGACAAAAATCGCATTGCTATTGAATACAGTGCATAGGAAGGCAGCCATAACAAGAGGATGTCCCAAAATCCAGCATTGACGATCTGAAAGTCAAACAATGCAAACAAAATGGGAGACAGGATAAAGACCAGCCGATTAAAGAACGACCACCAATACAGAAAACTGTTCAGGTAGGTAATGTTTGCGGCGAATGGCAGCTTTCGGGAGAAGATAGCACCGGTGTTGTGCAAGCTCTGTATGATGCCCCGTGCCCAACGGACACGTTGCTTCAGCATACTGGATATCGTTGTGGTGGTAAGACCCGCTGCCTGTACCTCATCAGTAGCATAGGTTAGATAGTTTGCCTGTTGCAGACGGATGCTGGTTTCAAAATCTTCCGTGATGGTATGACAAGGGAAGCCGCCGATTTCCTCCATCGCCTGGCGGGAAATCACGGTGTTGCTGCCGGTGTAAGCAATGGCATTGGAAGCATTGCGTATCCGGTTGATTTCCATTGAAAAGAAGTCCTGCTCATTGGGAATATTTTGCTCGGCATAAAGATTAAACTGGAACAAATCTGGATTATAGAAGCTCTGTGGAGTTTGTACCAGTCCCAGTCTGCGCCCTTTGTATGGCGGATCCTCTTCACATCGCAGCCTCCATCCATCCTCTTCCTTGATGAACTTCGGCAACAAAAAATAAGGCACGGTCTTCATTAAAAATGTGTGCTGGGGAATCATGTCTGCATCAAATGTGACAATCAGTGGGGAGGTCGTGTGAGCAAGCGCATTGTTCAGGTTTCCTGATTTGGCATGCTTGTTTTCTGCCAATGGAATATACCCTGCATCAAATTGTGCAGCAAGCTCTGCCACCGCTTGGCGGTTGCCATCATCGCAGAAATAGATATGAACCTTACTCTTATCCGGATAATCCATATGTGTACAGGCATTCACGGTCTTATAAAGCAAGTTAACCGGTTCGTTGTGTGTGGCAATGAATACATCCACATCTGGATAAAATTCATTCGGTATTACAGGAAGCTCCAAGCGGTCAACTTTTTTTTGCATTTTTTGAATAAACAACTCAAAGGTCGTAAATACCGTCATGGTTTCGGCAACAATCAATAGTATACCAAAAATAACGTTCAAAATACCTCTTTGAAATGGAATCGTAAACAGCATGCGCCAGATCAGATAAACTGACATTAAAATCATCGTCGCAATGAAAAGGATGTCTCTCTTTTGTTTTTCCTTATTCTCCATTTTGGGTTCCTCCTCTCTTTGCAAAAACCCACTTTTGCTGTACTCTGAAGCTAAGCAAAAACAAACATGTATCGCAGATGATTTTTGCGATTTTCTCATCAATTTGCAGCACCGTGTTTAATACATATACACCGCTGCCGGATAGCAGCATCAGCAGCGCAGTCAAAAGCAGGTAGCGAGACAGACTTTTCTCCGCCGAAGATTGCACACGGAAAACCACAAAACGGTTGATACAATAATTCACAGAGATTGAAAAAACCCGTGCAGCGGCAGTCGCCAGTAGGATGCGCAGATAATCATCCCAAATAAGAGGGCGCAAAACATCCAATAATATCCACGCCAATCCAAGATCCACCACTGCGCCCAGCAATGAAGCCAATGCGAACCGCACAAAGCTGCCTAGTATTGTGCCAATAACCTTTGTACTATCACGCAATGGCCTAAAGTGTGTACCTTTATTCTGATTTTCATAAATGACTTGAATTGGTTGAGTGAGTATGGGAATGTGCATTTGCACGCAGGTAATGAGCATCTGAATTTCGTATTCAAAGCGCTCACCACGCACTTCCATCATGCAACGCAGCAATTTCCGTGTAAAAGCACGCAATCCTGTCTGGGTGTCCGATAGATATTTTCCGTATAATGCAGCAAACAGCACTGCTGAAATGTGGTTGCCTATCAATGATTTCGGGGGTACATCAGAACCTGAAAAATCACGCACGCCGAGTACCAGCGCATTCGGATGCTGCTTGGATAGCTCCGCCACGGAAAGCACGTCCTCTGGTACATGTTGACCATCTGCGTCTGCTGTAACGACGCAGGCAAAGCCGGGTATTTTCTCCTGAATATAGGTTAATCCGGTTTTCAATGCACAGCCTTTTCCTTGATTTTGTTCGTGATGCAATACGGCGCAACCCTTTGTTTCCAACTCAGAAAAGATGGATTGATAGCTTGGGCCGGACCCATCGTCCACCACCAGAATATGATTCAGGCCTAGTTCACACAATTGATCCACATATATCGGTAACTTTTTATCAGGTTCTAAAGAAGGAATTAAAATTATGATATTATTATCCCAATAATGCATGATGTTCAACCTCCAAACGACTTGAGAAGAAGTACTCTATAATCTCCTTTGTTCTATTCCATTTCCATACATTTAAAAACTCGCCTATCCACAGGAGATGGCGAGCGGCAGAAATCTTATGGTTTTAGACATATTATATCCCGTTAGCAGAATAATATTTTCGGATTTTTGGTTTTAACGGAGTGATAGAAAATAGTCACAAATAAATCTGATAAGTTTGGAATTTTAACCATTAAAATTGATTATGATACAGTGAATCTGCTATCTAAAAATGTATCAAATTTACAGGAAAGGGTTCATAAATTAGAACAAGGTAAAGTTTCATAATTAACTGAATATATACATATATAAGGAGAGTGTGAATCCTGAAGGTATTAAGGATTCACACTCTTTTATGCTTTTCTGGCAAAAAGTTAAAAAAGTATAAAAAATTTGACCCCTTTTACATTCAAGGCCTCTCTTTATATATGTAACTTATCAATCTGTAAATCCTTCAAGTTGAGCGTATTCAAGAATATTTTAAGGGTTTTTGATTTTAATAATAGAGCAATGAATTAAAATGGAAGGAGAGAGGACTATGAAGAAGAATTTTAAGCGTTGGCTGGCCCTTCTTTTAGCAGTGGTTATGGTAGCTACAAGTGCTGTATATTCATCTGGTACATCTTTGCTGGCTACCAGCGAGGATACAGTTGGACAGGAAGACTTACAAGCCGGACCACCGACTGCTGATGAAGGAGCCGGCGAGGCAAATGTTGAGACGAATGATTCGGATGCAGGGACCCAGGGAACTGGCGAGACCGGATCAACTGCTACACAGGAGATCGTGCTGGGTGAACAGCCAAAGGTTTCTGACGCAGAGGAGCAATCAAATCCAAATGATCAGACTGCGGAGGTAACACCATCTGAGAATGTAGAACAGGAATATAATGTAGTATTCCACAAGCCAGCAGTTGAAGGTGGTTCTATCAAGATTTGGACGGATGGAAGTGAAAAGAGAGATGTTACATATGAAGAGGACGGAAAATATACAGAGGGCGCTCTGTTAAATGCAGAAGTTACTGTCGATGGAAAACATACTGTTGACATGGTTAAAGACCAAAATGGCAATGTAATTGCTCCAGTGGCTGTAAACGGAAATGTGTTCACTTATCAGATAGAAGTTTCTGAGAATAAAGAAATCACCGCAGTATACAAGGAAGTTTCTCAGGATACACCGGAAAAGGATAATAGTGAAACAACAGTGAGTGAAGAGCCATCTGTTCCTATTACAGGCAGTCTTACAAACGGTGGGGTTACTGTAAATGTGAATGCTCCCGAAGGTACTTTTCCAAACGGGACTACTTTAGATATTAAACCAGTAAACTCTTCTAAAATTGACAATGCAATATCGGATGTAGTTGGTGAAGGAAAAGAGGTAAATGGGACGGTTGCATTTGACATTACCTTCTATGATAAATCGGGCAATGAGATTCAACCGGCAGAAGGGCATCAGGTAGCAGTGGATTTCACTGTTTCAGCAAGTTCTTCCCTTACAAACGGAGAGGATTCAAAGTTACAGGTTTTCCACATGGAAGATGAAAGAAGTGCGGCAGACCCGGTTAGCACTACAGTAGCAGCGAATGATTCCTCAGATACTACAGTTTCTGTAAATGCGGATAGTTTTTCTATTTATGTTGTGGGGGCAGTGGGCACTCCATATATAACTACTTATAACTTTTTCGATATAAATGGCAGTCAGATTGCAAATGCTACACAGATTGTAAAAAGTAATGAGATTGTATCGGAACCAGAGGTTCCTGCGGTGACTGGCAAAGTTTTCTCCGGATGGTATACAGCTCAGACAGGCGGAAATAAATTTACCTTCGGAAACGTTGGCACCCTGACAGCAGACAAAACAGTGAATTTGTATGCACAGTATAGGACAGAATGGCACGTATATTATAAAGATGGTGACGGCAAAATTGTTTACACACAGACTTATGCAAATGGAGACAGGCTGGATTATACAAATGTCCAATTTGCTGTGAGACCGGATGAGGCTATTACCGGCTGGTATGTAACGAATATAAACACTCCGGTAAGCAATGGAATAGCAGTTACAGCGGATATGACATTGAATCCCATTATAAAAAGGGGTTACTGGCTGAAATTTGATACGGACGGCGGGTCTTATATTGATCCTCAGTTTGTAGCAGCAGGTCAGAAAACAGTAAAACCGGAAGACCCGAAAAAACCAGGATACACCTTTAAAAATTGGACATTAAATAGCTCGGCATTTTCATTTGGGAATGCATTATCTGCGGATACAACCATTAAAGCTACATGGACAGCACAAAAGGTTGGTTATACAGTTGTATACTGGAAACAAAAGATAACAGACAATAAAAACACGGCAGATAGTCAAAAAACCTATGACTATGATAGTTCAGATATCACAAGAACAGCAAATGTAGGAGCTACCGTTTCAGCAAATAGCACTGATACGGGCAAGAGTTGGGAAGGGTTCAAATATAATGGATCAAAGTCAACTTCCGTAACTGTAAAGGCCGATGGAACCACCGTGCTGAACGTATACTATGACCGTCAGTTAATGACGATGAATTTTTACAGATCAACAGGCAAGGATTGGTGGGGCAATACAATCTGGGAGAGTAATCCATCTATAGTCTTTACAGGACTATATGGTTCATCACTGGAAGCAAACGGATATACATGGCCGAATACTTTCGGCTGGAATTATCAGAATGGAAGTTCTACAACTTATATGACATTCCTGGATGCTTTCATTTTCCCTATATCAGGTACGACAATTAATTTTAAGCAGACCAGTCTTAATTCCGGCACTACTATTTCACATTATAAACAGCAGTTGGATGGAACTTATTCCGCTCAGGCAGCGAATACTACAAGTGCAAGCGGTAATGGTTCATTTACTTTTACGAATAAATATAATGGCTTTACCATATCAGAGTACAGCACTGATGGCAGGACATGGAGAAACGCAAGTGCTGGTGGTTCTGTTTCATTATCAAATTCTAACCTGAGAGTACGCTATACAAGAAACTCTTATAACTTTGCTTACTACAATTACAATAAGGTAGAAAAGCAGGATAGTGTGAAATATGAAGAACCCCTTAACTCTAAAGCGGGTTATGTACCGCCTCGTCCGTCAGGGTTGGCAGATTACTATACATTTGACGGGTGGTATGCAGACGCAAGCCTTACGCAAGAGTACGACTTTAGCGGTGTTATGCCGGCAGCAGGTGTGACAATCTATGCAAAATGGATAGCACCGGAATTTACTGTAGAATTCTACACAGATACAGATATACCATTCGGTACACAGCAGACCATAAAAGCGGGAGAGAAGGTAACTGCTCTTGAACCGCCGACAATGGCTGGTAAAATATTTGCAGGCTGGGTAAAAGAAGATGGAACACCTTTCAGCTTTGACCAGCAGATTATATCAAATATGAAAATTTATGCTACATGGGTTGGCGGACCGTCCTATCAGGTTAAATATAATGCGGGCAGAGGAAGTGGAACCGTCCCTGTGGATTCCAACACTTATACAGACGGGGCGAAGGCTCCGGCAGCGTCAAACAATGGACTGACAGCTCCAACAGGGGAAGTATTTATCGGATGGAAGTCAAGTTCAGATAATAAAGTTTATTATCCGGGAAGTCTGGTTCAGATTTCAAATGCCAATGTGACTCTGACAGCACAATGGGCGAAGAAAGCAGCAACGACAAAGCTGATATATGACTATAATGGAGGAATCGATTCAAATAATAATACACAAAGTTCGGTTATCACCAGTCTGGAGAACAGCAGAATAACAGCAGCAGCAAATGGCAGTACTCGTACAGGTTACACCTTTGATAGCTGGAATACAAAGGCTGATGGAACAGGAACGAAGGTTCAGCCAGGCAGCACAATCCAGATTGATAATTTGGAACAATATACTGCGGATACCAATATTCTTTATGCAACATGGAAAGAAAATAAAGTAGATATTCAGTATATTTCCGAAAATACAGCAGCAGGTACGGTAAGTCCGGCTAAAGACAGTGTTCTGGCAGTTACCGGAAATCTTTCAGGTACACGTTCCACAGCTGCTGCGGCTGATGGATATTACTTTACAGGATGGACATTACAAGGTTCACAGCAGGTAATATCTACAGACAAGGAGCTGAGTGCTGCAGTTATTAACAATTACGCAAAAGTAAATGGTCTTTATGCAGCCGCTACGTTTGTAGCACACTTTAAGAGTAAAACACCTATTACAGTTACAGCAGACAGTGCAGAGAAGTATTATGACGGAACAGCACTGACAGCATCTGGTTATAGTGTGAGCCCTGAAAGTGCTTTAGCAGAAGGTGATTCCTTAATAGCAACTATAAGCGGCAGCATTACAAATGCCGGTACATCAGCAAATACTGTCAGCAGCGTGAAGATTATACATGATAATGGTGATGGAACTACGACTGATGTAACAGGAAAATATACCATCAATAAACAGGATGGAATGCTTACTGTAAAAAGAGTAGTTGTTACAATAACTGCAGATAATAAGGCAAAACAATATGGTTTGGATAATCCGTCTCTTACCTATCAGGTGTCAGGTTTAGTAAATAACGAGACGCTGGATGGTATTAATGTAGCACCGGAATTAAGCACAACCGCAGGAAAAGTAAGTCCCGCAGGTGATTATCCGATTACATTTAAGCCGGAGTCGGCAGTATCACAGACTACCAACTACGATATTACTTATGTACCAGGCACATTGAAGATTGTTAAAAATGTGACTCCACTTATTATTACAGCAAAAGACGCGCAGCAGGTTTACAACGGAGAAGCTTTGAAAGCAAGTGGATACAAGAGTGTTTCTGGATTAACAGCAGGAGACACCATCTCAATGATACTTATGAAAGATACTTCTCAAATTACAGATGTGGGAAGTAAGACAAATGAAATCGCCAGTGTAATAATAAGAAATCAAAGCGGTCAGATTGTTAATGTGACTGACAACTACGAGAATGTTATCTACATGCCAGGAACATTGCAAGTAACACCGGCAGTAATAGAGGTTAAGGCAGTTGATAATGGCAAGGGGCTTGGACAGACAGATCCCTCATTAACTTATCAGGTAACAAAAGATAGTGCTGTAAACGGCGAAACGGCTGCATTTACAGGAAACGTAAGCAGGGAGCCTGGTGAGACGGCTAAAACATACGAAATCGGTCAAGGTACGCTTAATCTGACCGATAACGGTTCGTTCAAGGCTTCCAACTACACACTTAACTTTACACCTGGAACCTTTACAATAGAATCACCTGACTTCAGTATTACGAAGAGCCTTACAAATGAAGGCACTGGAGAGAATGGTGCATTCAAGGCAGGTGAAACCGCGAAGTTTGATATCACAGTTACAAACAACAGCAAATTTGATATTGAAAATGTAACGGTATCTGATATCTTAAATGGCGGAACCGGAGCAGTTCAGATTGTTGCTAATGGCAATGCATATAGCATCAATGAAAATGGAACCGCAGAGATAGCAAAACTTGCAAAAGGAGAAGACGTAGTTGTCAAAGCAGAATATACTGTAACACAGGCAGATGTTGATGCACAGGGTACTATCACCAATACGGCAACTGTGAAAGCTCCGGGAACAGACCCCACAGAATCAGGGGAAGTTACTGTTCATGTAGAGAAAGTAAAACCAGCAGTAACAGTAACGAAGAAGATTACAGAAGGAACCTCCGGGAATGGCGCGGACGGAACTTATAAAGCAGGAGATGTTGCGCACTACACAATTACAGTAACCAATACAGGTAATGTAACACTGGAAAACATTCCGGTGAATGAAACTCTCCCAGGAACAACCTTTGACACAACTGGAACAGATACAGCATCTATTGCAAAACTGGCACCACAGGAAAGTGCTGCATTAGCAGCTTCCTACACAGTGACACAGGCAGATGTAGATAAGGGAGAAGTAGTTAATAACGTTGCAACAGCAACTGTACCGGGAACTGAGGAGCCTACACCAAGTGAGCCGACCCCGATTACCCCGGAAAAGAAAAATCCGGAAGTCACAGTGACAAAGAAAATCACAGAGGATACGGCCGGAACTGGTTTAAACGGAACTTATAAGGCAGGAGAAGTTGCACATTATACAATTACAGTGACAAATACAGGTAATGTAACACTGGAAGATATTCCGGTGAATGAAACTCTTGCAGGTGCAACCTTTGATACAACTGGAACGGATACCGCATCTATCGCAAAACTGGAGCCGCAGGAAAGTGCTGCATTAGCAGCCTCCTACACAGTGACGCAGGCAGATGTGGATAAAGGTGAAGTGATTAACAATATTGCAACAGCAACTGCACCAGGAACCGAAGAACCGACTCCAAGCAACCCTACCCCAACCTATCCGGAACCTAAAAATCCGGCAGTTACAGTTAAGAAGGAAATCACACAGGGAACTGGCGGGACCGGTGAAGACGGAACCTATAAAGCAGGAGAAGTTGCACACTATACAATTACAGTAACCAATAATGGTAATGTAACACTGGAAAATATCCCGGTAGAAGAAACATTGCCAGGAGCAACCTTTGACGCAACCGGAACTGCTGCAGAAAGTATTGCTAAACTGGAGCCACAGCAAAGTGTGACATTAGCAGCTTCCTATACAGTAACCCAGACAGATGTGAATAAAGGTGAAGTGATTAACAACATTGCAGCAGCAACAGTACCGGGAACTACCAATCCAGTGCCCAGTAACCCAACTCCTGTAACTCCGGAAACAAAGAACCCGGCATTGACAGTGGCAAAAGCTGTTAAGGCAGGAACGCAAGGAACTGGGGAAAATGGAACTTACAAGGCAGGAGATGTAGCACAGTATACAATTACCGTAACGAACAGTGGTAATGTAACACTGGAAAACATTCCGGTGAATGAAACCCTTATAGGTGCAACCTTTGATAGTACCAACGCTGCAGAGGCAATTATTGCGAAGCTGGAGCCAAAGGAAAGTACTACATTGGCAGCCTCTTACACAGTGACACAGGCAGATGTAGATAAGGGAGAAGAGATCAATAACGTTGCGACAGCAACTGTACCGGGAACCGAAGAACCAACACCAAGTGAACCGACTCCGATTACCCCTGAGGATAAGAAGCCAGAGGTAACAGTGACCAAAGAAATCACAGCAGGCACATCGGGAACTGGTGAAAATGGAACCTACAAAGCAGGAGAAGTTGCACATTACACAATTACCGTAACCAACAGTGGTAATGTAACACTGGAAAACATTCCGGTGAATGAAATGCTTACAGGTGCAACCTTTGATAGTACTAACTCTGCTGAGGCAGTCATTGCGGAACTGAGGCCAACGGAAAGTACAACACTGGCAGCCTCCTACACAGTGACACAGGCAGATGTGGATAAGGGTGAAGTGATTAATAATATTGCCACAGCGACAGCACCGGGAACCGAAGAACCAACACCAAGTGAACCGACTCCGATTACCCCTGAAGATAAGAGTCCAGAGGTAACAGTGACCAAAGAAATCACAGAAGGAACAGCGGGAACAGGTGAAAACGGAACTTACAAAGCAGGAGATGTAGCACATTATACAATTACCGTAACCAACAGTGGCAATGTGACACTGGAAAATATCCCGGTGAACGAAACTCTTGCAGGTGCAACCTTTGATAGTACTAACTCCGCTGAGGCAGTTATCGAGAAACTGGAGCCAAAGGAAAGTACAACACTGGCAGCCTCCTACACAGTGACACAGGCAGATGTGGATAAGGGAGAGGTTATCAATAACGTGGCAACAGCGACAGCACCTGGAACTGAAGAACCAACACCAAGTGAGCCGACTCCGATTACCCCTGAAGATAAGAATCCAGAGGTGACAGTGACCAAAAAAGTTACAGCAGGAACGGAAGGAACAGGTGAAAACGGAACCTATAAGGCAGGAGATGTAGCGCATTATACAATTACCGTAACCAACAGTGGTAATGTGACGCTGGAAAATATTCCGGTGAACGAGACTCTCACAGGTGCAACCTTTGATAGTACTAACTCCGCTGAGGCAGTTATTGTGAAACTGGAGCCAAAGGAAAGTACAACACTGGCAGCCTCCTACACAGTGACACAGGCAGATGTGGATAGGGGAGAGGTTATAAACAATGTGGCAACAGCGACAGCACCTGGAACTGAAGAACCAACGCCAAGTGAACCGACTCCAATTACCCCTGAAGATAAGAATCCAGAGGTGACAGTAGCTAAAGAAGTCACAGCCGGAACATTGGGAACTGGTGAAAATGGAACCTATAAAGCAGGAGATGTAGCATATTATACAATTACCGTAACCAACAGCGGTAATGTAACGCTGGAAAATATTCCGGTGAACGAAACCCTCACAGGTGCGACCTTTGATAGTACCAATTCTGCTGAGGCAGTCATTGAGAAACTGGAGCCAAAGGAAAGCAAAACACTGGCGGCTTCCTACACAGTTACACAGGCTGATGTAGATAAGGGAGAAGAGATCAATAACATCGCAACAGCGACAGCCCCAGGAACCGAAGAACCAACACCAAGTGAGCCAACGCCTATTACTCCAGAAACAAAAGCACCGGCATTTACGGCAGTGAAGGCTGTCAGCAATAATGGAACAGGTGAAAACGGAGCGTTCAAGGCAGATGAGACAGCAACATTTACTATCACAGTAACAAATACTGGAAATACCACATTAAAGAATATCACAGTAGCTGACCAGTTAGAAGGCGCAGTAATTACAAGTGGAACAGGGTATACAGTAGAAGAAGATGGAAGTGCAGTTATTACAAATATGGCACCAAATACCAGTACCGTTGTATATGCCCGGTATAAAGTAACTCAGGAGGATGTAGACAATGGTGGCGTAAAAAATGTAGCAGCGGTAACTGTACCAGGTGAAAACCAGCCAGAGCCGCAGAATCCTTCAGTGGACGTACCAACGGATACACAGAAACCTGAAATAGTAACCTCTAAGGAAGTGACAAATCAAGGCACCGGAGAGGAGGGAGCATTTAAGGCAGACGATACGGCAATTTTTGAAATTAAGGTAACGAATGCCGGAAATGTAACCCAGAGAAACATAACAGTTGAGGAAGGGCTCAGTGGAGCGGTAATTCTGCCGGGAAGCGGCTATACTGTTGAAAATGGTGTGGCAAAGATTGACAGACTTACGGTAGGAACCACAGTCACAGTAAATGCAGAATACACAGTAACTCAGGCAGATATTGACAATGGTGAGGGACTCATGAATGTTGCCATTGTAAAAGCAGATGGAACTGACCCGCAGAATCCTGAAACACCGATACCGGTAGAAACCAAAAACCCAAGTATGAATGTCACCAAGTCTATCCTTGATGAGCAGGAGCTCTACCACATTGGAGATACCATCCAGTATCAGATTAAGGTGGCAAATGACGGAAATACTACATTAAATAATTTAGTGATTTCAGATCAGCTTTCAAATGCATCTGGAAATGTAGTATTCGCCGAAGGTGATGGATACACGGTTGATGGAAGTACAGTATTGATTGGCCAGCTTGCACCGGGCAAATCTGTTACTATAAATTGCAGTTATGAGGTGACAAGAGCAGATTCTGGAAAGACCATTACGAATACAGCAACAGGTACTTCAGATGAGACACCGGAGCCAGAGGAAGGTACAACTGGCGGGATACCGGTAGAAAGATTATATACTCTGACAATCCACTATGTATACAGTGGAACATCAGCAACCGCAGCACCTGACTATACAGGCGAATTTGCAGTTGGAGAAGCATTCTCAGTTCAGTCACCGGCAATTGACGGATACACAATGGATTATGCATCCATCAGCAGCGGTGAGAATGGTATGCCGGCAGATGATTTAGAGTTTACAGTAACTTATAAGCCACTTCGCAATGTAAATTATAGCTGGAGCGGTTTGCCGGAAGGCACCACACTGTATGACGGAGCCGGAAATGTAGTAGTACCTGTTTTACCAGCAAGCTTAACGGGCCTTAGAAATGGCCAGGAATACATCATTGACAATGAAATGCCAAAGGTCGTTTACACTCATGATGCATATGGTAACATAAACCAGAGTTACACATTGAGTAACTGGAATGATCCGAATAACGGAATTATGGGAGATGATGATGTAACGGTAACAGGTGTATGGGCAGCAGGAAATGTAGAAGTTAACACATGGAACATTACCTACCAGTGGTCAGGTGATATACCGGGTGGAGCTTATGCACAGACATTGCCGACAGACACAAAAGCTTATATCAATAACGCACCATACGAAGTGGATAGCAAGTTCTCAAATGGTTACACAGTAACAACCCATGATGCATATGGAAATGTAAATGGAGCATACACTTTCGGCGGCTGGGATACAAAGCCGGGAAGCAGCATTACATCAGATATGACCATCAGAGGTACATGGAGCTTTACAGAGACTGCAGTGGCATCCCACAACATAATCTACAGCTGGAGCGGTTTACCAGAAGGCACCACACTGTATGACGAAGCTGGAAATGTAATAGTACCTGGATTACCAGCCAGCATAACCGGTCTTGTAAATGGTCAGGAGTATACAATTGACAATGAAATGCCGGCAACAGTAGTCTACACTCACGATGCGAATGGCAACAGGAACGGAAGTTACACATTCGGTGAATGGAATGACCCCAACAGCGGAATTATGGGAGATTCTGATGTAACAGTAACAGGAGTATGGACAGGGGAAGAGATAGAAGTGCCTGTAACACCAACAGAGCCAACAACACCTACTACGCCAACATCACCTGTAACACCAGTAACATCGGTTACTCCAGCCGCACCGGCAGCTCCGGCAGTACCAACACCGGGAGCACTTATACCTGCGGCACCTACAGTAGTGATTCCGCCGACCCAAACACCGGCAGGAGCAATAGATGCTGAAGTAACAGAAAATGAAGACGGCAGTTATGAGCTGACACCAATAGAAGACACAGAGACACCGTTGGCAAATACAGACCTCGATGACCACGCTTGCTGTATCCTTCATTTCTTACTGATGCTGCTTGCATTACTCATATTAATACTTTATACAAAGAATATGAAGAAACGGCAGGCAAGAATCTTCGAACTAAGAGAAGAGCTGGAACTTAAAAAGGCGAGAAATGGCTTAGGCGGAGAAGAGTAAGATGACGCTGAATTCATAAGGCGTGCAGGATGGGAAAGGAGGAAACGATATGTTGTATAATTTATATCAATTTGTACACAACAGCTTAGGACTGCATTTCTGGGATATACCAGCGCTTCTAGTTGGAGTCATCATGATAGTTGTGTTTGCAGTACACAGGAATAATCAAAAGAAGCGTGAAAAAGATTTCGAGGATGAGCTGGAAGAAAAGATAAAAGCAATTCAGGAGGGCATATCCGGGGGAAATGTAAAGGCGTAACAACAAAGGCTGATGCTGCCGGAGCTATCCGGCAGCAGGCAGCATAAAATGAAAAGGAGGTATTCATATGTCATATATTTTATCACACACAGTGCTTGGCTTTTGCTGGTGGGATCTTCCTGCATTAATCGTTTTGATTGTTGTTATTGCTGCATTTGCGGTAAAACACCACAATATGAAAAAAAAGGAAAAAGATCTGGAAGACCAGCTCTCCGAGCTGTATACAGATGAGACTGTAGGGATTGACAGTAAGGCATAAGTATTCATTTATATTAAAAGTATATTTACATTGAACCCCGGGAGGAAACTCCTGGGGTTTTGAAATTGACCAAGTACATACTTCTTGACAGGAAGTGAGCACGGCTATGTCACTGCAGAACAGTAGACTCACGCCCTTTTATTCTATTTTCATTTTTAATAATTTGAGTTATAATATTAGCTAAGTAACGATAGAAAGCAGGGAATAAATTACATGCCAAAAAGAGTATTGAAAAAATATGATGGGAAAAAGCAGGGGTGGCTTCATAATATCATAGAGCTTATTATTATCTTCCTGGCCGCTTTTATCTTGTTTCATTTTATTGTAGGTATATCATTTGTAAAGGGCGTTTCCATGTATCCCACGCTGCATAATAACGAGCTTGCTTTTTACACCCGGATAGTTCCCAGGTTTGAACGGGGGGATATCCTGTCTGTGAAAATGCCTTCCGGAGAATACTATGTGAAACGGGTTGCGGCGGTAGGTGGTGATACAGTGGACATTAAGAATGGAAAGCTGTATGTGAACGGTGAAGAAACCGACGAGCCGTATGTTATTGGTGAGACAAAGAAGAAGTCAGGGGGCGTGGAATTTCCCTATACAGTCGAAGAAGGAAAGGTTTTTGTTATGGGGGATAACCGCGAAGAATCTAAGGATTCCCGTGATTTTGGTGCTGTCATACGAAAACAGATAAGAGGAAAAATTTGGATTTATATTGGGAGAATAACCTAAAACTTGACAAGGTTATATCTGTAAAGTAGGATAAATTTAAGGAACTTGTACACATGAACTTCGAACGGAGGTTAATATGAATTATGAGATTAAAGGAGGCGCATTTCCTGTAGTTGTGTGCCGGCTTGATGATGGGGAGCAAATGATTACTGAAAAGGGTTCAATGGTTTGGATGAGCCCTAATATGCAGATGGACACGGCCGGAGGAGGAATTGGAAAGATGTTTTCCAAGGCATTTTCAGGTGAGAGTATGTTCCAGAATATTTACACGGCACATGGTGCGGGGCTTATCGCGTTTGGGTCCAGCTTTCCGGGGAAGATTCTGCCTCTTGAGATTACACCTGATAAAGAGATGATTGTACAAAAAAGTGCGTTCCTCGCATCCCAGGCAGGGATAGAACTTTCGATTCATTTTAATAAAAAACTGGGAGCAGGCTTCTTTGGCGGTGAAGGCTTCATTATGCAGAGGTTGTCAGGAACAGGGCTGGCTTTTATTGAAATTGATGGTGAATTGGTAGAGTACCAATTGGAAGCCGGGCAGCAGATTGTCGTAGATACGGGGAATGTTGCAGGATTTGAGATTGGGGTACAGATGGACATCCAGCAAGTTCCCGGTTTAAAGAATAAACTGCTCGGCGGGGAAGGACTATTTAATACTTTATTGACAGGTCCTGGAAAAGTCTGGCTGCAAACAATGCCTATTTCCAGTGTGGCAGCATCTATCCGTCCATTTCTGCCCAGTGGAAATTCATAGTGAAAAGGGAGCAGTCCCTTTCACTGCTTGTTTTATCCTAATTCCAATACGGGGAGACCGCGGTTTTGGTATGCTGCCTGACGGTTGAGCATGGTGGTTTCATAGTGTGTCTTATTTGCAGACAAGTTATAATTTGTAAGCAGCGTTTTCCAGGCATTTTCGCAGAGCGGGTCTATATCCAGTGCCATAGCAGCCTGTGCAGTGAATCCCTGGAATGAACGGGAAGCGATTGATGATCTGGAAAACTGCTTTAAAAAGGGTTTTAAAGGGGTAAAATTACATCCGGCTCTGTGTGGGTTCCATCTAAGTAACAAGAAATTGGTAACCCCCATTTTCGAAGTGGCAGAGTCATATGGCGGGGTCGTGATTGTCCGCGGGTCTGCCGATCTCTACAACTGCCCGCTGGAGTTTGACCGCATGGCAGGACGATTTCCAAAGGTTCCATTAATTATGGCACATTCAGGATTCTTCTGGCAGTGGGAACTGGCAATAGAGGTGGCGCTGGAAAATGAAAAGGAATTCGATAAAATTATGGGTGGGACAATTATGAGCTTATTGAAGGAGTGATTAATACTGTGCAGTTGGGAAGGCATTACACCTTTCCAACTGCTTTTTATATAAATATAGGAAATAAATGATTTGACGGACGGGGTTTTTTTCCACTATACTTAAAAGAGAAATAAAAAAACAAAGTAGTCAGAATACTCTGAAAATGGAAAGCAAAAGGGTCAGACCCTTTTGAAATATATTATATAAGGAGCTGCAAATATGAGGTTAATGATTGCGTCAGATATTCATGGCTCTGCCTTTTACTGCAGGCAGATGCTGGAAGCATATGAAAGAGAGAAGGCGGACAGGTTATTGCTGCTGGGGGATATTTTATACCACGGACCTCGTAATGACCTGCCCAGGGAATACGATCCCAAACAAGTGATTGGGATGCTGAATCCTGTGAAAGAGAATTTGCTTTGTGTACGGGGAAATTGTGATACGGAAGTGGACCAGATGGTATTGGAATTTCCAATTATGGCGGAATACTGTCTGCTGGATTTGGATGGTGTGACTATTTTTGCTATCCACGGCCATAACTTTAATCCAAATCACCTGCCAATGTTGAAAAAAGGAGACATACTGCTCAATGGGCACACGCATGTCCCCGCATGTGAAGAGAAAGAGTCGTATATTTATATGAATCCGGGTTCCGTTTCCATTCCAAAGGAAAATTCGGTGCATAGCTATATGATATATGATAAGAATATATTTGAATGGAAAGATATAAATGGAGAGGTGTACCAGACATGGAAGACAAATATGCAATGCTGATTGACGCAGATAATGTTTCTGCAAAATATATTAAGCCCATATTAGATGAGCTATCTAAGTATGGAAATGTAACATATAAAAGAATATATGGAGACTGGACGAGCACGTATAATTCAAGTTGGAAGGAGGAGCTTCTGCAAAACTCCATTACGCCTATCCAGCAGTTCAGCTATACTCACGGTAAAAACGCGACGGATTCTGCTATGATAATTGATGCAATGGACATGTTGTATACAAGTGACCTGGAAGGTTTCTGCCTTGTATCCAGTGACAGCGATTTCACCAAGCTTGCCAGCCGTCTCAGAGAAAGCGGGAAAACTGTTATAGGTATGGGGGAAGATAAAACTCCGGCACCGTTCAGGAAGGCATGTGATATCTTTACAGTTTTGGAATTGCTGTTAGAGGATAACACCATAGAGAAGGAAGAAAAGAATGTTGTACATGCAGCTTCCAGAGAGAATCGGAAAAGTCACACGGATGTGGTTTCAAAGAACGAGATAGAAGAGGCAGTTGTTAAGATCATTACAGAGAATCAGAATAATGATAAAGAAACAGGTCTGGGGGAGGTAGGAAGCCGCCTGGTCAAATTATACCCTGATTTTGATGTGCGCCGTTACGGCTACAGCCTGTTGTCAAAGTTTCTTGAAACATTTCCAAAGTTAAACCTACAGCAGGATGGAACACAGGTTACAGTTACACTTTATGAAGATAAAAGTAAGCAGGAAATGCTGGAAGAGTATATGATCTTACTGGTACAAAATGCAGGTGATCATGGAGTCTCATTGGGGACATTGGGAAATAAAATCAGAAACCGGTTCGGAGATTTTAAGGTAAGGGATTACGGATATTCCCAATTTAAACAGTATGTACAAAGTTTTCCGGAAATTCAGATTAGAGATGATGGAGAACAGAACTGGGCGGTTTACAACAAAAATTTCAAAAGGGACTGACCCCTTTGCTTCAAATTGTCAGAATTGCGGGAAAATGGAGTGCAAAAGGGACAGTCCCTTTTGCTTTCTTACTGTCTTGTCACATGTAAACTTATGTGTTATAATAGCGTGAGTTTACCGCAACAGCGGGGAGAGGTGTGACGAAGATGACAATTACTGATGAAATTAATGTGTTAAAAGAGGAAAAGAATGCAGTGATTCTTGCCCATTACTATGTGAATCCAGAGATACAGGATATTGCTGATTACATAGGGGATTCTTTTTATCTGAGTAAAGTGGCGGTGGGTTTGAAGGAGCAGACCATTGTATTTTGCGGTGTTTCGTTTATGGGTGAGAGTGCCAAGGTGCTGAATCCGGAGAAGACGGTACTGATGCCGGATGCCTCTGCGGACTGTGCCATGGCGCATATGGTAGATGAGGAAATGTTAAAGAAGGTACATGATGAATATGAGGATCTTGCAGTGGTTTGTTATATTAATTCCACTGCCTCTATGAAAGCCCTCTCGGATGTTTGTGTAACTTCTGCAAATGCGGTAGATATTGTGAAAGCATTGCCTCAGAAGAATATTTTCTTTATTCCAGACAGGAATCTGGCGCACTTTGTGGCCGAGCAGGTACCGGAGAAGCATTTTGTATACAACGAGGGATACTGCCCTGTTCATGAGAAAATAAGTGTAGAGGAAATTAAAAAGGCGAAAAAAGAATATCCGTCTGCCCTGGTACTTTCTCATCCAGAGTGTCCAAAGGAAATACTGGAGATTTCCGACTATATTGGAAGTACAACTGGAATTATCAAGTATGCAGGGAAAAGCCAAAATGAGGAATTTATTATCTGTACAGAAAACGGAGTCCGCTATAAACTGGAGCAGGACTATCCGGAAAAGAAGTTTTATTTTACAGAGACCGAACCGGTCTGTAAGGATATGAAAACGATTACATTGGAAAAAGTTCTGCATGTATTAGAAACAGGAGAAAATGAAGTTCATGTTACAGATACTCTCAGAGAGGGTTCCCGGAAACCTCTGGAGAGAATGCTGGAGCTGACAAAGTAAGAAGGACTATGGAGGCTCTGGCTATGGAAATGAAAAAAAATATTGTGATTGTTGGAACTGGCATATCAGGTCTTTTTGCCGCACTTAATCTTCCAAAGAATAAAGACATTTTGATAATTACAAAGTCGGATATTGAGAGCAGTGATTCGTTTCTCGCACAGGGCGGTATTTGTGTTATGCGGGATGAGGAAGATTATCAGAATTATTTTGAGGATACGATGAAAGCGGGACATTATGAAAATCGGAAAGAATCCGTGGAGATTATGATTCGGAGTTCTCGGGAAATTATAAACGACCTGATAGGATATGGTGTGGAGTTTGAAAAAAAAGACGGCAATTTTGCTTACACAAGGGAAGGAGCTCATTCCAGACCAAGGATTTTATATCATAAGGATATTACCGGAAAAGAGATTACAAATAGGCTGCTTGAAAAGGTAAAGAAGCTTAAAAACGTCACTATAGCCGAATATACGACTATGATTGATGTGATTGAAGAGAATGGCAAGTGCGCGGGTATTGTGGCAGAGAATGAGACTGAAAAAAATATTAAAATCTATGCGGACTATACAATCCTGGCAACCGGGGGAATAGGCGGCAGATACAGAAATTCTACCAATTTTCCTCATCTGACCGGTGATGCAATAGAAATATCCAGGAGGCATGGAGTCAAATTGGAGAATTTGGACTATGTACAGATTCATCCAACTACGTTATACTCAAAGAAACCGGGACGGCGTTTTTTGATATCGGAGTCTGTAAGAGGAGAAGGCGCTGTTCTTTATAATAAAAATAAAGAGCGGTTTGTCAACGAGCTGCTTCCCCGGGATGTTGTAACGAAGGAAATCTGCGGGCAGATGGAAAAGGATGGGACAGATCACGTATGGCTGTCGATGGAACATATTGAAAAAGAAGCGATTCTGAAACATTTTCCTAATATTTACCAACACTGCCTGGAGGAAGGCTATGATGTGACAAAGGAATGCATTCCGGTAGTTCCGGCCCAGCACTATTTTATGGGTGGAATTTGGGTAGACCTGGACAGCCGGACTTCAATGGAGCGGTTGTTTGCGGTAGGAGAAACAAGCTGTAACGGCGTTCACGGAGCAAACCGTTTAGCAAGTAATTCCTTGCTGGAAAGTCTTGTTTTTTCTAAACGGGCGGCGGTGAAAATTAAAAGGCTGTATGAAGAGGAAAGAGTGTGTACGAAAGGAAGGGCAATATAGATAAATGAACGAAATTACAATGACATTGCAGGTTGACCACCTGATTTTGGCAGCATTAGAGGAAGATATCTCCAGCGAAGATGTTACTACCAATGCAGTGATGAAAGAAGCAGTTACAGGAGAGGTAGAGTTAATCTGCAAGCAGGATGGAATTATTGCCGGGCTGGCAGTATTTAAAAGAGTGTTTGAACTGCTGGACGACTCTGTAAAGGTTGAGTTTTACTGTAAAGACGGTGATGAAGTGCAGAATGGACAGCTTCTGGGAAAAGTTACAGGTGACATCCGGGTTCTTTTGTCGGGTGAACGGGTGGCGCTGAATTACTTGCAGAGAATGAGCGGAATCGCAACCTATACACACACTGTAGCGGAACTTTTAAAAGGTACAAAAACAAAGTTACTTGACACAAGAAAAACGACACCGAATATGCGTATTTTTGAAAAGTATGCAGTCCGGGCAGGCGGAGGTTATAATCATAGATATAATTTGTCAGACGGAGTGCTGCTAAAGGATAATCATATTGGAGCGGCAGGAAGTGTGACAAAGGCGGTACAGATGGCAAAAGCATATGCTTCCTTTGTAAGGAAAATTGAAGTTGAGGTTGAAAATCTGGACATGGTAAGAGAGGCTGTGGAAGCAGGTGCCGATATTATTATGCTGGATAATATGACAACAGAAGAGATGCAGGAAGCTATCCGTATTATAGATGGAAGGGCAGAGACCGAATGCTCGGGGAACGTAACGAAGGAAAATATAAGCAGAATTACTGCTCTTGGGGTAGATTATGTATCCAGCGGAGCTCTGACACATTCTGCTCCGATTTTAGATATCTCTCTGAAAAGCCTCCATGCAGTGTAAGGATAAGTGGAAAGAAAGGAAGGTGACAGCACCATATGATGACAGGTTCTGAGCGCAGGGATGCCATAATAAATCAAATAAAAACCAGTGTGGTACCTGTATCCGGCGGGACATTGGCCAGGGATTATGAAGTGAGCCGGCAGGTCATCGTACAGGATATTGCCTTAATCCGGGCAGCCGGATATGATATCATTTCTACAAACCGGGGATATATACTGAATGCTTCTTATGCCCCATACAGAGTGTTCAAGGTCCATCATACAGACGATGAGCTGGAAAATGAACTATGCGCTATTGTAGATTTAGGGGGCCGTGTTGTTAATGTCATGGTAAATCACCGGGTGTATGGACGCATGGAGGCAGAACTTCAAATTAATTCCAGAAGGAAAGTAGCGGAATTTATAGAAGATATGAAAAGTGGCAAATCCAGCCCTTTAAAAAATATTACATCAAACTACCACTATCACAGGGTAGAAGCTGATAATGAAGAGACCTTAGATATGATAAAGGAAATGCTTCGCAGTAAAGGATATCTTGTTCATGAGGTAAAAGATGTAGACGGTGAAAAGTAAGGGCTAAAGTAATCATTTAGGAACCATTCAGGGTTTATGAAAGCACCCTTGACATTTATAAATGGCTGTGATACGCTTTTTAGCAGATTAGAAAATAAACGCAGTGACGAAGAGAGTAGTCTGAGGGACATCTTACAGAGAAATCCTGTTGGTTCTTTAATGAAAGACCAGTGCTGAGAGGGATGGATGAAATGCAGATGAATATGGCTTTTGAGCGGCGCACCGAACACAGGACAAAGCGTTCTATGCAAGGCTGCGATGGGTCCGCCCTTTACAGCGGAGGAGTGCTGGCAGGCACTCACTGAGGTTTTGTCCGTGAGGACAGAGCGAACTAGAAGTGGTAACACGGAATTGATCCGTCTTCTTATTTATATAGTAAGAAGGCGGTTTTTTTATATAATTAGGAAACTGCGTTTCCTATTATATAAAACCCATCCGGGGGATGCGCACTACGCGCATAAGGAAAATGGCCGCTAAAGCGACCGCGCTTCGGCGCGAGAGTCTGGCTTACCAGACTCTTTATTTTGTAATCAGAAGAATAAAGGAGAGAGTATTATGTCACAGAAACCAAAGTATTACATTACTACTGCGATTGCCTATACGTCAGGTAAGCCGCATATCGGAAACACGTATGAGATTGTTCTTGCAGATGCAATTGCAAGGTACAAGAGAAGCCAGGGCTATGATGTGTTTTTTCAGACCGGAACAGATGAGCATGGTCAGAAGATTGAGCTGAAGGCAGAAGAAGCAGGCGTTACACCCAAAGAGTTTGTGGATAAGATTGCCGATCAAATTAGAGGAATATGGGATTTAATGAATACGTCTTATGATAAATTTATCCGTACTACAGATGCGGATCATGAGACACAGGTTCAGAAGATCTTTAAAAAGTTATATGACCAGGGAGATATTTACAAAGGGCACTATGAAGGGATGTACTGTACTCCGTGTGAATCTTTCTTTACAGAGTCACAGCTTGTAGATGGAAAATGTCCTGATTGCGGACGCGAGGTGCTGCCGGCGAAAGAGGAAGCCTACTTCTTCAAAATGAGCAAGTATGCAGACCGCCTGATTGAGCACATTCAGAATCATCCTGAATTTATTCAGCCGGTATCCCGCAAAAATGAGATGATGAACAATTTCCTGCTTCCGGGCCTGCAGGATTTATGTGTATCCAGGACGTCTTTTAAATGGGGAATTCCTGTGGACTTTGACCCGAGACATGTTGTCTACGTGTGGCTGGACGCTTTGACCAACTATATTACCGGAATTGGTTATGACTGCGAAGGCAATTGTACGGAACAGTTTAAAAAAGACTGGCCGGCCGATTTACACTTAATTGGAAAGGATATCATCCGTTTCCATACAATTTACTGGCCAATTTTCCTGATGGCTTTGGATTTGCCGCTGCCTAAACAGATTTTTGGACATCCGTGGCTGCTGCAGGGAGATGGCAAAATGAGCAAATCCAGAGGAAATGTACTGTATGCCGATGAGCTGGTGGATTTCTTTGGAGTAGATGCGGTACGCTATTTTGTACTTCATGAAATGCCCTTTGAAAATGATGGTGTCATCACCTGGGAACTGATGGTAGAGCGTATGAATTCCGATTTGGCAAATACATTAGGAAATCTGGTAAACCGTACCGTATCTATGACAAATAAATATTTTGATGGTGTAGTAACTGATAGGGGGGCAGCAGAAGCTGTAGATGCTGAACTGAAAGGAGTTGTGGAAAACACTCCAAAAGTAGTAGAAGCAAAGATGAATGATTTACGTGTCGCCGATGCAATCACAGAAATCTTTAATCTTTTCAAACGCTGCAATAAATATATTGATGAGACAATGCCATGGGTGCTGGCAAAGGATGAGGAGAAAAAAGACAGACTGGAGACCGTGCTTTGGAACCTGATAGAGAGCATATCCGCAGGTGCAGAGCTGCTGAAGTCTTTCATGCCATCCACCAGCGAAAAAATTCTGGCTCAGCTAAACGAGGGTCACGTCACAGATAAACCAGAAATACTGTTCCAGAGACTGGACATTGAAGAAGTTCTGAAGAAAGTAGAGGAACTTCATCCTCCTGTGAATGAAGAGGAAGAAAGCAAGGAAGATGAAAATGTGATTGACATTGAAGCAAAACCGGAAATCACATTTGAGCAGTTCGGAGCAATGCAGTTCCAGGTTGGTGAGATTATAGCCTGTGAGGAAGTGCCTAAGTCCAAAAAATTACTTTGTTCTCAGGTAAAAATTGGAAGTCAGGTAAAACAAATCGTATCCGGTATTAAGGCTTATTACAAACCGGAAGAGATGGTTGGTAAAAAAGTAATGGTACTTGTAAACCTGAAACCTGCAAAACTGGCTGGGGTATTATCAGAAGGAATGCTTCTCTGCGCAGAAGATGCAGAAGGCAATCTGGCACTGATGACACCAGAAAAGACAATGCCTGCGGGAGCGGAAATCTGCTAAACAAAACAGATAGCAGAATTGACATCAAAACGGACAGCAAAAGGGACTGACCCTTTTGCTGTCCGTTTTCAGAATTGTTTATAAACTCCAAACTTTTAATAAGAAGGGGCTGCTTATTCAAGAGGAGTAGTCAGACAATTCAAGCTAATATATACAATTATAAATTTACTTTTAAAATATATATAAAATGCGTTGACAAATAAAACATGTTGTGATATTATGTACTCAATCCAAAAGAGATAATAAAAAGTGAAAAGTATTTCAAAGCATATTATCTAAAAGAACATAAATAACAGATGTTTAATTGGATTAAAATATAAGATTAAGGAGGCAAGGGTCCGATGGACAATACATCATCATTTATAATTCAATATGTTAGTGGTACGGCAAATGGAAGTTCCTGTGAAGAAGAGACCTTTACCATGGTAAGATAAAGGGATCCAGTACATAGAATAATAAAAAGGATTAGTCGGAGCGTTCGAGACTGGATGAACATAAAAGATTTAACATTTGCAAACGTATTGAATATAGATACCACATATAACAAAATTCCTAAAATGTGTAAAGAAACATAAAAGGGATATCATTCATAAAGAGTATACGGGGTTATAGAATAAATAACTGAATGAGCTGCTGGAATATTGCAATACAATACTGCGGAAGCTGAAAGGTTATAGGATGAATAACTTAGTGTTATACTTCAAAATTATACTTATTGAAAATTATTAGTTCAATAAGGCAACCTAATTGAAATGCCAATGTTCAATTAGATATGAATTGATACCAAGAACGAAAGTGATTGGGTTTTGGCTATAATCGATTTGTATATTGAAGAACAGGAGGTTTAGTAAGTAGATTTAATAAGCAGACTGAAGTGTCAATAAACAAAGCGGTAAAGGTCTTACAGGAACGATAAATTAAAAGATTCCTCCGATTTATAAAATATATAGAATGAAAAAATTGAATAAAATAAACTGAGGCCGATGTATATTAACATATATACCGGCCTTAGTTGTCTTCAGTAGAAGTTCTATAAAAATAATAGGAACAGCCCGGAATCTGGTGAGGAATCCGGGCTTTGTGGTGGGAAAGGAACTAATAAATGGTGAGGAGATTAGTTCCTTTGTTAAGTAAACAACTAAGTCGGAAAAAACTTACGCGTTTTCCAAAAATTTCCTAAAATAAAAAACTGTATTTATACGTCGTAAAATGGTATATTTTATAAAGGTTTTATATCTATAAAATATTTGGTTTATGGCATTATATTAGTGACAAAACCCCGAGAAACAGCGGATAAAGGGTATTGTTGACAGGTGGCTTTTAATGAAAATCAAGATGCATTTTCTGTAGTAATTGGAAATGCATTTTTTTGACATTACGGGGTGCTTATGGTAAACTAAGGACAGAATTTATCTGCACATGTGCGTATAAACGGGCGTATGCCGGATAAACGATATAAATAATATTATTATATTACGAGGTGAGTGCTGTGGATAAGTACGAATATAAGTTAAAGACAGAACAGATGCTTGAACTTATGGAAAGCGGTGTATATAACAAAGCGGCAGAGATTGCGGATACCATCGACTGGAAAAGAGTCAGGAATGCTACAATGCTGGTGAATGTCAGCGATATATATGAGAGAAGTGGAGACTATCAAAAAAGTTATGAGGTTCTGAATATTGCTTATCATCGTGCGGAAGGCAGCAGAAAAGTTATTTACCGGTTATGTGCTCTTGCACTTAAAACAGGAAATGTTGATGAAGCCATAGATTATTACGATGATTTTATGCAGGTTGCGCCCAAGGACCCGAATCAGCACATTTTAAAATATAAGATGCTAAGAGCCCGCAGGGCACCGATTGAGCAGCAGATTGAAGCTCTTGAGGAGTTTAAGAAGGCAGAGTATATTGAGGAGTGGGCATTCGAGCTGGCCAGGTTATATCAGGAAGCAGGGATGACGGCAGAGTGTTTGGAAGAATGCGATGATTTGATCCTTTGGTTCAGTGAGGGTAAGTACGTATATAAAGCAATGGAACTTAAAATGCAGTACAAGCAATTGACGCCTTCACAGCAGGAAAAATATGACCACCGTTATGAAAAGGTTGAATCGGCAACGGAGGAGATTCCTGATCTGACACAATATCAGGCAAGGAAGGCGAATATAGCTGAGGCAGGTATGAAGGCTGGAATTGAAGAGAATGAAGAAGATTATGAGGAAGACGATGAAGAGTTCCAGGAAAGCACATTAGGTGAATCTGAAGTTGAAGAAGTTTCCGCTGAGGATGATATAGAGGACGATGAGTCGATTCAGGAGGATGAAAGTATACTGAGATTGACCAAAAAAGGAATAGGCAGTACTATGAAGCTGGAAGAAGCTCTGCAGAGCCTTCTGCATCCGAAGAGCAAAGAAGAGCCCGAGGATAAGGAAGAACCAGAGAACCAGACGGATGAAGAGGAAAATGTTTCCGGGCTGGAAACTGCAATTGAGGAGATTGAATCAGTAATTGACCTCGAACTTGTAAATGAGCTCACAGGAAAAAATGATAAGGATGTGCCTTTTGATACAGATTTAGAAGAACTGAAAGCGGAACCTCTTGATGAGACTGCGGAAGATGCAGAAGTGGAAGAGGATGAAAATATAGAGAAGGATGGGACAGATGGAATAGAAGACCCATCTACAGCAGAGAATATACAGCAAGACTATAAGAAGCCGGAAGAAAATGATCAGATTGAAGGTCAGCTCAGTATTGAGGATATTTTGATGGGCTGGGATAGTGATGAAGAACCGGTGGAAGAGGTGAGGATGGAAGATAAAGAAAAACAGGCGGAGCCATTACTACCGCCCGATATACAGCGCATGATTGATGAGATTGAGGGAGTACTTCCTGAAGAAGCCGCACCAGTCCCAGCACCTGTGAAAAAAGTAGAAGAGCTTCATGAAAATATGGGAGCGATTACGGAGCAACTGCGGATTGATGATATAGAGGCCTTTCTTGAGGAAGAGGATGATTTTGAAGAGGAATCGGATGCGCTTGCTGATAGTCCTTCTGAAGAATATGAGGATGTTCTGGATGAAGAGGACTATGATGAATTAGAGGACGATTCTTATGAAGAAGAGTATGACGAATTAGAAGATGATTCCTATGAAGAGGAGTATGACGAATTAGAAGATGATTCCTATGAAGAGGAGTATGATGAATTAGAGGACGATTTCGAAGAAGAAGAGTATGACGAATCTGAGGATGATTTTGAAGAAGAAGAGTATGACGAGTTAGAGGATGATTTCGAAGAAGAATACGATGAATCTGAAGACGATTTCGATGAAGAGGAGTATGATGAATCTGAGGATGACCTCGACGAAGAGGAATACGATGAATCTGAGGATGACCTCGACGAAGAAGAATACGACGAGTTAGAGGACGATTTCGGCGAAGAGGAATATGACGAATCTGAGGAAGAGGATTATTTTGACGATGAGTACGAGGAAGCATACGAAGAGGATTATGAGGACCATGATTCAGGGGAAGTAGCCGAACATGATTTGGATGACATTGAGGCAAGCTTTGAAGAGGAGTTCCGTCCAAATCCAGAACATGCCGGCGGGCCGGATGAAAGAGAGATTCCGGATGAGGACGATGACGATATGGATATTTTATCCGCGACAACTCCTTTGAGCCGCAAGGAAACTGCCAAGATGATTGCTACCGGAAAGACAGCGCCTCTTCCTTTGGATGATATTTCTAATGCACTTTCAATGTCAGATACAGGGTTTATTGTACACGGCCGTTATGATCTGGAGACTCAGAGCGGTATTGGGATTAGAGCCGGTCTTACAGAAGAACAGAAAAAGTTGTTCTCCTATTTTGTACCAGTAAGAGGGATGAGCGAACAGCTTGTTGATGTTTTAGAGCAGGATCTCAATTGTACGAACCGTAACGGCACTTCCCGCACAGGAAATCTTCTGATTATAGGAAATAAGGGAAATGGTAAGACTGTTTTAGCAGTGGATGTTGTAAAAGCCATTCAGAAGCAAAGGAATATCCGTCAGGGCAAGGTTGCGATTGTAACTGGAGATTCCTTGAATAAGAAAAAGATCAGTGATATATTCACGAAGCTTCATGGCGGTGCACTGATTATTGAAAAAGCAGGAAAGCTGAACGAGAAAACAGTGGCAAGGCTGAACAAGGCAATGGAACGGGATACCGGAGAGATGCTGATTGTACTTGAAGAGCAGAGAAAGCCTTTGGACAGACTGCTTTCTTCCAACAGAGAGTTCCGGAGAAAGTTTACCAGCCGTTTGGAAGTACCTATTTTTATCAATGATGAGCTTGTAACCTTTGGTCAGACATATGCTCAGGAAAACGGCTATCGGATTGATGAGATGGGGATTCTTGCGCTTTACAGCAGGATTGATGCACTGCAAAGAGAAGATCATGCAGTGACGGTTGCTGAAGTGAAGGAAGTTATGGATGAAGCGATGGATCATTCCCAGAAAGCTTCCGCCAAGAAACTAGTGAAGCGGGTATTCGGAAAGAATACGGATGATGCTGATAGAATTATCTTATCCGAAAAGGATTTTAATGCATAAGATTTATATGAGAGTAAAGGTAATAGACAGGTCTGCAAAGGGCCTGTCTATTCTTTCGTTTATATCGGGTGGATTCCTCTTTCTTTTTCCAGTCATTTCAAGTATAATTGTAAGTATAAAATACGAGCTGCGAGGTGGGCTTATGGGAAAGAATAAAACCGTACAAAGGAAAGTAAAACCTTATGAAATCGGGGAATTAGATCAGTATCTGTTCGGCCATGGGACACATTATGAGATTTACAAAAAGCTTGGTGCCCACAAGGCAACGGTAAGAGGAAAGGAAGGTGTTTATTTTGCGGTCTGGGCTCCCAATGCAAGGCGTGTAGCTGTTGTCGGCGATTTCAATGATTGGGATTTTGAAAAGAATTACATGGAGCGTCAGGGGGAAGGCGGAATTTATACCTGCTTTATTCCAGGAGTAAAGGAAGGAGATTTATATAAGTTCTGCATAGAGACAGCCCAGGGAAAGCGCACTTTTAAGGCAGATCCATTTGCTAATTACGCAGAACTGCGTCCGGGGACTGCTTCCAGGGTTACGGATATCCTGAATTTTACGTGGACGGATGATGTATGGATGGAACGCAGGAAGGAATGGGACAGCAAGGAGAATCCCTTATCTATTTATGAGGTCCATATAGGCTCATGGATGAGGCATCCAGGCAGAGAGGATGAAGGCTTTTATACATACAGGGATTTTGCAAAAGCCATTGTGAAGTATGTTAAGGATATGGGGTATACTCATGTGGAGCTGATGGGGGTAGCGGAGCATCCTTTTGATGGTTCCTGGGGATATCAGGTGACAGGATATTATGCGCCTACATCCAGGTACGGGACGCCGGAAGACTTTGCTTATATGATTAATTATCTCCACAAGAATAAGATAGGAGTCATACTTGACTGGGTACCTGCGCATTTTCCGCGGGACACACATGGGCTTGCTCTTTTCGACGGTACGCCTGTATTTGAATATGCAGACCCTAGAAAGGGGGAGCATCCGGACTGGGGAACTAAAATCTTTGATTATGCAAAACCAGAGGTGCAGAATTTCCTGATAGCTAATGCGCTGTTTTGGATTGAACATTATCATGTGGATGGTCTGCGGGTTGATGCTGTGGCCTCGATGCTCTATCTTGATTACGGGAAACAGGAGGGCCAGTGGGTTCCAAATAAATTTGGAGGAAATCAGAATCTGGAGGCGATTACATTCTTCCGGCATCTGAATTCTGTAGTGCTGGGCAGAAATGCCGGAGCTATGATGATTGCAGAGGAATCTACTGCATGGCCCAAAGTTACAGGAGTACCGGAGGATGATGGGCTGGGATTCAGCCTAAAATGGAACATGGGATGGATGCATGATTTTATAGAATACATGAAATTAGATCCTTTGTTTCGAAAGAATGCACATTATCAGATGGCATTTTCTATGGAGTATGCCTACAGTGAGAATTATATTTTGGTGTTGTCTCATGATGAAGTGGTACACTTAAAATGCTCCATGATTAATAAAATGCCCGGAGTGGGATTTGACAAGTTTGCGAATCTGAAGGTAGCCTATGCATTTATGATGGGACATCCTGGGAAGAAACTGCTATTTATGGGGCAGGAGTTTGCACAGCTTCGTGAATGGAGTGAGGAGAGAGAGCTGGACTGGTTCCTGCTGTTAGAAGAACCTCATCAGCAGATACAGAAGTTTTACCGGGATTTGCTCCGTCTGTACAAAAAGAATAAAGCGTTGTATGAGATAGATAACGCCCCGGAAGGCTTTGAGTGGATTAATAAGGATGATACATTTAGAAGCGTTTTCAGCTTTGTAAGACATTCAAAGGACAATAAAAAGAACCTTTTGTTTGTGTGTAATTTTACTCCTGTTGAACGTCCGGATTATAGAGTGGGGGTTCCAAAGAGAAAACAGTACAAACTGATTTTGAACAGCGATGATAAGGAGTATGGAGGTACAGGGGAAGAGAGACCTGTTGTTTATAAGGCAGAGAAACAAGACTGCGACGGCAGGACATATTCCTTTGCTTATCCGCTGCCAGGATATGGGGTTGCGGTGTTCGAGTTCTG
The DNA here is from genome assembly GCA_013911065.1 of Ruminococcus sp. Lineage (GTDB taxonomy): Bacteria > Bacillota > Clostridia > Lachnospirales > Lachnospiraceae > Muricomes. The sequence continues at coordinate 16,021 of JACERV010000026.1, read as the reverse complement.
ATAAGGAAACTATGTCGGTAAGCTAATGATAATTATGTGTTAAAGAAGGTGATTGTGATTTTCAATTCTTTTCTTTCACTTATAGAAGTGGATGCAATCAATCAAGTGGGCAAAAGGGATGGGATAGGTGCTTTTATACTTATAGCAATCGAGGCTATTGGAATGTTCTTTTTGCTGAAATGGATACCGTTGAACGGCAGCTATATTTATTACCAGCTTGCCATTCACTCTCTATGGATTGGGGCCATTATTTTGATTGTTGTCCTGAGAAAACAAGGGCTGTCCAGTATAGGGTTTAAGAAAGAGGCGGTTCCTTACATTACAGTTGGAGTTTTTACTATACTTGCCGTTGTTTGTGCAGTATGGAAAGAGAACAATGAAATAATGGGCAGATGGTTTTTTTATTTAATTGTGGTAGGCGGGGGTGAGGAGATACTATTTCGGGGAGTGGCGTATCCGAGAGTAGCGAAAATGTTCGATAGTCCATTAGCTGCACTTATCATAACCGGCTCATTATTTGGCGCAATGCATCAGATAGCTCCAATGGTATGGAACAACGCACCGTGGTACGGGGTATTCAACCATCTGGGTGGTGGTGTAATAGGGACCATGTTTTTCTTGTTTATTTACGCGTCCACAGAAAACATTATCAATGCTATTCTGGTACATGCAGCATTGGACTTTTCGAAATATATTCCTTTCTTTAGTATATTGAGTATCCTTTATGTTATAGTCTTGGTGGTTTTCAAAAAAGCTCGAAGAAAGACAGTGTAAAGCCGAAATGTATCAATTGAAAATGGAAAAAGCAGATTATGAGGTTTGAAAGATATACCAGGGTTATATGTAAAGGGGAAATCCCCTATGGAAACCTCGGCAATAAGCGGCGATATGCTTACCCTCTTTGGGAGCATATCGCCGCTTGTTTATTAGCAATAACAATTTTGTTAGTTCATGGGGAGAAAAAACATAACAGAAAGACCGGCGAACTGCAATTTTATTAATCGGGGGATTCTCCGTACAGCCAGGTCCGGTTACGCCCGCTGTTTTTAGCTTTGTACAATGCCGAATCCGCCTGGACCAACATATCGTCAAGTAAATGAGCACTTCCGGCGGGAGAATGTGCAATCCCGATACTAACTGTGATACATAACTTATTTTCCTGATAAGTAATAATTGTATCTTCAATACTTTTACGGAGCGTTTCCACTTTGTCAATTGCTTGCTTGACAGAGATACCCTCCAGCAGGACCACAATTTCCTCCCCGCCGTAACGCCCTACGATGTCGTTCTGGAAGAAATGGTCTTTCACAATGGCAGCAATGGTTTCCAGTACAATATCGCCGCAGGAGTGAGTATAGGTGTCGTTCACTAATTTAAAATGATCTAAATCAATCATTAGTAAAGCATAGGAGCGGTTTTTTGCCTTATCAGAATTCAGCATAAAATCAGCAAGGTCAAAAAAGGTAGCCCTGTTGTAGATATGCATCAAAGGGTCAAAAGTTGCTTTTTCATACAGGTTTTTTAACTCATTTTCTTTATCAGTAATGTCATGGAGTACGATACAGATAGCGCTGATTTTATTGTTTTGCAGGATAGATGTTTGGGTTATTTTATAAAATTTTACCTTACCATCTATTAGAAGGCACAATTCACTTTTATTTTCAAATTGCTTTACCTGCTCTATAGTCTCACCTGGAAGCAAGGTGTTTAACGCAGGGAACAGCTGTCTGGCGGCCTGGTTTGCATCTAAAAAACTGAAATCCTTACCGCAGACAATAGGCATCGGCCATAGATTCAATTACCTGAGCCCGTGCCAGCGGTACTACATTCAGCAGGTTTTGCGTCCGGACAGAGTATAAAAGCAGTGCCAGGTAAACAGAAACCGCAAAGGGGTTTAAGTCAATCCGAAGATAACTATAGGAAAACGTGTGGTAAATGTTAACAAAAAGTGGAATCAGAACCGATGCAAGCAGACAAAGGCTTTGCCGCTTTTGCAGCCGGCTTCCTGCCCTTAGGTGTTTTATAATAAGCAAGAGATTCAAAAGGACAAGGAAAAGATTATAAACAATGGCTATATAATTTACCACACCCGGATATCCGTGGCAGTTGGCAATCAAACCACTGTGAAAATATTCAATAGATGTATAATGCAGCCGCACCAGCGAAAATGCCTGGGCAGTAAAGAGATTAAAAACGGGCAGGGCAAACAGAAGGCAGTGTGCGCGCATACTGAACCGCTTTTTTCCATAAACATCCCGTACAAAAAGATAATGCAGGGGAACAATGAGCAGGGAGCCCATTTTTTGAACCCGAACCCCTATAAAGGCGGATTCCAGTGTAGGGGAAATGATTTCCAAAAGGTAGCCTAAGGTGTACAAAAAGCCACAGATGGAAGTGAAGATTAGAAAAAATGACCGTTCAGAATTGTGACTTGCAACGGAGTATATCAGAAGTATGACAGAGGCTGCCGTTGAGATAAGCATGAACCAAATAAATATATTCAATTTAATAACCTCCTCAATAAAGAAGCGGCACCCCAGATCGTCGTAAATAGCCCTTGCTCCAAGGCTGCCCGGTATTGGGCAAAAGGGCTGCGAATCAATAAAAGTTCCTACTTTACAGCCTTAATTAATAGCATCATCGGGCGGCGCATTTCATCCGGCATACCTGGGATGTCCATCATGCCGGCGCTGGGAACTGCTTCTTCTACCGCTTCCAGATGGAATCCGGCATTTATTAGTCCCATCAGTATCTGTGACAGAGTATGATGTTGTTTTGTGACAGATTGTCCAAGAAAATGTGTGACCCGCTCTCCGGGATAGAAGTAGTTATCCACAGGCCAATATTGTGGTTTTCCGTCTGAATCGTAAATCCAGTCCTGATTCACACCTGCTGTGAAGACAGGATGTTCTATGTTGAGAAGAAAAACGCCGTTTGCTCCCAGCGTCCGGTATATATTTCTGAAAATTGCAGCGATGTCCGCAATGTAGTGAAGCACTAGATTGGAAATTACACAGTCATAGGAATCCATGGGATAATCATAGTCATCTACTCCGCAGACCTGATACGTAATCTTGTGATCCATATTTTTATCTTTTGCTGCATGGATCATTTTCTCACTTAGGTCGATGCCCAGCACCTGCTCTGCACCACATTCAACGGCGTATTTACAGTGCCAGCCGTAACCACACCCCAAATCAAGTACCCGTTTACCGCTCAAGTCCGGAAACAGGGGCTTGAGCTGATGCCATTCCCCTGCGCCAGATAAGCCTTGCATGCTTCTTGACATTTTCGCATATTCATCAAAAAATTGTCTGTCATCATAGATGTTGCTCATAAGTCACCTCGGTAAATTTAGAATTAACTGAATAACTGCTGTTTTCATTTTCTCAGGCCCCTCTTTTTTCCTTCATACGTTTGATTACTTTCAGACGTGTAAATTCCTCTCTGTCTTTCTCCTCCAGCGCATTTGTAATATCATATACAAGCTGGGAGTATTTGGGAATTGTAATATTTTGCAGGGCGTTTGCACGTTTTTGTGTCTTTTTTACATTAGCAGCCAGGCGGTAGGCAGCATTTTCCACCATGGAAAGCTTCACAGTCAAGTCTTTTACTTTGCGGAAAGCCTGTACGGCAACATCTATAGATTCCCTCGTTGTATGAAAGGAATAGGTAGGAGTATTATTTCCAGGAGTATATTTCACATGAGGAATCTCAGTGCCCATAATGCTGCGGGTTTGTATTGTGATGGAGTTCTCGATAGGCATAGTATAAGCAAGCTGCGCCACCATACTAATACCATGTTCAATGTTCGCGCTCTGCAGGCAGCGGTAAGCATAAGTAAATGTGTTGTCTATCTCATTCTGGATATCGCGGGCTTCATCAATTAAATTCATCAGTTCCCGAATCAGGATATTTCTTTTTCGGTCCATCAGGTCATAGCCCTGCCTGGCAAGCGCAAGAGAATTCTTGGCAAGTATGAGATTTCCTTTGGTAGGGAAAGTACGCGGATCCATTCAGTTCCTCCTTTTCAAATACAGATTTCAGAATATTCTGAAAACGGGTTGCAAAGGGGACAGTCCCCTTTCAAAAGGGTCTGTCCCTTTTTGGGTGTTCCCCTTTTGTGCGTCCCCTTCTATGCGTCCTCTTTTGCGTTGTAATACTTATCGAGTATTTTCGTATCTACGCGGTCAAGTTCTTCTTTGGGCAGCAGCCTGAGGAGTTCCCATCCCAGGTTTAATGTTTCTTCCATGCTGCGGTTTTCGTTTTTCCCCTGTCCGATGTATTTCTCTTCGAAAGATCTTCCGAATTCCAGGTATTTTTTATCGATGGGAGAAAGTTCGTCTTCGCCAATAACGGATGCCAGGTTTCTGGCATCTCCTACTTTTGCGTAGGCAGAGAAAAGCTGGTTTGCTAAATCCTGATGGTCTTCCCGGGTATAGCCTTCTCCGATGCCGTCTTTCATGAGGCGGGAGAGGGAGGGGAGGATGTTGATTGGCGGGTAGATGGCCTGCCCGTGTAGTTCTCGTTCCAGCACAATTTGACCTTCGGTAATGTACCCCGTTAAATCGGGGATTGGGTGGGTGATATCATCGTTGGGCATGGTCAGAATTGGAAGCTGGGTCACGGAGCCGCCTGCACCGTGTACGATGCCTGCACGCTCGTATATGGCTGCAAGTTCACTGTATAAGTATCCGGGAAAGCCTTTACGGCTGGGAATCTCTCCTTTGGATGAGGATACTTCACGCATGGCCTCGGCAAAGGATGTCATATCGGTGAGGATAACCAGGATATGCATGTTCTGATCGAAGGCTAGGTATTCTGCCGCCGTGAGGGCTACTTTTGGCGTTATCAGACGCTCCACCACCGGATCATTTGCCAGATTCAGGAACATGGCTACATGGTCGGAAACTCCGTTTTCTTCGAATGTACGGCGGAAAAAGTCTGCTACGTCATGTTTGACGCCCATAGCCGCGAATACAATGGCAAATTGTTCTTCCGAATCGCCTCCCAGGGAAGCTTGTTTTACGATTTGAGCTGCCAGTTGGTCGTGAGGAAGTCCGTTACCAGAAAAAATGGGGAGTTTTTGTCCCCGGATTAAGGTTGTCAGGCCGTCTATAGCGGAAATACCGGTGTTGATATAATTTCGGGGATATTCCCGCATAACCGGATTTAGAGGCAGGCCATTTACGTCTCTTTTTAATGTGGAGGTAATCTGCCCCAGGTCATCGATGGGATGTCCGATGCCATTGAAAGTCCGTCCCAGCATATCCGGTGAAAGGGCAATTTCCATAGGATGCCCGGTAAGGCGTGTATGGGTATTTTTCAGGGACATGTTTTCCGAGCCCTCAAATACCTGTATGATTGCTTTGTCTTCATAAATCTCTACAATACGTCCGATTTTACGTTCTGTGCCGCCTACGACAAATTCTACCAGTTCGTTAAAGAAGGCATCCTGTACACCCTCCAATGCGACCAGAGGGCCGTTGATACTACTGAGTCCCAAATATTCTATTGACATGAGCTTGTAATCCCTCCTTACGCATTCTTTTCCAGTACCCTCTGATAAAAGGTATCAATATCACGTCTGTACTGAGTAAACATCTCCAGCCTGTCATTGGGCACATCGTATTTGATAGCAATGACTCGCTCAAAAATATTTTCTGATTTCAGCACGGACATGGGATGTCCCATTGTTACAAGAGCACGAGATTGTTTATAAAGATATAAAATAATGTCCATCATAAGAAACTGCTTTTCCATAGACACGCAGGTATCATCCTTGTGGAAGGCGTTTTGCTGCAGAAATCCAAGGCGGATAACCCGGGAAATTTCAAGTACCAGTTTTTGGTCATCAGGTAATACGTCACTCCCTATCAGCTTTACAATTTCCAAAAGACTGCTTTCCTGATTCAGAAGTGCCATTAAGCGGTTTCTGTAATCTACAAATTTGGGAGAAACGTGGTCGTGATACCAAAAAGCCAAATCACCCAAATATTCGCTGTAACTGGTCAGCCAGTGGATTGCCGGAAAGTGCCTTGCGTATGCCAGGCTCTTGTCCAGCCCCCAAAAACAGCGCACAAAACGCTTGGTGTTTTGAGTGACAGGCTCGGAAAAGTCACCGCCCTGGGGAGATACTGCACCGATGATTGTAACAGAGCCTTCTGTATCGTTTAGATTATGCATCATACCAGCTCTTTCGTAAAATGTGGAAAGCCTGGATGCAAGATATGCAGGAAAGCCTTCTTCCGCAGGCATCTCTTCCAAACGTCCGGATAATTCGCGCAGCGCCTCTGCCCATCGGGAGGTAGAATCCGCCATAATAGCCACATCATATCCCATATCCCGATAGTATTCAGCCAGTGTCAGACCGGTATAAATACTGGCCTCCCGGGCAGCTACAGGCATATTGGATGTGTTGGCAATAAGAACAGTTCTATCCATAAGAGGATTTCCGGTTTTCGGGTCTGTGAGGCTTCCAAATTCCTCCAAAACCTGGGTCATCTCATTTCCACGCTCCCCGCAGCCAATATAAATAATAATGTCCGAGTCAGACCATTTTGCAATCTGGTGCTGTGTCATTGTTTTTCCGGTTCCAAATCCCCCGGGAACAGCAGCAGTTCCGCCTTTTGCAATGGGGAACATGGTGTCAATGATACGTTGTCCGGTAATCAGCGGAGTGGAGGCGGAAAAACGCTGACGGACCGGGCGGGCTACCCGTATGGGCCAGTACTGTGTCATGGTCAGGTTTTTTCGGGTGCCATCCGAGAGCTCCAGCGTAATGAGTGTTTCATCAATTGTATACTCACCGTCTTCCACCGCATCTACAACGGTACCTTCTAAAAAGGGGGGAACCATGCATTTATGCACAATGGCATTCGTTTCCGGAACCTCTGCAATAATATCTCCTCCATTTAAATAATCCCCTTTTGATACGGTAATGTGAGTCTGCCATTTTTTTTCCTGGTTCAGGGAGTCGACACTGATACCCCGGGAAATAAATGCGCCGCTTGTCTCTGAAATTTTTTCCAGAGGACGTTCGATACCATCAAAAATATTATTCAAAATACCAGGTGCAAGAGTTACAGAAACAGGGTTTCCTGTTGCAATAACCTCTTCGCCGGGATACAGTCCTGTTGTCTCTTCATAAACTTGTACTGTAGTTAAATCTTTATCCAGGGCAATTACTTCGCCTATAAGCTTTTCTTTTCCAACATGTACCATTTCTGACATTCGAAAGCCCGTGTTACCTTGTATATAAATGATGGGACCATTGATTCCATATATAGTTCCAGTATTAACCAATGCAGCCACCTCCTAAAAAAAAGAACTTGTCGTATTCATTTCTAAGAGCTGTTTTAAAGGAATCATCTATTAAAACATTGCGGCTTCGTATGACAGTACGGATACCGCCTATAAAATCTTCTTCACTGACCGTGAGCTTTACTCCGGAAGCTTCCTCCAGTTTAGAAAGAAGCCCCTCATCGGAGGGGTTGATGTAAATTACCATAGAATCTTCCCCGGCAAAAGCGGCCGCTTTACGAATGCATTTTGTAAGATAGTCCGTGTATGCTTCTGTTTTCATAAAATCCTGTATTAAAGCAGAAGCTTCTTCAAAGACTTTGTCCTTTAAATCCTGCCGCACCTTCCATTGTATCCGCTTTAATTCAAGCTGTGAACGAGCCTGTGCCTGATTTAATTTCTGTCTGGCACTGACCGTTTCAGCCTTGATCCGGGTTTCGGACTGGCGCAGAGCTTCTTCCTTATGATCCTCCAATACTTTTTGTAACGCCTCCCGGTAGTTGTCAATGATGGCATTCCCTTCGGCTCTCGCCTCTTTCATAGAGGTGGTCCGCAGGCGTGCAATTTTTTCTTCCAGAGTCAAGAGGGGTACCTCCTTTTATATTTTTCACTGTATCTGTTCAGAACCATGAACAGTTGCTTTTTGCTACAGTTTTAACCCTATGGCTTCAGTAATATAAGATGTGATAAAGTCTTTTTTACGTCCGGTTCCGTGTCTGTCAGGAATCTCAATAAGAAGGGGCATTTTTCGCTCCAGGCGGAATTCATTGATAACATCAGGAAATTCCTGTCCAAATTTTTCTGTGAGGAGAACAATGCCTATGCTTTTATCCTGCAGGACTTTCTGAAGGGCTTCATGAAGCTCTTCCCGCTCATGAACCACGATACCTTCTATCCCTGCAAGACGCATTCCTGTGTAAGTGTCAACATTATCACTGATTAAATACATTTTCATATTATAACTTTCCTAAGATCATGAAGGAGATGATTAATCCATACAGGCAGACACCTTCTGCAAGACCTACGAAAATGAGGGATTTACCGAGTACGCTGGAATCCTCAGTGAGTGCTCCAAGAGCGGCACTGGAAGCGCTTGCCACGGCAATACCTCCGCCGATACAGGATAAACCGGTAACCAGAGCGGCAGCGAGATAGCCAAGTCCTGTTGCAGTAGAAGCGGCAGCGGCAGCATCGGCTGCCTGTACTTCACCGCCCAGCATCATAATAGACGCAATAACAAGAGAGCTAAAGAAGAAAAATACATTTACACCAATGGTTTTTTTGTAACGTTTTTTATTCTTTTCTCCAATTAAATAGTACCCAAATGGAATGATAATGCTTAAAATTAAAGCTGCAATAAAAATACTTTTTGTTGCTAAAGTCATAATTAAAGTCCTCCCTACTTTCTCATTGCTTTTTTCGTTTTCTTAGTATATGGCTCAAAAGCTCTGCCTCCTCCTTTGTAAAAGCGGCTGAACATCTCATAATATTCCAGACGGAGCACTTGGATTCCCACAATCAGCCCTTCAAACCCACATACGAACAGATTACCCAGTATAACGCCGGCCCAGTTCGGAGAGCCGCTTTCTGCACCAGCCAGGAGCAGCACCACTTCCATAATGGCAGTATGGCTGACAGCAAAAGCGCCAATACGAACGAAAGAGAGTGTGTTGGAAAAGTAACTCAAAAGTGTCTCAAACAATTCAAAAAAACCTTGTATGAGAAACATGCCCGCACTTCCTTCCATTGTATCTGCACGTTTCTGAAGTTTCCTTGTGATTGGCTCTTTAAATAAAATAAACAAAAGTGGTAAACCAAACATAACAGCCATTACAATTCCTCCTGGGAGTTTATGGCCTGTCATGAATAACACAATGGTAACTACGGCAGAAAGATAAAATATGAATCCGGCAATTCCATTGGAATCGAACCAGATATTTTCTGTATCGTGTGCCCGGATGGCATTGATAATGTGCAGGAGCATTGCAATTAGAATGATGCCCATACCAAAAGCTACCGATACAATGAAAACAGTATTTAATTTCCCGATAAACGGCAGCATGGTCATATTATCAATAGGTCTTAGCCACAATGGGGGAATGACATTTTCAAACCCAAACACACTGCCAAACATAAACCCAAAAATCATAGAAAAAATACCGGTTGTTGCGATAATTCCTGCCAGAGGAATTTTCTTGAAGCAATAGATTAATCCGCCGCCGATAAGAAGCAAAAGTCCTTGCCCCACATCTCCAAACATAACTCCAAATATAAAGGAATAAGTCAGGCCCACAAATATGGTGGGATCCATCTCATTATGAGAGGGCAGGCCATACATCTCGATAAACATTTCAAAGGGCTTAAAAATCCCTGGATTTTTTAATTTTGTGGGAGGTTCACTAAAATAAGTATTGGGAATATCCTCTACAACTACAAAAACTTTGTCATCATTTTCTACTTCCAGCAAAAACATCTCAATGTCCTTTTCTGACATCCAGCCGCACAAAATATAGTAATCTTCCTTTTGGTTTTCAACCCTGGCTGCCATTTTACGGACATCAAAGTTATTAGCAAGCTCTTCCAGGCGGTTTCTTGCGGCAATGAGCTGAGATGCATGTGTAAGGAGCATTTTGCCTGCCGCTTTGTCCAGTTCTTCAACTTTCTGAGTCACATTGTAAATCTCCCGGACCAGCCTATGATACTCTTCAGCAGGAGTCTTGCGAAATTCGTCAGACAGCCGTATTGTTTCAAAATGAAGGGAACGGAACACGGCATCTACCTTTTGGGATTCTCCCGGAGATACAAAATATGCTCCGTACACATAACTTTCATCCCGCTCTCCCTCCACAAAAATAGCACTGAGTCCATCCATCAGGTACTTGTTCATCTTGTTGTAATATTCTACCGCAATCCGTCCAAACCGGTATGCGATATACTTATAGTTCAAGACTTGTCCTAACTCACAGTCGATAGGGCGGAAAGGAGAAATAATCTGCTGTTTTTTTCTCAGACTGTCAATTTTCTTCTTGTGTTCCTCTTTCTTTTCCTGTAATTCCATATAGCTTTCATTTGCTTTTCGTATAACCTCAAACATATCATTCAAGCCAAGGGAATCATCTGGTATAATATCTTCTGGATTCTGCAGATAGTCTACAAATAGTATAGCCTTATTCAAAGCATCCCGGTACGGATTTATTTCTACGAAAGGTCTCAGATCATCAATTGTCTTCAGTTCGGAGAGGGCTGACTCCAACTGGATTTCATAGCGAGACAAGTAAAGATCTGTTACCCGGTCTATGTCGTTCCGAGGGCCAGAGATGTTAATGAATTTCATTTTAACAATCATTGCGTTATACCTCCAACGTACGCTAACGTTTCGCTGGGTGTAAGACTGTAACGGATACATTCTATAGCGGTCGTCAGCTTTCTGAGCTCTTCTTCTTTCAGGAATAAATAGGTATTAATTGTGGCAATGGAATAGGGGTTGCGCCTTCTGTCTATGGTATAAAGGTGATGCAGGCAGTTTGTATACATCTGTTCAATTGTTAGGTTTTGCTCAAAATCATAGTGACGGGAATAGGATGTTTTCTGCATCGACAAATAAAATTCTTCTATATTAGATGATTCTACAAGCTCCTTAATTAAAGTCGTAGAAATCTTGTAGTGTATAGGAATAAGAAGAGAATAAATGTCTGCCGGTACCATATCATAGTACTTTTTCGCCCTATATATCCATTCTAGGTTCAGCAAATCAATCTTCGAACCGCAGTCACGGGTAAAAATTTCTAATTCCTTCTTTTTTAGCATCTTTTTTCTGCTTTTCCATATAGAAGAAAAATAATACAAATCCAGAGTCAGGTCATAATCAAATAGGGTGACCGGGTGGCTGTCCTTAAGCTTCTTCAATGGTGAGTGGTATTCTGTACCTTTCAGGTTTTCAACAAGTTCATCCGTTGTTTTTGATGTAATCAGCTTCTCAATAGAAATGTTGGAATACTTGTCAAAGAAAGGTTTTTTATAGTCTAAATCAAAGGGTTGGTCATAATGATTAATTACAATGCGAAAACAATAATTGATCAAATCAATTTCGTAGCGCTTCATATAAACTTTTAAAAATTTTCGCTGTTCCAGGTTGCAAAAGGCAAAAATTTTCTGATAATCCAGATATAAGGATTGGATTAAAATCTTTTCGATATCGCCGCGGTGAAGCCTTGTTTCGTCAATTGCCTCTAAAACATCAGCATAGGAAGAGTTCTCCTTCAGATAGGTAAACACTTCTGGTACACTGTGAAGACCTGCAATCTCCTCAAATTGCTCCAGTTTTAAAAGCCGGGCTTCCATAGCGCGGATTTTAGTCACAATTCCACTGTAAACAAGCAGATTTCCCATAGGCTACACCTCTGTAATCCGTTTTAGGATTTCCTGAGCATAATCCGTATGCTTTTCATTATATTCCTTTTGTAGAGCTGTGATAAAATCATTGTTCGTTCCGGCCTGACTTGCAATAAGTTTTGCCTTGCTGCGCTCTAATTCATCCCGTATTTTTGCAATTCTGTCCTGTGTTTTTGCTTCCAGTTTTTTATCAAACTTGCGGCGTGCCTCCTGGTACTCCTCATCCAGGGCCGCCTTCTGCGCTTCTGCATGGTTCACAATGGCAGCGGCAGCAGATTCTATTTCTGATAACCTCTTCACAATAGAGTCCATAGTAAGCCTCCCGTAGTTTGTTATTAGTAGTTGTTTTAATCATACACCATTTCGGAAAAAAAGCAAGGTGAGTACAGGACGTTATTTCGACCGGTTTAGACCGGACTTATTTTTAAAACAAAAAAATTGAAAAAATTTTGATTTTTCACAAGAAGAGGATTGATTTTTAACTAATCTGTATTATACTTACCATAAAACATAATTTGGGGAGAGAAATAAAAAGGAGTAATAAATATGAGATTAAGAAATATTCCACGTGCAGAAGGGACAATCCAGACCCATCCTGCAGTGATTAAAAGGCCTGAGGCTCAAAGAGGATGCTGGAGACAGGTGTTTAGTAATAAAAATCCCATACACATTGAGATTGGCATGGGAAAGGGAGGCTTCATATTAAATATGGCTCTTATGCATCCGGATATTAATTATATAGGAATAGAAAGATATTCCAGTGTCTTGCTGCGGGCTGTAGAAAAATTTGATACGGAAGAGTTCAAGGAATTGAAAAATGTACGTTTTGTCTGTATGGATGCTCAAAATATCGGGGATGTCTTTTCACATAATGAGGTAGAACGGATTTACCTGAATTTTTCGGACCCGTGGCCTAAGGCACGTCATGCAAAGCGGCGGCTGACTTCCAAGGAATTTCTGGCGCGCTATGAGGAGGTTCTGGAGCCTTGCGGGCAGATTGAATTTAAAACAGATAATACAGAGCTGTTTAATTTCTCTCTGGGACAGGCGAAGGAGGCAGGATGGACAATCAGCAAATACACATATGACCTGCATCATCACGAAACGCTTAACAGAGACAATGTGAGGACGGAATATGAGGAGAAATTTTCTTCAAAGGGAAATCCTATTAATAAGATGATTGCGATTCGAAAATAGAGGAGTCACATTTTCTCATATCTATCATAATATAACTATGAGTAGATGAAGCCTGGTACAGCGTCTCAGGCGGATAGGGGTATGGATGAGAAGAAGAAGCTGGAAAGATTATGTCTGCCGTAAGATGTACTGCAGGCCGGACTTGAACCGCAAATTAATGTGCCTGAAACGTTCTTTTGTAGAAGTGTGTGAAATTTTGAATAATGGGAGCCGCTGTGGCAAATAGAGTTTAAGAAGAAATGTGGTGTTTGCTATGAAAATCAAAGTGACTGCGAAAAGTTATCCACAGGAGGTTCTGAAATCGAAAACGCCCGTATTGGTTGAATTTTATGCCGCATGGTGCAGGAAGTGTGCTATGATGGAGAGTATCCTGGATGAACTTGCTGACGAGTATGACGGCAGGGTTAAGGTATGCCAAATTAATATTGACGATAATAAAGCCCTGGCAGCAGAAATTGGTATTGGGGTAGTCCCCACATTTGTCGTTTTCAAATGGGGAAAACCTGTAGCTGCGGCCAGTGGGATTCTGAGTAAGAATGTATTAGTGGATATGATTAAGACATAGATAGATAAAGGGAACTGTCTTGATAGAAGGCAGTTCCCTTTTTGAAAAATCTTTCCCGAAAGAAGCTCCGAAGTTATTTGTTTTTAAAATGTTTATAAAAGTAAAAAATTGTTAAAAAATTTGTAAAAAAACGCTTGCAATTTTTGGTTGTATGATTTATAGTATTACTTGCGTTACTTATTTAGAGACAACGTTAATTGAATAAAAGCGTATGCGCGATTAGCTCAGTTGGTAGAGCACCTGACTCTTAATCAGGGTGTCTGGGGTTCGAACCCCCAATCGCGTACTCAAGGCACTGTTTTTGACGAGTTGGAGCGTCGGGGACGGTGTTTTTTTGTGCTTAAAAATCCTTAAAAATACTGGGGTTTGAGAGAGTGGAAAGAAAATCTGAAAAAAGCCATGTCGGAAAAGGATTTTGTATTGGGAAGAATGGGAGGAGAAAGTTTGCCGCGAAAATGGTCGCGAACAAAATAAATAGTCCATTTTTTACTGAATTAGAATTTAGTTAACCTATTGTACATTGACAATTTAATATTGATAGTTAGTAGAGATTGCTGTATCCTAAATGTATAAATTTCAATTTGTTGACAAGGAGAAATCATCATGAGATTAGGTGCAATAGTATTAGATAGTGATAACATTGAAGAATTGTCTGATTTTTATGCAAGACTATTAGGATGGACTAAAAGTAGCCAAATTAATGAAGGAGAAAAATGGATAACTGTGATAAAAGATGATTATAGTGAGACACCTTTGGTATTTCAAGAAAATCCTGATTATAGAAAACCAAAATGGCCATCAAATAAAACAGAACAACAACAAATGATACATTTGGATTTTTATGTTAGTACGGATGAATTTGAAAGTAAAATAGAACACGCAATTAGGTGTGGAGCTAAAATGTCAGAAAGCCAATTTTCAAATAGTTGGAAAGTAATGATAGACATATCAGGACATCCTTTTTGCATTATTCCAATACCAAAAGAAATATATGAACAGAGATATAGTTAATTAATATCGTTAATTTCAATTTAACACTGAAAAGAGGCCAAAGAACTACTAACTACGAAATGATATGCCCCCTGTCAAGTAGACATGTTAAATATCTAAATTAGGTGCTGATGAACGGTCGCACGATTTTTGTGGCCGTTTTTCTACGCACACCATTTTTCTTTATATTTCTCTATCCGTTTGTTTTCAGGAATAGGATATTCCTTCGGTTTCTTCGATGATAATGCTTCTGTTCTTACTTCCAGAGGTGTCTTACAATGATATCTATCTTGAGGTCGTTCTTCACTGTAAAACTTTATATAATCCTGTATTGCATGTCTCATTGATGCTTCGTCAGTGATTTCATACATTTGATACATTTCTGTTTTAATAATCCCCCAAAAGCCTTCTGTAGGACCATTATCAATACAATGGCCAACCCTGGACATTGATTGTTCCATTTCCTGTTCCTTAAGTCTCTTTTGAAAAACTTTACTTGTATATTGGAAGCCTCTATGGCTATGAAAGACGGGTTTTGCATCTGGATTAGAGGCAATTGCTTTATCAAAAGTTTTAAATATTAGATTATTATCGTTACGGCAGCTAATAACATATGAAATCGGATATCTATCGTATAAATCAAGGATGGCACTTAGATACAGTTTCTTCTTTTCGCCCGGAATTTTAAACTCGGTTACATCTGTAACCCACTTCTGATTTGGAGCAGTTGCATAAAAATCTCTACTAAGCTTATTCTCAGTTATTATCTCAGGAGTAGAAGAGTTATATTTTCTCTTTTTCCTTCTGATTACAGAATGAATGCCACACTTCTTCATAACCCTATGAACTTTATTTTTACTACAGTTAGTATGATTGAAGTGGTTAATCCATGAAGTCATTCTGCGATAGCCTAAGATATGACTAAAGCGTTCATCGTATTCTATAATAAGTTCTGCCAGCTTCATATTTTCTAACTCCTGTTCCGGAGGTTCACGGTACAACCATTTATAATAAGCAGCTCTAGATATTTCAAGCTGTTTACACATCCATTCAATACTCCAATTTTTTGTTTCATGGAAATGCCTAATAGCTAAATATTTAGGCTCGTAGCGCAGTTTTCCAAGTCTCACATCCTTTCGAATTCCTTCACTTTTTTTAATAATTCTACTACCATATCCTTTTCCTCAAGCTGGCGTTTAAGCCTGAGATTCTCTCGTCGTAAAAGTTCTAATTCATCTACCTCATCATCAGTTTTGTGACGACCACGTTTATCTGATAAGCTTTCTTCTCCATAAGCCTCATATTTTTTCACCCAAGAATAAACTTGACTATAAGAAACAGCATAAATACTTGAAGTTTCTTTATAATCTCGGTTGTGTTTAAGACAGTATTCTACAATTTCTTTACGTTCTTCAATGGTTGTTTTACGTCTTGCCTCTGCCATATAGACCTTGTATGATGTAGTTAGTTCCACACCATACTCTCCTTTCTTTTCAACTTTGTTATAATCAATAGTGACACTGTGGACTTTTTATAAAGACCTATAGCTTTAACTATTTGAAGGAGTGTATTGCC